>CAVYNY010000029.1:0-33334 GCA_963769935.1 uncultured delta proteobacterium | reverse complement strand
AAATGACAGGCAGAAGAAGCGGGGGGGCAAAACAGGCTTCAGCGCATCGGTGGCTATAAAATCAGCGCCGATAATACGAAACACCCTACGGTGAAGAATCCCGGCCCGGAGGCCCGGATCCTGGAGTCACACGGGAAATGTTGTGTTTGCCGTCAGATAGCATAGGGAATAATTAAATAGTGGCCAAATGAAGGGCTAATGTTTAAATTCTTCAATGACCTTCAGAAGTTCTTTTTGCCGAAACGGTTTTTTTAGCGTTCGGGCGCCCAGCGTTCGGGCCATATCAAAGTCAATCTCAAAAGCGTGCCAGCCTCCCCCGGAAACAGCAATAAATTTAACTTCCGGATGGGCCTCTTTAATTTCTAAAATGGTTTCAACACCTTCTTTAACCGGCATGACGATGTCGGTGATGACCAGATCGGCAGGCATTTCTGAAAAGCGTTCGATGCCTTGCCGGCCGTCGCACGCCTCTATGACTTCATACCCTTCATGTTCTAAAATCCGCCGCAGCATCTGCCGGAATTGCTCGTCGTCATCGATGATGAGAATGCGATCGATAACTTTTTCGACGGGCAGTTCGGACAGCCTGTCCAGCTGCCCAAAAGCATTTTCTGCCGCTTCATAAAGCGCTTTAATCCCTATTGGTTTGCTGAAATAGTCGTCAAAACCTGCCTCCAGGAATTCCTGTCGCCCGAAGATGCCGCCATAGCCGGTCAAAGCATATATAATCGCATCGCGGTCGTCCTGCCGTATGCGTTCGCACAGTTCAAAACCGGTCATGGTCGGCAACCCCAAATCGAGGAACATGAGCGGAATCGCCTGCTGCTTTAAAATCTCCAGGGCATGCTCACCGGTGACTGTCGCAAAGGTTGTATATCCGGCTCTATCAAAGGCCGTTACAAGCATATCCCGTATGGGGGCTTCATCATCAACGATTAAGATTTTACGCTCAATCATCTGCCTTTCTCCTTCCCGACTGGCCGACGCCCGCGAGCATCACATGCACAAGGAAACGCTTTGCCGAATGGCCGAACCGCTCAGGGGGCTTTTCCCGGCAGCCATGGGTGGGTTTTGGAAGTGCTTCAAGCCGCCTTTTGTAAGACGGCAACTTCTTCCGCGCTCAGCACCCGATCGATGTCCAGCAGGATCTTCACCCGGCCTTCCATCTTGGCCATACCCAGAATGTAATCCGTGTTCAGCCGGGTGCCGAAGGTGGGCGTGTCCTCGATTTCTTCGGCCTTGATGTTCAACACCTCAGAGACCGAATCCACCACAATCCCGATGATGACCTGGCCGCTGCCGCTTTCGACCTCCACCACGATAATACAGGTGCGCTCCGTATAATCAATCTCCTCCATTCCGAAGCGCAGCCGCAGATCCACCACCGGGATCACCTTGCCCCGCAGGTTGATCACGCCTTTGACAAATTTCGGCGTGCGGGGCACGCTGGTAATGGGCATCATACCGATGATCTCGCGGATCTTTAAAATTCCGATGCCGTACTCTTCCTCGGCCAGGGTGAAGGTCAGGTATTTGCCTTCCCTATCGGCCATGAGTTTGACTGCCTGGTCTATTTTTTCTGTTATTTCCGTCATTTTAAAAGCCTCCACTCAGTTGAGCGTTTCCTTTGGGAAATAATGAGATAATGCAATGACGTTGAGCTGAGTCAGGTCGTCAGTGACCAAGACTGCGGTCGGAGAGCTGCCTTTGTCATGGTGTTGCCGCATTGCAAAGTCCCCATTGCCGTTATCGTTTTTTCCAGCGTTCGAGTTTTTTGAAGGCATAATCAGCCGCCTCAAGCAACTCGGAAAGATTGGCCGGTTTGGTGAAGTAGTCTTCAAAGCCTGCATCGCGACAATCAGTGAGTTCGAAAAGCGAGGCATAACCGGTGACTGCAACAGGAACTGCCATGGGATATTTATTTTTTATTTTCCGGCATAGCTCGACCCCATTCCTGCCGGGCAAATTCAGATCTAAAAAAAGGACCCAGAAGGGCGTTTTTCGGACGATCTCCAGTGCTTCTTCAGCACTTTCCGCAGTAGTCACCTCATAGCCGGCCCTTGAAAATGCTTGTGAATAAATATCGCGAATCTGTTTTTCATCATCTACCACTAAAATTTTTCTCTCCAATGTGCTATACTCCTTTCGTCAATTCAGTGAAATTGATTTTTCGGTTCTGATGCCTGATCAATGTCGATAATCATTCCTCTACCGCCCATATAGCCTTTTGATCGGTATTTGGATATTTTCATGACCTTCCGTGTCAGTTCCCCGATACGATCCACACCTTCCTTGATTTTCTTCAAGGTTTCATAGTGCGGGTTGCTTTCCTCCAAATCAAAAAGCAACAATTCCGACCAACCGCTGACCGCCTGCAGCGGCTGATTGATTTCATGGCACACCGCACCGGCCATTTCCAGTATGCCTTCGAGTTTCTCCCGCTGCCGAAGCTTGTTTTGCAAATCTATCATCCTGCGCCCTGCATTGACGCGAGCTCGCAACTCCTCATTATCGAAAGGTTTGGCGACATATTCGTCTGCGCCTGCTTCGAGCCCATGGACAATATCCCGGCTTTCACCTCTGGCGGTCAGTACAAGAACCTGCATTAATGTCATGCCTCCATGAACGTTTTCAGTTCCTTAAACCGACTTTCCAACTGCAGCATCAAATCGTTAAGCTGTGCAGAATCTTTTGCTCTCCCGGCATTTTCCAGGGCGTAAGCGACCTCTTGGAGAGCCTGGCTTCCAATGTTCCCGGCAGCCCCTTTTATTCTGTGCCCCTGCGCGCCGGCCCGCTTTGCATGCCCATGCTCGACGAATTTTTTAAGGGCAGCGATTTGTTTGGGAATATCGTCTAAAAACCCGCTGATGACGCTGTCAGCCAACTCTTCGTCTCCCATCAGTCGGTCGATCAATATCTGCCGATTGAAAAGGTCGGAATCCGAAAAGACGCCTTCTGAAGCACCGGTGTTCATTTCGTTTGCCGGGGACTCTGATTTGGAATTATGTGCATCATTCTACTTGAAAATCCATCGCTCCAGTGTTTCGGCGATAACCTTGGGATTGACTGGTTTGGGGATGTAATCGTTCATGCCGGCTTCAATGCATCTTTCACGGTCGCCTTTCATTGCGTGGGCCGTCATGGCAATCACCGGTACTTGGCAGTTGATCCTGCCGCCATCTCCCTGGCGGATCTTACGGGCCGCTTCGTACCCGTCCATCTCCGGCATCTGGCAATCCATAGCTTCCTCGCACCGGCACCCCCATGAGTGCAGTAGCGTGGTTACCAGCAACCGGTTGGTTTTGTGGTCATCCACTATCAACATATGCACATCGCGAATCTCAGTGGCCGTAACAACACAGGACAGGTCTTGCTCGGATTGTTTGCCGAACCGGGCAGTGAACCAGAAAGTAGTCCCTTCACCTTCCCGGCTTTCGATGCCTATTTTGCCGCCCATTAACTCGGTCAATTGCTTGGAGATGGATAGCCCCAAACCGGTGCCCCCGAATTTGCGGGTCGTGGAGCCGTCAAGTTGGGTAAACGGTGAGAACAATACCTTCAGCCGGTTGGATGGGATACCGATGCCGATATCCGTCACGGTGAACCGAAGACATATGGTTTGTGGTTCCTCTTTTTCAATATTGACCTCTACAGCCACCTCACCTGCGTGGGTGAATTTGACGGCGTTGCCTACCAGGTTGACAATGATTTGCCTCAGCCGCCCCGGGTCGCCTTTTAAAAGTGACGGCGCTTCCGGGTCGATAAAAAAGGTCAGCTCCAGGTATTTTTCATGAGCTTTCACCGCCAGCACTTCAGAAATGTCTTCGAGTGTGGTGCGCAGATCGAAATTAAGGATCTCCAATTCAAGTTTCCCGGCTTCGATTTTCGAAAAATCCAGGATGTCATTGATCAAGGCTAATAAGGACTCGCCGCTGGTTCGAACGATACCGGCATATTTTGTTCATCCGTAAGGTTAGTGTCCAGCAGCAATCCGGTCATCCCGATGACACCATTCATCGGCGTTCTGATCTCGTGGCTCATATTCGCAAGAAATTCACTTTTTACCGCATTGGCTATCTCCGCCTCCGCGGCCATTGCATTAGCGCGCACGATGGCTTGCTCGAGCTCCTGATTGAGGGACTTGAGGTCCTCTTCTTGCTGCTTGAGTGTGGTGTCATCTCTCATCACGCCTTCAACAGCAGAGGGTTTGCCCTGGCTGTCCTTTACAATTTGAGCGTTCAGGCTTACAACCGCGACCTCTCCACTTTTCTTCTTCAGTTCCAGCTCGTAGTTGTTGACTTTACCGGACTCCAGCAAGGCTGACATCAATTCGTCGCGGTCGGAAACCGCAACAAATGTCTCCAAAACGGGTTTGCCGATAAGCTCATCAGCTCTATGTCCGGCAAGGGGCTTCACGGACGGGCTGATCATTTCCAAAATCCCTTTGATATCAGATCTGAAATACAGGTCCTGAAATGATTCGAATATGCTGCGAAATTCTTTCTCGCTGGCCAGCAACGCTTCGTTATTCCTTTGTAGTTGAACAGCCTGCCTTTCCCGGGCTGCGAGGAGATTTTTCATCCCCTGCTCCATTTGCCGACGCTCGGTGATATCCACGAAGCAGTCCAACAGACAATCGCAGTCTTTGACTGTTATGGGAACGACCGTTTTGAGTACATGGGCACAGGTTCCATCGGCTTTTAAAAGCTCTGTTTCTCCGTTATGCACCGTCTTGCCCAAATCCGTAATCGGACAGGCGCCCTTCTGAGCCTGACAGATGAAGCGATGGCAAACCTTGCCGACGATTTCTTCTTTAGAAGCACCGATGATCTTGCACGCGGCCGGATTCACGTCCAAAATGGTATGGGTCTCCCTGGCGATCAAAAGCACGCCGCTTTGGATGGCGTCGAAAATCACCGCGAGCCGGTTTTGATTATCAATTAGCTTTCTTTCGTGCCGGCCGAGCCTCCGATTCCCCAGGGTGATTCCCACCAGCCCCAAAAGCCAAAAGACGCCGTGGCCGATGCTCCAAGGTTAGATAGGGTGTCTCCGGCACGGATAAACTGATCCCGCCGCGGATGTCGCCGGCTTTGTATCCTTGCTGCGCATGGCATTTGAGGCACCCTTTCTTGGTGACGAGAGGGCGCATAAACCTCAAGTAGGGTCCGTCTTCGAGGTTGGCCAACGCAATTGCCTCCTGGCTGCCTTGTTCAAATGATCGCAGGGCGCTTTTTTCCCACTGATCGGGGGCGTTTTCCGGGCGGATCGGTTTCAGGCTGGTAATGTGGCCCCGGGAGCCGTATTTTTCCAGGCCTAGCTTATATACCTGGCGGGTCATGTAAGCCGGGTTGATGAGGGTCAGTGGGTGACCCGAAGGCGTTTGTATATCTCGTTCGGTTATGTGGGAAAGGTAAGGATTGGGTTGAGTCTGAGGTGTTATCGGTGCATACACACCTCCATGATCAGCATTCCAGAGCCGATAAATAGGATCCTTTTGAAACATCGCCCCCGCCTCGTGCCTTGCCATTTGTTTAGCCGCATTTTTTTCCTGGTAAATTGTCCATCCCATTGAACCGGCAATCACAGCAGTCCATGCTATCATCAAAAGAATGCTGTACCGCCTGAAGACAATTCGCTTTCCCGACGCAGATGGTTGTCTATGCATCGAAACTCTCTGTGAATCTGGTGCTGGTGGTGGGGCTGATCATCAGGGCAATCGCTGCCGTTCAGCATGCTGCCGCGCACCTTCTCCAGCAGGGCCTGTTGCTGATAAACCCCTCCTATCGGTTCCTATTATTATTTATACGTTGCCTCCAAATTCGGCCTCATCGGTGATCCCTATTTAATATATCTCGCTACGATATCGGGGCATCTATGGAAAATCGGTCATCCGTGAACAAAACAAGGGTGCATTTTTCTCCGTCAAGTGACAGGGTCACATTGCAGGCGGCCTTTTGCCCGATGTTGGTTTTTATGGCCTCCTCTGTTGAAATAATCTCCGGCGGATCGATGTTAAAAATTTTCTGCTTGCCGGCAATCGCAGGCAACAAATTGCCGCAGATTACGTTTAAAGTCTCCTTGAGCGCATCATATTGTTGGTCCAAAGTCGTTTCCTCATCGTCATCCACGCCGAGCATGTTGGCGGTGAGTTCCGGTAAAACTTCAGCCGATAGCTTTATGTCAAGGGTGCCTGAAAAGTCGCCTGAAAACCCAACCCTGGCAACCGCCACGCCTTTCGCCTGACTGGTATCAGCTTCAGCCTCGGCAAATGCAAACAAAAAGACCAGTTCTTCAAAAGTCTTTATGGCCGTTTGAGTTAGAATTGCTTTCATTTTTTCACTCATCATCAGCTCCTGCATTCAGAAGTATTTCCAAAAATCGGTCATAATTACCTCGTTTCCTTGCCTGGATGACATATTCCTCCAATCCCTTCAAATTCGCCTATTAGCCAGTCAATTTTTAAAATCTTCGATCATCTCCAAAATTTCATCGCGCTGAAACGGCTTTTTCAAGGTGCGTGCGCCGAGTGTTCGGGCCATCTCAAAGTCGATCTCAAAGGCTTGCCAGCCGCCCCCGGAAACAGCTATAAATTTAACTTCCGGATGGGCCTCTTTAATTTCTAAAATGGTTTCAACACCTTCTTTTACCGGCATGACGATGTCGGTGATGACCAGATCGGCAGGCATTTCTGAAAAGCGTTCGATGCCTTGTCGGCCGTCGCACGCTTCCATGACCTCATAACCTGCATGTTCCAAATTCCACCGCAGCATCTTGCGAAACTGGTCGTCATCGTCAATGATAAGAATTCGCTCGACGGCTTTTTTAGGCGGCAGCTCGGCCCGCCGGTCCAACTCCGCAAACGAATTCCTGGCCACTTCATAAAGCACCTGAATACTTATCGGTTTGCAAAGACAATCGTCAAAGCCGGCCACCAGGAATTCATTGGGGTCAAAGAGGCCAGCATATCCTGTTAAGGCGTAAATGATCGATTCGGCGTGATCTTTTCGAATTCGTTCACACAGTTCAAATCCGGTTATGGTTTCCAATCCTAAATCCAGGAACATGAGGGGAATCGATTCATGATTTAAAATCTCCAAAGCCTGCTCACCATTTATCGCCGAAAAAATCGAATAACCGACTCTAAGGAAAGCCGCCTCAATCATATCCCGAATGGGGGCTTCATCATCGACAACTAGGATATTGCGCTCGTTCATCCGGCAACCTCTCTTTTACCCAACGTTTTACGAATGGTTTTGCCAAGATCACTTTCGATATTCAAATAAACCGTCACATCGACCGTTTAGTCCGAATGACTGTGAGATCTTCTGGATAGTCGCTGCCTACAAAGCCGGACAATTAACATCGTAAGAAATCAAAAAATTTTTTAGAGTCAGCGTTCTCTGATTACGGTGCTTAAACTGCCTTTTTAGGCGCCAGCTTTACTATCTTTTTGATCCTCTGAATTAATTCTTCACCTTTAAAGGGTTTGACGATGTAGTCTTCAACACCCGTCATGACGACCCTCATCACGTTTTCTTTGCTCGATCCAGCCGTCAGCATGATGACCGGGATATCCTTTAAGGCGGGCTTGCACTTTAATTCTTGCAGCATTTCGATCCCATTCATAACAGGCATGGTAATATCCAGCAGAATCAAATCCGGTTTCTCTAAGACAGCAGCAGCTATGCCCTCGGCGCCGTTTTCCCCTTCAATGATCTCACAATCAAATGCCTGAAATGCTTTCTTCACCCCCACCCGAATCGTTTTATTGTCATCAACGGTTAATATTTTTACACTCATTGTAATCCTCCAAGATCAAATGCCATACCTTCCGCTATTGATTCGATTAAGGTATTTGAAATTAATGATCTAAAATAACGCTCCTTCTCGTACAGCGCCTTCTCAGACTGCCTGAGTTCAGTCTCTTTTTTACGAAACGCCATGAGAGTTTCCTTCAACTCTCCAAAAGTCGCTTTTCCCATCACTAAATTATTCTTCAAATTATCAATTCCGTGCATGAGTCAAAACTCCTTTTTCCTCGATACTTCTAATAAGTTTTTATGAGCACCTGTTAATTTTTTAGGATCTCCGAATTAGTTGTAGGTAAAAGGGAAAAAAAGTGGTTTTGAATAGAATGGACATCCGGTATCTCCAAGGATATAAGTTTGTCGACCAAGATAAACAATATCCGAAGGAGGCCTGCGATGTCCGTACCCACTATAGCATCTTATTTCCCCTTTCGTCGAATCAAAATTATCAGCCAGAGCGTCAACCGCCAGGCAACTGCCGCCCATATTCAGGTAAAGCCCGACAAGCGATTTCAGCCAATCTGCCACGAATGTGGCAAGCCTGCAGCCGGAGTTCACAGCTGGGCCCAACGCAAAATTCGAGATCTGAACATGGCTGCCACTCAGCTGTGGGTGACTTGTCATTATCGCAAAGTGTTTTGTGCGCACTGTCACGGCATTCATATCGAGGCTTTGGATCTGTTTCATCCCTATCTTCGTGTGACGCTTCGATTGGCCAATTATGTTTACCAACTGTGCCGTGTGATGACCGTATCGGAAGTCGCACAGCATCTGAATCTGGACTGGAAAACGGTCAAAAACATCGACAAATTCTATCTGGAACGCGACTTCGGACAACCCGACTTAAAGGGGTTGCGGATTTTAGCCGTGGACGAAATATCGATCCGAAAGGGCCACAGCTACCTGACAGTGGTTCTGGACTACCTTAGCGGTCGCGTGCTGTACATCGGTAAAAAGCGTAAAGCCAAGACGCTGAAACGCTTTTTTAATAAACTGAGCATTAGCCAGCGTAAAAAAATCGAGGCCGTGGCTATGGATATGTGGGATCCGTTTATCAAAGCCGTAACCGATAAACTCCCGCAGGCCAAAATTGTATTTGATCCTTTTCATGTTGTGGCCAATTTTAGCCGTGTCATCGATAAGGTCAGAAACAGCGAATACCGCAAGGCCTCCAAGGAGGACAAGGCCGTTTTTAAAGGGGCCAAATACCTGCTGTTAAAAAACCGAAGCAACATACGCCGGCAAAGCCATCGCCAGCAACTCAAAGAATTGTTGGCTTTAAATCAAGTGATCAGCACCGTGATGATATTAAAAGAAAAACTCAAACACATCTGGACATATCGTTCAAGAACCTGGGCTGGCAAGGCACTTGATCAATGGTGCGAGCTTGCTAAATCCCTGAAGAATCGATCGGTAAACACATTTGTGCGTATGCTGCAACGGTACCGATACGGAATCATAAACCACTGTGATTACCCTATCCACACCGGTAAACTGGAAGGGGTAAACAATAAAATTAAAGTCATAAAACGCAAAGCCTACGGATTTCACGATTTGCGCTACTTTACATTAAAAATTTATCAGGCCTTCTCCAACGCATTAATGATGGCCTGGGCAATCTTTGACAAAGGAACAATTTCATCGGCGGCTCCCAGTTTGACGGCTTCTTTGGGCATGCCGAAAACCACACAGGTCTTCTCATCCTGGGCAATCGTATGGGCCCCGTTTTCTCGCATGGCCAGCAGCCCTTTGGCACCGTCGGCCCCCATGCCGGTCAGCAGCACGCCGACGGCATTTCGTCCGGCATTTTTAGCCACCGACTGAAACAACACATCGACGCTGGGGCGCTGGTAATGGACCCGCGGACCGTTCTTTAGGTTCACCAGATAGGTCCCCCCCCGGCGGTACAGCAACATATGGCGATTGCCAGGCGCGATCAAGGCGGTACCGGGCACAACATGGTCGTTATCGCAGGCTTCGCGCACCTGCATTTGAGAGATTTCATTGAGCCTGTTGGCAAAGGAAGTGGTAAAATTTTCCGGCATGTGCTGCACAATCACCGTGCCCGGCGAGGTCGCCGGCATGCCGCTGAGCACCACCTCGATGGCTTTGGTGCCGCCCGTCGACGCACCAATGGCAATCACCTTATGGGTGGTTTGTGCAAGCAGGCTGCTCAATTGAGCCGTTGCCACGGGCAAATCAGATTTTAGCGGTGCAACACTAATCCGGGCCAAAGCTGCTGCCCGGATTGCCTGCGCCAGGCTTAGGGAAATATCCCTGGTCGAATAAGCTGCTCCCGGCTTGCAAAGCACCTCCACCGCGCCCAGATCCAGGGCTTTTAAAGCGTTTTGGCTGTTTTTTGGGGCGAGCGAACTCAACACCACCACGGGCATTGGATAGTGTTTCATCAGTTTTGCCAAAAATGAAAGGCCATCCATTCGCGGCATTTCCAGATCAAGGGTAATCACATCGGGCCGCAGTTTAACGATTTTATCCCGCGCCACATAGGGATCAACCGCCGTCCCGACAACTTCGATATCCTGCGATCTGGACAGCTCTGCGGCCATCACCTTGCGGACCACCGCCGAGTCGTCTACAATTAGTACTTTGATCATCTTTTCCCGGTTTTTTTCTACAAATCCGTTTATTCTCGTTCTTTTACCCAGGTTTGGAATAGAACAGTATTTATTTTTTCACTCATCACCGGCGCCCACGCCTAAGATATCTTGAACAGTGTCCCGAATGATTTCCGGGGAAAACGGTTTGTGGATAAACCGCACCCCTTTGCTTTGAAGACGTTCTATGCGCGTCTCGCTGCCTTCAGTTGAAACAACGACAACCGGCGTGTCTCTCAAATCAGGATCCTTGCGCATACACTCTATCATCTGTTCGCCATTCATGACCGGCATATTGATATCCAGCAGCACCAAATCTATCCAATGCTCGTTAAGTGCTTTAAGCCCTTGTCGACCGTCCGCCGCCTGGTAGATCTCTCCGAGCGGAAGACCGCTCATGCGCATGGTTTTTAAGATCATCGCCCGCATGATCCCACTGTCATCCACGATCAAAACATTCAGCGCCATTTTTCCAACCCCTTTGGATCTTAATTTGATCCGAAAACATCAGATAGTTCGCTCACCCATTGCAATGTTTGGCTGGCAACCTTTTCCAGCACAAACGGCTTAAGCCCCAATCTTTTGGTAGCAGAGCCCGATGGCTGGTGCCGCAGGCCTTCACGGCCCCCGCCGATTCCGATCATCACACTCAAGACATCGGCCACATGGACAATATCGATTAAGGTGCTAGTCTGCCCGCCGGCGTCCGGGGCGTGGTGCCATTGAACTGCGCTGACAATATCTGCCGGAAATGACCAACTGTTCAGAATTATGGCGCCGAGTTCAGCGTGATTGGTTCCCAGAACAAATTGTTCCGCAACTTCAAAAGGAATTTCTTCAGATGCGGTGTCCTCAATTTTTTCAAGGTCATCCTTTACAAAACAACCCAAAGCCAACTTGCCCACATCATGCAGCAGGGCGGCTGTAAACACGACGTCAACCGCCGCAATTCCTAGTTCCCTGACCAGAGTTTCGGCCGCCACCGACACGGCAATAGAGTGTCGCCAAAGCTCGCCGGCCGGCAGATCATAGCCCTCAACTTCTTTGTCCATCGCCGCCCGCACGCACGATGCCAGCACCAACTGCACCATTCTTTTTTCGCCCAGCATAATAACGGCCTGCCTCACGGAACCGATCCTGGCCGGCAATCCGAAATAGGCGGAGTTTGTCAGCTTCAACACATTGGCGGTAAGTCCCGGGTCGTATCGTAAGATTTCTTCAATTTGAGAAACAGTCGTATCCGGCTTGTCGAGCAGTGAAAGCAATTTGGCTGCCGTCCACGGCATGCCGGGAAAAGATTTCACCGTCGCCATGATTTGCTGTATTTTGGTTTGCTTCATAGCTGCCACTTTTTACCATTGCTGCTGATAAGTATCTGACCCGTTGCAAGGTCAAAATGAACTGTACGGCTTTTAGTTCCACCGACATCATCGGCTGCCAGCAGGACGTCATTTTTCCACAACAGCTTTTTAAGCATCGTATAGTTGCGCTCACCGATTTTAAACATTTCCTCTTTCCCGATGGGGTTGCCGCAGCCGGCGGCTTTGACAATCATCTGTCTTTTCTGCCCCCCAAGCCCATATAAGGTTTTAAACAACGCCGGCACCCCTGTATCCACAAACATAAAGGGATTCGCAGCCGCCTTCTGCTGATTGATTTTGGAAAGCGGCAACATGGCATGCAACAGTCCGCCGACCTTCGCTACGGGGTCATAGACCATCAGCCCCAGACAGCTGCCCAGCGCGTGGGTTACCAGCAAATCCGCCCCACGGCCGACCTTCATGTCTCCCACCTCAGCAACGTATTTCATGTTCTTCCGTTGCCCCTTCGCCATGTCCTGTGTTTGCAAACCTGACCAGACTGCCGACATCAACGATTAGCCCTACCCGGCCACTGGGCATGATGGCGCCGCCCGCTATTCCGGGGATAGCATTCATGGTCTCACCCAATGTCTTGATCACCACCTGTTGTCTGCCGATCAAGTCATCAATGATTAATCCCGCTTGACGCTCTTCGTCTTCAACCACAACCACAATCTCCTGGTTTTGACTCTGCTTTGCATCGTCAATGTGGTAAAGATCAGCCAGCCGAAACAAGGGAATGAGTTCTCCCCGCAGCGACAACATCTCAACTTGATGGTGTACGGTGGAAATATCACCCGGCTCCGGCTTGATGGATCGGATAATTGATACTGTTGGAATGATGTAGGCTTCAGACCCCACCCTCACCACCATGCCATCGATAATGGCCAGGGTCAGCGGCAGACTCATTTTAAACACGCTGCCTTTTCCCGGTTCGGATTTAATTTCAGTCTGACCGCGCAGCGATTCAATGTTTTTTCTCACCACATCCATCCCCACCCCGCGCCCCGAGACATCCGTCACCGTCTGGGCCGTGGAAAAGCCCGGTTCAAAGACCAGGTTAAATACTTCCCGATCGCTGGGCGAAGACCCCTCATCGATCAGTCCCCGTTGCTTGGCCTTGGCAAGAATCGCCTCGCGATCCAGGCCCTTGCCGTCGTCATTTATCTCCACAACCACATTGCCGGCCGAGTGGTAGGCGGATAGCTTGACCGTGCCGTATTCGGGCTTACCGTTTTTTACTCTTATTTCAGGCAGCTCAATGCCATGGTCCACGGCATTGCGAACCATGTGCACCAGGGGATCGTTGATGACATCCACCAGGTTGCGGTCGATCTCGGTGTCTTCGCCCTCGGTCTCAAAAGTTATCTGTTTACCCACCTTGCGCGACAAATCCCGGACCAACCGGGCCATTTTATTAAAGCTCGCTTTGAGCGGCACCATCCGCATCGACATGCTGAGGCCCTGCAATTCGCGGACGATCTTGCTGGTGTGGGAAATCTTTTTTAGCAGTCCATGGTGCTCGCCGTTGACTACTACTTCGTCCTGAGCCACCATGGAATGGGCGATCACCAATTCTCCGACCATATCAATTAAACGATCCAGCCGCTGCGTGCTCATCCGCACCGATGACTCCACCATCTGGTTGCTGCCCTGCAGGCGCTTCTGGGTGCGAAGGGCCCGGCCGACATCGGTAACCGAGGCGGCCTTATCTTTGACCATGGCTGCGCCGATTTTCTCATCCGGATGGCGTTGCGCAGTTTGCTCAACTTGCTTTCGTTCAACCTTGCCCTGCGCGACCAACACATCACCCAGGCGCGGGGCGGACACTTCATCCAACTCATTTGATATGCCGGCTGCTTCAGGATCGGCTAGAATCCCCATCAAATCATCATAACCATCGGGTTTGGTCAGTCGCCCGCCGCCCAGGGCATCCTTAACGGCAGAGATCAGGTCCTTAATCATATCCAGCGCACGCAGGGACAAATCGGCATACCCGCCGCCGTATCTGATTTCACCGTCGCGCACCCGGCTTAAAAGCGACTCCGCATGATGACCTAATTCAGATATCAGCGTCAGATCCATAAAGGCCGCGGTTCCCTTGACGGTGTGAAACGCGCGAAAAACCATTCCGATGGCCTCCACATCGTCAGGGTCGGTTTCAAGCGTTAACAAAGCCTCCTCGGCGCCGGCAATCAACTCGCTGCTTTCGGTTATAAACTCGCCTAAAAGCTCCGCGTCCCCGTCTTGCGGCATGTAATCGTGCTCTGAATTATCAGCCTCCGGCTGACCGTCCGGCGCTGCAAAAGAATCTTCAGGTACCGGACTGTCCGGCAGCGTTTCTTTCAGACCCGCCGGTCCGGGCGGATCATTCGCTTCAAGCTGAATTAAAAGCGCGGCGGCATCTTCAGGGCAAACCGTCGACAGATCGTTGGGTTGCGCGGTCTCGGATGCCGGTTTTTCTTCCGTCCCCTCCTGCGCTTTGGCCAGGGCCTGTTTTAGCTGCCGCTCAGCCGTTTGAATCACATGTTTCTTATCAGGGTTATCCAAAAGATAATGTTCCGAAGCATTCAAGCCATTGGATATGGCTTCTATAAGCGCAAAAGATGACGTTCCCCTTTGTGCGCTGAACGCTTGAACTCCTTTAAGGCACAGGCCGATGGTTTTTAACGGCACGGAAATCTTCTTGGGAAAATTTTGGACAACGGCATCCAGCTCAAAACGAATGCTCTGCCACGCCTCTTGATCACTAAATTCCACGGTTTCAATATCGTTTATAATTTTCCGAATTGCCTGGATACTTTTTTCTTTTTTTATGTTCATGCCCAATCTCTTGTATTGACGATCAATCGGATCTTTTTGCTGTCATCCACCGTAAGAATTTTTAATGCCATGGTGATTCTCCACCATTTAGGTTATGAGCCTGGTTTAATATAAACTTCCACCCGTCCGGTGTGCGGCCGGCAGCGAAAATCCACCGATTCATGCAGCTCCCAGTTCTTTGATTCAATCTTATAATTATGGCCGCTGGTGATGGATGGAATTGAAAGTTGGCAGAGATAGCCGGCGTCACACAATCGCGACTTTAAATCACCGCCGATCATATTACTCACCTCTCCGATGACATCATAGGTCTCTTCTTCGCCTTCGATTTCATCCAATTCCATGTCCAGTATGGCGGAGGTCATAACCCGCGCAAAGGCGTCATTGACTTGAATATTGATGTTTCCCATCACTTTGCCTGCGAAACTGACGGTCCCTACAATTTGACTATCCCCAGGGGTCGGCTGAAAGCCCGCATCGATGAATTCGGCTTCCATGGAAAGCATCAGATCAAAGACGTTTCCTATGGCATTCATTAGGAATTCTTTAAAGTCCAATGTATTGATTTCCTGCATGCTCTTTTCCTTTGGTATCCTTTATTTGACTCCATCCTTTAGCTTTGGACGGCACGGACGAGCGCCTGACTTTGTCTTGCCTCGCAAGACAAACTATTGCAATGCTCAATATGACTGATTGGCGCCCCGGGAAACAGCAATGATATCGCCTTGCTAAATTGCTTATCACCAGCGCAACTCAGGCCGCCATTTTTAAAACGTCAATTTCTTCCGCGCTCAGCACCCGATCAATGTCCAGCAGGATCTTCACCCGGCCTTCCATCTTGGCCATACCCAGAATGTAATCCGTGTTCAGCCGGGTGCCGAAGGTGGGCGTGTCCTCGATTTCTTCGGCCTTGATGTTCAACACCTCAGAGACCGAATCCACCACAATCCCGATGATGACCTGGCCGCTGCCGCTTTCGACCTCCACCACGATAATACAGGTGCGCTCGGTATAATCAATCTCCTCCATTCCGAAGCGCAGCCGCAGATCCACCACCGGGATCACCTTGCCCCGCAGGTTGATCACGCCTTTGACAAATTTCGGCGTCTGGGGCACGGAGGTAATGGGCATCATACCGATGATCTCGCGGATCTTTAAAATCCCGATGCCGTACTCTTCCTCGGCCAGGGTGAAGGTCAGGTATTTGCCTTCCCTATCGGCCATGAGTTTGACTGCCTGGTCTATTTTTTCTGTTATTTCCGTCATTTTAAAAGCCTCCATTCAGTTGAGCGTTTCATTGAAATTTAGAAGTCCTTAAAATCATCCTCCAGGGGGATAATTTGTTCAGGCGATACTTCCTGTACTTTATGGGCCGAGAGTTTTTTTGATCTTCCTGGACGTCACCGCCGTTTCCGTATGGGTCCCGGCATGCAAAGCAGACATCGGCCGCGCAGCACCATGGCCCGCGCCGTTTTGACTGCCGCCCACCAGGGCCCTCAACTCCTCAACGATCGCCTTCATCTGCTCCGCCTGGGCGCTCATCTCTTCCGAAGCCGACGCCGATTCTTCGGCATTGGCGGCATTGGACTGGGTGACCTTGTCCATTTCAGACACCGCCGTGTTGACCTGCTCGATGCCCTGGGCTTGCTCTTTGGAGGCCGCCGCGATTTCAGCCACCAGCTCGCCCACCTTCGCGGCGCTTTCGGCCACCTGGCTGAAAGCCTCATTGGTGCTGCGTGACCAACGTCGATACCGTCATCGATCTTTTTCACCGTGCCCTCGATCAGCGCCGCGGTGTTTTTGGCGGCTTCGGCCGCGCGCATGGCCAGATTTCTGACCTCATCGGCCACCACCGCAAATCCCGCCCCGGCTTCGCCGGCCCGGGCCGCTTCCACCGCTGCGTTCAGCGCCAGCAGGTTGGTCTGAAAGGCGATTTCGTCGATGGTCTTGATGATTTTGGAGGTCTCCTCGCTGGCCTTGGATATCTCTTCCATGGAGCCGGTCAGCTCGGTCATGGACTCGTTGGCCTTGTCCACCACCTGGTTGGCTTCCTTCATCAGACCGTCGGCCTGGTTGGCGTTGTCCGCGTTTTGTTTGGTCATCGACGACATTTCTTCCAGAGAAGAGGATGTCTCCTCGATGGAGGCCGCCTGCTCCGAAGTGCCTTCGGCCAGCTGCTGGCTGGACGGGGATACCTGACCGGAGGCCGAGGCCACCTGCTCGGCACCTTCGTCCAGGCTCCGGATAACCCTGTAGACCGGCCTCGAGATGCCTCTCGCAACAAAAATTGAAACAAGTGTTCCAATTACCAGAGATATAACGATAAGAAGAACTAAAGCAATGTCGGCTTCCCGTGCCATGCCATCCGCCGAGATCTCCGCCTCTTGGGCCAAACCGGTGCAGATGGCCTCCAACTGATGCAAAAGCCCGACCATTTCAGAGGTGTCCTTCTCGATAACGGCACCATCCCGGACCACCTTACTTAACATAGCGGTGTAACCTGCCAGCTCTTCTTCAACCTTTTGAAGCATTGCCTTTTCTCGGGCCTCCTGAAGCTTTTCTTCGACTGCCTTCAGATATCCTTTAAGAAGACCCAAATTCTTTGACATGTTCGCCACACGATCTGCGTCTTTGTTCAGACGAAATACAACTTCATCTTGCGATACCCTTAAAATCTGAATTTTCGCCTTGGCAAGGTGGTCCATAATTTCGGCTTGATTGGGTTGACCTTGGGGGTCACTGCCCTCGGCTGCATGATTGGCGAATTCCGCCTCATAGTGGGTCGCCATCTCTGCCAGGACCCGTTCCGCCTCATCACCCAGCTCAGCGAGTCTTCCATTGGATTCGCCAAGCTCGCGGTATGCTTTTACCATTTCTTCCAGTGCGCCGGCATAGGCAGCGACGACCGTCTCAAGTTCGCCGAGCTGGCCGGCTTGCTCGGCGACGAGGTAGTCGCTCGACCGAATGGCTTTCAAACCCTGCGCATATTCGCTGACGAGGTCTTTGATTTTAGCGACCCGTGTTTCACCATATTCCTGGTTTTCCACCCCATGTAAAAGAAACTCCACCTGTAACGATTGCATTTCACGGGCCATGACGTCTAGTTCCAGGAATGCCGCCTTCAGGTGATCTTCCCCCTTGACGTTGTTCAGGTAAATGTATCCTCCCGCGCCCAGCATGGCGGCCAAAAGCACAAGGCCCCCATAGCTGGTATACAGCTTGAGATTGAGTCCGAAACGCTTGAAAGTGCCGCCGGCTAAAAGCATAAACCCGCCGATCACCAGGACACCTAAAATGACTATAAAAGCATAGAAATAGCCTGACAATTTGGCATGGGCGGTTGAAAGCTTTTGTGCGCTTTCTTCCTTCAGCCAATCGGTCTGGAGAATATTCATGGTTTCAGTGTCTGCCAGGGTTACCGGCACGGCCTTGACCTCGGAATGTGTTACACTTTTAGCTTGCGCTGTCTCATGTCCTGTCCCAAAGGAAACGGTTTCGGCGTGACCGGAACCGGCCATGGCATTCATCGCTCTTTGGGGATTTGCCTCAACATTTTTGAGAATTTGAGCAACTTTGGATTCAGGCAGCCAATTTACCTTGCCTGTGCCCACATCATAGATGGCGCCAACGACTTTGGCCTTGCCGCTCCTAACGAGATCTCGAGTGGATGGGCTTTGCATAAAGAGATCTTCCACAGTTTGCCAAACATTCTCACTGACGGCATACGGAATAATTTCGTCGCCTTGCACGCCTGGGTTTTGTGCCATGGCCCGTTTTACGGCTGGTATGATATTATCTACCAATGGAGGGATATTCCGTTCCAAGGCATGCCCTTTTCCAAGGATTGAATGGGTAACCGCTGTCACCGCTCCGCATTGAGTATGACCAAGAACAACCAGCACTGGGGTGTGGACATGCGCCAGGCCATACTCGATCGAACCGGCTTCATCGGTATCTGCGACGTTACCGGCAACACGAATGACAAATATATCCATCACTCCGGCATCAAAGATCCGCTCAACAGGCACCCGTGAATCCGAGCAGGCAATCACGGTGGCATAGGCGTAATCCCCCTGATTTTCGGTTCCCGCCTGATGGAGTCGCGCCGAGGATGTATTTGGATGCATTGACTTTCCTTCGGCAAAACGCCGGTTGCCTTCCTGCAGCATCCTAAGGACCTCATCCGGGGATGGTTTAAGCCCCGCCAGAATCCCTTGTGAGGGAATAAAGCAGCATAGGATCGCCAGCCAGACTAGACTTTTGAGAATTTTTTCCATAATATTCGACCTCTAGATAATCTGGATTGAGGATCGCCGATTGCTCCGCAAATCGTCGATCCTCGGGTTTGATCGGCAATCGTTTAGAAGTCCTTAAAATCATCCTCCAGGGGGATAATTTGTTCAGGCGATACTTCCTGTACTTTATGGGCCGAGAGTTTTTTGATCTTCCTGGACGCCACCGCCGTTTCCTTATGGGTCCCGGCATGCAAAGCAGGCATCGGCCGCGCAGCACCATAGCCCGCGCCGTTTTGACTGCCGCCCACCAGTGCCGTCAACTCATCGACGATCGCCTTCATCTGCTCCGCCTGGGCGCTCATTTCCTCCGAAGCCGATGCCGATTCTTCGGCATTGGCGGCATTGGACTGGGTGACCTTGTCCATTTCAGACACCGCCGTGTTGACCTGCTCGATGCCCTGGGCTTGCTCTTTGGAAGCTGCCGCGATCTCAGCCACCAGCTCGCCCACCTTCGCGGCGCTTTCGGCCACCTGGCTGAAAGCCTCATTGGTGCCGGAGACCAGCTCGGAGCCGGTATGGATTTTCTTCACCGTGCCCTCGATCAGCGCCGCGGTGTTTTTGGCGGCTTCGGCCGCGCGCATGGCCAGATTTCTGACCTCGTCGGCCACCACCGCAAATCCGGCCCCGGCCTCGCCGGCCCGCGCTGCTTCCACCGCTGCATTCAGCGCCAGCAGGTTGGTCTGAAAGGCGATCTCGTCGATGGTCTTGATGATCTTGGAGGTCTCTTCGCTGGCCTTGGATATCTCTTCCATGGAGCCGGTCAGCTCGGTCATGGACTGGTTGGCCTTGTCCACCACCTGGTTGGCTTCTTTCATCAGACCGTCGGCCTGGTCGGCATTGTCCGCATTTTGTTTGGTCATCGACGACATTTCTTCCAGGGAAGAAGATGTCTCCTCGATGGAGGCCGCCTGCTCCGAGGCGCCTTCGGCCAGCTGCTGGCTGGACTGGGATACCTGCCCGGAGGCCGAGGCCACCTGTTCGGCGCCTTCGTTGAGACCCTCGATGATGCGATTGATGGGTCTGGTGATGCTCCGTGTGATGAAAAGGGCCGCCAGAACGCCCACGATAAGCGCAACCATCAACCCGACAATCATGACAAAAGAAGCGCTGGAAAGCGATGCTGCCGCGTTATGAGCGATCTCATCCGTATGGGTCATGCCCGCTTCAGCCGTGGTCTTGCACGCTTCGATGACCGATTCGGCCACATGTTCGCGTTTTCCCCCCAGCTCCTGGAGGGCCAGCCAGTTCTTCAGCAAATCGGACATCGGTTCTTGTAGTCCATGGCCGCTTGCCGGGTATTTTTGATCTGATCGATATTGACTTTCGCCCGGGTAATGCCGGCAAGTTCATCGAACATGCTTGTCCATTTTCGCGAAATTCTCAAGGGCATCCTGGATCACTTGCGGTTCCCGCAAGGCCTGGGACTTGAAGTTCGCAATCCGGGTGGCATTGCCGATGTCGATGATATCGTTGACCAGTGTTGATCTTACTGTGGCGTTCGGTCATGTCCTTGGTCAGCTTTTCTGCTGCCCTTGCAGGAACTCGTCACAGTTTGTGACGTAAATCCCGGCGCCCTGATCCATCTCCTTGCGGTATTGATTCAGCAGACTCTGGTCGGCCAGGGACCCCTTTTTGTGTTCCGCCAAAAATTCCCGCATGGCTTTCTGATAATTTGCGGCGGCCGACTCGGTGTCGTCAATGCGCTGGACGTCCTCCTTGTCATGGGTAATCTCCCTGAGCGCTGCGAAAACCGGCTTGGCATCATTCAGTTTGCTGATGGCTTGCTCCATCAGACTGGGGTCGTCCAGTGCCTGGGATTTGAAATTGGAGACTCTCACGGCAGAGCCGATATCAACCAGCGTGGACACAAGTGCTATTTTTTTTTGGCGCTCGGCCAGATCTTTCTTAAAGGCTTCGTCCTGGCTCTTCAGAAAGTCGGCGCAGTTCTGCATATACTTGGCCGCGGCCGCCTCAAGGCTTTTGCGGTTTGCTTCAATCTTGGCGTTCATTTCCACTGTCTGTTGCGCCAGCGCCTTGTATTCGTCAACCGCTTTCGCGGCCACCTCGATCTGGTCCTTCAGATTGACCAGGTGGGGCGATTTCTGGGCCAGGGCGCGCGCATCGGCCACGGCCTTGTCGACAACTTCCAACTCCGTGCGGGCGTTCCGGTAATATTGTTCATCGCCAGTAAAGCCGTATCCTCTCATCTCGAACATCACGCGGTTGGAAGCGCCGTGCAGGTCATCGGCCACACTCACCTCGGGAACATACTCGTTTGCCAACATCGTGCTTTTCGTTTCCACGCTTTTCATGTTCCAGACCGCCAGCGAGCCCAATATTGCAGCGATGACGATGAGGATGCCGAAACCCAAAGTGATTTTCATTCCCAGTTTCATGTTTTTCATTTCAATTCTCCTTGTATGAATTCCTGTTTGTGTTTGAGACTGCGGCGGTCGGGTTGGCGGCTTTCATCATTTTTCGAACCACGGCCCCGATTTCCTTAAAATTGCTGTCTATATAAGCGACAAACCTTGGCTGCAATTTGTGACCTTCCGCGATCGTTTTGTGATTTCGGTCGGGCAGTACCAGAATAATGCTCATGTCGGCGATGATGTCCCGAATGGAGGCCAGCTGCCGGAGGTTTTCACGATCGGCGGCTGCAAACACGCCGATGGTTAAATCATCCGGCCGGCGGGGCGTGCGAAAGTATCGTTCGAGGTCATGAAAATGAAAAAAGACCTCCAACCTGTCTTCGCCCAGCACTTCCATCAGCACCGACTTAAGCATGTTCGCCTTTTTGCAGTTAATGGCCTTATATAAAAGCGCTTTCAATAACCGGGGGTTCCTTCCGCTTGGGACAGAATCCTGATGGTGATAACTTAGAGTTGATTATGCGGACCATATACAAAAGGTATGCCATAAGAGGTTCTTTTGCGAATAAGCAATATATTTCAAAGTGTTATCCACCGACCGGCTAACTCGATCGGTGGTAGTTAAATCGATATTTTGTCTTGTCGGGGAAGACAGATTATTGCATCGCAAGACTGGGCAGCCGGGAAATGAGCGAATGAGGATTGACGCTCCAAAGGGGGAGGTTCAGATAAGCGCGAAGTTGTTTTTTGGGTAGGAAGAAACTGTCAGGATGAACATCAGGCAATGTCGAAGCGGGAGATCTGATGCTTTTTGAGCAGGGCGTATAGCCTCGGGCGTGATAGACCGGCCAGGCGGCACGATTTCTGGATGTTGTTTCCGGCAATCGACATCAGGCGCTGCAAATATGCTTTTTCCGCCTTCTGGACGGTGCCTTCGCGAAAATCCTTCAAGGTGATATCCATCGAAGGACACTCTTCATTCAGGTCCGAAAACCGATTCGCGCCGGAATTGCTGCGAGTGGCAGCGCGTGCGATTGTCGAGCGAATTGATTTCGGTAAATGCTGGGGAAAAAGAACCGGATCATCGCCGGCAGTGGCAATGATGTTTTCGATGGCATGGGCCAGTTCACGCACGTTTCCCGGCCAACCGTAGGATGCCAGAGTTGAAAAAAATTCAGTTGCAAAACCCTTTGAGGGGATACCATAGCGGTCACATTGCCGGCTCATGTAATAGATGGCAAGTTCTTTGATATCACCGCTGCGCTCTCTGAGAGGCGGCAGTTCGATGGTGATTGAACGCAGACGAAACAGCAGGTCCTGCCGGAACTGTCCGACTTTCACCATTTCGTCCAAGCTGCGGTTGGTGGCCGCAACCAGCCTGAAGTCGCTGTTGGTTTCTTTGCTACCGCCGACCGGCCGAAAACGCTTTTCCTGCAGAACCCTGAGAAAAGTCCGTTGGACGGACAGAGACAACTCTCCGACTTCATCGAGAAACAGCGTGCCGCCATCGGCCTGTTTGATCAGTCCCTCGGTGTGTTTATCGGCCCCGGTAAAAGCTCCCTTTTCATGCCCGAAAAGAGTGCTTTCCACAAGTGTCTCCGGCAGGACGGCACAATCCACCACCACGAAATTGCTGCCGGAACGAAGGCTATTGACGTGAATGGCATGGGCAAACAATTCCTTGCCAGTTCCGGTCTCACCGGTAATCAGCACGTTGGCCTCGCAGTTCGCGGCCCGGGCCAGGGAATCGTAGCATGCTTTCATTTGCGGGCTGCTGCCGATAATATTGTCCAGCCTTAAAGATACGGCGGTTTCAGACGGTTTGTGGGAACCGCTGCGATACTGCAAGACCCGTTTGAGCGCCAGTATTACCTCCTTGCGGATCAGCGGTTTTTGGATGTAATCCCAAGCGCCGTTTTTGATGGCGACTTCCGCCCCATCCTGATCCCCGTCGCCTGTCATGATGATTACCTCTGGAAAGGGGTTAATTTGCCGTATTTCCGTCAACCCTTCCAGACCGCTGCCGTCAGGCAGACCCACATCCAGCAGGACAACCTCAAAGGCACCGGAATGGGCCCTGGTGAGCCCCTCAGCCAGGGTGACTGCGCAGGCGGCCCGGTGATTCATGCCGGCAACCAAATCGCTCAGCATCCGGCAGAGAGTCCGATCGTCGTCAATGATGAGTACTTCAGCCATTTTTAAAATTCACGATTTTAGGTTAACGGAGAAAACGCCCTGCAGTATCCGATCATTCCAAAAGCAGCGCTTTCGGCTGGGAATATAAATTAAAATAGGCTTCCATTCAATGCAAGGTCAGCCCCGGCGCCAGGCTTTGCCTGTGGTTCAAATATGAATTGCAAATTATGTGCCGCCGGATTCCGGCTGCTGAACGTCGTAATAACCGGTTGAATTATTTAATTTATTTAAAGGATTGGGCGCAGTCGGATTGGACGGCGGCATTTAAGACGTCAAGAAATAATGAATGAAAGATCGACAGTATTGACGCTCAAAGGTGCTTGAACTATGTGCCAAAAGGCATGTCAAAGGCGGCGGAATCCGCAGGTCTAGGCAACCAAAAACCGCTTATGGGACTCGCAGATACCGCTTCAGTCAGCGATATTTAGATCAGGATATAGCTTCCGGGCACAGTCCGGACATAGACTGTGACTGAACTCAGCCTCTGAATGCTTTTGAATAAATGACTCCAATTGGTTCCAGTACCCACCGTCATCGCGGATCTTTTTGCAGGAGGTGCAAATCGGCAGCATTCCACTCAGCTTTTTGATTTCTGAAAGGGCCTTCTCGAGTTCTTGAATCAGCTGCTCGCGCTCGGCCTCAACTCTTTTGCGTTCGGTAATATCTTCGACATAAACAAGGGCGTTCTGGCTAATATCACGGCCAACTCAATCTGGCCTTTTTTAAGTTCTTCGGCCTCCTGCCTCGCCTGCATAAAGTCTGCCGTCAGTCTTTTTATGATTTCCGAATCGCTTTTCATTTAACCCTCTCCCGAGATCCAGCGGTAGTCATGCGTCTCGGAATTTCTACAAAATTATTAAAGACTAAATTGATCAATTCCAATATTCCATTATTCCAGTTCTCGTGTCAATTGCGCTCATCCAACACCCGGCGGGCGGTGCGGATCAGATCGTCCCGGGAGATCGGTTTCATTATCAAGGCTTTGATGCCGGCGGATTCAGCACCGGCCGGGGTAATCTTCGCGCTGAAGCCGGTGCATAAAATGATGGGCACCTCCGGCCGCTGCGCGATGATTTCGGCGGCCAGCTCCAGACCGCTCAGGTTGGGCATGGTCAGGTCGGTGATCACCAGATCGAATTGGTCCGGTTTGGCATTAAAGAGCGCCAGCGCCTCCACCGAGCTGGTGCGGACGGTCACCCGGTATCCGTGGCGCTCCAGCATTTGAGCCCCGATGTCGATTAATATTTTTTCATCGTCCACCAGCAGCACCCGCTCCGTGCCGGCCGGCAGCTGGCCTTTGATTTCAGCCGGCGGCTTGTCCCGGGCTTCAATCACCGGCAAAAACACATTAAAGGCCGTGCCCTGGCCCGGTTCGCTGTAAACCGTAATAAAGCCGCTGCTGCTTTTGACGATGCCGTGTACCACCGCCAGCCCCAGACCCGTCCCCTCCCCTTTGCTCTTGGTGGTAAAAAACGGCTCGAAAATTTTCTCCCGCACCTCGGCCGGCATGCCCTCGCCGCTGTCGGCCACCGTCAGCTTCAGGTATGCACCGGCTCAGGCCCCCGGATGGACCGCCGCAAAATCCGCATCCAGTTGCACCTCGACCAGGGAGACTTCCAGCTTTCCGCCGGTCTGCCCCATGGCATGCCGGGCATTGGCGCACAGGTTCATCAGCACCTGGTGCAGTTGGGTGGGGTCGGCCAGCACCCGGGCATCACTGGCGATGTCGGGGCGGACCTCGATATTGGCTCGGCAGTGAGGCGTGCAAAAACTTCAAGGCCTCCTTGACGATCAAATCCACCTGCACCGGCTGCATCTTCTGCTCGGCCTGGCGGCTGAAGGTCAATATCTGCTTGACCAGATCCCGCGCCCGTAGCCGGCACGAAATACTTCCTGCAGGTCGTCATGCAGCGGGGTGTTCAGGGAAGCCTTATCGATGGCCAGCTCGGCGTAGCCTATAATGGCCGATAAAATGTTGTTGAAATCATGGGCAATGCCGCCGGCAAAGGTACCGATGGCCTCCATTTTCTGGGCCTGGCGCAGCTGGGCCTCCAGCTTCTTCTTTCTTGTTCGGCTGTGCGTCGTTCGGTGATATCCCTGGCACTGCCCAGCATAAATTTCTCCCCCCTGATGGTTACCGGATGCATCGATACTTCGGCATAAACCGCCTCACCATCTTTCCGGTATAACATGAATTCATCGGATCCGGTCTGCGCGCCGTTCCGGCTCTTTTCATAGAGGCTGAGCGCTTTTGGAAGATCGGCATCCGAGATAATCCCGGTTTCGAAAATATTTTCCCCAATTAGCTCGTTTTTCTGGTAGCCAATTAATTTTTCCGCCGCTTGATTGCCGTCCACCAGGGTTCCATCCATGTCGCTGATATAAAAAGGATCCGGGGCATGCTCAAACAGCACTCTGAAACGCTCCTCGCTTTCCTTTAGCACCTCATCAGCCTGTTTGCGCCCGGAAATATCTTCGAATACGGTGGCAAACCTTCTATCTCCGAGGGAAAAAACGGAAATGTTAAAGTGTTTTCCCATCGGCGGGAAATAGGTTTCAAAGCAAGTCGGTACGCTGGTGGCTGCCACCTCGGCGTAGACTTCTAAGTATGGCGCCCGGTCCACACCGTAAAGTTTTGATGCGTTTTGGCCTTGCACCGCTTCTTTTTTCAAACCGGTAATCGATTCAAATGCCGGGTTCACATCCAAGAGAGTATAGTCCGATGCCTGGCCCCTTTGGTCATAAATGATCTCATGGATTGCTACGCCCTCGCTCATGGCAGAATACAGCGACCGGTATCTCTCCTCGCTCTGCCTGAGCGCCTCTCTGGCCTGCCGGGGTTTGGTGATATCCCGGATGAGCAGGATGGCGCTCCGGCGGCCTTCAAGACTGCCGACTGAAACCGACAGCTCCACCGGCACCTTGCTGCCGTCCTTTTTAAGGGCCAGGACTTCGATCAGCTCATCGACGCTCGTAACTCCGGTATCATATTGGGTAATACTCCGTCTAAGATGGTCCCGCTCGCGCACAGGCAGGATCAGCGAGAGCAAATCGGCCTCGACGGCCTCTTGCGCCGAAAATCCGAACATTTGCTCGGCAGCCGGATTCCAGTAGGTGATTTTACCGTTTTCATCCGTAATCATAATGGCATCCCGGGCCGCAGTGCTGATCATGCGAAACTTTTCCTCGCTTTTCCGCAGCTCATCTTTGACCTGCACCACCTCGGTGACGTCCCGAACGGCCTGAATGACATGGGTGACGTTGCCGCTTTCATCCTTCAGCGGGGAATAAAGGATGTCCGACCACGATCTTGGAGCCGTCTTTGTTGAGGTGTTCCTTGATGGAATTTATGGGCCCGGCCGGATTCAAACACCTCCTCCAGTCCGCAGGCCTCGCCGGATTCCCGGCAGGGGCGGTCGCGGCCATGGGTGATCTCATAGCACTGCCGTCCGACAACGTCTTCGCGCCGGTGGCCGGTGGTGATAAGAAAGGAATTGTTGACGTCGGTGATCGTGTAGTTGCGGTCGACCACCAGGATGTCTTCATGCAAATTGGAGATCAGCGAACGGTAATACCGTTCGCCGAACTTTGCAGCTCATCCTCGGCTCTTTTGCGCTCTGTGATATCGATGATAAATCCCCGCAAACCGACCGACCGGCCGTCGTTCCGGTATCGGTGCGGAAAATATCAGACAGGCAAAGGTACCGCCGTCCTTGCGCAGGGCGGTATATTCATTAAAGCTGGTTGTTTTTGTCTCCAGGATTTTTACAATGTTTGCCATAACCCGGGCACGGTCAGCGGGTATGACCATGTCCAGCGAACTCAGGCCGCGTGCAAAATCCTGCTGCGAGTATCCGAACTGTTCAAAAGCCCTGCGATTCACAAACGTCAGCGTGCCCTGAAGGTCCATTTCAAAAATGGTTTCCGGCAACGATTCGGCCAGTTCCTTAAAGCGTTCTTCGCTCCGTTGCAGGTCCTGCATGGCTTTTTCACGGGCAGCCAGCATGGCATTGGCTTCGATTTGGCCAATGAGCGGAATTCGGAAAAATACAGCCGGCTGCTCATCGATGGTTTCGTAGCTCTCGGCGGCCTGCTGAAAAAAGCGGCCGAAAATGTCACGCTCTTTGCGGATGCGGATATATACCAGCCAGGAAACGGCCAGGGCCAGCAGGCCGGCTCCCAGAAAGATGGGCAGCAGTTGAATAATCTTGCGTCTCAGTTGCCGTTGCAGGCCGGCTTGTCCGGTTTCAATCAGCTCCCGGAGGTCTTCGGCATACATGCCGGCCCCTACGTACCATTGCCAATCGGGAATGCCCCGCACGAAACTGATTTTGGGTTTGGATGCGATTCCTTCCAGCGCAGGCATAACGTACTGCACGAAGCCGCCGCCCTTTCTCAGCGGCGGCGATCAGCTCGCGCACGATTTTGACACCCTCGGCATCGCTGACTCGCGAGCATGCTGCGGCCCTTGACCGGTCCCATCACGGATACTCCGTCATAGCCGCCGGCGAAAATATAGCCGTCTGTGCCGAACTGGACGGATTCGAGACGGTCGACCACCTCGGCTTTGATCTCGGCCTCCACCTCATCCAGGTAATCACCCGTGCCGATCAGCCAGTTGAAAGGTTCAAACAACTTGACGAAGGCGATTTTGGGAAACCCTTTGTCCGGGTGGCCGGGCTTGGTCCACAGGTAACGGTAATATCCCTCGCCGGCGGTTTTGACGATTGCGATCATGTCGGGCACAACGTAGCGGCCTTCCAGGTCCATGACAGCCGACATATCCCGGCCCTCCATCTCCGGCCGGTCGGCAAAGAGCATTTCAATGCCGTCCAGGCGGGTGGCAAAGTAGTAGCCCCGGCCCTGGTTGAACCGAATCGGACGCAGGGCGTCTTTTACCATGTTTTCGAGCATCTGGCGGGGCACTTTGTCGTTATTTTCAGCGGTAGATGTTCAGCGCGATGTCACAGGCTTCATATACTCTGGCTTGATCTGGTCCTGCAGCCGCGTTTCGGTTTTCGATCGCATGTAATCGATGTATTCAACGGCCCTGTCCACCTGATCTTTGAGCAGCTGCCGCTGGCGGGTGCGCAGTTCGGCTCCAGACGCTCTGTCTGCTGCCGGTAGGAATCAAAATAATAAGGCACCCACGCAACGAACATGGCTATGGTCATGATGGCCAGCACCGCCACGGCACACAGAAAGGTCAGCGTGGGAATACTTTTGATCAGTTTCATGCTACTTTACTTCTCAATAAATTACTTTGGCGCTTTTCATCGGAGCGTTTTAAATGAAATCTCTTTTCTTTTATTTCATCGGGGTAATCTGCGGATATCTTTTAAAGAATTAAAGAAGCGATATCGACAATTTGTTATCGAAGCCCGGTGCAAATAGAAGGCCTCATTTTCATCATATCAATGTTGGCAGGAAATTATATACCAATAGAATAGGAGTTGATTACCAGCGAAAAACTGGTGACATAGATGCGATAGGCCGGCACGGCCGCTGAACGGCGCTAGCCCAAAGAGTTTAAATAGACTTGCAGATTAATCTTTCGATGGGTCAACTTCAGCTTGCGCCGGATGTTGTTGCGGTGAAAGGCGACCGCCTTGGGGGATATGCGGAAGATGGCGGCGATTTCCCGGCTCGACTTGCCTTCCTGAATCAGTTTGGCAACCTGGATCTCCATGGCAGTCAGATCATGGCTTTTTGCGGCAAGGGTGTTGGAAAAGCCAAGCGTCAATTCGGAAACATGCCCTTTCAATAATTTACTGAGGGTCGCGACTTCGTCCAGATTCCGCGCCTCTTCCAGTCGCTTCAACAACGGTACAACCAGGTTGCGGACATTCAGCAGCACATTTTTTTCGATGGACGCTTTTTCTTTCTCACGGCGTTCAAGCAGGATCTTCAGCGTGACGTTCAACTCTTCCAAATCATCGGCTTTTTGTCGGAGCTCTATCTCTTTGCGGCTCAAAGCATCCAGGGCCTGCTTGGCTTCGCTGACATCGATAATATTGCCAAGGACGGCATTCTTGTCGTTGAGTTGCTGCAAGCGCGCCCGAACATCCACCCAGATGAAGGTGCCGTCTTTACGCAGACTTCTGCATTCATAACGCTCGGGCAAAACTTCGCCCCGCTCGCGACGCAGCCCTCTTTCCTTGACCATCTCGCGGTCCAGCGGATGAACCAGTTCCCAGAAATGCCGGCCGACAAGTTCATCGGGATGCTCATACCCGTGCATATGGGCCATGCGCTGGTTGACAAAGACGAAGCGGCCTGCCTGAATAACAAAAATGCCGGCCAGCGAGTTGTCCACGACCATGCGGTACTTGGCTTCGCTTTGGTGCAGGGCGCGCTCGGCCAGTTTGCGCTCGGATATATCCGTTAAAACCGCAAGGCTGCGCAGCATTTCACCGTCCGGGCCCTTTTCAGAAACCGCCGACAGCAGGACATCCATAATCGCGCCGCTTTTTGTTATGAATTGATACTCCACATCGAATGCCGAGCCGGTTTTGAAAAACAGCGGCAGATTTTGTTTTTCAGCCTTCTCGCAAGACGCAGAGGTGAGAAAGTCGGTTATTTTGCGGCCGATGACTTCCTCGCGGGCATAGCCCATCTTTTGCAGCCAGTAATCGCTGACTGCGACCAGACAGCCGTCGCGGTCGATGGAATGCAGCATGGCCGGGGTTTTCTCATACAGGCTGCGGGTGGATTTTGCGCTTTGCCTGAGGGCGTTGTGAGCCAGGCGATGATCCAACGCCAAAGCGGCACCGACGGCCAGGCGTTCAAAGAGAGCTATCAGGGCGGATGAAAACTTTCCTGCCTGCTTATCGTTAAACTGTATCAGACCCAAGGTGCGGCCTTGAACACGCAGGGGCACCAGCGCCACCGATTCATAGCCTTCGCGATTGCAGCGGTTGCGGGTCGGCCCCAGCAGGCCGGATTGTCCGTCCGCCGCCAGCAGCGTGGATGTGCTGTTGGTCCAGAAGCTGCCGAACTCGGTGAAAAAAGGCCGAGCCGGGTCGATGCGGCCCTCGATCACGGCGCCGCACATGCAGGCCAGAACGGGCTTGCCGGTCTTGTCCGGGATCAGTTTGCCCTCCGCGTCGCGTTCACACAGTTTGGTTTCGGCCAGCACAAATTCATGGGGAAATCCCCGAGTTTCATAGTAAGGATAGTCATCGCCCTGCCGGAGCCGGATGCCGACCGCCTGGCAGCCCGACCCGTCCTGGAGCAGTTGGGTAATTTTGCGTATCAAAGCGCGGAATCTGTTTTCCTCTCCAAGAATAACCAATAGTTCCGCGAACAGTTCCCGCTCTCTTTTTAGCAAATCATCGTTTGAAGTCTGCAAGTCAGAGTTCATTATTTTTTAAATGATAGAATTCCATCCCGCCGAGGCGGGATTAGTTCATTCTTGTCCGCCATTTTTTGGTGGATTAGTCATTTTCATCCCGCTGAAAGCGGGATTAGTTCATTCGTCACCGTTTATTGCAACCACTTTGAATCCTAAAAATATAATAGCAATATAGCAGAATTTAAACACTAAATTTATAATAGCTTATTACCAGAGTTTCTCTGGTATGGAGATTTAAACGAGAGACCGCAGGTGGGATCGAAGATCGGACTTTCGATTCATCAAGCCCAATTTTTTGCGGATATTGCTGCGATGAAATGCGATTGTGTTAGAGGACAAATTCATAGTATTTGCGATTTCTTTGCTGGTCATGCCTTGTTTGATCAGCTGGGATATCTCCAGCTCGGTGGGCGTCAGATTCATCAGGTCCGGCGCCGGTCTCGCGGAAAACGGTGAAATCAACTCTCTGAGGTTGAATTCGATCATCTTCAGGTAACTCTTTTGCTTTTCCTGCTTGAGCATGGCCTTCAGCCGCTCGATGTACGGGAATACCCCCAGATTTAAGGTCGAGGCGATATTTTTTTGAAATTCCGCCATTTCCTTGGCCCGATGCCGGAGCAGCACGTCCAGAGCCGTGTTGAGCTCTTCCAGGCGTATGGCCTGGAGCTTTTGCCCGCTTTCCCCCAGCGCTTTGCGGGCCTTCCTGATTTCGATGATGTTATAATGGGAGCTCATATACCCTTTCAAATCCAGTTCCAATCGAAAATGGTCAATGAAATTTTATCGATGGTCTTCGATGTAAAAAATGTCTCAAATCTGAAATTATCTCGGAGAAAATTATCAGTATAGTCGGATTGCCGAAGATTGGCAATACTTGAATTTCGCAGGCGCCGGGGCCAAAGTAAATGCTAAACCCGGTTGCATTCGTAAAGTTTTACCCTAACCGAGCAAAGAATCGGTTAAAAGTTGCCGGGCATTTGTTCTTGTCTGATGGTTTACCGAGAATAGCTGGCGAATTCATAGCTCACTTCCAGAAAAGACAAAAAGCCGTCACAAGCTTTCTTGCAACTGATAATGGACAATTGACTAAGGACACGCCATTGAATTTTTTATTTCAATTGGGGTTTTACAAATCAATTCTGCCTCCGGAATTTTCTCCTTGCGAATTTGGCCGGGATTACTATATTAAAAAGTAATTGAACGAAAACATGGCCCGGAGTGTCGGGAGTGGACTTCAACCCGGCGAATTGACATCCTTGCAGATTTCATATCAGATAGAGGAAAGATGAAAAAATGGAACTGACAAACGTCCAAATCAGAAAGATCCTGTATGCCACCGACTTGTCGGAATCCGCTGTCCACGCCTTTGCATATGCAGCAAGCCTGGCCGACAAATACGGCGCCAGCATCACGATTCTGCATGTGTTTGCACAGCCCCCCGGCGAAGAGTTTATATTGAACATGATCGATGACGAAACCTGGAACCAGATCAAGACGCGGCATTATTCCGAAGCCCGGGAAAAACTCGCCGACATGAAAAGGGATCATATCGCACTGAAGGAAGTTCTCCAGGCATTTTCCGAGAAAGTAAAAACCCAGGCGCAAAATCAGGGCTTTGTTACCGACGAAATTTTAATCAAATCCGGCGCACCCGCTGAAACTATCGTGCAGACTGCTCAGGAAAAGAATTGTGAACTGATCGTCATGGGCACCCACGGCCACGGCGTCATCGCCGATGTCCTGATGGGCAACACCGCCAAATGGGTGATCAGACATTCCCCAATTCCGGTTTTGGTCGTGCGATTACCCCGTGAATAGCTTTAATCGGTGCCATCGGAATGAAGAATATCTTCCGCAGGGTGTTGGTGCTAACGCAGAGGCATATGAGCGCGTCCGCTGGCCTGAAAAACGGCCAGTCTGACCAATCAAAGAGACTTTTTTAGATACTCGGACCGAGTCTAAAGGTGTTGTGGGAGCGGTTTTTAACCGCGATATACTCGGCCGGGTCAAGATCTGTAATCGTGGTTAAAAACCACTCCCACCAAGCATGGACCCCGGTCTCATAATGCCACTGAATTGAATAAGGTTTCACAAGTTCATCCAGCTCGAATCATATGCAACGGGACGGAAGCCGGAGTCGGCTCCCCGCCGTTTTTCTGGTCTCCCCTCGGCAGAATTCCCAACCCGACGTCATCCGCCCAGATAAAGCCGCTGGACATCCGGGTTGTCTAATAGTTGTCGGCCGGTCCCCGCCAGCCGGTTGCGGCCCAATTCCAGAACATACCCCCTGTGGGAGCCGAAAGCGCTTTGCGGGCGTTTTGCTCGACCAACAGAAAGGATGTACCCTCTTTGTTCATTTCCCGGATTTCCTCGAAAATAAGGTCCACAACCATGGGCGAAAGGCCGAGGGAAGGTTCATCCAACAGGACCAGCTGCGGCCGCAGAAGAAGAATACGGCTAAGCGCCAGCATCTGGCGCTGGCCGCCGGAAAGTTCCCGGGCAGAACGCGT
>CAVYNY010000028.1:0-163807 GCA_963769935.1 uncultured delta proteobacterium | reverse complement strand
GATAGAAATGGAATCTATTGCATCAGGTAAAATGCCATAAAAATCGCTATCGATGAGCACTTCAAAACCTGTTTTGAAACTGCCATCAGGAAGGTGTATATTTTTGACAGATCCAACAATGGTAAATCCCTGTTCCAGGCTAAAATTAAAGTTCTCAAATTCAGAACCCCAATTTACAGTTATTGGGATAGCGTCATCCCAATTACCGGATTCATTGTAGTACTCGTGAATATAGCCGGGAGAATCTGCCCTTAAAACATAACGACCCGGATAAATACGCAGTGATTTCATAACTCCCATCGGCATTGCCAGGTACGACATTTATCCAATCTCCATTGTCAGCGTTAAGAAGCCATACGTTATATTTATTTTCCCATCTATATGCAGATCCATGTCCGCCGTACCAGGCAGCGACCACATTCCCGTCAATTTCTATTTCAGAAGCATCGTCGGAATCCGTGCTGAAATGCCATGTCCCCGCACTGTCAACATAAAAGTAAGCTTCATAGTAAGAGGTATAAAAATCGGAGTTTCCATGAATATTCCTATCCTGATTAACAATATTTACAATGCCTTCTCCATACCACGCTGCATCAGCGGTGGCATCAATTTCGACACATCGCACCAATTGTGCATGATCACTGGGGATGACTATTTTCCCATGTGTTCCTTTTATTAATTAAGGTAATTCCGTTTTGCGCGCCGGAATCGGGAGCTATTCGGATTTCTATTTCTGATGTTGAGAACCATCTCCAACCCGTATCGCCGGGTGCCTTAAACGCAGCACGTGAATTCTGGCCACCTACTGTCTCTTCCTGTCGGTAAACGAATTTATGCCAACCAATACTAAGGTCGATGGTTCCATACACTTTTGTCCTCTACCGGGTTACCTGTTGTTTGGTCCAGCACACTACCGGATATGCTTCCCCCAAGAGCAAGGCTAAAGCTTATGTCGGAAGTATCATTACCTAGTGTAACGCTGACGGGAGTTGTGTTATTCCAATCATATATATTGTCATAATATTCGCCAAGATAGCTACTGCCTGAACTGCTAACTTCAATACGATAGTCTCCCGGCGATAATCCGCTTATTTTATATGCCCCATCAGCCTGAGTCTGAGCACTGCCTTTCCAGGCCCCCGTTGCATGATCATAGGCATATACCCAAAGCCCTGATATTGGCTGACCATCTGAATCACGGGTCACTAAACCTGAGATTGAACCCTTTGCATCCAGTTGAAATAAGACGGAATCCACGAGGCTATTTTCAGTAACCGCCAAAATCTGAGCATCATTACAGTTAACCGTACTGGAAGGATTAGCCCACCATTCGTCTGCAAAGTCAGATCCTGTGGTGTAAGCTCTCAAATAGTATTGGTTGGGGGCCAAACCAACCAGGAGATAATTGCCGGTTGTGGGATTTACCTGGATGGACTGTTCCGCTGTCCAGCCGCTGCAAGGGTCACCTGTTACGACCTGGATGTAAATCTGGATCCCAGTTATGGGGTTTTGATTCGAATCCGTCACAGTTCCCCGTATCGCTCCTGTTCCAAGGGTGGTAAATTCTCCCGGGTCATTAGGGTTCGTTCCGTTGTTGACCTCATCTCCGTCTTTTACCCAATCGCCGTCGGTATCAGAATTGGTGGGATCTGTGTCCTTTTGATATTCCTGCAGATTGGTCAAGCCGTCATTGTCAGGATCGGCGTTAGGATCGTCAACACCATAACGGCCTTCCCAATCGTCGGGCATGCCGTCACCATCGGTATCGGTCAGCGCGGTCGTCGTAAAGGTGGACATGCTCCAGTAATTTGGGCTGGAGGAGCCGTTGTCCAGATCGTTGCTGAAAAACTCATGCCTGGCCTTGACTCGCCAGCGATAGAGCTGCTGCTTTTTCAGGAAATCCTCTGGCAGGCGCAAGTGGTTGGCTGTTGTATGCAAGGAGTCGATCAGGTTGTAGTCATAATCAAATATATCAACCGAGTAAAAAACAGCTCCTGGTACAATGTCCCAGCTAAAATCGACCGCAGTGCTGTCAAGAAGAGCGCCGTTCAAAGGCTTGAGAGAGGTTTCGGCCGGATAGCCGATCAAATTTGGTGATAGATCGTCTGTAACGGAATATGAATTTCCCTCCTTATCCTCGACCGTAAATTTGAACGTGCCGCTTTCGATCGTCCCGGATTCATTTGTATAAATGCAGGAGGTAGGCGTCCCATTTGAAAAGGCATCTGAACACCGTTCGTTGAGTTGGGTGACCGCCCCTGATGGATGCTGCACTGTAACCGAACTAATATCTCCCGGGACACCCTGGGCATCATACACCATGATCCGGAAAGAAAGCCGCGTTCCGTTGACCGGGTCGTTCCAGGTGCGAACTCCATTGTCATTCAGATCGATGTAAGGAACGACCGCCTCCTGACTGTCGGTGTAAAAAATGTAGTTGTCGTTATTGGACGGCGGTGTCTTTGATATATTATCGGCTTCCAGGGGATTCGGTGCATCCCTTGCTTCGATGCGATACCGGTAAAGGGAATTCGGTTTCAGGATTCCCGGCGGAAAAGTGTATGTCGGTTGTATGCCTGTCCAGCCGTTTGCAATGGTATTGGTGTTGTCGTAATTGTAAATCCTGACCCGATAGCGGTTGGTGCTTGTCACCGGATCCAAGGTGAAGGTTGGGGTTGTGTTGGTTGTCAGATTGATTCGCACCCGCAACTGTTTGTAATCGCCCAAAGGCGGAAACATATCCCCCACCACCGTATAATTTACCGGCGTCTGATTGTTTACACTGAAACTTAGCGTGCGGCCCACAAATGAAATCTTTGCCCGGACTGTTTCTCCCGGGCTGATGGTGGCCAAATCACCGATCGCAAGGTCATTGTCCCACGAATAGGTTAGGTCGCTGTTAATTTTTCCATCATCGTAGACGTAGTAGAAGACCCGGTTTCCTTGGACGGTTATTGCGCCGGCAATGTTCGTTTTTCCGTCGTTGTACCAGATTCCCTTTAATTGAGCATAAGCCGGACCGTCGGGATCACCAATGCTTTTGACCGTAATATCGGCCTGAAGCGATTGGATGCCGCCCGGATTGGCAAAATTCAGGCTGGCATTTCCCCGGCCGATGGAATTTTCGACAAGGGCAATTAATTCTCCGCCGCTGATCGAGACATGGTCATAGTTCGAGTACCATTTGTTGAAATTTAGCTCACCGATATTGGCATATGAATTAAAATTATCATAGAGACTGCCGTTTACGTATATATCGTCAAAGGTTGCAGTTATATATTCATCTTTGACATTTGGTGTGAAGCTGTTTGGATCCGGCGGTGCCAGCGGAACTACTGGTTGCGGTGGATCGGGAGGTAAGACATCGGTCACCGCCTCGCTTATATTCCCATCAAAATCGGTGACGGTAAAAGTGTAAGTGCCAGCCGCCGGAAAGATGGAATGAAAAAATTCATAATAGCCGGCATTCGGGCCGGCCGGCCTCACAAATTCTAATGCATGAGCCGAATGGTCCGGATATTCAACCTGGACCATGTGCGATGATCCGTCTGATGCAACGCCGTCATGATCGATTACTTTGATCCAGTTTTCAAGGGCCGTGCTGCCGGATTGCGCGGTCCAGGTTGCCGACCCTATCCCGTCCAGGTCGATGGCTGGCTTGTAGGCATGGGGATCCAGGACAGCGGCTGTAGAAAAAGGCACCCAGGCGCTGTCTACGCGGTTTTGAGCCTTGGCCCAGTCGCTGTCGTCGGTGACGCGCACCCGCCACCAGTAATTTTGCCCGGGTTGCAGCCTGCCCTGGGCAAGCGTATAAAAGCTCATGTTGTGAATGCGGCCGGTAGCAAAAACTCGCGCGCCCGGCGTGCCGGCATTGTCGCTGCAGATCTCCAGCCGGCAGAAAATCGGGACGTCTTCATCCGCATATTCAATAAGCGGCCACGAAAAAGTCGGCGTTTTGGAGGTTAAGGTTGTGCTTGCGGCGGGATTCAGTTTGGTTTGATCGATTAAAGGGAAGTCTCGCAGGATATACTGGTAGTCGGTACCCGTAATGCTTCCCTGGCTGGTGGTGACCGAAAAGGTATAGATCCCTTTTTCAGGAGGACCGTGGATAGGCGCAAAAAATTCGTTGAATTCGTAGTCATAAACCAGCGTGTTCGCGTGATTTGGATAACCGGCTACTACCGCGCCGCCGGGTGCGGTCACGGTAATTGAATCGATATCATCAGGCACAGAGCCGGCAAAATCATGAATTTCCAGTTCCACATAGGTCTGAAAGCTGCCGTCCGGTTTGTGGACATTTTTGACGGAGGGAACAATCCAGAAACTGCTTGCCAATCTGAAATTGTTCCAGGGGGTTGTATTATTGGATTCAACCTGGATGGGTGCTGCGTTCAAACAGTCGCCCGAACCCTGGCCGCCGTCAAACCATTCATCAAAGTAGGCCAGGTTGCTGCAGGAAGCACACGCACTTATATATAGTTCTCCTGCGGGAAGACCATAGATGGTATAATTGCCATCAGCATCCGTTTCAGCACTGGCCGGCATAGGATTCCCGTCGCATTGAGTTTGAAATGCCAGCACTCTCAGACCTGAAATCGGGTTTTTCTGATTCATCGGTTACCCTGCCGGATAAACCGCCGGCGGGCTCAAGATAAAAATTGACGTCCGGGCGCCCCAGGGAGTCGACATCAACCAGTTCGGCAAGCGTGCAATCAAGAGCGCCGCTGCCGTTGGTCCACCATTCACTGGTAAAAGTGGGCGGACCATTGCTGGAAGTTTTAATATAGTATGAACCTACCGATATTCCGCTAATCGTGTAGGATCCATCGACCGGATTCAAGGCAGCGCTGCCGATTACCCAGTGATATCCGCAGGGATCCCCTCGAACCGCGTTTACCGTCATTCCGTCTGCCGTTACCGGTGTGGCAGGGTCGCCCTGGAATACGTTTCCGGAGATATCGACACCGATTTCCAGATCCAGTGGATTGACGCCGGGTTGGGTCGTAATTGGCGGGGGAATCATCTCCACATCTTCATAATTGAATATGCCGTTGGAGTTCACATCCCACCAGGCGGAAACAAGCAGGGGGGCGCCGGTAGGCACATAATCGAGGCTGTAACCCATGCCTTCCGTAAACTCGTCTGCATATATGGTTTTCATGGCGACGCGGTTGGCCGGATCGAGATTGTACCAGCCGTAATAGTTAAAAGCCTGAATAAAGATGGTCCCGCTGCCGCTATAGCCGGGAATCGATAGGCTGCCGCTGATCGTGCCGTCGCCAAGGATGCAAGGTTCCGGATCGATTCCCCAGTCGTCCTGGCTATAGTCAGGCAGGATGCCGCCGAGGGTTGGATCTGAACCGAGGCCGAGGCCGACCGTGCCGTAAACCGGGTCATCGCATTCGTTGAAAGAGGGCAGAAAATCTCTCAGATGATATGGGCCTCTGCTTTTGCCGAAGGCGGGGTTGGGGTTGATCAGGTCGGTTTCTTCTTTGACATAATTACGCTGCGCCGTGAAACTACCCGAAACTGACCCGTTCCAGTTCCAGCCGGCATAGCTTCCGGTAATTTGATCATCGGCGGTCAAGGTGCCATCAAATTCAATTTCAGTGTAAGGCGGCCAGTTTGATTCCAGTTTTAGTTGAATGCTATTCCCGTCGACGGTGATGCACACAATCTTGCCGGACCAGCCGAGTAATTCATTGCCTGACCAAGTCGAATATTTGGCCCCCGAACTATCTGATTCCCAAGCCCAGATATAGAGTTGAAAATTGCTGCCGGGCGGATCGTCTGTAAAAATCCATTCCTCCTCTTTTGTGGTAATCAGAACATCCGGGTTGTCTGAATTGTCGAGGGAGTTCCTGATATCGGTAAAAATATTCCGCATCCATTCTTCGACCCGGCGGTCGCAATCGTCGATTTCCACCAATTCCTCGGCGCCGGGGGTATGATCAACATCGTTTCTGATCGCATCCGAGGAAGTTGAATAATCATCGATGGCGTCGATCAGACTCAAACGCGCCTGATCCAGGAGTTCAGCACCGTTGACGGAAAGATTTGAGGATTGCGGCAGCAACTTTAAGAATGACTGGTAGCGGTCCAGCAGTTTATCGAATCTAAAAGCTTCCAGGTTTTCCAGGGCGGCGATTTCTCGCAAATCGACATCCAGATCATAGGCTGTCGCGACCAAAATCAGCGATTTAGCGGCCTTTAGAAATGACCTGAAAAGCCAGGCGTCTCCCCAGTCCATTTCAATATCGGTATCCCGGCCGGTATTCTCTATAGGGGCGATGTGTATGCTGTCCTCGTTCCAGTTGCTGATTGTTGCATTCAGATTCAAGATCGATTGCTCGACGGCATTCAATAATTCATTTTGCAGATAGGACCGAACCGTCTCACCTGTTGGAGCGCTCTGGGGCACATCATACTTGTCATTGGCATCCAACGGCAGCTTATATTCAAGGCTTTCGATATCGATGCCTGTTCGCGTAATGCCGTATTGATTCAACAGAGGAGTCGTGCCGATGGGATCGGATGTTAATGCCATGTACAGCAGGCGGGTAAAAGCTAAGTATCCATTGATGACAGGATCATTTGGGTATTTAGCAACAGCCTCTTCAAAATTGGAATGGGCCTGCAGGATACTGTTAATTGACTCTGAGAATAGGCTTTTTTCTCCACTGTCAATATATCCTGGGCGGTTTGTGCCTGGGCACTCAACGCCAAAACCCAGAAAAGAGCGGAAAGGGTAAACAGGAACAGGAAAGCAACTCTTTTCATTCCATTTTGGGGGGCAGCTTCCATCTTGCGCTCCTTATCTTATTGCTTACGGATCCTTTATAGAAGTGGTTTTAAAACCCATCTAACGGCCAAATACTGCGTTGCGAGTTTCTTCGAAATGTCTCATCCTCCTGAGGCGAACTGCGCTTTCTCATCAACTCGCGCCTTGTCTTTGGACGTGATCTGATGTTTTGAAACCACTTCTAGGAAAAAGTCGGTCGTCAACTTATCGCCGGTGATGGTTTCATTTTGCGTTTTAAGGACAAATTTATTTTCTATTTCGAACAACCCCGTTTCGGGATAGATTGCCATTCGATCCGTAGAGAGGCTTAAACTGCCTGATCTTACCTGAATATTATTTCGCAAAATCAATCTTCGCTGACGTGGATCGACAATTGCTTTTTCGGCTTGAATAACAGTCACCGGGGCATCATCTAAATAAAGATTAATCTTTACCGGTTCACATGTGGCCGAAATACTCCCTTTTAGTGCAGCCGGCGGCAATATCTCCTGGGATAGAACTCCCTTAAACGATATGCCACTCATACCGGCGGTATTATCCTCTTTGTCTGTTGATGGATTGTTCGGTTGGTTCTTCTCTTCATCGTGCCGGTTGGTTACTCCGAAAAAATCAATTTCAGCATCTTTCAAACTGGCAACTTTAAACGGGGATAGTTTGAAGATGCTGATTTTTTTTTTCTCCACGCTGAATTTAGCCGCTTTTATGCTGAGCGCCTTTTGACCCTCATGGTATTGGCTGTACTGAAAACCTTTCATGATCAGTCCGGTATTCTTATTCAAACGCAGAAAAACTTCCTTTTCCTTCTGAGTTGATTTTGATCTCCCGGTGATGCCTTTTACGACAAGGCCGGAAATAAGGGCGATGCTGATCATCAATAAGATCAATTTTAGAGGCTTTTTATTCATAATTTTGATCAAAGGATATGAGTATTCAAGGAAGGCGATACTAATAGTGTTGATATTTTCCCCAAGAATGCAGACGACGCCTCCCCTTTAAATCCCAAATTATTACCTCCTGTCATACAGACTGACTATCTTCAAAGCCTTCGACAGATAGGGCGAATCGGATCAGAGAGGGTCAATTCGTGTGGTCTGCAACACCTACCTACTTGTTAACGGAGACAATTGCGAGATACTTATAGCTGGCAAGATTAAAAACAGCAGGATCCACTGCCACAGAATACTTCGGTGATTCCAACATAGATCCGGAACATGTCCCCCCCAAGGTCGCCCCTAAATTTGCCATATCAGGGCTTAAATGATGGCCTTAATTTCTTCCCCTTTTTTATAGTTAATCAAATAGAGACTACCACTATAAAAAGCGTATTGAATGTGAAGGCGGTATGTAACCAAATCCCCGATTGGATCAGCCGCCTAATGTTTATTTAAAACGCGCTTGCAGCGTTAAAATCACGCAATACGTTCTGCCATCAAAAACATTCAACGTCTTTAAAAGACCTTAGGGTTGGACACAAACTGTTACCGAAAATAAGTGAACAGCGTCGATTAGAAGTGCAAGATGCAAGCCAGTGCATCAATTTTTTTTTACTTCTAATTTCGATGTATTATAAATGTATACCGAATTAATCTACTTTAACTCTATGTAACGGACTACCCACAATTATGAACTTTAGGTAACATCCTAATCCGGACGAGCCGGAATTGAAAATTGAAGATTGTAAATTGAATATTTAATGCTCCAAAAAAATAGCCGGATTGCCCTAATTTTTTATGCAATTAAGGCAACCCGGCTATCTTCTTCGTTAACAGCGGATCAGCTACATGGTTAATATGTTAATGGATATTTCTCTTTTTTTACGATTCAACGAATTAACCAGTTAACTAATCAACGAAACTTAGACCCGTGGCTTTCCGCCCCCTGATCCCCAAGGAGTTGGCTTTATCTTATTGCATTCGATTGCTACTCACGAATCGTGCTTTTTCCGCATGTGCCGTTCCGGCTTTTCACTCCCCCCCAGGACTTCAAGCCGGTGCAGCTTTGCGGTTGATTTCAAAGAAGAAAATAAAGCAGGGCCTATTAGCTGTTGTACTACCTAAATGAGAACAGATACTTTCCCTATAGCTTAGATGATATGCAGAATCAAGCAAAAAAAGCACTTATATTTTTTTTGCTGCAGGATATGAAAGTCGGCTCCAAATGACCCATGATTTAAGATGGTTACATTGTTGCGAGGGAAAGGTTTGGGATTAAAGGTACATTTGCTGGGAGGCCTGAAAGCTTGGATGAAAGGGCAAAGCGCATAGCGTAAAAAAGAGGGCGTTGATTAGTTGACTGGTTGAATAGTTGATTAAGTATAAAAAAGGATTTGATCGAATTAGACCAATGGATTCAATAAACCCAACAAACTCAATAAACACTCCCCCTGAAACCCACAACCCGAACCCAAACCTTTATCCTTTTGCCTTTCACCTTTAGCCTTCATTCAATCAACCCAGCCAACTTCACAAACCCAATAAACTCAACAAACTCAATAAACCCAATAAACCCAATAAACTCAACAAACTTACTGCTCTTATATTTCGAATATTTCGACTTCTTCTGAAACATTCTTTAAATTGAATTTGCCCAGGGGGGCGAGGGTGAATTGATCTTTAATCCGGGCCGCTGTTGTGGGTGAAAGGAAAATCTGGCCGCCCTTGGCCTGAGCCCCGATCCTGGCTGCGACGTTGGTAATCGACCCCCTGGCCGTGTAGGTCCAGCGCGATCCGGTGTAGCTGTCGAATTTGGCGGCACCCACATACGCGGTCCCCGAGTTGATCCCCATGTTGATTTCCAGCGGGCGGTAAAGGGACCGGCACTCCCGACCGATCTTGATGGTGTCGTCACGGATCTTAAGAGCGGTGCGAACCGCGCCCAGCGCGTTTTGGACTTTGTCCGCGTCCATGAACAACACCATCAAACCGTCGCCGGCGGTTTCATTGACATCACCGTCATTGGCATAAATCGCGTCCATGAAAACGGAAAAATGCTTTTCGATGATGTCGTTCATTTCCGCATCCCCGAGTCGTTCACAAATTTTGGTATAGGATTCAATATCGAGGAACAGAATGGAGACATCCTGCTCCTTGCCGCCGGGCATTTCGCCGTTGGGTGATTTTTCGATCAATCGGCTGACCGTACTGGGAACGAATTTACTCAGGTTGGCTTTGATGCCTTCCAGAATTTCAACCTTGCGCAAGGCGGCTTTGAGTTCTTTGAGCGCCTTTTCGAGCTCCACATTTTTAAATTGCAGATTCTGGTTGAGCTGCCGGATTTCTTCAAAGGAGCGCGCGTTCTTTAATGCGATCACCAGGTTGTTGATCAGCGTGTTCAGCAGTTCGATATCGTTCTCATTGTAAGGTTCACCAATCAGTTTGGGTCCCAGGCCAAGCAGGCCGGGACATTCTTGCGTTACGGCAAACGGCAGTGATAAGTCTACCGCCGGCGGCAAAATATCGTGATGGCCAGACGGTTTCAACTTTCGCGGCGCGTCCTCCAGGCATATTTGGTCGAGGTATCGGAGCGCATCTTTTTCCAGAGATTGGGTCAGATCATCCTGAAACCCCACGGAGACAAATTTGTCGGCATCTTTGGAGAATTCATTCGTCAGCAGGATAAACGCCTGCATAACACCAAAATTGCCCATGGTCATCAGCAGGAAGTTTCTGATGATTGTTTCCGATTCCACACTGGCGTAGATGTCTTTGCTGACATCATAGAGCGTTTTCAGATTGAACACTCTCAAATCGAGTTCGGCCTGCACCGCTTCGGCCTGCCTCAAAGATTCTTTAAGCTGCCTTATTTCTTCTTTAGGATCCATTTTGAGATAACCTGTTACGGGTATGTTAACAAGTACTCTAATGAACAATTCATTTTTCCGTATGAGTATCTTATAATTTAGCAGTTTAAATCTCAAATTCCAAATAAGTCGTGAATTAGATTCGGAATAGCTAGGATATTGGTAGTCAGATTAAGGCGGTCTCTGGCTTTTCTGCCAAGTTAATCTATTACGCCACTACTCCATTTCAAAAATCCTGGATCATTGAAGCTTGGATTTGGAAACTGTTTAATATTTAACTGAATCCATTCATTTAATTACTAAATAATTTATTTTCCGGTTCGCCTTTTTAATGTTTACGGACACAACAGCCGATACGGTTACGTGTGCATCGACCGGAAAAGGGTTTTAAAATGGATTTTTAAATCCTGCCTGGTTTCCTTGAGTCGTTCGAGCAAATATTGCGCCAGATTGGTCATTATGGTGCAGCCCAGGGCGTGGTCTTCCTGAGTCAGCTTTTCAATGTCCTTGCGCCTGATTTCAAGAAGGACGGCGTCCTCCGCACAGCGGGACGAAAGACTGTATTGATAGGGAGGAATCAAAGCCGATATTCCAAAGCATCCCCCTTCATTGCGGATGATTTTTACCGGCAGTTCGATATCATCATTGATTCTGGTCAGCAGCTCAACGGCGCCGCTTCTGAGCGCGTAGATTCGGTCAGCGCTGCTGCCCTCGTGAAACAGCCAACGGCCTTTTTCAGCACGGGTTTCTTTTACCGTATCGGATATTCTTTTTAGACGAGACTCGGAGAGGTCTTTGAATAGGAAGATCGATGACAGCGGCATGGGTATTCTCCATTTGAATCAAGTATCCAAACCTGCCGGATTTACGCCATCGATGCAACAGCCTCCTGCAGGTTATTGTAAATGTCGGCGAACTTGGTAATCCCAACCATACCGAAAATTTTCTTGAAATGATCAGAGAGGCCGGTGATGCCGATTTGCTGATTATTCTTCTTGGTTTGGGCCAGAATCTGGATGAGCACCGCTATGCCGCCGCTGTTTATGTAGGCGGCTTCTTCAAACTGGATAAGAATCTTCGTGACAGATCCCTGATCATTGAGCTCTGCATAGGCCCCATTGATATGGGGTTCGGATTGGGCCGTAATATCGCCCCGGATGTGCATGAGTGCGATGCTGTTTTGCCGTTCCAGTTTGATCTCGTTTTTTTGTTCCATAATCGGCCGGTACCTTAGTTTTCCATTTTGAGAACCATTTTGACCACATGGCCTTCGTCAGTCATCTCGTTGAATTCAACCTGATCGACAAGCTTTTGAATTAAAAATAATCCCAACCCGTTTGGAGGTTCCAGGTTTTCTACTTTTCTTTTTATGTCAATCCCTTGCGGGATAACCGGTATGCCGGCACCCTCATCCATTACCGAAACGTTAAAATTTTTCTCGCTAAGATTCATGGTAACGACCACCCTGGACTCAGGCCGTCCCTTGTTTCCGTGTTCCATAGCGTTGAGACAGGCTTCCGAAACGGCAGTTTTCAAATCTTCGATGCGCTCTTTTACCAGCCCACCGATTCTGGCAAAGGAAGCCGAGCACTCCATGGCAATGCGCTCGTAACCGTTTACGTTCGGCAGATTCACCTCGACTGTCCGATCATCCAGCTTTCTGACTTTTTCTTTCACTTCCCCCTCCGCGCAGACGATGCACCATTGGTTTCGGATGATGGAAGATATTATAAAGCACCGGGCATGTCAAATAATTAATCCGCCCCTAATGATAGTACATCCAGGTTCGTGAAGTAGTCTGTGAAAATTGAAGAAAGTCGATAGATTGAAGGTCCGGCGGATTAATTGTTGATTGGGTTGATTGAAAAAAGGCTAAAGGAAAAGGCAAAAGGAGAAAGGTTTGAGTTGCGAGTTTCAGGGAGAATGTTTGTTGAGTTTATTGGGTTTATTGAGTTGATTGGGTTCATAAATTGAATCAAATCTTTATTTATACTTAATCAACTATTCAACCTGTCAACTAATCAACGCCCTCTTTTTTACGCTATGCCCTTACTCTCTGCCCTCTGCCCTTTATCCCTCCTTCCGCGCTTCTTCGTTTCTTCGCTTCTCAACTTCTTGCTTTTAAGCTTCCCGGCTTCAAACCCTCTCGGTCATCCGTCTGCTGCCGCTGTAAGATCTTTCCCCTCTACGGCAAAAAAAATAGTACCCAGTATACCAAACGCAAAGGCCGTCAGAAAATTAACCTGCGGTCCGATTTGCCAGAGGAAGGCTCCCCCGAAGGCTGCCAGAGATACGATCACATCGCGCAACAGGTAGTAAAGTCCGAACATGGCGGCTTTTCGGTCCTCAGGCGCCAGGTCCATAATAAGCGCTTTACGGGTGGGTTCGCCGAATTCTTTCAGCCCTCTCAAAATAAAAGCCCATACGAGCAAATCAAATGAATCGGCAAATAGAAGTGCGAGAGGAAAAAGGGTGAAAAATATAAAGGTGGTGACAATAAAGGGTTTTTTGGTGCTGCGGTCGGCGAAATAGGCCACCGGGATGTAGACGAGCATTGCCGTGACCATCTCGATGCCGGTTAGGATCCCGAATTGAAGAGCGGTTATCGGCGCTGTGATTGTCTTCATGCACCAGACCACAACAAAGGCATAGGGAATTTGTTCACAGAACCGTACCAGAATGTCGGAAACCAGCAGGCGTTTTAAGGCCGGCGACATTTCTCGAAACAGCCGGCGGGGATTTTTTTCGGGTTTCCTGTTTTGGTTGGTTGCGGGGTCTGCGGCCGGAATCTCTTCGATCATTTTCTGCTGCATGACAGCTGCCAGAGCGGCTAGCAGCAGGGCAGCGACAAATGCCAGACGCACGCCATCTTTTTCTCCCCACATTCCAATAAACAATCCGCCGATGATCGGACCGAGTGCCATTGGGATTCGACGCACCAGCGAATGCATGGAAACACCCATGGTGCGCTTGTTCATCGGAAGCACTCGGGCAACGAGGCTCATGGTTGCCGGCAGTGATACGGCGGACCAGGATAGAAAAAACAGGGCGCCGACGATCACCGCCGGCCAGGCCGGGATGACGATCACCACCAGGTAGCCGAGCATCGCAAACAGGTTGAAGACCAGCAGTGCTTTTTTAAATCCCAGGCGGTCGGATAAATATCCTCCCGGAAAGGCGTACAGGGCCGAAAGCAGATTATCCAAACCATTGAGAAGCCCGATAACGATGGGGCCGCCGCCCAGGGCCATCAAATAAATCGGCAGAAACCGCTCGGCCATCCGCTCTCCCATACCTACCAGGATGACCATGAAAAGCATGCCGATTGTGCTGCGCTGGAGGCCCAAAAAATTGGAAATGCGAAGAATTTGATTCATGATGCTGGATAATGGAGTTTATTGTTTTGATGAGTTGATCAGGTTGGTTAAGTTGACTAAGTTGATTGGGTTGAAGGAAGGTTGAAGGAAGGTAAAAGGAGAAAGGTAAAAGGACAAAGGTAAAAGGACAAAGGTTCAGGGTTTAGGTTGGCCGGCTTGCACTCCTTTGGTGTTTAGGTTTGCAGTTTATCGGCTTTCCAGCCTCCAAGCATCCCCGCTTCCCAACTTCTCACCTTCCCACCTTCTTGGCTTCCTATCCGCTCACTTTCTCACCTCCCATCTTCCCACTTCTTCACTCTTCCGCCTTCCGAATTCACACACCGCTGTCCTCTGCCTTTCGTTCCCTCTTTGCTGACACCCGAAACCTCGTATGAAACTACATCTCACACAGAGCGCTCAGAGATCACAGAGGTCTGGGTTTACAGCCGCCTGCGGCGAAAGAAAAATGTTCTCTGCGGTCTCTGTGAGCACTAACGGCTTGTCGGGTCGTAGCTCGAAGAGCGAAGCCTGAAAGTGGGCGTGATATTAAATCCAACTGTGTCCGATTTCCAAAAGTTTCTTTTATGATCAGACCGGCCGTTGTTTTGGCCGGCGGTCCGCGGCGGAACACCTGGAACCTGAAACCGGAGTTTTTTCCGCTCATACCCGTCCTCAAAACGCTGTTTTTCCGGTCTTTTCGCGTTGCCGTTCCTTTTCTTCTTTTTCTTTTCTCTCGGTGTCAATAAGCTGTTTTAGGTTATCGACATAATAAATGTTGATTTGATATTCATGATGGCCGAACTGGTCGGGCACGAGGGATGCGATCAAAAAGTCGGCATCTTTTTCCCAGTACATGGATTGGCCGTTATTTTCCTTCCAGTCGATGGTTTTTGGATTTCCGTATTTTTTCTTCAGCGTACCGATGATGTTGGCTTCATCTTTTTTGAAATTAATTTTAAACATGATGGGCGTTTGGGTGTACCCCGAGAAAACAAGCTCGACATAATCGAAGGGCACATTCTGTTTCTGAGCATAGCGGTACATAAGTTTTACCGTATTGTGCTCGACCCTTTCCCGGGGCGGGAAATTAAGCTGCTGATTGAGCGCATCCAATGCCGGAAAATATTTTTTTAAGAACCCCTGGTAGTTAATCTCCAAATCCAGGATATCGCGGCGTTCGATGGCATCGCGGCCGAGCTTTGCTCCCAATTCGTCCCTGACTTGATCGGAAAACTTCGTAGTCCGGCCGATATCGAAAAAGGTGAAGCTTTCGGTAGTCGCAGGAAGCGCTGCCTTTTCGGCGGGCTCTCTTTTGTCACTGCAGGATAATAGGGCCGGCAGAAGCCAGACCATTAATGCAATCCAGAGGGTCGCAGCTTTAAACGGCCCTTTCCGAAGATTTTCAAATTTCATGAAAAGACCTCATCAATCGTTATTGTAATTTTGAAATGTTTCCCATATAAAATGGAAATCGTCCGGTTCGACGGTCCGTGAAATACTTTTTAAGCGTCTCCTTGATTACACGGAAGGCTATTTCATCCCAGGGGATATCGTCTTCAGAAAAAAGGCGGACCACGAGACTTTCGCTGCCGGCGCGGAAATTATCGTTTTCCAGACGCGCACGGAACATCAAATATAGCTGGTTAACATAGCAGATATTATATAACGCATAAGGAGCCAATATTTCAACCCTGGCGCGCGCCTCTTCGAAAGCTTCGCGTTTGGCACCATCGGCAACCGTTTCACCGTTTTCCAGATACCCCGCCGGCAATGTCCATTTTCCGTAGCAGGGCGCAATGGCCCGCCGGCAAAGTAAAATTTTGTGCTCCATTTCGGGAATACATCCCACCACCATCAACGGATTCTGATAATGAACGACACCGCAGGTCTCACAGCAGTACCGGGAGCGATCATCTCCCGGCGGTTTGAGGTATGTCAGCGGTTGGCCGCAGTTGCTGCAAAAGTTCATACAGGTTTTCAACATATACCTTTCTTTGTTGTTTGCGATTTGTGATTTATGTACTGACAATTCTTATAAGCCCATTACAATATAATCTGCATCCTGTTTATCGACAGTTCCTGGATCAATAATACTTTTTACTTCCGGTAAAATGACCGCACAGGCGACTTGCGAACGTTTGCGGATTTGTTGCGGGATGGCATCTTTCCGGGCGTGTCCGGCTCCTGTCAGTACGACAACGAGTGCCTCCGGGTTTTTATCCAGGTACGCGAGCGCATTGATGGCCATAACATTATCCCACACCAGCTGAGCTTCACAAAAATAGGTGAAGTTGAGGTTGCCGTGGGCATGGGCGCCAAAAGCCTTTTTAATGTAATCCATGTACGCCTGATCGACCCGGCAGGTGATATTGGACAGCTTTTCTCTTTGCGCCTTGTCGAGCGATTGAAATCCCTGCTGCGCGACCTGGCGGGGGATTTCCATGGGAACGTTGAGACCGATCAACGGAATCTTCGCTTCTCTGGCATAATCCAAAATCATCCCATAGTCCGACCAGGGATAACTCCAGTTGTCATAATAAATTTTCTTGAATTCCGAGGCGTTCAGCTTGCCGGCAACCCAGCGATCCAGCGCCTGCTGGCTGTCACTTCTGAACATTTCCAGTCCGACGGCCACCTGTGCGCCGGATTCTTCAAGCGCCCGAATGATAATCAATTGAGCCGCATGGTTTTTTTTGTTGTCGTGATGTTCTCCGATCAGTATGATTCGATTTTGTTTCAGCGCCGGTATGGCTTCGGCCAACGAGATTTCCTGGCCTCGATTGATGTCATACAGGTGCAGGTTTTTCGGCATGTCGGCAGCTCCCGCCACCAGGCAGAAGACAACAGCGGAGATGAAGGCCAACGCAGATTTTTTCATTTATTCCCGCCTTTCAGGCCACTTGTATACCAGCGGCGATGTTTCCACCGGCCAGAATCCTTTATCACGATTTGTTCCGCTTTGAAATACAAGATAGCTGTACTGGCCGTAGTGGGTGATTTTGGCGGCAACGAGGTCGGCAAATTCCGACGATAACGGCATAAACAAGGCGACGATGCGGTCTTTCGCATATGGATGATTGAAGACCCCAAAAAAAGCATCGGATGGCTTGTCATAAAGCGATCCGTCCAACGCAAAAGATTTTTGACGGATATCGACCCGGGGCGGTATCTGTTTCAAGAGATCATTGGAGCGGGGATGGCCGATCAGCAATATGTCATTTTCCATAAGCAGCTGCCGGCTTAATTTATCTTCGGTAACAAACCGGTTGCCTCTTAAGCCCAATGAGAGCACCAGGGTTCGGGCGGCCTTTTCGAGGGTCGGATCGAGGTTGGCGGGCAGGACGGTCAGCACCGACGCAGCGCTTTTCAGGGTGTTGACAGCCGGCGGAATTTCCGACGGATACAGCCATCTCAGGATGTCGTCCGCGGGATCGGCCGTAAGTTTAAGGGGAGAATCGCCGCAGGTCAGTTCGAACGATGTTACCGGTCCGGAAACCGCTATGGTGCGGGTGATCGTTTTTTTGTCGGTTTCAAGTGCGAGTGTTAACGGAAAGTCAAAATAAGGCTCCGCCTGGATGATCTGCCCGTCAACTTGCCACTCATTGTCCCTGTTTGCGGCCGAAACGGCGCCTACACGAAAGCGGGGTGCCCCCGGGCGGTAAACCCACTGGTCAAAGAAATTTTGCAGCGATCGGTGGCCGCGGATTTCAAAGGCGCGCTGCAAATCCGACCAGGACGTCGGCTGAAAGAGGCGGTCCCGATATATATCCCGCAAACTGCCCCAGAAGGCTTCTTCGCCGATCACGCGTCGGATCATATGAAAAACCATCGCCCCCTTGTCATAGCCGATTGCCTTGCTAACCGAATCATAGCGACTCTGAAACCGGTTTAATGCAAAATCGCTTTCCGGATGCACCAGGGTGGAGAAGTTTCTCAACCATTGCCCCCGGTATTCCCGGGCGGCTTCGGCGGATTTCATTTCCTGGTAAAGATAATCGGCCACGTACGAGGTTAAACCTTCGCTCCAGTTGCCTTCGGCATAATCCACAAAGACACCGTTTCCCCACCAGCAATGGGCAATTTCATGGCCCAGACTGGTATGAACGATAAAGGGCAGCCGCAGGACGCTGCCTCCCATCAGGGTGTAGGAAGGAAAGCCAAAGCCGGTTGGGAAGAAATTTTCCACCACGGCAAACTTTTCAAAGGCATAAGGACCGAACAGGTCCGAATAAAGCTCGATGTAGCCGGCGGCGGCGTTCAAATACGAGGCGGCCAGCTGCATGTTTTGCGGCAGCAGATACGTCGCAACCGTGACCTTGCCTATTGATTTTTCTTCAACCGCATAGCGGGCGACAGACAGGGCTAAACCCCGGACCGGGTAATTCACCTCCCAGTCGGATACGGTCTTTCCGTTTTCAGTTACCCGACCGCGAGAGCGGCCCGCTGTGACGGCAATCATACCGGCCGGTGCACTGACCGTTATCCGATACGTCGGTTGGCTGTCCATAAGCTCGGGATACCAACCGGCACCGGCCAGTAAAAAGCTGCCCTTGGCAGAAATGGTGCCGGTCACACCGTAGCCGGGGTTGTCCGTGTTCACGGGACGGACCGGAACCGGATCATCAAAAATTCCCGCATACAAAATGCTGACCTGCACATCTGCGTTTTGTTCGGAGGCGGCCAGGTTAATCCGCAAACGGCCATCCTTAAATTCGAAATCTCGCGGACTACCGTCAACTTCCGCTTTGATTTGAGACAGGTTCTTTGAAAGTTGGAAAACCAGGGCTTGGCTGTCGTTGGTTTTGATCGCGATATCATCCCTGCCGATAAGTTTCGCTTCATCGGGAATCAGTTCAATCCGGATGTGGTGCGTCGCCTTCAACTCGACGGCTTGTGAAACTGCACCCCAAGCCAGCATTGTCAACGAAAAGGTCAATATTTGCAGACAGCGCATTAATTGTGGCATGTTTGAATTTTCTTTCGTTAAAATATTTCAATATGAGATACAGACCTACGCCGGCTAACAGGAATAAATGCGATCTCCCGACTTTCAGATCATGGATCTATCTTTTTAGAACAATTTAAGTACGATGAGGGATATGTCAAAGAACACTTCACAACCCGCAATGTGCCATTTTTGAAGGCGGATTAATGCGGCGTGATTAAGTTGACTTTCCCAGACACCGTTTTAAATTATAAGGTATTGCACGGAATAACTTTTTTAAGTTCCTGTAAATCCGTGTTTGGCATTAAATCATTTCCTGCTTAATTGAGCATTTCAAATTTTACGGAAATCCGAAAGGAGGTGGCACGATGGCCAGCTCTTCAAATTCCTCAAAATGCTGTTCGATCGAAAAAAAGAAGCTGGTAACAGAACTTGAGAAATGCGACTTCTGTTCTGATGATTACGAAGCGTTTCATGACTGCTATCGCAAAGCAGCCCGGGAAAGCGGCCAGCGATCCCGCGCCTGCGTGACCAGCTGATCATTGTTGCAATTTTAACGTTCTCAGAGCCCTAAAATTTGGAAAATACATGAACTGTTGCAGCGGCTCTGTCAATATTAACCCTTGCAAATCAAAAATCAGATCATATTTAGCAAATAGCCCGGATTTTTGCCGGGCTTTATTATTTGCGGAGAAAGATAAATACTTTTTAGCCGGCCGGCCTTGAATCCTTAATATTGTATGCTAAAATTTGGTACCATAAATTGATAGTATATAATTAGAGCCTTTTTTGGAGGAATATATGGCGAAAAAATCAAAAAACGATAGTGCCCAGTTTGTTCGCAAAGAAACTTTCTGGCTGGGTACCCTTCTGGCCCTGGCAGTGGGCTTTTTCGGCGGCGTGCTGTTTTCGGTTTTGAAATCCGATACTGCGGCTGTCCCGGTGGCGATTCCGGCCCAGGGACCGCAGGCCGAGGTTGCCCAGCCCGACAGATCGCGAATGATTGCGGCACTCGAGGATGAAACTGCCAAAAATCCCCTCAACCTGGGAGCTTGGATCCAGCTGGGGAATGTATATTTTGATTCCGACCAGCATGAAAAAGCCATCCAGGCCTACCAGAAGGCTTTGGAACTTAACCCTGCCGATGCGAACGTCTGGACCGATCTGGGCATCATGTACCGGCGCAGCGGCAACCCGCAGAAGGCAATCGAGTGTTTTGACAAGGCCATTGCGGCCGACCCGAAACATGAGCCCTCCCGATTAAACAAGGGAATCGTGCTGCTGCATGATCTGAAAGATTATGACGGCGCACTAAAAGTCTGGGAAGAATTGCTGGAGGTTAACCCCGTTGCCATGGCACCCACCGGCCGGTCAGTGGATGAAATGGTCCAGCAGATGAAAAAACAGCAAGCCCAGATGGGGCAGGGGACTGCGAAATAGGTGGTTGGGTTTATTGAGTTTATTGGGTTTGTTGAGTTTGTTGAGTTTGTTGAGTTGATTGGGTGGGGGCAAAGGGCATAGCGCATGGCGCTTGGGGCATGGCGAAAAAAAGAAGGCGTTGATTAGTTGATTGGTTGAATAGTTGATTAAGTAAAAAAGGATTTGATCTCATTTAGGAGCTCAATAAACTTAATCAATCATTGGCTCCCTAATTTTTCCAATCCGAAATCCGTAATCTGCAATCACAAAACAGAGTTCAGATGACAGACGACAGAAGCTGAAAGGCCTAAAAACTGCAATTTCAACGCCATGTGCCATGCGCGCTATGCGCTATGCCCCGTGCCTCTTATTCCTTCGTTCTCCGCTTCTGCGCTTCTTGACTTCTCAGCTTCTTGCATTCAAGGCTTCCCACCTTCCCAGCTTCAGCGCCTCCCAGCTTTCCGGCTCCCCAGCCGTCAGTTATTCGGGTACCTTTTGCCATAAATTTCCTGAATGTCCTGGCGGCTGAAATGATAGTGCGTGTTGCAATAATGACAGTTCATTTCCAGCGGAAAGGGGCCATTGTCCCGGATATCTTTGAGTTCATCAATCGGCAGCAGTGTTAACAGGCTGCGCACCCGTTCCCGGTTGCAGTGGCACATAAATTCAATGCGGTAATTGGCCAGAAAACGTGGCCGATAGTCCCGGAAGGCCTCGTCGATCAGGTTCACGGGATCGCCGTCGTCAGTGAATTCTTCTCCCAGCGAGGGCAAGTGGGTTACCCTTTTCTCCAGGCCGGCAGTCAAATCGTCATTGGCCTGGGGCAGGGCCTGCAGGAACAATCCCCCGGCACCCGTGACCTGACCTTCGGTGTCGAATTTTATGCTTAGATTAAAGGCTGTCGGCACCTGTTCGGAAGTGAGATAGTAGTTGGCAAGGTCCTTGGCAATGTTGCCGTATTTGAGCATGACCTGTCCGGTAAACGGCTGTTTGGCATCCTCCAGGTATCTAGTCACGGAGAGAAATCCGGCGCCGAAGAACGGCGACAGGTTGAAGCTTTGCATGGGTTTGTCAAGGGGGATCGGCACCTGCTTTAAAAACCCGCGCACTTCCCCGAAGGCATTGGCTTCCACCACGAGCCCTTTAATCGGGCCTGAACAGTCAAATTTAATGCTGATGCGGTCGTTGCTTTTTAAGTCGGCTGCCATTAACCCAACACCTAAATAGGCGCGGCCCAAAACAAGCGTTTCAAGAATGCCCAACTCATGATTGGTCCGCATTTCCTTGACCATCCGGGTGCCGTTCATGATTGCACCGCGGATGGCGCCGTCTGCCAGCAGGAATTTATGCAGCCGATCTTTGGCACTGGCCAGCAGTTTCTCTTTGAGTGTATCTCCGTATGGCTTTTTCTTCATTATTCCATTTCTTTTTTCAGTTGCAAAGACCGTCTGTAATACTGCGCCAGTTTATCCTGAACGGCGCTGAATACTGTGCCTTTCGCAAAGTTGCCTTCCCGGTCCGCCTGGCCGGGCGGCAGGCCGGTCAGGATCTCGATGCCTTCTGCCACCGTTGCCACCTGATAAACGTGAAATTGGCGCTTTCTGACGGCATCGATGACCTCTTTTCTGAGCATGAGATTTTTCCGGTTGGTGTGCGGTATGATGACACCCTGTTTCCCGGTCAGGCCTTTGGTTTTGCAGACCTCATAAAAGCCTTCGATTTTCTGATTGACACCGCCGATGGCCTGGACCATGCCTTTCTGGTTGACGGAACCGGTGACGGCGATTCCTTGCCTGATGGGGATATCCGCAAGGCTTGATATGATGGCATACAGCTCGGTGGACGAGGCACTGTCGCCGTCGATCTCGCTGTAGCTTTGTTCAAAAGTGATGCTGATGGACAGGTTGAGGGGATAATTCTGAGCGAAAGTTCGCCCCAGGTAACCGGTGAGAATCAGCACCCCCTTATCATGGGTGCTGCCGCTTAATTTGGATTCCCGTTCAATGTTGACTACGCCTTGCTTGCCCATATAGGTTTCTGCCGTAATGCGCACCGGCCGTCCAAATGAGAAATCGCCGATCTGATATACGGCCAGGGCATTGACCTGGCCGATGACCCGCCCGGCCACATCGATCATGATGGATTCATCCCGATAGGAATCATGGATCTTTTCTTCATACAGGTTGGAGCGGAACCGATACTCGTTAAAGGCCTTGACCACATATTTGTCGGTAACCAGCCGGGCGTTGTTCCTGCGGGCCCAATAGTCGGACTCTTTTAAGACTCCCAGCAGCGGCCCGAAGCGAATCGAAAGCTTATCGACGTCGGATACGTATTTTTCACCGTATTCGACGATGGTTGCCACACCGCTGGGCGTGAAGGGCAGCAGTTTTTCATCCCGGCAAACCCGGGCGATGAACCTGGCGTACTGCTGGACCGTATCCGGCGTTCGTTCCACCTCATAATCAAAATCCGCCCGGACCTTGAACGCCTTGTTGAATCGCAGGTCATAATTCTGCAGGATCTCAAATGTTTCATAGCTGCCCAGCAATATCACCTTGACTTCCAGCGGAATGGCTTCCGGCCGCAGGGAAACCGATCCAAAAGCGGTTTCTTCGGCGATATCCTCGATCTGAATACTCTTGTTTTGCAGCGCGCGCTTGAGCGCCTCCCAGACGTTGGGATTCATCAGCACGGATTCCATGTCCATGATCAGAAAACCGCCGTTGGCTTCCAGCAGGGAGCCGGCCTGAACCATGGTAAAGTCCGTCGAAACCGACCCCATCAGGGCGCGTTTTTCTACGCGGCCCATGACATTGTGATAGGTGGGATTGGTTTCAAAGATGACCGGCGCCCCCTTGAGTGGTCCGCGATCGGTCAGCGGATTGACCTGATAGCGATGGAGTCTGGATTTTTGCGGTATAAGAATAATGCTTTCCTCGCCGGAAGCGGATTCCTCGGAGGGCATAAATAAATTGACGTTTTCGACGATATCCTGTTCGACTTCCGCCAGATAGTTCATTACATTCAGGCTGTCTTTGTACTCGGACCTGATATTTTCCAGGCGGGACTGGACCGCCGACCGGGTGACTTCATCCATCAATTCCTCAACATCCGTGTGCAGGGCATTCGTCAGTTTGTCGACTTCCACCGATGCCTTCTCAATCTGATTCTGGATCAGGCGGATATTTTCTTCAATTGCAGCCTTCTGGTCATCGGTAAGCTTATTGAAGTCCTCCGCGGTGAGCGGTTGGCCATCCAATACGGGAACCGTTTCAAATTCCTGGTCGGTTTCGGATTTAATGATCCGGACGTTTTTGTCGGCGGCAAACTTTTCTATTTGGTGAAAAAGCTGATTCTGCTTATCGGCATGGCCGTTTTTAATGGTCGAAAGCCGGTTTAAATACGGCTCACTTTCAAAGGCCGCCGGCAGGTCTTTTTTAAGGTCCTGGATGAACCGGTTCATTTTTTTGCTGAGCTGGACGGCCTTTCCGCTTGGCACCGCAAAAGCCCGCGGACGAAAGTCATCTTTGAAATTATTGACCAGGCACCAGTCATCCGGCCTTGGGAGAGTTTTGGCGTGCTTGGTGACATAGTCTTTGACGATGGTGGATTTGCCGGTACCTTCAAGTCCCGTTACAAAAATATTATAGCCGGGGCTTGTCATATTCAGTCCGAATTCCAGGGCCCGAACCGCCCGCTTTTGGCCGATAATTTCATCCAGGGGTTTGACTTCCGACGTGTTTTTAAATTTAAAAACCCGGTGGTCGCAGACTACGTCGAAGATCGGAGACTCAATTCAATTTTCTCGACAATTTTTTCGACATATGAGGCTCCTGCTCTGATTGGCAGGTTATCTTACTGGATTTGGCATTTTGGGAATTTGATTCTGGTATGGTCGAAAAAATATAATATAATCAATTGTTATGATATTTTATATTGACTTTAATGGCAAGTTCGAATGTCAGATAGAAGGGGAAGCGCCAAAGCTTTTTTAGGTCATTCAGATGAAGGCGAATTTGATTTTCAGGTAATGAACTTAAATTCGAAATGAATCCGCTGAAAGCGGAACTAAAATTCCGGATATTCTTCAATCTTCTCAAACTTGTAATGAAAAAGATCGGAGCTAAATGTTTATTTAACTCTAGGCATTTCAGGCCTGTTGTTGAATTTTGAATTTCGGTCATTAATGCTTATTTGATATTTGTTTATTGGTGCTTGGAATTTTATAGGTGTTGACTGCCTAAGATAATATAAGTCCTCAAAGTTAGGATTCTTTGCACTATCTACCCTGCAGGTATTTTTTAAACCACTTTGCCGTGTGAGATTTTCCGGTGAGCTTTAAGAGTTCCGGCGGGGATCCGGCCGCGACCACCCGGCCGCCTTCGTCACCGCCTTCGGGCCCCAGGTCGATGACGTAGTCCGCTTCGCGGATGATTTCCATGTTGTGTTCGATGACCGCCACGGTATTGCCCTCGTCCACCAGCTTTTGCAACACATCGATCAGCCGCTGAACGTCGGCCATGTGCAGGCCCGTGGTGGGTTCATCCAGGATGTAGAGGGTGTGCCCGGTGGATGGTTTTACCAGCTGCTGGGCCAGTTTGATGCGCTGGGCTTCACCTCCGGACAGCGTGGGACTGGGCTGCCCGAGGCATAAATAGCCCAAACCCACATCACATACAAATTGAACGGCACGCCGGATGGTGGGGATGGCGGCGAAAAAGCGCGCCGCTTCGGCAAAAGTCATCTCCAGAATTTCGGAGATGTTTTTGCCGCGATACTGCACGGCCAGGGTTTCTCCGGTAAAACGCTTTCCCCGGCAGATATCACAGGGCACATACACATCGGGTAAAAAGCTCATTTCCACCTTCGGCCGCCCCTGTCCCTTGCAGGCCTCGCAACGGCCTTCGGCCACGTTAAAGGAAAAGCGGCCGGCCGAATAGCCCCGGGCCCGGGCCGGCGGGGTCAGCGAAAACAGTTTGCGGATTTCCGATAAAAAACCCACATAGGAAGCCGGCACGGAGCGCGGCGTGCGGCCGATGGGGCTGTGATCGACCTCCAGCACTCGCTTTAGCCCCTGCCAGCCCTTGATATCCTGGCATTGGCCGGCCGGGCGCTTTTGCTTCAGCAGTCGATTGCGCAGTCCGCGGTACAAAGTTTCCTTGAGTAAGCTGGATTTGCCCGAGCCTGAAACTCCGGTCACCGCGATCAGGCAGCCCAGCGGAACTTTAATGTTGATTTTTTTCAGATTGTTGACGGCCGCCCCCCGAACTTCGACCACGGGCATTTTTTTGTAGGGTCTCAAGCGTGAGGTAATCCGTTTCGGGTGTCCGTCAAGCAAGGCGCCGGTCACCGACAACGGAACTTTCTTCAGATCGTTCAGTTTGCCGGAGGCCACCACCCGGCCGCCGTCCTGGCCGGCTCCCGGACCCAGATCGACAATGGTGTCGGCCTCGCGAATCGTTTCCTCATCATGTTCGACCACCAGGATGGTATTGCCCCGGTCGCGCAGCGTCTTGAGGGCCTCAATCAGGATGCGGTTATCCCGGGCATGCAGCCCAATGGTGGGTTCATCCAGAATGTAGCACACGCCGGTTAAATTCGAGCCCAGCTGGGCGGCCAGGCGTATGCGCTGCGCTTCTCCGCCGGACAAGGTGTCGCCGCTGCGGGCCAGGGAGAGATAGGACAGTCCCAGCTGATTCAGCAGCGCCAGGCGGCCCAGCAGCTCGGCCGCAATCGGTTCGGCCACCGGTTGTTCATGAGGACGGAATGTCAAATTTTTGATGATCCGGTAAATATCGCGCGCCGGTTTTTGCGTCAGATCCCAGATGCTGTAGTCCCCGACTTTTACGGCCAGGGCCTGCGGTTTTAACCGGCTGCCGCCGCAGGCGGTGCAGATTTTAACATCGACGTCTTCGCCGTTTTCCGGTTCGCCCATGGTTCCGAGGCCGCCGCAATGGGGGCAGGCGCCCTGTTGGCTGTTGAACGAAAACAAACGGGGGTCGAGGCTTTCAAGACCGATGCCGCAGGTGGGACAGATGCCGTGCAGACTGAAGACATCTTCGTGGTGCCGACGATCAATAATTACCAGGCTGCCGCCGCCTTCCGCCAGGGCCCGGTCCACCAGACCCTCCAGGTCCTTCGCGGGAAGACTGCCGATCACCAGATCGATGTTGTGTTCGTGATAACGACTCAGCGCCATACCCTCTTTTAATTCAATCAGGTTGCCGTCGATGCGGGCTTTTTTAAAGCCTTTTTTAAGGCCCCGGGCCAGCACATCTTTGTGAAAGCCCTTGCGGCCGGACACTTTCGGTGCCAGCACCGTCGCCCTTTGGCGGGGATACCGCGCGCGGATTTGATCAACAATGGCCGTCTGGGTTTGGGCCGATAATTTGCGGCCGCATCCCGGACAGTGCTGAATACCCAGCTTGCTGTATAACAGCCGCAAATAATGGTAAATTTCAGTCAGTGTGGCCACCGTTGACCGCCGGCTGGAATAGCTGGTTCGCTGTTCGATGGCCACGGTCGGAGCCAGACCGGTTACCAGATCGACCTCCGGCCGCTCCAGAATTTTCATGTACTGGCGCACGTAAGGTGCCAGACTTTCCAGATAGCGGCGTTGGCCTTCGGCAAACAGAATATCAAAGGCCAGGGTGGATTTCCCCGAACCGGACACACCGGTCAGCACCACCAATTCATTGTGGGGTATTGCCAGGCTTACATCTTTTAAATTATGCTCCCGGGCACCCTTTAAGGTGATGACGTCCGCCGAATGACCATTTAAAAATGAAGCGGTCGAATCGGCTACCCCATGGGCAATTGTCTTTGGAGGCTTCAACCGCCCCCCTTCTTTTAAATATGCCTTCAGAAAACGGCCGGTATGAGATTTTATGTTTTTGGCAACCTCCCCGGGGGGACCGGTGGCCACCACCCGGCCGCCGGCATCGCCGCCGTCCGGTCCCAGATCGATGACCCAGTCGGCGGTTTTGACGACATCCATGTTGTGCTCGATCACCAGGACCGTGTTGCCGGCATCCACCAGCTTTTGCAAGGCGGTCAGGAGCTTGCCGATGTCATCAAAATGCAGGCCGGTGGTGGGCTCGTCAAATATGAACAATTGCGGTGCGGAATTCCGGGCGCCGATCCGAACATAGCGCGACAGCTTGAGACGCTGGGCTTCCCCGCCGGACATGGTGTTGATCGGCTGGCCCAGGCGAATATATCCCAGGCCCACCTCGGCCAGAGGCTGCAGCGCCGAGACCACCTTTTTGTTATCTTTAAAAAACGCCAGGGCCTGATCCACCGTCATGGACAGGATGTCGTAAATATTTTGCCCGCGGTAATGGATATCCAGCACCTCGTCCTGGAAGCGTTTGCCGTTGCAGTCCGGACAGGTAATGAACACATCGGACAAAAACTGCATTTCCACTTTTTCGAATCCGTCGCCTTTGCAGGTTTCGCAGCGACCGCCGGCCACGTTGAAAGAAAAATGCCCGGAGCCCAATCCGGCCGCCCGGGCTTCGTCGGTTTCGGCCAGCAGGTGACGGATCGGATCCAGGGCTTTGGTGTAAGTCAGCGCATTGGCCCGGGGGGTGCGTCCGATGGCACGCTGGTCCACCAGCACGACGTCGGCGATGGCATCCACCCCTTTGATGGCAGTGTGTTTCCCGGGACGTTCTTCCTGATTCCCCAGGGCTCTTTTGGCGGCTTTATACAGAATTTCTTCCGCCAGGGTCGATTTGCCGGAGCCCGAAACACCGGTCAGGCAGACAAACAATCCCAGGGGAATGTCGACATCGATGTTTTTCAGGTTGTTTTCAGCCGCGCCCTTGATGGTCAACCACCGGCCGTGGCCGGGTTCGCGCTGCCGGCCGGCCGCCGGAATCCGGCGCTTGCCTTTCAGGTATTGTCCCGTCAGGGATCCGTTGACGTTGGCCGTGGGTCCGAAATACATCACGCGGCCGCCCTGTTCGCCGGCTTTGGGACCCAGATCCAGCAGGTAGTCGCTTTCACGAATGATCTCGGGATCGTGTTCGACCACCACGACGGTATTGGATAAATTGCGCAGCCCCTTTAATATGCGAATGAGACGATGGTTGTCACGCGGATGCAGGCCGATGCTGGGTTCGTCCAGCACGTAGAGGGTGTTGACCAAAGAAGATCCCAGCGCCGATGCCAAGGCCACCCGCTGGACCTCCCCGCCGGAAAGGGTGCGGGATTGGCGATCGAGGGTCAGGTATGCCAGACCGACGTCGCTGAGATAGCTCAGACGATTGGTGACTTCTTCCAATATAAGCAGACTGGCCTCATCTTCGGGGGACGCCGGCAGTGACTTGAAAAATTCGTGGGCCCCGGACACATTCATGGCATAGATTTGGGCGATGTGCTGCCCGTTGATGCGGTACAGCAGTGTTTCCGGCTTGAAGCGTGTGCCGCCGCATTCCCGGCAGACATCATAACTGCGGTAGCGGGACAAAAATACCCGCACCGTCATCTTGTAAGTTCGGGACTCCAGCCAGCGGAAAAGCCCTTTGATGCCGTAGTAGTCGGGCGTTCCTTCAACGATGGCTTTTTTGTCGGCCGCTTTCAGTTTGCCGAACGGGATGGTTGTCGGAATTTTTTGTTTCCGGCAAAAATCCATCAGATCCCCAAACTCCATGCGGCCGTTTTCCTTCGCGCCGAAAGGTTTAATCGCGCCTTGCTCAAGGGAGAGTGAATGGTCCGGTATCACCAGGTCCATATCGATGCCGATCGTGCGGCCGAAGCCGCGACAGGTGTCGCAGGCACCCACCGGGCTGTTAAACGAAAAGAGGTTCGGCAGGGGGGCGGCATATTCTATATTGCAGCGGGCACACGCCAGACGGTTGCTGAAGGCATAATGCCCATCCGGCGGAATCCAGACGTCCAGCCGGCCGCCGCCGAAGCGAAAGGCCAGCTCCAGGGAGTCCAGCACCCGCGCCTTGTCTTCCGGCCGCAGGATGAGCCGGTCGGCCAGCACCGGTATTTCTTCCTGACCGGCGTTGGGCTGCCATGTTTCCAGCGGGTCAATGCGATAGGCTTCAAACAGGCGATCAAATCCTGATTGCATTAAAGACCGGCGCACATCTTCAGCCGAAGCGCCGTTGATCAGGTAGGGAAAGGTAATAAAAAGGCGGGTTCCGGCCGGGAGCGTCTGCAGCATCTGCCAGACCCGGCCGGGCGTTTCCGGTTCCACCGGTTGGCCGCAGGACCGGCAGTGGAGCTGACCCAGACGGGCGTACAACAGCTTCACGTAATCGGTAACTTCGGTCATGGTGCCCACCGTGGAGCGCGAGGTGCGGACGGGATCTTTGCGGTCGATGGCGATGGCCGGCGGTATGCCCTCGATTTTATCGACCTGGGGGCGGTCCATGCGGTCCATGAATTGCCTGGCATAGGGCGAAAAGGTTTCCACATACCGCCGCTGGCCTTCGGCATACAGGGTGTCAAAGGCCAGCGAAGACTTGCCCGAACCGCTGACGCCTGTAACCACGGTGATCTGATTCAGCGGAATTTCAAGATCCAGGTTCTTAAGGTTGTTCTGACGGGCACCTTTTATTCGAATGGACGGTCTATTCATAATTTCCTGTTATTGCAATCAATCCGCCCTGAAAAACGGCAAATCCAGAGTCGAATATTGTTATTGAAATTGAAGAAATTTGTTGGATTTAAGCGTCGACGGCTTAATTACTCTATGCTGCGCATTTATTTCATTTAATTTAAGAACCCTTGGCCCGGTGTGCAAATTGATTTTTTGACGGGTAAAATGACGGCGGCATCGAAACACCTAAAAAAGAAGATGCGCTTTATTTTGCGAATAGGATCAGCGGCCTTACTTCAGCCTACTATGAATTTGATATTTTCACGACCCTCGTGAAGCTGGCGGGGTATTCGTTCAATGCCGATATTGCGGTCCTATATGTATGACTCCGGCGGGATCAATATTTACTATGAGGTCGATCCGGGTGCTCCAAGGGTACGTTGTGCTATGTTTAAATGGCTGCGGGCCGGCTGGTCCAAAATAAATATGGTTCAAAAAAAACATATCTACGAAGGATAAAATCTTTTTTCGATAGGCCTCGCAGATTAGAAAGCTTATTTGATGATCAACCGGCCATAATTTCCTCAATCGCAGGTGCTAAATCCATAAAATTTACCTGCATCTCTTGTGGCTCGTTTTTGTCTTTTCCTTGTGAATAATCCAGGCCGAAACGCAAGTTGATCAATATATCCTTTTCGCGGCAGTAACGGTCTAAAGACGGTTTGGTCATGCTGCCGACCAAAAAAGCACCGGCTTGCGACCCCCATCCGAAGTGCGGGCCGTCCCCGCCGCTGTCGCCCAGCAATATTACTTTTCGGGCCGGGATTTTCAGCGAACGGATCGTCGCTCCTGTATATTTGCCCTTGTCTTGGGTTTCAAATAGTTGATGGATATATCCGGGATCGCTGCTGTATTTGGGAAAGCGTATCATCGGATGGGCCGATAAAACCGGCACCCGGGGCAGAAGGCCCCTGGCAAATACCCGCTGGAAGTATCCGATCATGCCGGTGGTATTGATCATAAACAGGATGTTTTTACTCAAACACCATTCGATCAAATCGGCAACACCGGTATAGGTGACAAATGAATTATCCAGGTAGGCATCCATTTGCTCCGGTGTCACGGGATCGGGCAGCAGCTTTTCAATTTTTCCGACCGCTTCTGCCAGGGAGGTCCGGCAGCCGGTGTAATCCCGGAAAATACCTGCCAATTGAGGCTCAAGTTCCGGATGGCTGAAAGCGATGCAGTCAAACGGGCCGCAGGGTGCCAGGCACTCATTCCAATCGGATGAAACGATGCCGTTGTAGCTAATTCTCATTCTGATTACTCCGCCCTGAAAATCAGCATATTCAGGATTCTTTATTTCGATTTTTAGGGTGTCCTGCCGCGAAAGCCTACCGAAGAGCGAAAAAAATGTCAATTGCAAGCTCAAGTATAGGGATAACTATTTGATTTAATTTTTTATTTTAATTGTGAATTGACATCGTCGCATCTTTTTACTAAACTAATAATAGCAGAGGAATTAAGATTAAGAAGGAGTAGAATGAGATGGATCCAAACCTCATGAGCTGCCCTACATGTGGTCATGCCGTAAGCGGCACTGCCGGGGCCTGTACCTATTGCGGTGCAATAATCGCAAGGGGAGGCGACAAAGAGCTACCTGCTGACCCAATACCCGCAGAAGAAACCCAGTCGACAGTACCGGAGCCGCCGGTGCAATCCACGGAAATACCTCCGGCTGCGGAAATATCTCCGGCTGTTGAAATGCCCGAGGAAGTGGATAATCCACGCACAGCGGCCGGAAAACCGTCTGAATCCGTTCTTTCCCAGCAGATGCCGGCCGAACCGATTGCAGCAGGATCAGCCGAGCCGGCAACCGAAGCGGCGTCTTCTGCCGAAGCGTCTGCGGAGGAAGCCGAAACCGAACTCGAGGTGGCGCTGCCGGAAATAGAACCGGCGGCAACATCTGATCCGGAAACCGTCCGGCGCTCTGCGGATTCCAGGAGCAATTCCGAAATCGCCTCGACCGTAGCGGTGTCACCGGCAGCCGAAGACCGCTCTGCCGGCAGTGCCCATTTAACCGCTGAAGCGCAGACTCCCGCAGATTCCGAACCGGAGGAAATGCCGGTGTCACCGGCACCGGAGGTATTGGACCTGGCCGTCGAGGAACCTGTTGAATCGGAGACCCTGGGGGTCGAGATCATAGAAATGGTTGAAACTCTGGCTTCCGAGGACCAGGCCCAGCCGTCCAAAGCCTCCGATGGACGGTCTGACCCGCATAAAGCTGTTGGTGCGTCGCAAGACGACCAACCCGGTGATTGGCAGCCGGCGGGAACCCAAGAAACCGCCGCTGAAAAGAAAGGCGGATTGATATCGGAAGATTTGGAAGAAACTATTTTGCTGGAACCTGCCGATGAAGTCCAGCCCGCGGCCAAGACGGCCTTTGACAAAGGCGAAGAAACAGCGAAAATGGATACACCTAAACCAGCGGAGTGCCGCCAAGGCCGGCTCCGGTGTCACAGCGGCAGAACCCAAAGTGCGGCCTGATCTCCTGAAGATAGAAAATGCGGCCCAGGAAATGGCCGCCGCGATTAAAAGACAAAAAGAAAAATTGGTCGAAGCTGAAAATTCAAAGGCCAAAAAAGCGGAGATCGCCAGAATCCAGGCCCTAAAGAAGCAAAAGGCTGCCCTGGCGCAGGCGCAGGCCAAAAAGAAACAGAAATTGCTGTTGGCCAAAGCCGCGGCATTGAAGCGGGAAAAAGCAGCCGCGGCCAAACCGAGGTTAAAAAAACAGAGAGAAGCGACGGCCGGCAGTGAGACCCCCCAAAATGAAAAAGCCGCTGCCGCCGGCTCCCGGCAGGAAGGCACGCCGACCGCCATGGCCCGGAACCTGGAAGTAAATTCCAAAATGCAGGATCTGCTAAAAAAATATGAGGGCCGGACAATCGGCATCAACTACGACAATTCGGCCGAGATCAGGGAGGCGCTCCTCGAAGAGGCCAACCGGGAATATTTCAGTGTGTTTGTGAAAGACAAACAACTGCATTACAATTACCCCTTAAAAACCATTTTAACCGTGATCGAGGGGAAAGAAGGGGTGGATGCCGGAAATTCAAAACAGCCGCAAAAGTATAATGCCGTCATAAAGGTTTATCCTTTGGTGCTGTTCTGAAACCACTCCCACCAGGCATTACCTGCAGCCTGAATAATTGCCCCTTTTATAGCTGCCTTTGTTTTGGGCAAGGATTCAGCCATCCGAATAATGCGAACAGCAGAATTGATTAATCGTTTTTTAAGACAATAGGTCTTGTCCTGTCTTTCCTCATCCATTCCAAGTTTGACTTTCAATCTATTTTTTTAAATTGACAGAATTCAATATTCGATGTTGGATGTTTCACGCCCAGGCGTGATTCAATGTTCGATGTTCAATAGTTTCCTTTTTGCCCAGGCCGGCCGCTGTTTTGGCCGGCGGCTTGGCTGAAACATGAAACCTTGACTCTGCCGCCGACCCAAAATGCGTGCTTGACGAAATATCGCTAAAGGCTATATTGAGGACATTCATTTCGATTCAGGATAAAAATCATGAGATACTTACCGATTGACAATGCCTTGTTTATTCGCAACCGGCAGCGACTTGTTGAGCAGCTGAAACCCGATTCGGTGGCTGTTTTCAATTCCAGCGACATTCTGCCCGCCAGTGCCGACGGCACCCATCCATTTATTCAGCAAACAGACTTGTTTTACCTGAGCGGCATCGACCAGGAGGAAAGCACTTTGGTCATCGGGCCGGATATTAAGGAAGAAAAACACCGTGCGATTCTGTTTCTCAAGGAGACCAATGAGCAGATTGCCTTGTGGGAAGGTCAGAAATATACCAAGGAAGAAGCCACTGCGGTTTCCGGCATAAAAACGGTCTACTGGAATCATGAATTCAACAATATCTTCAAATCACTGGTATATCAATCCGAGAACATTTATCTGAACACCAATGAGCATCTGCGGGCGGATCGACGTGTCGAGACCCGCGACGATCGCTTTCGACGGTGGTGCCGTCGATGGTTCCCCCTGCATAAATATGAACGGATAGCACCGCTAATGCACAAACTGCGGGCCGTTAAATCGCAGCTCGAGGTGGATCTCATCACCAACGCCTGCAGTATTACCGACAAGACATTCCGCCGCCTGCTGGCCTTTATTAAACCCGGGGTCTGGGAATTTGAGATTGAAGCCGAGATCTATCACGAGTTTTTAAGAAACCGCTCCAGAGGACCGGCCTTTGAGACGATTGTGGCCTCAGGCGTCGATTCCTGTACGCTGCATTATGTCAAAAATGACAAACAATGCCGCGACGGCGAACTGGTGCTGATCGACTTTGGGGCCGAATACGCCAATTATGCGGCCGACGTGACCCGCACAATTCCGGTGGGAGGCAGGTTCTCCAAACGCCAGAAACAGGTCTACAATGCCGTTCTAAAAGTGCAGAAAGCCGCCATCGAACTGCTCGCACCGGGCAAGACCTTCGATGAATTTTCCAAAGAAGTCGGCCAGATAATGGAAGCCGAACTTATTCGCCTGGGGTTGCTGAATTCGGATGAAGTAAAGAAGCAATCCCCAGACCAACCGCTTTACAAGAAGTATTTTCCGCACGGCACCTCGCATCACCTGGGACTGGATGTGCATGACTACGGTGACAAGTATCGAAAATTTGAACCGGGAATGGTATTAACCTGCGAACCGGGTATTTATGTCAGAGATGAGGCCATCGGCGTCAGGATTGAAAACGACGTCCTGATCACCGAAGGCCGGCCCGTTGATCTGACGGAAAATATTCCGAGGGAGGCTGAAGAGATCGAAGAATTGATGAAAAAATAAAACCCGCGTAGATTGGTTGATTGGGTCGATTAAAGGAAGGTTAAAGGCAAAAGGCAAAAGGAGAAAGGTTAAAAGCGCATGGCGCAGAGAGCTTGGAAGCCGGAAGGCCCGAAAGCTAAGGACAGAAAAGACCTTGATTTTTGTTTAAACGCCTCCCAGCCACCCAGCTTCTCAGCTTCTGTCATCTGAACTCTGTCTTCTGGTTGCGCATTGCGGGGTGCACGGAGTGGGTTTTTGCTATGGACTATGAGCTGTGAGCTACGAGCTATAAGCTTTTTTTCTCGCCAATTGGTCCGCCCGGCGAATGGGTTCGGGGAGCCGGTATCGGCGGCAGCATTGCAAAATAATCTGAATGCTGTCGCTCAGGTCCAGGCGATGACCGATTGAGACATATACCGGTTTGATGCTGCTGCAATACAACCGCATCCTGTGGCGCGAGATTCCAGGAGTGCGATATAGTGGGCGGTCTTATACTCATTCTTTACTCGTCGCCGGTCGAATCCCGATATTCCTGAACGGTCAGCAACCGCCACTTGTTGTTACTCTGCAAATCAAGCACGCGGTCATGGTAATCCATAATGCTGCGGCGATGGCCGACACTGATATAATTGATCCCTAGTTGCTGCAACCGGCCGTAAAGATTGGCCTCATTCGCGATATCCAGGGCGCTGGTGGCCTCGTCCAAAACGCCGTAGCCGGGTCGGTTGATGAGCAGGCGGGCGAAGGCCAACCGCTGTTGCTCCCCCAGAGAAAGAACATCAGCCCAATCCAGTTCGACCTCGAATCCACCGACCCGCTCAGGCAGGTCTTCCAGAAATACCGTTTTGAGAATTTGCCGTAAATCTGCTTCCGAGATTTTGTTTTCAAGTCGAGGATAGATCAGTTGTTCCCGCAGGGACCCCAGGAGCATGTAAGGACGTTGGGGGAGAAAGAAGATTTCTGCCAGCGGCGGTCGTTTGACGATCCCCTGGCCCTGGGTCCACAACCCTGCAATGGCTCTGAGCAGCGAGCTCTTGCCTACGCCGCTCTGGCCGACGACCAGCAGATTGACCCTGTTTTCCGTATCCACGGTCAGGTCTTGAATCAAGGTGCGCGCACGGTTGGGCGTCATCAGGGTCACATGACTCAGGGAAAAATAATCCGCTTGCTCGGATTTGATACCCACCGGCAGCACCCGCTGCGGTGCGATGGCATCGGCAAAATCTGAAAGTCGCTTCACCCCCGCGGCAAAATTGGTGATGGGTTCAATTTGGGCGACGATGAGCGACAGCGCCGCATAGACCTGGGTGAAGGCGAAATTGGCCTGGATCATGTCGCCGTATTCGATTTTGCCCGCGAAATACTGGGGGAACAGGACCAGGAAGGGCAAGACCACCGGGAGATAGCTGTAAGCCGTGGTGAAAAAGGAGAGGTTGCGCTGCCAACCGATGAGCAGGCTGAAGTTCTTCAGGACGCTTCGAAATCGACCGTTGATGTGGTCGTTTTCCGGTTTTTCGCCCTGATAGAAGGCTATGGACTCCGTGTTGTCGCGCACATGGATCAGGGAGTAGCGGAAATCGGCCTCATATCGCAATTGATTGAAGTTCAGGCGTACCAGGCGCCGCCCGATGAGCGCTGTGAGGCCGGTGCCCAGCAGCGAGTAGCCCAGTACGACGCCCACCAGCAGCGCCGATTTGGACCAGAGAATGCCTGAAAAAGAGATTAGGTCCATCAGGGAACCGAGCAGGATCAGCACAAACGCCAGCGAGGTCCGGGTAAAGGATCGAATGTCCTCCATGATCCGTTGGTCGGGGTTGTCAATCTGCCCTTGGGCTTCGACCTCGTAGTAGTTGCGGTTTTTGAAATAGTTGGACAGAAACTCGCCGGTCATCCACTCGCGCCAGCGCATGCCTAAATAACCCTGGACGTAACTGTACATAGCGACGATGGGTATGCCCGTGAGAAAGCCGCCGAAATAAACGGCCACAAAGAGATAGGCCATATCCTGATTTTTTTTTACCAGGGCGTTGGTAAAGTAGTTGGCGATGTAACTGAAAGCCACATTGATGCCCGTCACGCACAACGACAGCAGCAGGACGACGGCCAGCAGCGTCCAGGCACCCCGGCGGCGACGCAGGTGGCCGCCGAGCATGCCGAAGACGGCGGCCGGAATAATCAGGGCGGCGGCGACCAACACCCACGACTTGGAGTGGAAGATCCCGGTCACCACAGGCAGCAGGCCGGGTGCTATTTTGGCGGTCAGGTCTGGAGCAAAATGGTTTGCCGTCAAGGTAATCCCGGTCACGAGCATGAAAAGCAGGCCGAACAGAAAGACCAGCAACATGATCATCAACAGCAGGGTCACCCAGGCACCGCCGGGGATACCGGGGAAAAAATAAGGCTGAGCAATGGTAACGAAACTCATCCAGAGGGAACGTTTTTTTTGAGGGGCGTCTTTACGGGTCATGGGCCTTATCGTGGTGTGGTTGAGGGTTGCGAATCAGGATCCTGTTCCAGAAATAATTTGTCATTTTACAGTCAATGCCCCAGGAGGGTCTTTGGGTCTTGATTGCGGCTTTGTATCCGCCGCTTACTATCTTGAGAATAAAAAATTCGCGTGGCTTTGGCAAGAATAACTTGGATCTTTTAACCGCCTGCGCTATTTGGATGTTTGAGGTGAGGCTTACACCCTGAAATTCGAATTTCAAGGGCCTCTTTACCGTTGACACACCATGCGGGTGTTGATATTTTTTTACACTAACATTGGAAACCTGGTCCTGTGGGCCAGGATTCTTTGCTCTTTCGTATCCCTTTCCTTTGGCAGGGGAGAGCGTGCTTTACCGGTTTTTTTCGACCGTTTTAGCCCAAAACCTTTATGAAAAACGCATATCTTTGATGTGACATTGCGGGACACCCAAAGGCGATAGCATGGACCTCCCGTTGCGTGTGAGACTGCTGGGTTCATTTGTCGGCGTCGTGGTACTTTCCGGTGCGCTTACGATACTTGCCGGAAGCTTCCTCATCAACCGGATGGTTATATCGGAGGCGGAACGCCGGGTTGTTTTAGGACTGAAAACCGCTCGCGCGATGTGGGAGCGACGCCTGGATGAGGCGCTAAAAGCGTGTCTGGTTATGGCGGAGGGAGATATTGCCCGGCAGATAACCACGCATAAAGCGGTTGACCCACGGATTCTGGATGAACTCCGGGTTAAATTGGGGTATGATTTCCTGCATATTTTAGACGGCCACGGGGTGATTCTAGCGACGGCCTATGGCGATATTAAAGGCGCGCAAGCATCAAACAGCCCGGTCATTGCGCGGGTAATTTCTGCGCGACGGCCCGCAGCCGGCCTTTCTCTTCTTCCTATAGAAGCCCTAACCACCGAAAACAATGCTCTGGCCGCGCGGACCCGGATTCGCGTATTGTCGACACCCCATGCAAAACCCGGAGGACCGCAGGAAATCACCTCGGCCATGGTGCTTGAGGCCGCAGCTCCCGTTATGAATGCCAGCCGGCAAGTGACGGGCATTGTCCGGGTGGGAACCGTGATTAACCGGAATTTCGAATTCGTGGATTTTGTGCGGGAAAATGTCTTTACAGCCGTCACCTACGATGGAAAGAACCTGGGTACGGTCACCATATTTCAGGGTGATGTCCGCATCACTACGAATGTCATCGGCCCGGACGGACAGCGGGCTATCGGCACCCGAGTTTCATCGGAGGTCTACGATCAGGTTTTGGCTGAAGGCAAGATGTGGCAAGGCCCCGCCTTCGTGGTCGACAGCTGGTACATTTCGGCCTACGAGCCTTTGCGGAATCTTAACAACGAAATCGTCGGCATGTTGTACGTGGGTGTTCTGAAAAAACGGTATGACGATATGCGCCGACAGGCGATGACTCTGTTTATCGCGGTTTCGGTGTTGGCCTTCTTATGTGCCGTCTTCCTTTCTCTGTGGTTGAGTTCGCGCTTGGCCCGCCCCCTGGCTTTGCTGACTGCCGGTGCAGATGAGGTTGCACGTGGCAATCTCGACTACCAACTGCTGCACTCACCGGGAGCGCAACGAGACGAGATCTATCGCCTGACCGGCGCTTTCAATCAGATGGTCAGTTCGCTGAAGGAGCGCGATGCGCTGTTGCAGCGCAGCCGCGATGATCTCCAACACAAAGCCGTTGAGCTCAAAGGGTGGGTCCAGAATTACCTGGATGCCCTGGAATTCATAACCCATGAGCTTAAAAACCAGGTTGCCGCAATGAAAATCAATCTGCTTGCCGTGCATGACGGATATGTCGGCCAAATCAGCGAAGACCAGAAAGAAGCCCTGAGCGACGTCGGCAAAGCCATCAACCGGGCCGAAGAGATGATATTAAATTATCTCAATCTCTCGCGCATCGAAAAAGGCGAATTACAGCTGCGCGTTCGCCCCGTGCACATCGAATCAGATGTGATTCGTCCCGTGCTGAGCAATTTTCGGGGACGGCTGGAGACAAAAGGCATGCGGGTGCGGGTGAAGTTTCAAGATGACCTGCTCGTTCAGGCCGATCCTTCACTGATCGAGATTGTGTACGAAAACCTGCTCGGCAATGCGGTTAAGTATGGTCGTGACGGCGGAGAGGTGGAGCTGGTGGGGAAGCGCGTCAACGGCAAAGCCGAACTGCATGTCAGGAATGACGGACCCGGTATTCCATCCAGTCAAATAGACAAATTGTTCAGGAAATTTTCACGTCTCCAAACTCCGGCAGAAGTACAACCGACGAGGGGAACCGGATTGGGGTTGTTTATTACGCGTGAAATCATTCGCCGCCACGGCGGAGACATCCGGGCGGAAAGCAGATATAATGAATGGATGGATATCATTTTTGAATTGCCTTTGCCGGACACCCTGCTTGGCACCATCAACTGTGATGAAGGGACTCGGGCCTGATCCTTGAAATTGGATTAAGCCGGGCAGGACCTGGATGCTGGCACCGGTCCAATTGAATGCAACATTGAAAACCTGGCCCTGTGGGCCAGCTCACAGATAACAGGCTTTGTCGTGAATGAATGCCGCGGGGTATTGGAATGATGGCTGATGATTATTCAGAAAACCTGAGGAAAGCCGCCCACGCCCAAATCCTGGTGGTCGACGATGAAGCGGGTATTCGGCGGGGGTGCGATCGGGTGCTTCGGTCTCAGGGCTACCGTGTCTTGATGGCCGAGACCGGTGAAATGGGGCTGGACATTTTGCGCCGGCAGCCGGATATTGACCTGGTGCTTGTTGATTTGCGAATGCCGGGCATCAGTGGTTTTGAGTTTATTCGCGAGGCTCAGAATATCGCCGCGGAAACAGTGTATGTAATGATAACGGCTTATGCCACAATAGAGTCTGCGGTCGAAGCCACCAAACGCGGCGCTTACGACTTCATCGCCAAACCTTTTGTCCCAGACGATTTACTGCGTTTGGTCGATCGGGCCCTGGAACGAGTGAGCCTTATACGTGAGCGAAATCGCCTTGAGGCCGAGCGTCGTCAGCGGATGCTGGAACTGGTAACGGAAAAAAGCCAGTTTCGCACCGTTATTGACTGCATGACGGACGGGGTAATTGTATGCAACGCCGAACAAAATCTGGTACTATACAATCCTGCGGCGCGCAAGATCCTACCTTCCCTCCAATCAATCCGAACGCCGATGGTAGTGACCAACATTTTGGACTGCAAGGATTTGATTCAAATGATTTCTCAGGCTTCATCCCACCAGAAGCGTCTCTCAAACGAGATCAGGCTCAGTATTGAGCCGCAAGAGACCTGGCTGCTTGCCAATGTGGCCCCGGTTGTCGATGTGGCTTCCGCCCGATTTCTGGGAACTGTCACCGTCCTGCGCGATATTACCGAAGTCAAGCGTGTGGAGCAGGTGAAGGCCCGGTTCATGAATCTTGTCGCCCATGAACTTCGCGCGCCCTTGTCGGCCGTGGACGGCTACCTATCGGTGATCGACGATGGATACATACAGGATAGGGAAAAACAGCATGAAATCATCGGGCGGTCAAAACTGCGCATCAAGGCGTTGGTAGATCTGGTCGGAGAGCTGCTGAGCATGGCCCGGATGGAAGAAGGGACCGTACGACGGGAAATATCACCTCAGGGTATCGATGGCATTTTAAACGAGGTCAGGGAGCTCATGCAGCCCATTGCCGGCCGGAACCGGATTTGCCTCGAAGTGCAAGCCTCAGAAGACCTGCCGGCCGTAAATGCGGACCGGGAAGAATTAATGCGATTGTTCAGCAACCTCGTGGACAATGCCGTCAAATACAATAAGCCGGCCGGCCGGGTGAGTATTACGGCGGACCGGAAGGGGCCCTATGTAAGGGTATCTGTTGCGGACACAGGAATCGGCATAAGCAGAGAAGGCCTGAGCCGCCTGTTCACCGAATTTTTTCGAGAAAAAAGGGAGGAGACCAGTCTTATCACAGGGACCGGGCTCGGGCTGAGCATCGTAAAGCGGATCGTCAATTTTTATCATGGCCGGATCGAGGTTGACAGTGAACCCGGAAGAGGCTCGACCTTCACGGTCTGGCTTCCTTATCAAAGCAGCCCCGAACTCATGGAATAGGGTTGATTTTAAGGCACGTAAACAGTTCTTCGCCACCTGAGAGAGCATACAGAAGATGTCCGAAGCATTTAATCATTTCCGGCTTAAAAATGAGATGCTGATTATGAATTACTTCGCAAACGCCATAGGTGTTTGTGTCGTGATTTTTATAACCTATCGACCCCTGTTTCCGCAATTGGCGGATGCTCTCCGGTTGATTGGCCGCATTGGATGGTTTTTCGAACCGCTCTGCGGCGCGCTAATGTTGGTTTTGACTTTGCTTTATGAGCGGCCGATTCGGCGTTTTCTGGACGATCAAAGAAAGGGGTTGCAATTATCGGAAGCATTAACGTTTATCGCCAGAAAACGATTGCTTAATGAACCGTTTTTCCTGATCGCCATGGATCTCGTGGTATGGATTGCGGCCGGGAGTATCTATTCTACGGCCATGCTATCATCCGATATCGGGCGGGGGACTGTCTACTATGCATTTTTCCGCAGTCTGCAGATCGGATTGATTACGACCGTCGCCGCCTTTTTTTTGCTGAGAAGAGTCCTGCAAAAAAGGATGGTGCCAAAGCTGTTTCCTTCCGGTGGTCTTTACGCGATTCCAGGTACATTGCGGATCCGACTCAGTACACGTCTGGCGGCCCTGCTGCTGGGCAGCAATCTGGTCCCCTTCTTCGCTATCATAACGATTATGCAAGGCACTGTATCTGCGGGCAGGTTCTCTGAAGACCTATATGAAGGACTGCGATCGGACATTGTGGTCAGCTCCTTTGTATTTATGTTTATTGGTATATTTTTAGCCTATGAGTTGAGCCTCAACCTGCGGCAGCCTTTTCGAGATATCATCAGAGTCTTAAAGGCTGTTCGGAACGGTCAATTCGACTGCAAAGTGGCGGTAACCTCCAATGATGAAATCGGGTACACCGGCGATGTCATCAATGAAATGACAGAAGGTTTGGAGGAACGAGACCGCATGCGGCACTCCCTGGAGTTGGCCAAAGAGGTTCAGCAAAATTTTATGCCCCAGAAGGCTCCCCAAATAGCCGGCTTGGATATAGCCGGGCAAAGCCTCTATTGTGAGCGCACCGGCGGCGATTACTTCGATTATTTACAAATAGACCCATCCGGCGATGGCAAAGTCGGCATTGTCATCGGGGATGTATCGGAGCACGGCATTCCTTCGGCTCTGCTGATGGCTGCTGTGCGAGCATCCCTGCGGCAGCGGGTCATGCAGGCAGGCGGCCTCGGACAAATTATTTCCGATGTAAACCGGCAACTGACGGAGGATGTGGAGGAATCGGGGCGGTTTATGACATTGTTTTACTGCGAAATCGATTCCGTCGGACGGACCATCCGCTGGGTGCGAGCCGGCCATGATCCGGCCGTTCTTTTTGATCCCCAAACGAACGTGTTTGAAGAACTGAAGGGATCGGGGGTGGCCCTGGGGCTCGATCAGGAATGGATTTATACTGAAAACCTAAAAGAAAACCTCAAGAACAGTCAAATTTTTCTTCTTTGCACCGATGGGGTTTGGGAAGCACACAATCCAGCCGGCGAAATGTTCGGCAAACAGGCCCTGTTGGAAGTTATCCGCCGCAATCCGGATCTGCCGGCGGCCGAAATTGTCGGGGCGGTGATCGCAGCCGTCAAGCAATTTCAGGCAGGCGTCAAGCCGGAAGACGATATCACCCTGGTGGTCGCCAAATTGAATCTGCGGCCTGGCAATAAGCACTCCTTTGAAACTTCGTGAAATTGCGCTGCAATTGCGACATGCTGTTCGAAGCCTGTGATATCCTGGTGCGCAAAGGTGTGGACCGGCAAAAAATCATGACAGAGGTATTTTACTGAGGTTTATTTCCGGCCCACAAGGAGGAACCGGAGCCGGTCAGCCTTCGGCGGACTCGCAAAGGCGCAAAGACGCCAATTCTTGATCTTCGACCGATCATGCTTAGCTTCAAGGTATCGTGGTAGAGACAAGGTTTGAAATCCGAAGCAACCAGCCCGCTGAAACGGGTTCGAGCATATGTGAGGTCAAGATGTTAGAACAAATTTCCCTTAACTGGCATGCCATCGTATTTCCTTTGATGGTGATTTCCTGGTTTCAGCTGCTGCGCTACCTGGACCGTCGATATGCCAGTAAGAAACCATTTACCGATCAGGAGTATCTGATGAACCTGGCCAGATTCATGAAATGCAGCGAATATGATATCTTCATGGAGGCTGCCAAGCCCTGGCAGGTTTCGAAGCAGCATGTCGAAGGTGACTTCAAAAAATACCTTCTGGCTGAGCAAATCCCCTATTATGTCGCGGATTTTATACGGAAGGTCGGAAAAGATATTGTGCACAAAAATTTTCGCGGGATGTACGAGTATTGAGCCGCCGCAGCAACATACAAAACTAGCCTCCGGCTCCCAGGGGCAGCCGCGCAATGGTGTCACCGTTTTTGAACCGGATTGACGCTGTATTGAATCGGCCGGTCATCTGATGATTCATATCGACGGATCTTATATGGAGGGCGGCGGGCAGATTGTCAGGACCGCCCTGGCCCTGTCAACGCTGACCGGCAAGCCCTTCCGGGTCGATAAAATCAGGCATAACCGGCCTAAACCCGGGCTGAAACGACAGCATATCAGCTGTATCGATGCGCTGATGCAACTGGCGAATGCCAGGGCTGACGGTGCGCGGCCGGGTTCGGTTGGCCTGGAATTTTTCCCCGGCAAAATATGCGGTCAAAGCCTTTCCATTAATATCGGTACGGCCGGTTCGATATCGCTGCTGCTCCAATCCGTGTTGTTGCCGGCCATGTTTGCCGCCGCCCCGGTCGGAATTAAAATTACAGGCGGGACCGACACCAAATGGAGCATTCCCATCGACTATTGCGACCAGGTGATTCTGCCGTATTTTAACAAATTTGCCGCGTGCACGATCAACCATATAAAGAGAGGGTATTATCCGAGAGGACAGGGAACGGTCGATATAACGGTCAACCCCCGTTTTCATTTGAGTGATTTCAAAAATATTGCTGAGCTTGCCGCACAGTTAGAAAGCACTGTTCCGAAAATTTCTCTTTGCGACCGGCCCACAGTTGCTGAAATTTTCGGAAAATCTGCAGCTTCAACCCATTTAAAAGGCGCCCAGGTTGCCGAACGCCAGGCCCGGAGTGCCGCCGATGTGCTCCAACGGGATTATGCAGTATCCATCCGGTGTGAATATCAGAACACGGCTTCGGTCGGAAGCGTCATTACCCTGTGGACGGCCTCAGAAGCATGCAATGGTATTGCCGCTGCCGATGCCCTGGGTGAAAAAGGGGTGCGGGCTGAAAAAGTCGGAGCTGCCGCAGCGCAAAAACTAAGCGCGGTGCTGAACTCAAATGCCGTCGTGGACCGCCACCTGGCAGACAATCTGGTGCCCCTGCTGGCCCTGGTCGGCGGAACGATTGTGACGGATAAAATTACCGGACACATACAGTCGAATATATACGTTTGCGAACAATTTCTGGATGTTGCCTTTTCAATTGACCAAAAGAAAAACCGGATAACAGCCGAGCTTAGGAAGCGTTAAGTGTATTTTCGGACAACTGCGCCTTGACCGCTAATCCTAAGTTTTCAATATGCGGATTATATCCATTGCAGAACCCTTATCAGCTGCTGACGCTTCAGGGTTATCTTAGGCCCCAGGCGCAGCTCGATATTGCGGCTCTCTGAGATAATCCGCCTCACTTCAGTGGTGACAACCCGCAAGCGGTCGTAGGTTGCTAAATCAATATTTTTTTGCCGATCGCGAAACGATCTTACAAAGCCGGGCGGTATCATTAATTCTCCACCAGAAATCAATTCATTCCGCTGAATTACCCTCCCTTTTTCAAAGACGAGCATTATTTTATTTTCCTGCGGCTGACCGGCCGCTGCCCATGCCAGAGCGGATTCGCTCAGCAGGCAAAAAAAGCGGGCGCGTCGAATCAGATGCGCACTGTGCCTTACCATTCTTTCGATGGCGCCTGCGACCGCCTCCGGGGTCCAGACGAATTCGTGGCCGGATTCATTTTGCTGTCCATCGCCTTGGTCGGCATCGCCCGGCTCTTCATCTGCTGTTTCGGAAAGGTCCGCTGCCGCCAATTTCTCCTGCCAGAGCGTTGCGCCAAGCGAGGTTAAAAATCTCAGCGGTGATTGATTGGCAGGACGGTCGCGGTGTCGTCGGCGGAAAATGTCAAAGCCCTGCCGCAGGCAATCGAATTCCGGGGCATACGCCGGGGGCAGGGCGAGCACCGCGTATCCAATGCCGGCGCCGTTATCGCCGTCCAGCCGCATTCCGTTTTTAAACCACATTCCGAACGCGGCCAGGGCTTCGCTGGATTTTCCGGCGGGAAGGGGACCCACCGCACACTCTTTATCGGCCAATACATCCCGTCGGCTGAAATTGAAATCCGCCCTGCAAAATACAAGCCGGCGCTGAAGCCGGCGCAGGGCAATATTGTAGGGCGGCGAATGGCGTTTAATTTCGTCGGCTTCCAGTATGGCGGCTTCAAGGGCCGACCCGGTCCGGGTAACATCCAGTCCGCGGGCCTGGGTCAACATTTCCAGGGTATGTTCGGCGTGGGGCGCTTTCTGATGGAAATAGCTGTTGACCCGCTGTTTGAGAGATTTGGCCTTGCCGATGTACAGCAAATCCCCGTTGTTTCGCAGCATGCGATAGATGCCGGGTTTGTCCGGCAAATGCTGCCGAAGACGAGGATTCATGGGAAATATCCGCCCTGAGCGCACGGCCGGCCGGGTGGATGCCAGCCAATCGATCAACTGTCCCAGATTGGAAATGCCGCCGGCGGCATGCAACAGTTCGACCATTTTTTGCCAGATAAAGGCCGTGGCAACGGCATGGTCGCCGCTGCGTTTGAATTCCGGCATGGGATGACCATAATAGCCGGCCAGAGCTCTGATTCCGCGGCGCGGTAGATCCGGCCGCAGGCGGATTGCGATTTCATGGGTGCAGATGATTCGGAAAGGAAATGGTTCGGCCGTGCCGTGCCTGCGATGGAGGTCCTGTAGAAAAGGCGTTTCGAACCGGGCAAAGTGGATAACCAGCGGGCAGGCGGCCGAATGATTGGCGGCGGCAGTTTCTCCGGCGGCTGTCAGCAGGTGATGCCAGGCCAAATTTGATGGTACGGCCGACGACAGGCTTTGGTCCGAGATACCGGTAATGCGCTGCACCGCCCGCGGGATGGCGGCCTGGCCGGGCAAACGGACAAGGTAGGATTGCAGCGCAGAATTTACCTGGGTTTCCGGCGCCGAAGCACAGGCCGGGAGCCAGGCGATTTCAAGCAAATGTCCTTTCTGCGGGTTGGCACCGGTTGTCTGGCAGTCCAGGGCCAGAATCTTTAAATCTGCCAGGCTGATCATCCTATCCCCATTGGGTACGCCAACTAATCCGCCCCTAAAAATAGCATCTTCATGGTCTTAAATTGTCTTTTGAGAATTGAAGAAAGTCGTTAGATCACAGGTCAGGCGGATTAATTATATTATGCTGTGCATTTTTTCTTTTTTTATTTTTGTATTAATAATGTCAATATGTTATAAAAGTGATGCGACTATATTGATATGGGCACACGGAATGGATCCAAGCGGCCCCGGATCCTGGCTTTGAATAGCAGGTCGATGGTTAATCGATTTCCGGAATTAGTTGAACGGCCGGTATCAAGTTAGATTCGGCATCAAAACCCCGGCACCCAGTATCGAGTATCCAGTATCGAACATCGAGGATCGGCTGTCAATGGAACAAGCCTTTTACAATGCGCTGAAGCAGCTCAGAAGCGATATCCCCCGCTTGGCGGAGCTGCTCCGGCTTGGTGACGATGAAGACATCGGCTACTGGGAAAATATGGTCGACGCCAAGCTGCTCAGCCGGCTGGCGCCTGATTTTCCGGTAGTGGCTGCGATATGCGGCGGTGGCTCTTCCGGTAAATCCACCTTGTTCAACTCTCTGGTGGGGGAGCAGTTTGCTCCGACGGGCGGCACGGCGGGGTTGAATCGGCGGGTGCTCTTTTCTGTTCCGGCCCGGCGAGCTGAGCAAACCGATCTTCTATCCGATCTGGCAAAGCCGTTTAAAGATGTCCCCGAGCCTTTAAACGACCCGGAAGAATTGACCACTCCCGGAAAGCCGCTTTATGTCCTGAATCATTCCCGTTCCAACAATCTGGTGCTGCTGGATACGCCGGATTTTGACACGGGTGCCAAGGGGTCATATACCAACCGGGAGGTGACCCGGATGGCCCTGGAAGCTGCGGACATTTTGATCTACATTTTTACCAACTCAAATTACAATAATCGCGATAACACGGATTTTATCGCTCAGATGCTCACCGGAATCGGCCAACGAAAATGTTTTCTCGTGTACCGGGTTTATCCGAGCTTCACCGCGCAGGAAGTACGGGACCATGCCATGACCGTTGCCAGGGGCATCTACGGCGAATTCGCCGACCGGCACCTGCTGGGTATTTACCGCGCCGATGAGGACAATAATGTGGCGGCCGGTCAACGCCTGATGGCGCTTAAACCGGCCAATCCCGATGGTCCGCCTTTTTTACAGGCTTTGCAATCGATTGAGACGTCTAAAATCAGGATAGAACTGTATGAATCCATCTTGAACGATGTCTGCCGGCGGGCCGGGCTGATTAGAGACCGCGCTGAAGTTTCACTCGATAAATTGCGCCTGTATCATGACACGCTTCAGATGGCCCAGAGCCAATGTATCCGCGAAGCACTGAAGCATTTTCCCATGGATCGCATTGTACGACGGTTTGCCCGCATCTGGGCGGCCACGGATCCGACACACGTTAAGATTATGCGCCGAACCGGCAGCGTCATTGAATTTCCCCTCAAAATACTGCTGGGTGCGGCCGGCTGGGCCAAAAACCAAATGTCAGCGCCCAAGTCCGAACCTTCCTCAAAAAAGGAATATGTGCAAAAATTGGATGAAGATCTGGTGACCGCCGTGACCAGCCTGCAACATCAGACGGTCAGCCCTCAGATAGCTGTTGCCAGTTCCCTGCATGATCCCGCAGCCGCCGGTATGGCCGGCATGATTGGTGCAATCAGAACCCGCGAAGACCTGCCCAAGGGACAAAACCCCCGGGCCGAATCCTCCGGTGATGGATTCAAACTCACTTTTATAATTGATGCCCATCCCGTAGTTCTTGGGGAGCAGGACCGGCTGCGGGCCGCGGAGTTTAAGTCCGTATTGCATTCAATCCTGGCCGAAAAAGAGACCATTGTGGGTATTTCACGCGATATGGAAAAGGATCTCAAAGATCTGGCCGACCAATTTCGTAAAAAAATGGGTGTGTGGCGCAAAGTCAGTCAAACGTTCTGGGCATTTCTCAACGTGCTGCCGGCAACCGTGGCCGTCACCTATATCCTTTCAACCGGCGATCCGGTGGGGGCAGTCGGCATAAAAGTCAAGCTGGCGGGGCTTTTCGGTGTCAAAGATTTGTATGCCTTGTTCGCGATTCCATTCACCACGGGATTGAAAAAAGCCGACCGCCAGCAGATCGAAGACATGCTGGGCCACATCCTGCAAACCTGGTTAAAAGATAAATCCCAAAAAGTACAGCTCCTGTTTGAGGAAAAACTAACCGGCGGAATTCTGCGGTGTGCCCGCCGGAACATCGCTGATGCCGAACAGTTGACCAGCACCATAAATAGTTTACTGCTGACACTTGCGGAAGGATCCCATAAACAATGATATCAACGCGGCAGTTTTCTGCACTTAAAGCGTTTGGCCGGATCGAAGGCTTTAAAAATGACCTGACCATGCTGGGGGCAGCCCTCGGCAATTTGTCTTTCTGGCTGCCCGCAACTCCGCTCAAGAAGCAATGTGATGTGGCCGTTGAAATGATCGATGACATCGCCGAACGGTTCGAGCGCAAGCTGGTGGTGACTATCGTCGGACCTTGCGGCGCCGGAAAATCCACCCTGCTGAATGCCCTGGCCGGCGTCGACGACCTGTCACCGGCCGGTCATCAACGCCCGACCACCGGCCACATTATCGTTTTCAGCAATGATACCCATGATGGCGGCCAGCTGATTGAGTCGCTGGGAAGTGATTCGGTGCAGATCAAATCGAGTCCTGCGGCGGCCCTGTTGGAGAATGTGTCCATCATCGATACGCCGGATACGGACAGCATGGCCTACCAAAGGCACGGCCCGCTCGTGCGCGAGGCCATTGCCCGCTCCGATATGCTCATCTGCGTGTTTGACTGCGAAAATCCTAAAAGAAAGGACCATGTTGATTTCATGGCTCCGTTTATTCGCCGGTTTAACGGCGCGTCACTGGTATGCGTGATTAATAAATGCGATCGTCAGGACGAGCTGGAATTGAAAAACCGGATATTGCCGGATTTTTCAGCATACATCCAGAACGGGTGGCAAACCTCCGTCGACCGTTTGCTGTGCATATCCGCTCGCCGGCATCTGCAAGATCCGCAGTGGGATCAAATGGCTGTTCCGAAACACGATTTTGATCAATTCGAAGAATTGCAGCAATTAATCTTCGACAACCTGAACCGTGCCGGCTATGTAGTGGACAGACGAGTTGAAAATGCCCGCAGTTTGCGGAATTTTATATTCGATGAAGTCAGCCGGGAGATTGCCGGACACCGGAAATCCCTGACGGCCGCGGCGGAACAATTCCGCCAAGCAGAAAAAAAATCCTACCTGGATGCGATTGCGGCCATGAAAAACGATGATTCGCACCAGCTTTTAGGCGTCAGTCTGATGGTCTACCAGAAGCTGGCCCAGCGATGGATTGGACCTATCGGGTGGATGATCGCCGTTTGGGGCCGTCTGTTGCTCTTTGGGGCCGGGCTTGCCGCCCTTTTTAGATTCGGCCGGCCCGTAAGCCAGGTCATCGGCCTGATTTCAGCTTGGCGGCACTATAAGGATTCCAAATCCGCCATGGCTGATACGGACAACGATGAAAGAGTGGCGACAGGCTGGCGCACATACCGGCTTGCTGCGTTGAGCAATTGGCCGGATATTGCCGAGTCACTGATCGTCGGAGGCTTCAACAGTTCGGTGCGCCGGGGGGACGAGGCTTTAGGGGCCCTTAATTCCTTCGGGGAAAAATTTGCGGGGATGTGGGGCAATAGTCTCGAGAATGAGATGGAGCGTATCTCACGAAAGCTCTCCGGTATGCAGCTGCAAATATTATTTAACCTGCCGGTTTTGGCCGTCCTGGGATATACAGGCTGGATCACCGTGAAGCGGTTTCTGATGGGCAGTTATCTTGCCTTTGACTTTTTTGTGCATGCCCTGTGGACAATTGGAATTGTGCTGTTATTGAGCTTTTTTCTATTTCAGATTTGCGTGCGGTTAGTTGCCAGCCCTGAGCGTGTGACCACCAGAGCTTTCGAGAAAATGAAGCACCGGACAGATCAGTTCGATGGAACAGCAGCCAACCCGGTGCTGGAGCAGCTGGACGCCATCCTTGCACTGGATGCGATGCTGGCGGGGAGGGAGAAATAGGCGTGGAGGTTGACAAGGCAATAAGATCCTAGATCCCAAATTCCAAATCCCAAATTTCAAACAATATCAAAATTCCAAAATCAAATGACCGAAACATGCCTATCACCTATTAGAAGCCGCACGACGATTTTTTTTGTTTTGGATTTTGAATTTCGGTCATTGGTATTTATTTGGGATTTGTATTTTGGTGCTTGGAATTTTTACGATTTTCGAAAATCTTGCAGTTTAATTTGTTTCAATCTAATACCCGATTAAATGGCGAACCTCTGATGGTCCCGGGCGCTCAGGAAGTCTTTTTAGCCTTTCTGGCGGCTTCCAACTTTTCGATGGCGGCCATACGTTCGAGTAATTCTTTGGTCTCCATCGGACGCTCCTCATAGTCGCCGCACCATTGATCCTGGCCGGTCGCGGGCCAGGCGGCAAAACGGATTTTGGTGTCCAGCCCGCCGTCCAGAATTTTAGGGGAAGGCGAATTGCGACGACATTCCCCCACCAGACCTTCATCGGTGCCGCCGGTTTCATTCCAAAACTTACAATTTTCACATACAGTTGTTCCCATATTCCGCTCCTGTGTCAGAGTAAATATTTGACCGGTTTTTTCGGCGATCATCAACGGTACAAGGGTTTTATTTAAGACCGATTCTGCTAAATATTTGTAAAAGTCGGGCTGGCCCTTCGGAAGCCACCCCCATCAGAAAGGAGGTAGTTGATTCTGTGTAAATTTACTTCACGGACTCGCTTTTATATTCGGCAATTGTGAATTATTCTTTAATTTTTTAAAACTACTTTATCCCGAAGACATTTTCAAAAAATTTTAAGGATGCGTCATCCGCGATGCCGAATCTTTTGGCGACCTTCGGCGAGAAGATCGAAAATTTGGCGGTGGATCTGGCGCAGGCAGCTCCGTTGTCGTTATAAAGAATGCCTGCCATAACGGCATCGTGCTGGCCGGTTACCTCCACTACCTTGCCTTCAGCTTTCAACAGACTGTGTATATAAACCGGCTTGATGAACTCTATTTCCATTGATTTGGTCATGGTGATGCGTTTCAAAAAATGAAGGGCGGCCCAGCTCATGATCTCATCAAGGATTGTCGTTATGACACCGCCGTGAGCGATGTTGCTCCATCCGCAAAGATGGTCCGGTATCGTTACATTCGAAAATACCGTGTCATGACCGGCGAAAAATTCCATCTGAAGCCCGGAGGGGTTTATCGGGCTGCAACCAAAGCATTTGTGATCTGCGCTGTTCGGCAGGCGTTGATAATCTTGTCCTGATGCCATGGCTAATAGTACAGTAGGTTAAAAAGTTTCTCGGCAGCCTGCCGGTCAAGGTTTTTAAGAATCCTGTATTCATCAAGGGCCGCCGCTTTATCACCTTTTTGAAACAGAGCATGGCCCAGGTTGAAATGAGCGGATGCATAGGTCGGATCGGCACGAATGGCTTCTTTGTATTCGCTGATCTCCTCGTCCGGCCTGCCCAGTTTGCCGTATACGAGTCCGAGATTGTCGTGTGCCGGCGCAAAATCGGATTTAATCCGCAGCACTTCCTTTTGGGCTTTTATGGCATCCTGGTAGCGGCCAAGTTTGGCATAGGCAATCCCAATATTGAAGTAAGCCGGTGCGTCATCAGGATTCAATTTTATGACCTCTTCAAAGGCCTTTTTCCCTTCATCCAGACGACCGAGTTGGGTGTATAGGATTCCCAGTCTAAAATAAGCGGGCTCGAAAGCCGGATTGATCCGGATGACTTGTTTAAAAGATTCAATAGCCTCCGGTTGACGTCCGAGCTTAATATAATAATTTCCTAATGTGTAGTACAGAGTTTCGTCCGCAGGATTGGTTTTAATGGCCTGCTGATAGGCTTTGATGGCGTCCTGGGGATTATTCATCCCTATGAGGCAATAGCCCAGGCCATTCCAGGCCATGGTATTTTTCGGATCCTTCTCGATAGCTTCCTTGAAAAACTCTACGGCTTTTTGATCTTCACCGTTCATTGAAAAACTATATCCCTTGCGGCAAAGTTCTTCGGCCAGTTTGGGCTGCTGGAGACTGTTGTTGAACGTCCAGCGCGACAACGCCAGGCCGGGTCCGGTGGGCTTCAGGTTTAGGACGGATTTTCCGGCAACAGCGAAATTAAGATTCTGGCCGCGAATAAATTGAAATGTGGCCACTCCAATGACCTGACCCTTCAGGTTGATTACCGGACTGCCGCTGGAACCCGGCGAAATGGGTGCCGACATTTGGAAAAATTCTCCCACCGCCGGGATCTCTCGTATCGATGACACAATTCCTTCACTGACAGTTTGTTCCAGCCCCATCGGACTGCCGATTACCAGGATTTGTTCCGCAATCTCGGGCAGGTCTTTGCTTATCGTTATCCATTTGACCGTTTCACGGGGTATATCCACCAGCACTTTCAAAAGATCGACCGATTGATTTTCCGCGACCACCATTTTGACCGGATATGTTTCCCCGTCAGCTGTTCTTACGTCGGCGGCGTAGCTGCCTTCAAGCACATGATAATTTGTGATTAAATGCCCGGTTTTATCGATAAAAAATCCACTGCCGATACTGTTAACCTGTCGATTGGCATCATAGACGATGACCGTCGCCACGGCAGGGCGAATCTTATTTACCAGTTTGGTAAGATTAACTTCGGCATATAAATGTGTGGTCATCACCGGCCAGATAGCCAATCCGAGGATGAATTTAATCCTGTTTTTCATGTGAACACCTTTAAAAAAATGCTCGAAACAACTGACCTATAATTTAAGCATGCATTTACTGTTTTGAAGCAGGTGCCGCATTTTTCTACTTTAAAAACCCGAATTCAGGCCGGGAGGTGCCGATTGCTGAAAGCCGATTTATTTCAACATTGAAAACCCGCGCTTGGCGGAATGAGATCTGAGACCTGTTTAATATGTATGGCACGGATCCGCAAATGAAATCAGAATTATTTAGAAGGCTCTTTAGATGGGAAGACAAAAGCGGCTGCGGCTGAAATTAAATTTCCGGCCCATGTTGAAACCGAATAAACGCAATATATTGATTTTTTTCTATTCTTCCGGGCAGCCTATGAAAGCAAACACCCCTCATGCGGGGCGAAATCACACCCGTCCTTCCAAGGCATGGATATTACTCAGGTTGGTCCAGATATCCTAATTCTTTCTGGGCTTCTACGCTGTCACAATGACCATAAATAGGCTCGATATAGTGCATGCACCTATCTCCGACAGTGGACTTCCTGCTAAATTTACACTTTTTTTGCTGCTGCCAGATCAGTCCGGCGCTGCAGCGGGACATTATACCGGGGATGCAGTAGTTGACGCTGACCAGTTGGGCGCTCTTCTCGATGTTGTCACGCAGATGAGTGGTCTCATCACCGATCTTACGAAATACCATTTTATTCGTTGCCTCTTTTTCATGACAGGCCCTATCCCCAATGGAAAACCACCTGGGATTAACATCGGTATAGGTAAAGGTTGGCTTAATCAAACCCGATCGGGTGCCCAGGCAGGAATTACTTCATCGTGGCACCTGGATTTTTAAACCAAACAAGCTTTAAGAGACAAAAAATGCGTTGAAGTTACAGCCCGGCCTGAAAAACCGGAAGTCCGGCTTGCAAAAGGATTCAAGGGTTCGCAGGGAACTGAATTGCACAAATCGACCGCACATATCAATGCCTATTTATCCTCAACCGGGTATTCGGCGTTGAGCCATGCCTGCCAGCCGCCTTTAAGTACGAACACCTTCGCGTATCCCCTCTGCAAAAAATATTGTGCCACACGGGCACTGGTTCTTTCATTTTTTCAGCTGCAATAAAATACCAGGGTTGTGTCCTTGGCATATTTCTGAGCCCATTTGTCCACGCTTGATGGATCTTCTCTTACGGCAGTCGCGATTTTCCAGCGGGATCGCCACCAACTTCGGTATCGGCGCACATCTATAATTACCGTTTCAGGCCGACCTATCATTGCTTTGACCTGATCTACGGAAATTTCAGGTATCTTGTATTTATCGGCTGCGGCCAGCCCGGGTCCATGACCGATAGTAAACAGACATGCGAAGAAAATTGCGGCGTGCACGACGTATTTCTGAAAAAACATTCGACCACCTTCAGCCGGAACTTGATTTTAAACTTAGATGGCTGGTATGATTTTTTAATGAGCGATCAAGTATTCAGGAACTTTGCGAGCTTATTTTCCCGGATGGAGTATTTCGTTCCCCTTACGCCACACTCCGTCCTGTCCAACATACCGATCAACCAATGTGGGAAAAATGTCAAGCACAAAAAAATAGGGGCGACCCCGCATGGAGTCGCCCCTTACCCTAAGGAATTATATATAACAGTGTACCCGCCAGCACACTGTTATTTCTTATATCGGTTGGCCAGCCGGAAACTTTAGGAAAAAAAGCGCAGTTGCCGCCTGCCGCCTAAAAAGATTAAACTCTGACTACAGATCTTTGATTTCTACATACTCGTTTTTTTCTTCGCAATACCATTTATTGGTGGCAATGCAGGTGTACCTATCATCAGCCAAATCAATTATCTGTTTGGCAAAAATTGCAGCTTGCTGCATATCCTGAAAAATATTTCTCAGAGTTCCAATGTTCCTGCCATACTCTAAAACACAAACCATGACTCAAGTCACCTCGTTGCAAGAAGTTATTCTGATTCATTACTTACTGAATTTGATTAGCAGGCCCCCGGGGAGGGTCAGGCCCCGGGGGCAATGAAAGGAGGAGAGTTCCGGCTTTGATCAGTTCACCGGAACATTCGGCGCATGCATTCTAGCTGGGTAACCATGCCGTCGAAGTATCAATCAAGCTATTCAATATGTATGCCAAAATTGTTGTTTTCGAAAAATGCCCCATGAAACGGATAGTTAACGCAAGCTGAGTATAATACTAAAGAGATGAACAGACTTGGACCGGCCGAAAATTGTCAAAATTTTGACCCAAAATGGAGCCCTGCTAAACCTATCCACCTTCTTGACATCCACTTATTTCAGCGGTAGAAGATATCCGTAGAAATCATTTATACCGCAGAAGCCATGTTAAATTGGATTTTAAATATATGGGACAAATTCAGCGTGTGGGTCGACGCCCAACCTACATTTGTGCAGGTTGCGTTTGGCATAGCGCTATTTTATGTGGCGCTCCAGTTAGTAAAATTACTGTACAAACCGATTATTTTTCTGGTTTCTCCTTTTGCGGCAACTTCCAGGCGCTTTAAAAAGCAAAAAGATCTGCGACCCAAGCCCCGCCGACAAAAAGCGGCTGCCTCCGATGATGATTCCCCGCCGTTTGTTTTCCGATGATCTCAATAGTGACAATTTAGGGCAAAAAAAATGACGTTAATTGTCAGGTTTAAAGGTTTCAGCTTTTATAGACGAATAGTTAACTATCTGATATTTAATAAATTTTTAATTATTCCAAGAAGTGGCATATAATTTGCTGCAAAACAAGTACTATCTTTGATAGTAACTGAAACTTCTCAAATGCGCGTGCATCTTCTTTGTCGGGCTCTCACCATTAAATGAATGAGGAATCGCGCCGCACAAGAAAAACGGCATCCAGGGAAGTTTAAGTTTAAAATCCGCTTCAACAACTCGGGTTGTCTAAATTTGACGCTGGGATGAAGCTTTAAATAAGATTTAATCACATCATATTTTTATTTCTCCCGCCAGGTGATCTTAATCTATCCGGCGGGATTTTTTTTGAAGGAAACCGCTTCTATGATTTCACCAGTCAGCAGCACCGTTTCAGCCTTGCAGGCTTATAATAGCCAGTTGGAGGTAACATCCAACAACATCGCCAACGTTAACACCGATGAATTCAAAAAAAGCAAGGCTACCCTGAAAGAAGGTGCCAACGGCGGCGTCCAGGTGGATATAAGGCGGGTCGACACTCCCGGTCATCGGTATCAAGAGCGCGCAGGTGATCAAATGGTCGAAAAAGAATCTTCCAATGTGGATCTGACGGAAGAACTCCCGCAAATGATGGTTACCCAGCACGCTTACCAAGCCAATATGAAGGTTATCCAAACTCAGGATGAGATTTTAGGAACCGCGTTGAATATTATGGGATAATGCGGCGAGCAGTCCCGACGTCAAAAAAGGTCCACCCGAACACATCTTTCCCGCCAGCCAGTGCTCCCCGGCTATCGAATTTTTGACCAAAGGCTATGCAGCGGTGTTTTAAAATGTCAAAAAACCATTTTTCTCAAGGCCGTTTTGGTGATAAGTGTATCGCCAGGTCTTGTCGGACTGGATGACTCAGAGGAGGTTTTCGGATGACGACAGGTGCACGTATAAAAAGCCCCTTTCCATCGGCCAAGGAAGCTGCAGCATCTGCGCAGCTGCACACGGACTCACCGCAATGCAAATCAGCTTCCTACCGTTTGGCCTTTCAGGATCCGGATTTTCTCCTGCGCGACGCTTTGCGACCAGTGCGGTTGCAGCTGGAGCTGCTGAAGCCCGAGCTGATTTTACAGGAGCAGCACATCGAGTCGACGGTGGTGGTATTCGGCAGTTCCCGGATTGTAGCCCCGGAAACCGCCGAGGCTCGGCTGGTATTCGCTCAGGCGGAATACCGCAAGAATAAAAACGATCCGCTGTTGGCCAAAGAGTTGGAGGCAGCCCGGCATGCTCTCGAAAACAGCCGCTATTACAACGAAGCACGTAAATTGGGCGGTTTAATCTCCAGCAATACCGGCAAAGACAAGCTGGTGGTGATCACCGGGGGCGGACCGGGAATTATGGAGGCGGCCAATCGGGGAGCCCATGAAGCCGGCATGCCCAGCATCGGCCTGAACATCGTGCTGCCGCATGAACAGACGCCGAATGCCTATATTACGCCGGATTTGAATTTCCAGTTTCACTATTTTGCCATCCGAAAAATGCATCTATTGATGCGGGCTAAGAGTCTGGTGGCGTTCCCCGGCGGATTCGGCACACTGGATGAACTTTTTGGAGCCCTGACCCTCATCCAGACGGGGAAAGTGCAGCCGATGCCCGTGCTGTTGTTCGGGAAATCGTTTTGGGAGCGGATTATCAATTTCAACGCACTGGTGGAAGAGGGGACCATCAGCGCAAAAGATCTAGAGTTATTTAAATATGTTGAAACCGCCGAAGAGGCCTGGGAAATGATATCGGCGGCCATTGATCGCCAGGCGAGGTGGTGATAATTATCCCTCAGACTTTGTTAAAAAAACTCTGAAATTCCTTTAATACTGATACCTTGGCATCCAAAGCGGTATCATCCTTAAAAACAAACTCCAGCAAGAATATCATTTTATAATCCACGGCGGTTGTTTCATATTTTTGATAGGATGTGACCTTTACCTCCTTAAGTTCCACCTCTTTATGCTTTTCAAATAGTCCCGTCCGCAGCAAAATAAGTTGGATCGCCTCCCTGGCATCCTCAAGATTCTCCAACACGATTTCAATACCGTCTAATTTTTTGACGGCGCTAATGATTTTTTGACCCTCAATCTTTATTTTCATTTCACTCCCTCCAATATATGATTATCTTGAAGTGTATAGCCAGCGGACAAAACGTGCCCAGTTCGGGCCCGGCTCGGCACCACCCGATTAAACTTGCGCCCGGGGCCAAGCTCATGTTAAATACATTTTAGTGCAACCCCTTTGAAATTGGCTGGATTTGCAGTTATAAAACCCGAAGGGAGGCCTCCCATGAACGGTTTTAAAATATATTTTCTCATTACAGTTAGTTTTATTATTGCATCATCGGCGTTTGCCGACATTTATGAGTGGACCGATAAAGACGGCGTCAAGCATTACAGCAACTACGCTCCGCCTGAAAATTCCAGGATTCTGATGAAAACCAAGGAGGAGCCCTATAATGAGGAGGCCGATCGCGCACGAGCGGAGGCTGAAAGACAGGACCAATTGGAGTTGACCCGTCTGGAAATCGCTCAACGAGAAGCAGAACTCGAACTGCGCGAAGCCGAGGCAGAGCGAAAGCTGGCGCAAGCCGACCGTCTGGCGGAAGAAGCGCAGCGGGACGCTGAGTCATATAATGAAGATTCCGAAGACAGCCGATTCACTTTCCAAAGCTACGGATACGGGTGTTATGGCTATTACAACGGCTGCACCGATCCTCTCTACGGGCGGTCATACTACCGCAATGATACCGCCAGCATTTTCTTTAAAAAACCGCCCGATGCGACGCGATCCCGGCACTACGGTTACCCAAAACGCTATGGCCGCCATTACACCAATGACGGTCGCAATAAATCCCAGGTTGAAATGTTCTATCGCCCGGGGACCTACCAAGATCACAACCACCTGCAATCTCGCGGCGATGACATTGTCGGCGTGGGCCGCATTGGACCACGCGGCGGAAGCACTTACGGACAGGGCGGTTTTAGCGGAAGGGGTTCCGGTAGCGGATGGCGCCGTTGATTTTGTTAAGACCGCTACGGCTCAGGGCCCTGTTTATTCCAATATTATTTTGGATCCAAAAAATCCTGCAGGTTAATTATCTTTTCATCGCTTTTGGCAGTTCCACGCAGTCCTGCGGTGGAGCCTTTAACTTTTTCCTTGCGCAGATTGCTGATCAAAGACTGAAGCTCAAGATTGTTTTCAATCAGCTTGTTGATTTGTTCTTCAAGCGTTTCCCAGTTGCTGTCAAGATCCCGGGTGTCCAGCCGAAAATTTACCATTTCGGCAATCAGCCTGCCTAAATAAGATAAAATCCCAAAATGGGTGGTGCCCTGCAGATAGTAGGGACAGTGGGTCCACAAACTGATGCACTCAAACCCCCTTTTGGTTCCTTCGGACTGGATGATGGAATGAATGGCGCTGGGACCCCGGTAGGATATTGGATTGATTCGCTTTTGGCTCAGATGAGACAGACTCCCCGGCGTTGATGCCACCCCAGATACTATTCGATCGGTATGCAGCACATTGTCGTACATGCTTCCCAACGTAATGATGGTCGGTACCCCCAGCTTCCCGCAAAGCGAAAACAATTGATCAACAAATTTAAACCATTGCAGATTCGGTTCATTGGCTTTCAAAATGACAAGATCGCTCTGCTCGTCATCGGTTTCGACGGCATAGAAAGAGCCGCCCGGCGGTGTCAGCGTATCGAGATGGCCATCTTCAATATTGACAACGGGTCGCTGTTCATCATAGCGGTAAAACGCATCCGGGTCGAGATCGGCAAAGTGCCGGGCATTGAGTTGCCGTATCAGATAGGCGGCCATGCCGTTTGAAACGTTCAGTGCATTTCCCCAGCCGTCAAAACCTGCGATCAGGACAGGGTTTGTCAAATTGGGTAGTTCTTTAATCTGGATCATCGGATCGCTCATAAATCAAATGTGTCATTCTGATTGAAAATTGTCAAGGTCGGACCGTGCGAACAAATCCACCTGGTCCCGCTGGACCTCCTCGAAATGCTCGATAAAAAGATCAACCTTCCGTTTCAGGGATTCAACGCCTTTAAGATTGGCGAATTTCCAGCGATAAAGTTCATTTTGCAGACGACGACTCTCCCGGGTCAGGGATTCAATTACCTGGGATTTGGCAGGGTCCCACAGGAGGGGGGCTTCCTCGGCGGGCAGGCCAACTTTCTTGAATCGCCATCGGCAATGCCGCTCCCACCATTTTGATGGAATTTCGCCGTTGGTTAGAGCGCCTTCAAAATAAAAACAGGTCCACTCCAGCTGTGGCAGCGGAATGTGCAAATCCCTGGCCACATCGCGCAAAACAAGTTTTCCTTCCGGCGTGTGACGGTCAAAGGCAACCCAGTAGGGGAAAATTTGATTCGATGGCGCCAACTCCCGGCAGGCTGGAGGCTGTGCGGTTATGGCCAGATAGGCAGCTGCCTGCAAAACTGCCTTATCCCGTGGTGATCCCTCATTCTTAAACCGTTGGGCATTTTCAACCAGCGCGGTTCGCTCCTCGGGAATTTTTTGGGCTGCGATCCAGTGCCAGAAATCATCAGGGCGTTCGATGGCATTGGCAATTATCCTGAGGTGTTTGTCGTCGGGGCTTCCATCGAAAATCGATGGGTCGCCTTCATGCAGGGCAAAGGCCATATAACCCAGCCCGCTGGCATCCCTTGATTTTTGTGATTTTGTCACTTTAATCAAGGCGGCGACTTTGCTGTGAAATTTGCGGTTGAAAATGAGTTCGCTGCCAAGCGGCCAGCATTCTTCAAAGGTAATAATGGCCGTCCGGGTTCTGTACCAGTCTTTCTCTTTTGAACTCAAACTTTCAAGCAGGGCGCTGGTGGTATAGACCAGATCCACATGGCCGCGCCGCACGGCCTTTTGCAGGAGCGAGCGGTATAGCACTTCGGTATCGGATCGGCTCTTAATCATGGATTAAGAAAAATTACGGGCTGAATTCTTTTGCTATTTGCCTCCTCGGAACCCCGGGGTCTCGGGTGCCAGGATGGCAACTTCATTGTTTTCTTCGATGATGACGGTGGTCCACTGTTTACTCGAATACCAGACGCCGATTCGTTGACCATTATTATCCAGAATAATGGATCCATAGGGCGGATATCCATAGATATTGTCCATTTTAGAAACCCAGCCCCTTAATAGAGGGGTGGTCGGCTTAATTTGCTGCCAAGTTCCCGGCCGGAGTTTATATTTATTCTGGATACCGATAATGGCATAAGGAATGTCGGCCTTACCAAACGTGTAATATTTATGGTCAGGGAGAACTTCATAGCTTTGGAACAGGTTGTTCACATCCCGGTCGCGCTGGAGTTTGCCGTATTTGAAACTCGGCAGATTTATGGTACCGATACCGGGTATTTCCAGGGCCTTTACATTTGACACCATCGCGCTCAGGGCCAGATAAATAACTATCCATCGCCCGCTCCTCAGAAGGCGACTAAAAGTTTCAGTCATCGCTTCACTCCGATTTGATCATGAAATTGCTGTCTGTAATACCTATTATGTTTAGCAGAAGTGTTGTTAAAACACCAGAACGAAATTGCCTCCGTCTAATTACTCCGCCCTGAAAAATAGCCCATTCAGGGTTAAAATTTGCTTTTGGGCAACTGAAGAAGGTTTTTAAATCAAAGGTCCAGCGGATTAATTCGTTTTTTTTCAGGACGGAGCAATTAAGGTATCAGAGGCAACAATTCTTGAAAATCGACGGAAAGAGGCTTATAATTTCTATTTGTGATGCTAAATGCTGCGGTTGTTAGATAAAGGATTTTTTGATGATTAAGTTTGAAAACAGTGTGGTTATTAAACAGCCGGTTGGAAGAGTATTTGAATTTGTTACAAATATTAATAATAATCCCAAATGGCAAACCGATATTCTGGAATTGGCGATAACTTCCGAAGGCCCCTTCGAACTCGGTTCAACCTATCGCTGTGTGAATCGGTTTATGGGCAAGCGCATCGAAACCGAAGGTGTTATAACCGAGTATGTGCCTGACAGAGCCTGCTCCTTCCGAATTACATCCGGCACCATTACCGGTGAGAGCAGCTTTTTTTTTGAAGGCCAGAACGGTTCAACTATGTTTACGACAGCTGCGGAGCTTGATCTGGGATTTTTAAGTTTGGGCAAGATAATCGTAAAACGTAAAATATGTACACAGTTGAGAAATGACATGCTCAAATTGAAGGGTATTCTGGAGAACGGGAAAAAAATATAACTCCCCACATGGGCCTGCTGTAAGGCAGCTTATTGGAAGATACGTACCCATTCAGGAAGCAGTGGGATTCGTTTCCCCGGCAGCAGCTCTAAAATCGATCCGTCCTTCTTTGCAGATATCTTTTTTTATCGCCAGCAGATCGGCAAATGTAATCGAAGACAGCCTTTGAAACATGGCATCGGCCGCTTCCAGCCATAGATAGCGTGTCAGACATGAGACGACACGCTCGCAATTTTTCGGGTTATCTTCACAGCGCACCAGTGTTTTTCCGCCTTCCAACACAGCGACGACTTCGCCCACCGAGATCTTTTCAGGGGGTTTTGTGAGCATGTGGCCTCCCTTGGCCCCCCGAAAGCTTTTTACGTAATTGGCCTTTTTTAACGGTCGGATAATCTGCTCGAGATACTTCAGGGAAATATTTTGCCGGTTGGCTATTTCGCCCAGCTGAATAGCCCCTTGACCGTAATGCTGGGCCATATCCAGAATCAAACGTGTGCCATATCTCGTTTTTGTCGAAAGTTTCATAATCCGTCTCCGAATAATAATTAATTGAGGCTCACTTTATGCAGGCAGTTGTCCGTCTGGGCGGATTTTCTCTAAAACGACATAGCCTATTATATAATACCTGGTTAGGCTATAGAAAATCTTACCAACAGTCAAGTTAGAAAAAGCCCCGGAATTTGTGTTGACAAGCTCCCGTGTTCCCAATAGAAATTCTTTATGTATCAAGATCTAAAAGGCAAAACGGCTCTGGTAACGGGCTCCGGGAAAAAATCCGGCATCGGTTATGCGATTGCCCATAAGCTGGCCGAAAGCGGTGCTGATATAATTATTGCCGATCTATTAAAAGTGGGAGGCGATGACCAGCCGCAAGTTTCGGATAATAGCGAAGAAATGGAAGCCCTGGCCGAGGATTTGGCCAGGCAATTTGCAATTAAGGCCCTTTTTGTTGCTGTGGATGTGACTGCAAATTCATCCATAGAGCAGATGGTGGGGCTGATCAAGTCACAGTTTAAAAATGTGCAGATTCTATGCAACAATGCGGGGTCTGTTTTTGGGGTTCCCAGTGCCATTCACACCTATGACGATAATGCCTGGTTCAAGACGCTGGATGTTAACCTGAACGGCGTTTTTCGGGTCTCAAAGGCCGTTATCCCTTTGATGATTGATACCGGTGGTTCTGTCATAAATATTGCCTCCAGGGCCGCCAAGGTACCTCCGCTGTTCAACGGAGCCTACGCAGTTGCCAAAGCCGGTGTCGTCATGCTGACAAAAGTCATGGCCCGGGAACTGGCGGGCAGCAATATCCGGGTCAATGCCGTTTGTCCGGGCGTTATCAGCACCGACTTCACCAAATGGCGCTTCGATTTGGAAGCCCGCATTTTAAATTCTACCAAAGAGGCCCGCGAAGCGGAAATGGTTCAGACCATCCCCCTGGGCCGCCTCGGCTCCTCGCAGGAAGTGGCGAACCTGGTCGCCTTTTTGGCTTCAAGCCAATCTTCCTACATGACCGGCCAGGCTATTAATGTGACGGGGGGACAGTTGATGGAACTCTAAGATTAATTAGATTTCAGGTTTCAGGAATAAAAACGCAAAAACATTTTTCGGAAGCGAGGCCTAACTCACATATGAAACTTAACCTGTGTGGAACAGTGAACTGCGGAACAGCAGAATAACGAATCACGCTGAAGACGTGATCTGCGACCCGAATTTCGAAGGTTGGTTTCGCGTTGCTCAATCTTTTTTAAAATAAACAGAATACCTTCATAGGACGTTCGATGCTCGATGTTCATTAGTCTCTTTTTCTGATCAAACTGGCCGCCTATCAAGCCAGCACCTCGTGTGAAACTACATTTAGTTTCTTCCACGATCAGACTGGACGCTCGCGGCCAGAGGCGGCGCTTATATGAAACTACATCTCACACAGAGCGCTCAGAGATCACAGAGGTCTGGGTTTACAGGCGCCTGCGGCGAAAGAAAAATGTTCTCTGCGGTCTCTGTGAGCTCTAACGAAGTGGGTGTGATATTAAATCCAACTGTGTCCGATTTCCAAAAGTTTCTTTTATGATCAGACCGGCCGTTGTTTTGGCCGGCGGTGGGGCTGACACCTAAAAAGCTTTAGAGACTTATAACCTGTCAGCCAATCGACGATTTGACCAATCTACTGTGTTCAGCAGGGGAGAAATATGGGCGACATAACCGGCGGTGAGCTTCTAGTCAGATGCCTGCATGCCGAAGGCATACGCTTTATTCATGGGATTACAGACGGCACCTACATGATGGTCATTGAGGCCATTGAGCGTCTTGGCCGTGAACTGGGCATTCGGCTGATCGTGCCGCGTCATGAGGCAGCTGCGGCCCATGCCTGCGATGCCTACACCAGGGTAACGGGAGAACCTGCGGTGGTGCTGGCCTGCGCCGGCCCCGGGGCCGCCAATCTGCTTGCCGGGCTGATGTGCGCCGAAGCGGAAGGCAGTCCGGTGGTGGCCATCACCACGACCCGCCGCAGTGATATTTCGGATTCCTATATTCATCAGGGCGGGATGCAGGTCAGCCGCCATCTCGATATATTTAAGGCGGCCGTAAAATGGAATGGAAAAGTCGATCACTGGACCCGCATTCCCGATATGGTGCGCCATGCTTTCCGGGTGGCAATGTCCGGCCGACCGGGTCCGGTTCACATATTAATTCCCGAAAATATCCTCAATGAGAAAGCCGGGGCGGACAGCGTTCGAATCTGGAATGCCGAGCGGTACCGCGTCCTCGATTCCGCCGGCTATGATCCGGCTGCCGTTCGTCGCGCTGCAAAAATGCTGGTGGAAGCGAAGTTGGTGAATATTCACTGCGGCAACGGGGCCGAGCGTTCCGGGGCGGGAAAAGAGGTGCAGCAATTGGCCGAGCACCTGGGATGTGCCGTTACCAATACCATCAGGGCCAGAGGGATCATATCCGATGAACACCAATTGTGTTTCCACCCAACCTGCCTGTCCAGGATCATGGCCAACAGCCAGGCGGATGTGGTCCTGGCTGTCGGAACACGACTCGGCGAATTGAATATGTGGGGCAGGCCTCCGATGTGGGGCGAGCCGGAAAAGCAGCGCCTGATTCAGATCGATGCCGAACCCACGAACATCGGCTTGAATCGGCCGGTGGATGTCGCGCTCATCGGGGATGCCGGGGTAATTCTGGCCCAATTGCTGGAAGTCGTCAAGGATCTTACTGCAAAGCGTGAGCCCCATCCAAAAATTACCGAATTCCGGATGGTACAAAATGATTGGCGGCGGGAACTCGACGAGGCCGTTGCCGACCTGGAACGCTGCCCCATGCTGACAGGCCAGATTCTAAAGGTCTGCAATGACTTTTTCCCTGCCGATGCCATTTTTGTCATGGACGGCGGCAACACCACCCTGTGGAATATTCACTACCATTTGTCACGGGCCCAGCGATCGGTGATTTATTCAATGAACTACGGTCATTTGGGTACCGGATTGCCGTATGCCATCGGTGCCAAACTTGCGCGGCCGGAAACCCCGGTTTTCTGTGTTACCGGTGACAGTGCTTTCGGCTTCAATCTCCAGGAGCTTGAAACCGCCGTGCGCCATAATTTGCCGGTCATCACTATTGTTGCAGTCGACGGGGCTTACGGAATGGAAAAAACAGCTCAGCAGCGTATGTTCGGCCGGCAGGCGGACTGGTTTGGACAAGAACACGCACCGGTTCGATACGACCAGCTGGCCATCGCCATGGGATGCCATGGCGAATATGTCGAAAAAGGCTCGCAGATGAGGCCCGCGCTCGAGCGGGCGCAGGCTTCCGGAAAACCGGCGGTTATTCATGCGGCGGTGGATCCGGTGGCCAACATTGATCCCCCGGGCAACTGGCTGTGGGTGGCAGCACGGACGGGCAAGCTGGAGATGTGAGCGGGTTGCGGGGTTAAGGGATTAGGCATAGGGCATGGAGCATAGCGGGAAAAAAACAAGAGCAGGGTGCGCGGTACGGGTTGATTGAGGGAAGGTTAAAGGTAAAAGGCGAAAGGATAAAGGTTAAAATTTCATGGTGCTGAGGGCTTGGAAGCCGGAAGACCCGAAAGCTTGAATGCTAAGGGCAAAAATGACTCTGGCTTTTGTTTAAACGCCTCCCGGCATCCAAGCTTCCCGGCTTCGAGCCTTCACGCCCCTATGCGCTATGCACTTTGCCCTTTCATCCCATCTTCTTATCCTCTCAGCCTCTCAGCTTCAGTCAGTTAACCGTGGCTGAGCATTTTAATATTCAGTAGCTCGTGGGACAGGTTATGGACGTTGCAGCGGTCGATCAGGTGCGGCTTAATTTCAACCCCCAGGGGCTTTTTGTCATCAACGCGGCGATCGGCCTGATGATGCTGGGTGTGGCCCTTGAACTGAAACCGGATGACTTCCGGCGAATATTGGCAGCTCCCAAAGCGCCGGTGATCGGTCTGGCGGCGCAGTTTATTCTTTTGCCGGCCTTCACGTTTTTGTTGACATTGATCCTGCAGCCGCCGCCGTCCATTGCGCTGGGCATGATCCTGGTGGCAGCCTGCCCCGGCGGCAACCTCTCCAACATCATCACCTACCTGGCCCGAGGCAATTGCGCCGTATCGGTGAGTATGACCGCCGTATCCACGGCAGTGGCCGTCTTCATGACACCCTTTAATTTGGCCCTGTGGGGAAGCCTCAACCCGGGTACGGCAAAGATTCTCCGCCAAGTCAGCCTCAGCCCGTTCGACGTTTTTATCAATGTCTTCATTATCCTCGGCATCCCATTGATTACCGGATTGCTTGTCTCACGCTATTTTCCCCTTTTGGTCGAAAAGGTCCGAAAGCCCTTTAAAATATTTTCACTGATATTTTTTATCGCTATTGTCGCGGCGGCATTGATTGCCAATTGGCAAAATTTTATCAATTATGTGGGCCTGGTATTTTTCGGCGTACTGATTCACAATGCCCTGGCGCTGAACATCGGGTACTGGTCCGGCCGACTCCTGCGGCTCGACGACCAGGACACCCGCGCCGTGTCCATTGAGGTAGGCATCCAGAATTCAGGCCTGGGTCTGGTTCTGGTTTTCAACTTTTTTGACGGTCTTGGCGGGATGGCGATAATTACAGCCTGGTGGGGAATCTGGCACATCATCGCCGGGCTGATTGCGGCCTTTATCTTTTCACGGCAGCCACTGACATCGGATGTGCAGCCGGAATTACAAAAATCGTCGACAGGGTAGCTGATAAATAGTTTGGTTTCAGGTGTCAGCGCCGCCGCCGGCCAAAACAACGGCCGGTCTGATCGAAAAAGAAACATAATAGTTCACCGCAGAGCCCGCCGCCTCTGGCCCATAGGGCCTACGCCCCGGTGGGAGAACGCCGAGAAAAAAAAGTTAAATTAATCTCTCCACTCGGCGGTGAGACACTTCGTAAAAATGGCATCGAATTTAAGGAAGTTTCATATGAAGTTTCAGGTGTCAGCCTGAAGTCGGTTGCAATTTTATGTGTGTTTTTACAACAGATATATGTGCCAAGCTGCACCCCAGGTGCCATAATAATGTGATTCTCCATTTTGCTAAAAAGGGAGTTGGGAGGGATTTCCTCTTCGATCAGACCGGCCGCTCCGCGACCAGCGACCGGGCTGAAACCTGAAACCTGAAACCCGACACCTGAAACCTATACTATATACTGGATAATATTCTCATTATGCAGGCTAAATCCAACCATTTGTTTCAAGAGAGTAAATGCCCACCCAGAGCATGAAAAATAAGGTGCTCGTCGTCACCGGTGCCGCCAGTGGAATCGGAGCCGCCGTCTGCCGGCGATTCTCCCGGGAGGGGACCAGGATCGGGTTGTTGGATCGGGACGTGGATGGCGTGCGCGCTGCGGCGGATAAACTCAAAGCTGGCGGTGTGGATGCCGTGGGCATCAAATGCGACGTTGCCGATGAAGGTGAATGCAATTTGGCCGTCAGGCAGATCATCGGGCTTTACGGCGGTATCGACATCCTCGTCAACAATGCCGGCATTACTCAGCGCAGCGCCTTCCTGGAAACTAAAATCAGCGTGTATCAGTTTTTCGGCACGCTTCCGGGGGCGGCATCCAGAGCTGCTCTGACACTGGCTGCCAGATCTTTAAGCAGAAAGGGCTTGTTGAGGATACAACTCACCCCCAACTCGGCGGCTTGCTTTTCACTGATGCGTTCACTGTAGCCGGAGCACACTATTATCGGAATATCGCTGCGTATTTTCCGCATTCGCCTGGCTAGAACATCGCCGGTAATGTTGGGCATGGTGACATCGGTAATGACCAGATCAAAACGGTAGGGGGCATTTTGAAAAAGCTCCAGCGCGTCAACACTGCTGGATCTGGTCACAGTTGTGTAACCCAGTCGCTGGAGCATGTTTTGGGCGATGTCGACGATGGTCATTTCATCATCAATAAATAGTATAGATTCGCTGCCCATTTGAATCTGCTGCGGCGTCGTCTGCTCGGCCGGCAGCCGGGGTATCTCAACGATGGGCAAATACACGCAAAATTCAGTGCCCTTTCCAGGGTTGCTCTGAACCGTGACCACTCCGCCGTGATTCTTGACGATTCCCTGGACCACCGCCAACCCCAGGCCGGACCCTTCGCCTTGCTCTTTGGTGGTAAAGTAAGGATCGAAAATCCTTTCAAGATGAGGGGGCGCGATGCCGTGCCCGGTATCGCAGACGGAGAGTTTCTGATAATTGCCGCATTTCAAATCGGGATGCAAGGCCGGTGCCTCCGGCCTGATGTTCACCTCGCTGAGTACAATTTCCAGTTTACCGCCGGGTGACCGCATGGCGTGGCCTGCATTTGTACACAGGTTCATTAAAACCTGGTGAATTTGACCAGGGTCGGCCGTAACCGCAGCGTCGCTTTCCAGACGCGTCTGGATATCGATGCTTGAAGGCAGGGAGGCACGGATGAGTTTTTGGACCTCTTGGACGATCAGTTTTATTTGAACCGGTTTCATTTCCGATTCAGACTGGCGACTGAAAGCCAGGATTTGCTTTACCAGGTCTTTGGCCCGGCTGCCGGCCCTGAGAATACCGGCCAGATTGTCCTTGAGCTGTTGAACGTTGTCCAGGCTTACCAGGGCAAGCTCGGTGTAGCCCAAGATTGCCGATAGAATGTTGTTGAAATCGTGGGCGATCCCGCCGGCCAGGGTTCCGATGGCCTCCAGCTTCTGGGCTCTCAGCAGTTGATCCTCAAGAGCCTCTCTTTCTTTTTCAGCGTTTATTCTGGCAGTGATATCGATGGCGAAACCCGCCAGCACATGCGGCTTGTGCTCACGCAAAATAGGAAATTTAACCACCAGGTTATATTGGATCCTGTCCTGCAGTCGCAGCTTTTCGACAACACGAACGATTTTGCCTTCTTGGATGACTTTGCGGTCATTTTTTAAAAGCTCGGACGCAATATCCGCCGGCCACAACTCCGCATCGGTTTTACCCAGTCTGCTATCTATGGATTCATTGAAAAATTTCACACAAGCATCGTTATAGTAGATATAGCGGCCGTCCCGGTCTTTCATGAACGCCAGGGCCGGCAGATTTTTCATGAATGAATCGAACAACTCTCTGCTTTGTCGCAGGGCGGTTTCGGCCGACTTCTGTTCGGTTATGTCCCGGCCGACGCCGATAATCGCCATCACCTTCCGGTTTTCATCCAAAATGGCGGTGTGCATCCAGGAAAGCCAGCGCCAGCCGTCTTTGGTCATAGCCCGCTGTTCCAGGAGCACCCTGTGGGGTGGTTGGTAGAGCTTTTCCATCATTTGGGAAGTAGCTTGGCGGTCCTTCGGATGCACCAGCGGCATGAACTTTTGTCCGATCAATTCCTGTTCGGACCTGTCAAACAGGGTGCAATAAGACGGGCTCACAAACACAAACCGGCCGTCAAGATCCACCTTGACCACCAGATCGGTCTGGTTTTCGACCAACAGGCGGTATTTCTCCTCACTCTGCCGCAAGGCCGCTTCCGCAGTTTTGCGATCCGAAATATCGGTGTATAGTGCCACAGCACCCGCCAGTTCTCTGTCGATGTAAATTGGGGATGCAGCTACCAGCACATCGACCTTAGATCCATCTTTCCGATAGCGAACCGTTTCAGTCGAAGGTAAATCAACACCCGAAAGGACGCTGTGGGTGAACCGGCGGGCTTCTTCTGCGCTTGCGGGACCCGAGATGAGCGTGTCAAGTTCACGGCCTTGAGCTTCGGCGCGGCTGAACCCAAATACTTTTTCGGCACCCGGGTTCCATTCGATGACTTTATTGTCTGTGTCAAGGGTGACAACGGCATCCGGTGCATTGTGCAGAACCGACTCCAAATACTTCTGACGCCGAGTTTCTTCGTTCTGGTAGAAATTCAATCTGTTTTCATCATCCGACCTGCTGTTTCTCATCAGACGCTTGCGTTCTGCTTCCAATTGTCTTATCCTCTGCAGCAGTTTTTGAATGGTTGGCTCTGCCCTCATGTATCCATCTTTCCGAAACGTGTTTTTTGCCGGAAGACCTGAGCTGTGGTTGGTTGGGGCCGTTTTTCAACCGCCGGCGGCCGGCCCAATTTTTTTAGATTCGATGTCAATATCTCTTCAAGCTTGGCCTTATAGCCCCCATAAAAATGATCAGCCCCGACGATTACTTCAAAGTTTGCCTCCGGATTCCATCGGGGGTAGGATTTTTCTATCAGATTCGGCGGAGCTATGTCATCCCGGCTGCCTGTCACAATCAGCTTCAAGCAATCAATACCGGTGACCGATTCGAATCCAATGAAAATCTTATTTCTTCTTCCACTATCTGATCCTTGTTTTCAATTCCGGAATCGAAATAGGACCTGCGTAAAGGGGCGAAGAATAACCCCAAGGCTTTTATCGCAATTGATTCATCAACTGCACGATCTCATGGCCGAACTCCTTGCGCTGCCAGTTCTTCAATTCTTGAATTGCGGCCAGATCCGATATTTTTCGGGGTTTCTGCAGAGCGATCGTGCCGATAAGAGATTTGGTGCATACCAGAGCAGGATCGACCGCAAGCTCGGCCGCTCGAGCATCGCGCCACTGTTTTAGGATCTTGACGCGTTCGGCCACCACCAGCGGCACTTTGGGTGATTTTTTTCTCGGATACACCGGCAGATTTTTCGGCGCAATCTGCATGGCATCATTGATCGTCTGAATTATTCTGCTACCGTACATGCTGATTTGGCGGTGACTCAAGATTTCGGTATTCGCCAGATTCTTTAGCTTCAGCGGTTTTTTTTCGGCCAGTTCGAGCAGGGTTGAGCTGCTGAAAATTCTGAACAGGGGCACATCTTTTTTTTGGGCAATTCTGCGACGGTACTGCAGCAGAGACTCGAGCACAGCCAGGCTCCGAGAGTCGAGCTTGCCGGCGCCTTTAAAATGCAAGTACAGCGGATCGGTATTGTTGGTGTTCGGCCTGACCTTGCTTAAGTATTCGCACTCTTCCATGACCCAGCGCAAGCGGTTTTTATTTTCGAGTTCGGTTGACAGGCTTTCAGCCAAAGGCAGCAGATACCGTGCATCCTTGGCCGCATAAGAGATCATCTCCTGCGGCAGCGGACGTTTGGACCAATCCTTGCGCTGGTATTTTTTGTCCAGGGTAACTTTGAACTTATTTTTAAGAACCGCCTCCAGGCTGGTTTCCGGATAGCCCAGAAACCGGCTGGCCAGCTCGGTATCAAATAGATTGTTGATGGTAATGCGAAAATCTCGAAATAAGGAACGGACATCATAGTCGGCGCCGTGAAAAATTTTTTGAATTTCCATTTTTTTAAACAACGGCTTGAGCGGCGACAGGTCCTGTATCATCAGAGGATCGATGACCACATTGATGCCGCGGGAGGCTATCTGGATCAGGCAGACCTTTTCTTTGAAATGGTACATGGAATCCGCCTCCAGATCAACGCCGATGGTCTTTTCATTTTCGATCGCTTCGACCAGGTTTTCAAGCGCGTCGAAGGTATCGATAATTTTATGAACTTCGCCGGTTTCTCTCATTTTTTTCCTTGACCCCTGCGTTTGTTTTGCCTAATTTGGTTGACAATTTGCTGTTTAGCCAAATCTTTGATTGTTGAATTATGGAAATGGTAGTAATATGAAAAATTTGATCACCGCCTTGATTCCATCAACTTTTCTTTTGTAAAGCAGGTTTGAAATGATAAATATAACACTTCCTGACGGCAACATAAAGTCTTTTGAAAACCCGGTGAACGGTTTTGATGTCGCCCAGAGCATTTCCGATGGTCTTGCCCGCAGCTGCGTGGCCATGGAACTGGATGATAAGCTGGTGGATCTTAGCTTCACCATCGACCATGACGCGGAGATAAAACTGGTTACCTCCAAGGATGAAGAGGCCCTGGATATTTTGCGTCACAGCGCCGCGCATGTGATGGCCCAGGCCATTTTGCGGATATACCAAGATGCCAAACTCACCATCGGCCCGGCCGTGGAAGATGGATTTTACTACGACATCGATATGCAACCGGTTTCAGAAGAAGATTTTCCGAAGATCGAAGCTGAAATTAAGAAAATTGTCAAAGAAAAACTGCCGATCCGGCGCAAAGAAGTATCAAAATCCGAGGCGTTGCAGTTTTATAAAGACGAGCCGTACAAGCTGGAAATGATATCAGCTCTGGCAGAAGGCACGATCTCATTTTACGAGCAGGGTGAATTTACCGATCTGTGTCGCGGGCCTCATGTTCCGCACACCGGGTTTGTCAAAAACATCAAGCTGATCAAGGTTTCAGGTGCCTACTGGCGCGCCGATCCCTCCAAAGCCCAGCTCCAGAGGATTTATGGAACGGCTTTTTTCGACAAAAAGGAACTGCAGGACTACCTGACGTTTTTGGAAGAGGCCAAGAAAAGAAACCATCGCAAAATCGGCCAGGCGCTTGAACTTTTCAGCTTTCACGAGGAAGCACCGGGGATGCCGTTTTTTCATCCTAAAGGCATGGAGTTATGGAATTCGCTGCTCGAGTACTGGCGCCAAGAGCACCGCAATGCCGGATATGTGGAATCGAAAACCCCGATTATGTTAAATCGTGCTTTGTGGGAGCGTTCCGGGCACTGGGAAAATTACCGTGAAAACATGTATACTTCCGTCATTGACGAAATGGAATACGCCATCAAGCCGATGAACTGTCCGGGCGGAATGCTGGTCTACAAGAGCAAGCCGCATTCTTATCGGGATTTGCCGCTGCGGGTGGCCGAGGTCGGACTGGTGCACCGGCACGAGCTGAGCGGTGTGCTTTCCGGGCTCTTCCGTGTCAGAGCTTTCCACCAGGATGATGCCCATTTATACATGACAGCCGAGCATATTGAAGCCGAAATCATTGCAATCCTGAATCTGGCAGAAAGAATGTACGGTGCCTTCGGTTTAGGCTTTAATCTGGAGCTGTCCACCCGGCCGGAAAAATCCATCGGAACCGATGAACAGTGGGAAACGGCCACCAGCGGCCTTGATTCGGCCTTAAAGGCCTACGGCAAACCCTACGTGTTAAACGAAGGCGACGGCGCCTTTTACGGTCCCAAGATCGATCTGCATATTAAAGATGCCTTGAACCGGACCTGGCAATGCGGCACAATCCAGCTGGACATGTCTCAGCCCGAGCGATTCGATCTTTACTACATCGACAAAGATAATGAAAAGCACCGACCGATTATGATTCACCGAACCATATTCGGATCCATCGAGCGCTTTTTGGGCATTTTGATCGAGCATTTTGCAGGCAAGTTCCCATTGTGGATGGCACCGGTGCAGACCGTCATTTTGCCGATCAACGATGACCTGGTGTCCTATTCCGAGGAAATCCGGGATATTTTAAAAAGGGCCGGACTGCGGGTGGAGGTCGACAGTCGCACCGAGAGCCTTAACAGAAAAGTTCGTGAGGCCCAATTGCAGTATATCCCCTTAATCCTGACCATCGGCGCCAAGGAAAAAGAGGCCGGCACGCTCTCGGTGAGGACCCTTGATGGAAATGTCCAATACGCTGTGACCCATCAGCACTTTTTGGATACGGTGTTGCCGCACATCCGCAATCGAGCGCTTTCGCTGGATATTTTCGCCAGTTGATGGTTTTGATCGTTGAGATCGTTGAGATCGTCCGGATGGGATGATTGGGTTGAATAGGTTGAATGAGTTGATTGGGTAATTGGGTTGATTTGTTTATTAGGAAATAGATACCAGGTTGGTTGATAGGCTAAAGGCGAAAGGTAAAAGGTTAGAGGCAAAAGCACATACAATTTCGAAATTCGGATGCCTTCTTATCCTCTCACCCTCCCACCTTCCCCCCTTCTTTTGTTTATGTCCAGACCTCGCTATCCTCTATCCCGGAGCAACACATACATGTCCATAAAAATAAAAAATTTCACATACTGCTGGCTGCCGCTGATCGCATATTGTGTATTTGTCTACATCCAGTCGGATTATCCCTCACCCGAGAGCCTGCCCTCATTTGATTTCAGCGACAAGTTATATCATTTTGCCGGCTATGCATTGATGGGAGTTTTGTTTTACCGGGCTTATCAGACCCTGCCCTTAAAGGGCAACACCGCACTGCTGATCCTGCTAAGCATGGTTTCCGCTGCTCTGTACGGCCTCAGTGATGAACTCCACCAGTCTTTTGTTCCCTATCGGGACGGCAACCTGCTGGATGCGCTCGCGGATGCCCTCGGCGGCGTCGGCGGCGTCTACGTTTACCATTTATGGGCGGCGGCCAGAAATGACCAACGCCGCAGGTCTTTACAGTCGGAAGCCGGCCTGCGGAAGCCTTTAAAATAGCCCGCCTGCAATGTGCCCGGTGGGCTGCGGGATATGGCGTTTAAATCCGGCAGGTTCAACTCCGGCCCGGCAGACGACGCAAACCTGCTTGACCTGCCGACGATCTTTCCCAAACCCAAAACAGGTTTGACAAATTCCGGTGTTTCAGGTACATTCACACCTTCCGATTAAGTCCCCGTAAAGGAGTCCCATAACACTATGGCTGATCAGAATATCATCGTTATCAACGGTAATGAATTTTCCTTCGAATCCGGCGAAAGCATTCTCGATGTCGCCCGGCGCAATAGTATTGATATCCCCACGCTGTGTCACTTAAAGGGGGCAACCGCTACCGGCGCATGCCGGGTTTGTGTGGTTGAAGTACAAGGTGCCCGCAGCCTGGTCGCGTCCTGTGCGGCCCCGGCCGGCAACAATATGGTCGTGCGCACCGAATCCGCCAAGGTTATTGCGGCCCGGCGCGTGGTCATTCAGCTGCTGCTCTCATCGGGCAACCACAACTGCGCGGTCAGCGGATCGGCCGGCAACAACTGGACTGAATTTCAACTTAAATCTCAGCAGACCGAGGACACCGCCGAATTGTGTCCCGTCTGGGGCGACTGCAGGCTGCAGGAATTGGCTTTTCGCTATCAGGTCAACGCTGAACGGTTTACACCCACCGATACGCCGTATCCGATGGAGGACGTCAACCCCTTTATCGTGCGTGATTTTTCGCGCTGCATTCAATGCGGGCGTTGTGTTCAGGCGTGCAATGAAGTGCAGGTCAATCAAGCCATCCATTTCGGCTATCGGGGTGCCGCCACCAAAATCATTGCTGCGGGCGACCGGCCCTATAAAGACTCTGATTGTGTGTTTTGCGGCGAATGCGTCCAGGCCTGCCCGGTGGGCGCTCTGGTCGAAAAAAATGTCCGCTACCGGGTGCGGCCCTGGGAAACCAGAAAGGTGCGCACGACCTGCAGCTATTGCGGCGTCGGCTGCCAGCTTTATCTGCATGTCAAAGACAACCGGGTTGTCAAGGTTACCGGGGCCGAGGATTATGCACCCAATTACGGCAGTCTGTGCGTGAAAGGCCGGTTCGGTTATGATTTTATCAATTCGCCCGATCGTCTGACCACCCCCCTGATCAAAGAAAACGGCCGGTTTCGTGAAGCCTCCTGGGAGGAGGCCCTTGATCTGGTCGCCAAAAAGTTCAGCGATATTAAAGCCGCGCACGGATCCGACAGCCTGGCGGTGCTGACTTCCGCCAGAATCACCAACGAAGAAAATTACATTACTCAGAAATTTGCGCGGGCGGTGCTCAAAACCAACAATGTCGACCACTGCGCCCGGCTCTGACATTCTTCCACTGTGGCCGGTCTGGCCGCAGCGTTCGGCAGTGGTGCCATGACCAACACCATCGGTTGCATCGAAAAAGCGGATGTCATTCTGATCACCGGATCCAATACCACTGAGAACCACCCGGTGCTGTCAAGTTATGTCAAGCGGGCGGTGACTCGCAAAGGAGCGAAGCTGATTGTAGTCGACCCGCGGCGCATAAAAATTACCCGCTTTGCGCATCAATGGCTGCGCCCCAATCTGGGGGCCGATGTGGCCTGGATTAATGGTTTGATGCATGTCATCATCAAGGAGAACCTGCACGCCAAAGAGTATGTCGCCAGCCGTACCGAAGGGTTTGAGGAATTAAAAAGGGTCGTTGAAAAATATACGCCTGAATATGTGGCGGAAATTACCGGAATTCCCGCCCAGCAGATCATCGATGCGGCCCGCCTGTATGGCGGCGCTGAGCGCGGCAGCATTCTGTATTGCATGGGGATCACCCAGCACACCACCGGAACGGACAATGTAAAATCCCTGGCCAATCTGGCGATGCTGTGCGGCAATCTCGGCATCGAAGGCGGCGGCGTCAATCCGCTGCGGGGCCAGAACAACGTCCAGGGAGCCTGTGATATGGGCGGCCTGCCGGACGTATACAGCGGCTACCAAAGGGTGACGGATCCGAACGCCCGCCAGAAAATGGCCCAGGCCTGGGGCGTCACCGATCTGCCCGATTTGCTAGGGATGAAGGTAACCCAGATGATACCGGCAGCCCATGACGGCAGGCTCAAGGCCCTGTATATTATCGGCGAAAATCCGCTGGTTTCGGACCCCGACTTAAACCATTGTGAAAAGAGCATCAAAAATCTGGATTTTCTGGTGGTGCAGGACATATTTCTGACCGAAACCGCCCAACTGGCGGATGTGGTTTTGCCATCGGCCTGCTTCGCTGAAAAAGAGGGAACATTTGCCAATACCGACCGTCGGGTGCAGCGGGTGCGCAAGGCAGTGGATTCACCCGGGCAGGCCTGGGAGGATTGGAAAATCACCTGTGAAATTGCCGGCCGCATGGGCTATTCCATGCACTATGAGAACAGCCGGCAGATAATGGAAGAAATTGCGCGGCTGACACCGTCATACGGCGGCATCAGTTATGACCGGATCGAACAGGAGGGCATTCACTGGCCGGCGCCGACGGCCGAGCATCCCGGAACCCCCATTCTGCACCGGGACCAGTTTACCAAGGGCAAGGGCACCTTCCACGCGATTGACTATATACCGCCGGCTGAAAATACGGATGATGACTACCCCATGTATCTGACCACCGGCCGTTTGCTCTATCAATACCACACCGGCACCATGAGCATGAAAAGCGCAGGCCTGATGGAAATCGCGCCGGAGTGCTTCGTTGAGATTTCACCCCGGGATGCCGGTAAATATGAGTTGGAAAACGGGGTGGCGGTTAATATTGCCTCACGCCGGGGCAACATCCAGGCCAAGATTAAGATTTCGACCAAAGCGGTGTCGGGTACGGTGTTTATCCCCTTTCATTATGCCGCCGCCGCCGCCAATCGACTGACCAACTCCGCCCTGGACCCGATTGCCGGTATACCTGAGTATAAGGTGTGTGCGGTTAAGATCACGAAGGCGGCTTAGCGCATAGAGCAAGGCCCATGGCGCAAGGCATACGGTTGGAGGTATAGACCAGAATTCTTTTTGGATTGGTTTATTTCAACATTGAAAACCTGGTCCTCCCTCCTGGCTGTACGCCCTACGGGCCGGGAGCTGGGCCGGGATTCTTTACTAAGGGCTCACTCAAAAATAACTTCACATTTTATACGCCGCCGCATCCCGCCTGGCTGCGTTGCGAAAGCTCGGAATATCCACATATTCCTGCGTTTTCACGCCTTACCAGCCGGGTGCCGCAACGCCTAAAATTGTGAACTTATTTTTTCGTGAACCCTAATCTGGGATCAAAATCGTCGACCCGGTCGTTTTGCGGGCTTCCAGATCGCGATGGGCCTGGGCCGCCTCGGACAAGGGATACGTCTGCTTGATCTCAATTTTTACCGCCCCGCTTTCCACGACCCCGAACAGGTCCCGGGCATGGTCCAATAGATCCTCGCGTTTGGCGGTATAGGCCATCAGACTGGGACGGGTCAAAAACAAAGAGCCCTTGGCTGCCAGAATGCCCGGATCAAAGGTTGAAACCGATCCGGACGATTGGCCGAAGGAGACCATCATCCCGATCGGGCGCAGGCAGTCCAGCGACTTCATAAACGTTGCCTGCCCCACGGAGTCATAGACCACATCCACCCCCTTGCCGCCGGTAATTTCTTTTGTTTTGGCGACAAAATCTTCATCGTTATACAGGATGGGATGATCGCAGCCGTGGGATCGCGCCATTTCGGCTTTTTCCTTGGAACCGACGGTTCCGATCACGGTCGCACCGAGGTGTTTGGCCCACTGGCAGGCAATCGAGCCGACGCCGCCGGCTGCCGCATGAATCAACACCGTATCTCCTTGCTTGACCTTGTAGCATCCCCGCAAAAGATACCGCGCCGTCATGCCCTGGAGCATCATGGCGGCTCCCTGGCGGGTGGAAATTTTGGTGGGAAGTTTCACCAGCCGATGGGCTGGAATCCTGCGGACTTCGGCATAGGCGCCGGGCGGACCTCCCGCATAGGCCACCCGGTCGCCGACGGCCACTTCGGATACGCCGTCACCGATTGCTTCCACTATGCCGGCACCTTCCATGCCCGGTACGGCAGGAAACCCCGGCAGCGGATACAACCCGGTGCGGTGATAGACATCGATAAAATTCAGCCCCACCGCCTCGTGGCGCACCAGGGCTTCGCCGGCCTGCGGTTTGCCGGGATCAAACTCCTCCCATTTTAAAACTTCCGGACCGCCGTTTTCATGTATGCGAATGGCTTTGGACATCGTGTCCTCCTTTCTTATGAGTTATTAAATTTCGATAAACCGATATTAAACAGAATATAATATTCGTTGGTTTTTTCGGAAGTCAAGGTGGGATTAAGATCTTAATCTCAGCAAGGCGGCAGATAGCGGGGTGCTTGGCGGGCTGTTCGTGCCGGCCCTTTTGTTTTTGAGTTTGTGAGGCGCAGCAAGATAAACGTTGAATTCATTTTGTATAATTATTAATTTTTATTGGTAATGAAAAGTGGTTTCTAAACAGAACGCAGGGTGAACGCAAGCTTATTAAAACCCCTTAAATTGCGGCTGTATCGAAAATGATGATAGCCGCTTTAGCCATGCAGTTCGCAGTCACTGGGGAATTGAAAATAGTCTGCCTTAGGTTTTGGATGTCTCTTTAAGAGAAGATGAAAGCTGCATCCGCAAAGACAATGCACCTCAAAATTCCGCTAATATCTTGAAGTCGAGCCTATTTTTCTGATATGGTAAGGACCATTATTTTTATCAAGTGCCAAGATATCGGCAGAATAGTTGATTTTGCCGGGCTTCAGGGATAATGCAAGTACACTTTACATCTGGTAGCACAAAGTTGCCAAAGAGCGTCGTATTTTCAGTGGCTCCCAAGCTGGGGATTCCATGATACTATTATCGCAGGTTTGTGGAAGGCTGTGATATTTTGCAGCGACAACAGGTTTTTGGGGCTTTTGCAATCTTTTTGTTTACCAACTCATCCTCGATTCACGGCAACCACCCTTGATGATAATATATCAAAGATCCTCATCTCAAATATTTAAGATAGGGCGGATTAAAATACTGGAGGGCCCTTATATCCTTACGATAGAAGACAGCGAGATAAAGGAAAAATATCCTTCAGAGAAAACTACCGGCCCGGGAGAAAATGTTACGCCAGCCAATCTAAATGGAATAACCTTACGGGAAGTCACTAAACAAATGGAACGGCAAATGGTCACCAAGGCGCTTCGCGAGACAGGTGGGAACCACTCTCAAACTGTTTGCAACCTATGCCTTACGCGCCAATGGTTTCTAAACAAAATAGTCCGGCGTAATATTGAAATTTAATCTTCATTAATTTTTTATAGACCAGACTCGTATTAAATTTATCGATATATAAGTTCGATTTCGACCCGTCGATTTAATCTTCTGCCGTCAACATATTTGTTGCTGGCGACAGGATTGTCGGAGCCGAACCCTTTCGTGGTGATTATTTTAGGATGGATCCCTTTTGCAATCAGGTAGATTTTAACTGAATTTGCCCTGCTTTCAGAAACTATTTTGTTTAAGGACGATGTGCCGTTCGAATCCGAAAATCCATTGATCTTTATTTCTACTACCGGCCTGTTCATTATAATCTCGGCGATAGTGTTGAGTTTCTCGATGGCAACTTCGGAAAGCTCATTGGTGTTATCGCTAAAATAAATTACAAAATCGGGCTGCTTCCTAGAAGGTTTCTTTACGACCTCTTGAACTTCTCTGTGAGTTGAAATATTGGTTGGCGTATTCGAGACCAGCGTCCCCTTGCTTTTATTTACAGTAGCCACCTTTGGAGTGCTTTCTTTATTCAACGGGTTGACATTTTTACTATCTGAATCCAAAGTATTACCTGAGGCTGTTCGGGGGCCAGATGACAATTTTTCACCGATAGAATTTTGAATTTGCTCTGACACCCTTTTATCCCAAACACCAACAACTCCGGTTCTCACCCCAACTTCGGTAAGATTTCGTTCTATTCGAACGACTGAGATCTCTACCAGAGTTCCATCCGGACGCTTAGCTTTTAAAACTGTCTTCAGATCGTCTGATAAATTATCGGTCAGGGGAATTTTCAACTCCGCCAAGGTGTCACTGCTCGCCTTGACTGATCTATTGTATTCCGCCTGGTAGGTTTTTACCAGTTTGCCATTTTTATAAGCTACTGTTCCAGCAGCAGCACCAATTCCAATCAGGGCAAAGGCGCAACCGGTTATCAATAAAATTGAAGTTAGTAGAAAAAATATTCTTAAGTTCTTAAACATTAGTAAGATAGGATTTCCGCCGTGAGATTAGATCGATAAATTTATTTTATGTAATTATAACACTTGCATATCTCAAATTTTCTCAAAAATCAATAAAATGTTTGACAAAACGCATAATCGGCTATCAGTATACAATTAAGTTTATACAATTAAGAGCGGCTATCATGTATCTTGAATACTATGGTTTGAAACGAAAACCTTTTAATATAAGCCCGGATCCTCGATTTCTCTGGTTAGGTGAAAGGCACCGGGAAGCTCTGGCTACTTTAAGATATGGAATTCAGGAAAACAAAGGCTTTCTTCTTCTAACCGGTGACGTCGGTACCGGTAAAACGGTTCTCATTAACAGCCTTATCAAACTTGTCGATGCCAAAGTGATAGTCGCAACGATTCCGGATCCTGGCCTCGGCCTTATCGACTTCTATAATATTTTGGCAGATGAATTTAAAATGGGCAGGGGATTCACTCAAAAGGGCGAGTTTCTGATTCATTTTAAAAAATTTTTGATAAAGGCATATGGCGACCAAAAAACTGTACTGCTGATAATAGATGAAGCACAGCGGCTGGAGAATGAACTTCTTGATGAGGTCCGAGTTTTATCGAATATTGATTTTCAAGGCAGCAAGCAAATCAATATTTTTTTGGTGGGACAAAGCGAATTGAGAGAAATGCTATTGGAGGCAAGAAACAGGCCTTTTAGGCAAAGGATTGCCGTTAATTATAATATCGAACCGCTGAATGAGGAGGAAACAGTCGCTTTTATCGAACATCGGTTAAAAGTTGCCGGTGCTACCAGAAAATATTTCACCGCAGATGCTATGCGAGAAATTCATGCATTTTCTAATGGATTTCCGCGCTTGATCAATGTCATGTGCGATCATGCTCTGATGTCAGGTTATTCCGCTGGTTTGACCATGATTGACGGGGGTATCATCAAGGGCTGTGCAAAAGAGCTGCAAATCAGTGTCAATAGAGTCACACCGCCTCCAAAAGAAGAAATACCGCTTGCGGACCACACTCCAACCCTGCAACCGCCCACTAATAAATTCATAGAAAAGCCGGAAATTAAAGAGAAACATTCATTTTTTAGAATAGCTGGATTTATGATCATTTTCATTCTTTTTATTGGACTCGCAATATCATATTTCAGCACTTCGCAATTTGAGCACTCTCCCAAATTGGCCACGCATGACAATGAAACTGCCTTAGAACCAAGTTCAATTGAAAATGAAAAAAAGCAGACGGCAACAATTACAGATTCTGAGGGTGATACTACAGATATACCAGTGAATATAAAGGATTCTCACGAAATAAAAGAGGCTAATAGCATTGAAAAAGTTGTTGTCGATTCAAAACAACTCGAAAAAGATTTAACAGAAATTAAAACGGATACAATACCACAGGATAAAGCTGCAGACGATCAATTGTCGGAAAAAGTATTGACCGAGGATAAACATACAACAATAGATGAAAAAGAATCAGCCGTACTCCAGGCAGCTAATCAAAACGCCAAAAACCAGCGAGAGCAGCTACCATTGGCGCTCTCATTGAGGAAGATCCTGATTTATTTTGATCGAGACTCAACCGAAATTGATAGTCAAAATATTGAAACACTTGATGAATTAGCTTTCTATCTTTCTCTGAACTCCGATAAATCAATCATAGTTGAAGGTTATTCCGATTCCTATGGTGATGATTTATACAACGTCCATCTCTCCCAATTGCGGGCCAACATGGTAAAAAGTTATTTATTAGGGCGAGGGGTTGCTATCTCACAGATTAAGGCCATTGGGTTGGGTCCCAAAAATCCTATAGGGGACAATGATAATCGGGAAGGAAGAAGCAAAAATCGCCGGGTGGAAATCAAGTTTGAAATAGCGGCCAAAAATGATGCAGGAAATTGAAAGCATCTAAAGGACGGATAACATCTGCACTTGAACCTCCATACTTCAATAATAACTTTATTCGAAATTTATACTCCACAGCTCATAAGCGGCACTAAGGTATAGCCCGATGCTGATATCTTGACTTAAGAAACAATGATTCAATTGTAGGTAATGTTTTTTGTGGATTACACAATGACAAATATACAAAATATTCGCCTCACAAAAAGTGTGTAAATCGTGCCTAAAAATGAGGCCCATTTAAGTGGAGGTTTGTTCCATCGTCTTCTTTCTATCTCCAGCATCGATCCAAAACGAAATCGTGTCCGGAAACCCGTTTTTGACCGCAATTAATTCCATAGAATTGTTTCGTGTAGCTTTGTGTAGCTGTTTTTGCATGTCCCCTGCCCCGGATTTTAGTGTTTATACCACAAAATGCTCCACAAAAGACACCTTTTATTTAGCGTTTTGTCAAACACAACACTGTGGCTAAAAATGAACGATTCAATAATTCTACAGCACGGATTTTTTTAACTGGTTAGAAAAAGAAAAGAAAGGATTGTGTCAATCTTATGCCGAGCAAGGTCAAGCCTGAAAAGGGTGTCACAAAAATATCTTAGCGTTCATTTTTTGCACGAATCTTCGTGGTGCCCGGATATATGGAAACACAAATTTTTTCCCGGCGCCGGAATGGCTGATATAGCAGATATCTAAAATTTTGAAGTTACCGTTCTAAAAGAAATCCGTATTTTTTTTTCAATTCGTCGTCGGTCATCGGATTAAATGCGGGATCCGGTGCGTTGAGGATTCCGGCGGCGCACTCGGCCTCATTCTTGTAGGTTAATTCCCGCCGGATCTGATACTCGACAAAAGGGTGTTTGCCCTCAATAACTTCTTTCAAGAAGGTAGGGCTGACGATGTTGACAAAGTGGGCTGCAAAGATTCCGCTGGTGAGGAAATCAACCGGGTTGGCATCCCGCGATTGTTCAATGGATGTGATCATCGGGCATTATGCGATGGATTCTATGGAGCTCTTTTTTTAAAACAGGGGTCAACCCGTTACTGAAAATGGCGCGGTAGTCCGGAAGGGCGACATGCACGTTGGCCCCCTGTTCAAACAGGGCCGTGATCAGGGCGGCTGAAACGTCGGCAAGGCCCCCTGCTTTGGCTGTAAAAAAGGAGGCCATATCTCCCATGCGTTCCGGCAAATAGGTGACCTCCGGCGTTACTATCAGAATGCGTGGGTTTTTGGATTGGTCCGCCATTTCTGTTCTGAATTATTCTAAGAAGTCATTATTGATAATATTGCCGCAACAGGTGTCGGCCGGTTCAGCATTGATAACGCTGTTGGAGCCTTGCGGCCATACCGGCGTCGATTCGCCTTTCTTATATATTGAGATTCTCTAAACCTCGGCAAAATTTAAGATATGCTCCAAATTTGGCCTAAATTTGACAGATTCCCGGCGGCAGATTTTCTTGCCACTATCTGGCAGCAGGACAAATTACAGATATCATCAAAAATCAGGGTTTAGCAAGGTAAAAACCTGGTGGCTATGAACTGGTTATCCCTTGACTTTGCTCAGGACAGGCCCTTCGACTTTGCCAGAGCTGGGAAAAAGGAAGAGGGCTATCTTCCTACGGTATTGGCGTTTAAGGCGCCGAAATTATACATAAAATAAAATTTATTTGACATATTTATATTATTCGAATTATTTCACATAGAGAAAATTTGGGAAGATTTTTTGTTTTATTCTGGAAATCGTTGAATTGAGGTTGAAACGGCCGGGATGGATCCTCGGCGATTTGGGAATTAAAAAACCGGCTTGAGGGTGGAGCTTAAAGTGGGCCATTAAAAACCGGTGGTCGCCTATTGCCGGCCAGTTCGTTATCACCGGGTTTGACGTGTGGGATTGCTTTGGATAAAGCAGGCCTTCATGGAATGTGAAATTTGTCACAACGGTGCAATCGGCGGTCAAAGGTGTTTATCGAGGGCAAGAAATTCTCTGCCTGCCGGCAATGCGTGCTCAAATTGCAGACGCACGAGGTATTTTTCTGTGAGAGCTGCGGGAAATACCATTTTGACAGAAAACGGCCGCTTGGAGGGCACTTATAGCGGGCGATCAGTCTTTCCCGGATATTAAGGCGATGGAATGAGAGATTTGGAAAAATTTATGGTTGGGCTTCGACAAAATACCTCGGGGTTCAAATCGCATGATTTCTAAGGTATTATTCTCTTATCAGTGGTTTTGGGAAAGCTGTGGTCGCTAAAATATATCTAAATGCTGAGATTATTCGATAGTTTCAATCTTTTGGATTGTGGTCCAGTGTAAGGGGATAAAACTTTCCATTGAGCAAATAGCTATCAACGAATTTTTGGATAAATTATAAATACATATTTGTCCATGCTATCTTTAAAATGTGGTTGGAATTAAAATCCAAAATCCAAGATGTCCCCAACCTCATAGTGCGTCACCTCCCTCTGCAATGGCATCAAACAGACCAGCCCGCTGACAGCCTTCAAGGAAGGCCAATTTCAAAAAATTGTTGCAGGCAACCGGCGCTTTCGCGGTCTGTTGTCGAATGGTGGCAAGCGTGGCTTCAGGAGCGAGCCCTGGGCATCGCGCAGAATCCGAACCTGCTCCAGCCAGTCCTTGGCATCACTATCGCAACATTTCGCCTTGTAGCGCTCGTCGATGTCCTTGTAGTCGATGTTGGGCTCGTCAATGCCGTGCATCATCAGGTTCATCAAACATCGCCCTGGATGTCCTGAAAGGCCTGGCCTTTTTCTTGCGAGTCCTTCTCCATGATCTCGAAGATCTCGTCGACGGTTTTTGTTGCTTCTACCAACAATCTACCGGTTGGAATAATGAACACTGCGTTACCGGCAGTGCCGTCGGTTATGTGGTGGTAGAACGGCCGCGGGAAGTCGTAGTGACGGAACCCGCGCCGGATTTCGAAGCGGTTGCCGGCGATCGGGTGGCCGTCACCGCTGAGCGCCTGAACGTCCGCTCGGGGTCCGCACTGGATCAGGCGGTCGTGGCCAGGGTTTCCAGCGGAACGGTTCTAACCGTGCATGGCAGCACCGAAGACTGGTTGTACGTGGAACTGCCCGACGGGGAGTTCGGCTGGGTGCTGGCCAGATACACGCTGCCGCTCCAGCAGCCGGCAAGCGGGTGATTGAGGATTTATTTTTATCCGGCATTCTTGATTCACGACAACCGGTTCCATATAATGGAAAAAAATTGATGAAACCCAAAAACGGCAGAGATTATCGGATTAAAATGGGCCTTTTTTGATAAGAGCCCTCGTTTTATTTATTTCTCGAAGGAAAGGGCGAAATTGCTTGTTGATCCCAAAGTAGATCTGCCACTATATCTAATTTGCAGTTAATACTAATATTTAAAAACACTTAAGAGATATGAGAATTAATCGGCAACCATATTTATATTGATATCCTGCAAAAAAACAGATACATTGTAATCATGAAAACATATGATGATATGAATAATAATTTATCGCAGTACAGGTCTTATATAATCGAAAGTGATTTGCCGCTCTATTATCAGGTTGCCTATGTCCTGGAACATTTTCTTGCCAGCAAAGTTTTAAAACCTGGGAGCCGTTTTTTTAGCGAGGAAGAAATCTCATCGCAACTCGAAGTTAGTCGTCCGACTGTAAATCGGGCTATCAACATATTAATTAAAAACGACTCTCTAAAAAGGATTCGAGGGAAAGGAACAATTGTTAAGAAGTTGGAAGGCGTGTCTTTGGTGTACATGAACACACTTATGAGTTTCGGAGAGATGGTGAATAAACTCGACCGAAAACATAGTACCAACTTGCTTGAGAGATCAAAGGAAAATTCATTGGCCTCGGTTTCAAATGGTTTAGGAATCAATCACGGCGATCCCGTTATTCATTTAAAGCGCTTACGTTTCATAGATAAAAAACCTCTAATTATTGTTGACCAATATTTGCCTTTTGCCAGATTTTCAAAGTTGCTTAAATAAGGAAAGTTTTTCAGCGGATCTCTATAGCCTTTTATATAAGTATTACAATTTGGAAATTGTCAAGGCTGAGAGGGAGGTTATGGCTGTTAGGATGTCACTTATGGACGCACCGTTACTTCAGGTAGAATTGTGGGAGCCATGCCTTCGAATGAAAGGAATTGCGTATGACTCTGAAGGACAAGCTGTTGACTATTTTGATGCCAGGTTTAGCGGTCCCAACTGTATGTTGAAATCTTCCATTGAAAGATCGCTTGGCTAATCTCAAAACAATGTTCAAACAAAATTTAAGCCAGAGCTTTTATAAACTAAAGACTTTCTATTTTGATCTGCAAAAAATAAAAACCAAATAGTACAATCCTTCAAGAAAATTCCATCTTATAGCCCATCTCTTTCTTAATTATCGGTCACATTTTCTTGCATCATCAACAGAAAACAACCTAATCCTTGCCTGACTCTTTCTTGACAAGAAACATATATGAATTGTAAACATTGTCATGCATATATTACATGCTGACAAGTTCACGTGATTTATATATGCCACCTATTTACTCCTAGAAGTGAGGTGAAAATGAAGGATTTATATTATGTGGATGCAGTCAATGAAGCCCTCAGAGAGGAAATGGCCAGAGACAGCAAGGTTTTTATAATTGGTGAGGACATTGCGGTTGGTTATGGCGGGGGGGGGCGTTTTTGGGGCCACGCGCGGCCTTTTTGACGAATTTGGCGGTGACCGCGTCATCGATGCTCCTCTATCGGAATCTGCGCATTGCCGGATGCGCAGTGGGGGCTGCCCTTATAGGGTACCGGCCGATAGTAGAACTGATGTTTGGAGATTTTTTGACAATCGCTTCCGAGCAGATCGTAAATTGTGCGGCCAAGATGCGCTGGTCGCTGGGAGGGGCGGTCGATGTTCCGATTGTTTATCGGACAGCATATGGAGGCGGTGTGGGAGCGGGGATGCACCATTCCCAGTGCTTCGAGAGTTGGTTTGCCGGAGTTCCCGGCCTAAAGGTCGTGCTGCCTTCCACCCCCGGGTGATGCCAAGGGGCTCCTTAAAGGCGGCCGTGCGCGACAACGATCCTGTGCTGGTTCTTGGAGCACAAGTTCCTTTACAAAAGATTAAAGGGTCCGTTCCCGAAGACGATTACATCGTCCCTATCGGCAAAGGCGATATCAAGAGAGAAGGGTGACGATGTAACCATCATCGCTATGTCGGCAATGGTGCAACAGGCGCTTGCAGCAGCTGAGATTTTAGAGCAAAAAGGAATCCAGGCAGAAGTATTGGATCCTCGAACCATACTGCCGTTGGATGAAGACATTATACTCCAATCAGTGGCAAAAACGGGCAAAGTCGTCATTGTCCATGAGGCGCCTGTTACCGGTGGATTCGGTGGTGAAATCGCAGCCGTTTTGGCGGACAAAGGCCTAGATTTTCTGGAAGCACCCGTAAAACGTCTGGGGGCCCCTTTTTGTCCAGTTCCCTCTTCTCCGGAAATGGAACAATTTTATCTGCCGAATGCGCAAAAGATCGTTAAGGCGGTTTTAAATTGTTTAGGCAGAGGGAGAGATTCATAATGTTGCACGAAATCAAAGTTCCAGAAACAGGGTTTGGTATTGCAGAGGCAACCATCTTAGTATGGTTTTAAAAAAATCGGGGAAGCGTTCAAGAAGGAGAGCCCATATTGCATTGAAACCGAAAAGGTCAACGTCGAAATACCTGCGCCGGGCAGTGGCTTTTAACGGAAATACGATGTCAGGTTGGCGATGTGTTCCGGTCGGACTGTTTTCGGAATTATTGATGCCGAAACTGAAGCCGTATCTGAAGGTAAAATAAACCAGAATACTCCGATAAACCAGACTCAGATGAAACTATCATTCAAGATCGTGAATACCAAAAAAAAAAGGATATCGCAGGCTGGCCAAGACCTTCGCCAAAAAAGAAGGTATTGATCTAGTCGCTGATCTCCTCCGGCAGCGGACCAGGGGGTCGGATCGCGAAAGAAGATGTTGTTAAATTATTCAGGCAGAAAAAGAACAGTCCGAGCCGGAATATAAACAAATTGAGTCAGTCTTATTTCGCGGCCCGACGGACATCCGGATGCGACGAAAACGTGAAACTCACGCATTGGCGTAAAGTTATCGCCGACCGTTTAACCGCCAGTTGGACCGAAATACCACATCATGCTCAATCAATTGATATCGATGTAACGGAATTATCGGACTATATCGGCGAAACCCAAAATGATTCATCGATGCCGCGGCTGACCTATATGCCTTTTATAATGAAAGCCATTCAGGCCGGAATCAGTGTTACGCCTGAGATCAATGCGCATTGTTTTGGAGGCCATTATGTGATTCGAAATGATTTAAATATCGGTATCGCGGTTGATGCAAATGGAAAGCTGATTGTGCCGGTGGTGAAACAGGTTCAGAACAAATCGATCGCAGATTTGGCCCTGGAATTGAAATCGCTGGTTGGCAGGGCCCGCGAAGACAAACTTGAACCCCAAGATGTCCAGGATGGCACCATTACCATTTCGAATGTTGGCCCCCTGGGATTATATTCGGGATTTTCGATAATTGTACCTCCCCAGACGACGATCATTTGTGTCGGGGCCGTGCGGGAGGTTGCGGCCGTAATAGACGGATCCATCGAAATTCGAAAAAAAATGTTTGTGACCAATTCATACGACCATCGGGCGGTCCATGGCGGTCCTGCTTCTCGGTTTTTTGCTGAAATGCGGGATAAACTTGAAAGCCTTAAATCGCTCCTTTTGATATTGCACTGAAGAAGGACTTTGGTGAACGTTCGATAAGAGAGGAAGTCATATGCAACTACCAAAAAGATCTAAAAGAAATGGCGTACTGGATGGTGATGGGAAGACGACTTGAAGAACGCATCACCACCCTTTTTAAAGAGGCACGCTTGCGGGGGCACCATCATCCGGGAATCGGACAGGAGGCTACCGCCGTCGGCGTCTGCTATGGGTTGGAAGAAAGAGATTATGTCTCGCTGTCCCACCGCGGCAAGAACCCGGAATTGATGAAGGGTATGCCTTTGAAAGAATTGATGGCCGGTTATTATGCCAAAGACCAGGGATGTGAAGGGGGCAGAGTTCCGGCAGGCTCTCATATGTACGGTGATCTTTCCCATCATATCATCCCGATGCCGGGTCCTATCGGCAGTGTGATCCCCATAGCCGTTGGTGTGGGCCTGGGCCTTAAGATGGACGGAAACGGCGCCGTAATGGTATGTTTTTTTGGTGACGGAGCCGCCAACAGAGGTGATTTCCATGAAGGTTTGAATTTAGCTGCGGCGCTCAAACTGCCTGTCATTTTCGTTCTGATCAACAATGCCTATGCCATGTCGGTGTCCGTGGAAAAAGCGACCGGAATGAAAAAGCTGGTTGATCGGGCCAAAGGCTACGGCATGCCGGGTGTCAACGTAGACGGCAATGACGTCCGAAAAGTCTATCTGGAGACAGGTAAGGCTATCCAAAGGGCCCGCACAGGAAAGGGTCCTACTCTAATAGAGAGCATGGTTCATCGGTGGACGGGTCATTCCATCAGTGATGCCGATATCTACCGTACGGATGAAGAGAGAAAAAAAGGAGAAAAAAAAGATCCGATAAAAAGGTTCAAAAGAGAGCTTATCAAGGAAGGCATTCTAACCGAAGGAGAGTATCGCAAAATAGAAATCCGGGTGGATGAAGAGATTGAGGTGGCTGTAAATTACAGTGAAAAAGAATGCACGCCACCGGATCCTGCCAATATCTTGCGCGGCGTGTACGGCTACTAGTTGACATGGTTCCTGCATCGATTATGCTCTTTAATTTAACCCGATTATCAAAATGAGTTAAGTCCGATTATTAAGTCAGTTTTTTTCTGATCAAACTTTTTATTTTAAAAAAGTAGGATGGAAAACATGCTTAGGGGGAAAACAGCGATTATCACCGGCGCCAGCCTGTGGAATCGGCAAAACCGTAGCGATCGCGCTTGGCAGAGAAAAAATGCGAATTGGCCTTACTGGCGCGTTCAACTCAATAAGCTGCAGGAAGTGGTCGATGAGGTTCACACCGTTGGGGGTGAGGCCATCGCCGTTGCTTGTGATCTAATGATTTATCCCGTTGCCGTAGAGACTTCCTTAAAAAGTGGTATTCCGACATTTCGATTCCCTGGATGTCCTTATTAGCAATGCCGGAATTTTTCTGGAAAAACCGATCGCTGAAATTAAAATAGAAGAATGGGATCGGGTTCTACGGACCAATCTCACGGCAACATTTCTTATGTGTCAAAGTGCATTTTTAAAGAATGAAAGATCAGAAAAGTGGGCAGGATCATTGCGATCGCAAGTTCCGCCAGCCACCCAGGGATTCATCCATCAAGGAGCCTACTGCGCCAGCAAGCATGGACTGCTTGGGTTTACACGCTGTCTATCCATCGAAGCCAGGCCGCACAATGTTCATGTCCACACCATTTGCCCGGGTGGGGTCCGGACCCCGATTTGCTTAAAGACACCTATATGGGCAAACGATGCAGTGTAGGCCCTCCGATTGAACCTGAGAACATTGCCGATCTCGTCCTTTTTTTAATTCAGCAACCGGGAAATATCGACTACCCTGAAATTAATCCTTAAACGATTTTCCCCCCCCCCCCCGGATTAGCATCAGGAAATTTTAACGAAATGTTCGATGGATAAAAACTTTGACTTAGTAGTTATCGGTGGGGGGCCGGGAGGTTATGTGGCAGCGATTCGGTCATCTCAAATCGGTATGAAGACTGCCATCGTGGAAAAAGATGCTCTAGGCGGTGTTTGCCTGAACTGGGGATGTATACCTACCAAAGCCCTGTTGAAGAGCGCCGAACATTTGGCTTTCTTAAATGAAGCATCAAAATGGGGCTTTACTGTTGACAGTTGAAAGTTTGATTTTACCAATATCATTCAAAGAAGCAGACAGTTGGCGGAAATGAATTCTCGCGGCGTTGAAAGTTGCTGATGAAAAAAAACAATATTAGCGTATTGAATGGAATCGGCATTATAACCGATCGCTCCACCGTTGTCGTCAATGACAATGAAGGGCAGGAAAAAGATCGACTGATGGCAAAACATATTATCATCGCGACCGGCGGCAGAGCCCGGATTTCTTCCCGGAGTCAAAACAGACGGAAAACTGATACATGACGCAGTAAAGAAGCATTTATTATGAAAAAGCCGCCGAAATCAATGATTATTATCGGCGCAGGTTCAATCGGAGTTGAGTTCGGATATTTATATCATACATTTGGAACTAAATTGAAAAGGTCGAAATGATGCCGCAAATACTGCCAACGGCAGATGCCGAAATTTCCGACCTGATTAAACGGATTTTTGAAAAAAATGGGATTAACATTTATACGAAGCACCGCCGTGAAGTCAATAAGAACGGGAAGAACAAAGTGACAGCTAAATCTATCTGAAGCTAACAGTACCGAAGAAATCACGCGGACTGCTGCCTGTTCGCGATCGGCGTTCAAGGGAATATTGAAGGCATGCGGCTGGAAAAACTTAGGGTGAAAAGAGAAAAAGGTGCCATTGCCACGGATAAGTTTATGCGAACCTATGTAGAAGGCATCTATGCCATTGGCGACGTGGTGGGGCGAGCCATGGTTGGCGCGTATTGCCTCCCACGAAGGCATGGTATGCGTCGACAAGATTGCAGGTAAGGACACTCCGGGAATGAATTACAGCAATTTTCCGGGATGTACTTATTGCAAGCCCAGGTGGCAACAGTCGGATTGACCGAAAAGCAAGCTATCGAAGCGGGATACATATAAAACTGGAGCGATATCCCTTTAGTGCAAGCGGAATGCACGGGCGATCGGAGAAACCGAAGGACTCGTGAAGGTGATCTTTGATTCTAAATATAACGAGCTTCTGGGGCCCATATCATTGGGCCCCAAGCCACTGAATTGATAGCAGAATTCGGGCTTGCTAAGACATTGGAATGCAACGACGAAGAAATAACCCATACCATCCACGCGCATCCAACACTTTCAGAGGCCACCGGGAGGCCCACCTTAGACGTTTTCCAGGCGGCCCTATTCTACATTTGATATCCAACATGGATTTATTAATAAATCAGGGCACCAGCAGAATTTTGACGGCCTCCAAATTCTCCGAGCAGTTCAAAGGCTTTCTTCCACTCTTGCAGTGGAAAACTGTAGGAGATAAGCGGGCTCCACATCGATCTTGCCGTTCGCCAATATAGAAATAGCCCGTTCCCAGCTGGTCCAGTTGGAGCTATGGCTCCAAATCAACTGAATACTTTTCATCAGGCCTTTTTCCCACGGCACGGCCAAGGTTTCTCTCCCGGTGTGACCAACTGCACAGATCCTGCCTCTCTTTTCGAATCATCTCAAAAGCCTGATGTAACTGCCGGCTCCGCCCCACAGGCATCGACCACCAGATCGGCTCCTCTTCCTTTGGTTAAGTGCATTACCTTGGCGACGATATCGTCTTGATTGCAATTGACGGCATAATCGATATTCATCTTCTCAGCAAGCGGAAGCCTGACCTTCTCGTCCTTAGCAGTTCCTGTGATAAGCACCTTTCGGGCACCTTCAGCGCGTGCGGCCGCTGCGGCTAAAAGACCTATCGGCCCGACATCCCAACACCACTACAAAATCTTCGGGTTCGACCCGAGCCCTTTCGAGAACCCCCTTGACACCTATTGCCAGGGGCTCGATCATATCTGCCTGTTCAAAGGACAGGTTTTCCGGGATCCGATGCAGAGCGAACTCCTGAAGCGTGAGATAGGGCGCAAAGCAGCCGTCCACTTTTGTAGCCGGCTGCTCTTTTATGATCGCAGATCTCGACTTTTCCCGTCAGGCAGTGAACGCAAAGCCCGCAGCCTCCTTTATGCGCCTCGGCAACTATCCGATCACCCTTTTTGAAATTGATGACATTTTTGCCCGCCTGCTCAATCACACCTGAAAACTCATGTCCCAGGATAACCGGAGGGATACAGGTCGTAAGACTCCCGTCATAAAAATGCAGATCTGACCCACAAATACCCGCAGCTTTTATCCTGATGAGCACCTCGTTGTCATGAGGAACAGGTTCTGCTGACTCTTTTCTCACTTCACAAAAACCGGCTCCCGTCCGGTATTTCACTAATGCTTGCATTCTTTTCTCCTGCACTGCTCGTGCAAGATTTCGATTTCATCATTTAAATTCTAGCTCGGCCGCCGGAGGTCGAAACAAACTGTCCGGTAATGTAGCTGGCTTCCTCGGACGCAAGAAACGTTACCAGAGCGGCTACATCCTCAGGACGGCCCAAGCGGCCAATCGGTATGCCTTTGCGGTAGTCTCCTCCCAAGATCTCCTCGTAACTCCGGCTGCTTCTTTTTACTCTTTCTCTTAAAAGATTTTCCAATCATCTCCGAAACGATCCTGCTGGGGCAAAACGGCATTGACGTTGATGCCATACTCTGCGACTTCCATGGCCATGCTTGCGTGAAGCCATTCAGGCCGAACTTCGACGTGGAATAATGCGTATGCAAGATTCTACCGGTCTTGCCTGCCTGGGAGGTGATGTTGATAATTTTGCCGAATCGGTGCGCAATCATGTTTTTCAAAATGGGCTGGGTCATTAGGACGACGCCATTCAGATTGACATCGATACACTTCATCCATTCTTCCGGCGTCATTTCGACAAAAGCCTTTTCATAGCCGATACCGGCGCTGTGGACCAGGACATGGATCTGTTGATGTTTCTCTATCATTTGATTCACAGAAGAAAGCATCTGTTTCCGATTCGTAATATCAAATGTATAATACTCCGAAATTCCCTGACGTTCCTTTATAATCCGGCCCGTTTCCCGCAGTCCGACTTCATCGATATCGCAGTTCAGGCACCTGGCACCCTCTGCAGCGAACCTCAAGGCACAGCTTCGTCCGATGCCGTTACCGGCACCGGTGATCACCACCACCTGGCCGCTGAACCTGCCGCTTTCAATACTATAATGAGCCATATTTTCTACATTTGCGTTCATTCACGGTCCGGCCCGATCGGAGATTTTGATTGGGCGTGATCAATACGTTCGACCTTAACCAGCCCCTCATCCAGAATGATTCCCACAGTGATTTGCGCCGCCCTTCCGACTATATCCGTGCATTTATCCAAATGCGCACCTGCTTCCTCGAACTTGGCATATTCCTCCGGATCTCTGACGTAGTAGGGCCGTCCGAAGCGAAGAACCTGCAGGTCTCTGCAAATGAGCGTGCCGAATGTCTCAAGGAAGACATCGATCAACTTCTTGGTAAGGTTGAACGACCGGTGGCGGATCCGTACTTTGTCTTCGAAATCGGATCGGTCGCGTCCGCAGAGCTGGCTCAGGACCATCGATCCGCCGACATAGCCTCCACACACGCCGATTCCCGTCAATCCACCGCCGGCCGCGAGACCGGTTGCGGCTCTGAACACGCTGTCATCTCTAATGTTCAGCGTGTCATGGATCGCGGCGATTACACACTGGGCGCATCCTTTGTAAGTCTTTTCATATTCGAATCCGAGGTTGTAAGCCCTGGACAAAAACTCTTTTCTCGTTTGCGCGTTCATGGTTCGCCTTTTTGGATCTGTCGATTTCAAAAGCAGAAACCGGATGCAGGTTTTTATAAACCAGCGCCAGAACAGGGGCTACCTGGCCCTGGTTGCCGGTGCGGCCCACATCGGGCTCAGAATGCCTTTATCCACAAGTTCCCCTGCATGTCTGCTTATCTCGAGCCAGCGCCGGTATTCACTCTCGTATATCGGCGTATTCCCAAGGTTCGGTTCCGTGGTCTGACAGGGCGAAGACATCGCTTCAGCCGCCCCCTTCAGCTCGGCGTAAAGCCCGCACCACCGCACCGCACATGGCAGCTCCCAGGGAGGTAGTTTCAACAACTTTTGGCGTCAGCACCGCAATGCCCAAAACATCGGCCAGGATCTGCCGCCACAAAGAACTCTTGCTGGCGCCGCCGCAAAATACTACACTTTCTAAGGAAACGCCCGACACATCTTTTATCAGATTAAACTCGCCTTTGGCCAGATAGCAGGCGTTCTCCAGTATGGCGCGCCAAAATACCGGCTTGCCGGATTTATCGAGATCAAATACATCCCACCCCATAAATGCCGGTGAGGTGTGAATCCACCTTCCGCTGTTATAGAGGGAGGAAAAACAGACATGGACACCATTCGATCCGGGCGGAACCTTTTGGGCGGCTCTGTTCAATATTTCATAGGCGCTCGAACCTTCCCTGGCGGCCTGCGCCATTTCTTCCGTTGCGAAAACATCCCGAAACCAGCGCGCCAGGATGCCGCTGAAGCTGGCCGCCTCGATCAGCCATCTATCCGGCAAGCAATGGCAGAAGGTCCTCGTCTTCCTGCGGGCATTGTCTATGAGCGGGGCATCCACGATGACACCTTCAACCCAGAATGTGCCGGCTACCAGGCCGGCCCCCGCTGCCGTCAATCCCGCCCCAAGTAGGGCAAGTTGGGTATCGCCGCCACCTGCTACGACCGGGGTTCCAGGACGCAGCCCGGTCTCTTCCGAGGCCTGTGTGGAAATCTGTCCCATAACAGATGCCGTATCCGCCATCGGTGGAAGGATTGCGGTCGGCAGCTGCAGCAAGTCTAAAATTTCATAAGACCAGTTTCTAAGCTTGAGATCGAACATTCCGCTGCAGGAGGCAATCGTTGGTTCAGCCACGTATTGACCGGTGAGTTTGTACAAAACCCATGCATCCAGCATCGTTATTCCGGCAACCTTCTCGAAAGTCCGGGGCCTGTTTTTCTTTAGCCATAATAACCGGGCAGGTTCGTGAATGCTCGGCCAGTCTCCGTTGATTGCGTAAATTTTGGGTCCGTAGCCCTGCTCAATCATCCATTCGGTTTCGCCGTCCGCACGGGCATCGAAACACGGCCAGGCACAGAGCTCCTGGCCAGCGGCATCATAGCAGACAATCCCGGGCCGCTGGGCAGCAGAGCTGACAGCCGCGATGTTTTCGGCATTGATGCCCGGTTCTGCCAGGACTTCATGGATACAGCTCTTCAACAAATGCCAGTTTTTTGAAGTGTCGAAATCAAATCCGCCGGGGGACTGCTCCAGTTTCGGGTGTACCCATTCGCGTTGACTCAGAGCAACTTGCTGCCCGCGGGCATCGAACAGAATGGCCCGACCGCTGCCCGTCCCAACATCAAGGACCAAAATTAATTTTCCATTTTTTTCCATTTTTACTTTCCAATTTCAGGTCCCCGCCACTTTCCACAGCGGTTTGAGAAGTCCGTCCGTGGAAAGGACAAGCATGTGTTCATAGATTTTTTTCCACTGAGCGTACATTTCGCTGTAAACCGAGGCGTTCTCCAGGTTGGGCGCAAACGCTCTATTCACTTTTACCATAGCGCGTGCTGCCGCAGACATGTTCGCATATCTATTTATACCGGCTGCGGCACAGATTGCCGCACCCAGGGCTGTCGCCTCATTGACCTCAGGAACCCTTACTTCAGCGCCTAATACATCTGCCAGAATCTGAGCCCAGAGTCTGCTTTTGGCCGCTCCGCCACAAAAGACTACTTCGGCGAGCGAGGTCTCCGCCAGCCGCAGGATATTGCCGAATTCTCCCCGCGTTTGATATGCGACGTTTTCCAACAGAGCTCGGTAGAATACCTCCTTGGCCGATTTGCTTGTATCCCAGACATCCCAATTCAGGAACATGGGTGCGGTATGCACCCAGTTGGAGGCATTGAAGATATTGGACATGCAAACCTGAATTCCGTATGCTCCGGCCGGGACATGTGATGCAGCTTCATCCAGGATTTTGTAGGCGTCGGTGCCTTCTTCGGCGGCACGCTGCTTCTCCCCGGAGCAGAGGGCATCGCGAAACCAACGGGTAAACATTCCCACGAAGCTGACCCCTTCAAAGATCCATTTGTCGGGTATGATGTGGCAGGAGGTCCTCAATGCGCAACGATCATCAATGATGGCTTGAGGCAAAACGACGCAATCCAACCAGAAAGTGCCGGCGACGATACCGGCCTGTCCGTCTTCCACGACACCCGAACCGAGGAGCCCGCACTGCGTGTCCCCGCCGGCCATGATCACCGGGGGCCTGCATAAAGTCCGAGTTCCCGGGCAACCTCGCGGCTCAGCGCACCCACTTTTTGGCCGGCATCCGCGACTTCCGGAAATATTCCTTTTGGCAGCCCACATGCCTCGATGATCTCATCCGACCAACCTCTTCGGACGACATCAAATAGCCCGCTGCTGGAGGCGCTTGAGGGATCGGTTACATAGGTGCGGCAAAGTTGAACAATGGGCCAGCCCTCGAGCATTGTGAAGCGATCTATCCTTTTAAACAAATCAGGTTTGTTTTTCTTTAGCCAGAGCAGCCGGGCCACATCATGGACACTCGGCCAATCACCGCCGATCCGGTAGATTAGTTTTGCCAATCCTTGGCTGATAAGCCATTTCACCTCAGCTTCCGCACGCGCATCCGCATTAGGGAACGCCGCCACCGGGTTGCCGCGGTGATCATAGCAGACCATGCTGTGGCGCATGCTGGTGATACTGACCGCTTTCACCTCATCGGCGTTTGCTGAAGTCTTGCGCATGACCTCTTCGATGCATCGCTTAAGCAAAAGCCAATTGGTGTTTACATCAAAATCGAGAGCACCCTGAAAATCGGGATCTACGCTGTGCTGCCATTCTCTGCCCTCGAATCCGATCGGCTCTCCACTTAATTTGAAAAGGATCGCCCGGCCGCTGCCAGTGCCGACATCTAAAACCAGCACGTACTCTTTATTTTCAGCCATGGAAAATCTCTGCCTTTATCTTTCTTTCTTGAACCTGATGGAAACGATGACGAGAATCATCAATAACGCTCCTTTAATCAACCATTCTGCAGCGGGATCGACGCCGAGAATGTTGAGCCCATTGATGGCCATCATCAGGAAAAATCCGCCCGCAAGAGTCCCGGTGATACTTGCGCGGCCTCCGCCAGTACCCCTCCCAGAAGTGACATGGCAAAGGCGTCCAACAACAGACCTTCACCCAGGGTAATATGGTGTGTCCGGCGCGTGCTGCCAGCAGAATACCGGTGATGGAGCTCAGAAATCCGCTTAACATGAAAGCCAACAAGGTGTAGTATCGAACCGAAATGCCTGATAAATAGCATGCCAGAATATTTCCTCCAGTCATGTACATGCATCTTTCAGAACGCAACCTGCCGAAGGTGAAATATGAGAACAAAAACCCCGCCAACAGAATGAAGAACGAGAAGGGGACATTTATAATTCAGCCTCTTCCCAGGTTCATGAAAGTGCCGGGCAGGTACATGACCGACATTCCACCTGTCATCCAATATTTTGCCCCTGTTATCAAAAACATCGTGCTCAGCGTCGTGACAAAGGAATCCACACCCAGCCAGCCGACAATAAATCCGTTAATGATGCCGAGAATCAATCCGGTTAAAATTCCCAGAACAACGGCTATCCAGACCGGAAAGCCTGCATTGCTCATCAGCAGAGAACTGACGATTGAGGAAAACCCCGCTATGTGCCCAACTGAAAAATAAACTCCCCCGCACCGATAACGAAGGTTTCACCAAAGGAAATCAGAAGATAAATGTAGGCCACAGTCACGATGTCCATCAGGTTTCCACGGGACAGGAACTGCGGCTCGATGGTTGCGATTATGCCGATGAAAACCACAAAGACGGTGATAATGCCTATTCGGCCCCAAGCCTCTTTGATCGGGCCTAAATTAAGGGCGGTTGTATAGTGCTCAATACAGATTCCCTTCCGGCTTGTGATAGGAGCTAAAATTTGACTTGCTCTATTTTAAGCCCGCTTTTGCCGAGGTTCGCTACGACCACAGCGGTTAGCAGCAGGATTCCGTGAGAAATTGGAATAAAATAATATTCAGCACCGAAAATGGTCAGTCCGTTTGTGATCAAAGTCAGAAAAAAGGCCCCCACCAGATTGCCGGGAACATTTTTTTTCGGAGCCGTAAACATGGTCGCGCCGATAAAGCAGACGGCCATAGTGGGGAGAAGTAAATTCTGCCCGGAATAAGCCAACGAGCCTGAAACCCTGAGCACGTTCAAAATGGACCCCAATCCGTAGAACAGTCCTGCCAAAGTAAACGATAGGATCTTGATCGCAACCACATTTATTCCCGTTTCGCGGGACGCCTCAATGTTTTCACCGACGGCCCGCATGTAGATTCCGCTGCGGGTTTTGACGCCCATAGCCATAGCAACGCGAAGGCTATCATAATAATAAGGATGCTGTTCGGCACGCCAATGGCATACCCGTTAAAGATGCCAAGCAGCTTCAGATCTTTTACCCAGATATTAAAGCCGTGGGTGTAAACCCGCTCGGCCCCCATACCGATGAACATTGTGGCAAGTGTCACCAGAAATGAGTGCATCTTGAAGATCGCTATAAAAATACCATTGACAATGCCGAATAGCGTACAGACGGCAATTGCCGTCACGGCACCTAAAACCGGTTGTCCGTTGACTGCCAAAGATGCGAACAAAGCACCTGCCATACCGATACTGCCCCGAAAGAGATATCGATTTCACCTGCAATCATGGGCAAAAGCAACCCGAAGGACATTAGCAGGAGTACAGCCGTCTGCTTGAAGATGTTTTCGGCATTGCTCCAGCTGGCGAATCCGGGAATCGCCTACAGCGCAAAAACCACAAACAGCAGACAAAAAGCCAAAAAGGTCCCCCAGGTCAAAATGAATTCACGCCAATTGCTATTATGCATCTCGCTTTCCGCCTAGCATCAGGAGTAGAAGCTCTTCCTGTTTGTTTCCGGACACTTAAGCTCCGCGCAACTTGACACCGGTGCAGCACTCTCACCTTATCACAGAGTTCAGACGCTTCGTTTATCTCGTTCATGGCATATATGACAGCCGCCCCATCCTTAACCAGAGTACCGATTAGTCCATATATTTGCTACTTGCGCCGACATAGATTTCCTTTCGTTCGGTTCATCCAGGGGATCAATCTTCAGCCAAAGTGCTAAGCCAGCACGATCTGAGCAGTTTTCTGCTGAATTACCACCGCTTGGAGAGAGCCGACAGATTTTTTTTCATAGAAAGCTGCTATCGAAGGGCTCTCTTCCTACCGCATTCACATACATTCCTCAATAGAGAGACAGCTGATTGCCCGCACCCTACCGAACATACGCTGTCAAACTCGCCAGAGTGATGTTTCGCACGATGGATGCTCCATGACGAGCGCATCACGTCGCTCTTCAGGAATGAGGGCTGACCATTCTGATCACCGCCTGCGGTTCGGTTATATTCATTTTTTTTCCATCTACAAAAACTTCGCCGGCCAGAAAGGGCTCCAGCCCGAAGATCGAATGCAGGATCTCGCTTTTACCGGCTTACAGAGTGCCCACGATCCCAAGGATCTCACCGGATTTTGCCGTGAAGGAACATCCCTTACATTTCGATTCTTGATATGGATCCTCAGACACGCAGTATTTCCTGGGTATGGGAACCTTTATTTTAGGGATCATTGCCTTCAGAGATTGGCCGATCATCGACCGATCAGCTCTTCCTCGTTCGTTTCAGAGATCGAGTAAGTACCTACTTTTTTGCCATCACGAGCACGGAGACCTTTTCGGCCAGGTCGAAAATTTCCTGCAGGCGATCTGAAATGTAAAGAATGGAAGTCCTCTCTTTTTTCAGTTGTCTCAGGACTGAAGAAAATTCGCGTGTCACCCGGTCCCCAAGCGAAGCAGTAGATTTATCAAGAATAAGGACTTTCGGGTTTCTTGCGAGGGCTCTTGCCAAGGATACCGATTGTTTTTCCGCGACACTCAATTCGCTGACCTTGCAGCAGACATCGAGCCGATCCGTAATTTTGGGAGAGATGAACCAGGCCTCGGCGTGTAATTTTTCCATTTTAAAAACTTGTCCGAACCGGTTCTATGCCAAGCATGATATTCATAGCCACGGTGAACATTTCTACCAGATTGATTGCCTGGGCACCATGGCCAGACCCTTGTCCTGTATTTGCCGGACCGATAATCCCGGGCATCCTCATCCCGCAGGTAAATCTCACCAGAGTCTTCTTGCAGCTCACGCGTGAGAATTTTCACAAAGGTCGTTTTGCCTGCCCCGTTCTCCCCCAGAAGCGCATGGACTTCCCCCACATTCATTTCAAAGCTCAAATTGTCCAGAGCAGTCACGCTGGAGAAGTTCTTGCATATCCCAACCGTCTTGATAACCGTATCTCTCATTTCGTCAGCTTTTTCCGGTTTTTATGGAGACGGGGATGGGGCTTTGCGGGTCACATCGTGGATGAGCCCTTTCCCCGTCTCGACGATTTTTTACCAGGGCTTTTTCTGGTCGCTATAAAGTTCGTCCCAGGCCTGATTCGGGTTCCGACTTTCACGGTCGATACTTGCTCCAAGCCTCGGTTAGCTATAACAAGCGTTGGTCCAAGCTGAGCAGAGGCAATGCAGCCTTGGCCTTTTGAATGTCACCGGCCTTGATGGCCTGATCCATCAATTTGCCTGCAATAACGCCCACGGTGTACGAGTCCTGGCCGTAAGCCATAAACGGCGGGGCTTTGGGTCATTGATCAATTGAACTAGGGGCCTGTCGAAATCACAAGTTGCGACCGCCACCTGATCCTGCAGGGCCAATTCCATAACGGCTTGAGCAGCTCCGATTCCGGGCAACCCCCACGTGGCGATGATACCCTTCAGATCGGGATTGGCACGGATTGTCGCCTTGGTAATGCTTTTGGCGGTCTCAATGGGCTCATGCACACCAACCTCATGTTCGGCGACGATGCTAATGCCGGGGAACTCTTTCAGAACGAGCCGGGCGGCCTCCGCACGTTGCCGAATTGAATCCCAACTGGGCAGGTTTAATATCAGAACCTTGCCTTCTCCGCGCATCGAGTTCACGAGGAACATCGCCATCTTGCCGCCGCCTTCCCAGTCGTTGGTCGCAGTAAATGGGCCACCTGGCCGGGCAAGACCATGTCAACTGCCACTAAAGGAATGCCGGCCTTATCATAAGCTTGGGAGATATCCCTGAAGGCGTGGCCTGCCTGGGCGATTATGGCGCCGTCTACCCCTTTGGTGATAAAGTTTTCCATACCGGCAACCTGATTGGCAGTATCTCCCTGCGCATTGAACTTAAGAACCTTGTAGCCCATTGATTCAGTGTTTTGCTGATTCCATTATAAAGATAAATATTCCAGTCATTGCCAACCAAAGATGAGAGACGCCGATCACCTTGCTTTGAGAAAGTGCCGGGCTGGATAGGAGAAGCATGGCCGTGAGAATGACAAGGCTCACAATGGTCAAATAACGTTTCATGATAAACCCTCCTTTAATTAGCTGAAAGTATGTTAGCTCAATTTCAAACAGCAGGCCGCGAAAGAGCATTTAAATCTTTATTATCACCTCCTTTCTTTTCTGGATTTTTTCAGTGCTATCAGCATATATATTATGAAGTGTCAAACTAATAAACCAGCTGTCCTGCAGTACGGAGAATAGTCCTGGCCGTACAGGTTTGCAAAGCGGGAGGTTTGTCTGAAATCTTTTGAATTTCTGAGACTATCCGACATTGAGCTCCGTTTCTGAAGGTGTTAATTCTTGCATGATACTTAAAAAAGAAAGGAAATTTTTTGATGTTTGTGGTAAATACGTTCACTTGTAAGCACATATTAACACCTTTATCAACTCAATAATGTCGTGTCAAACAAAAAAACAGGGGTAGGAGGCCCATATAACGAAAGTTCGAAAGTGTATATACAAAATTGGGATTTCAGAAATCAGCCGACTGGTGGGCTAATCTTAACGGGAGGAATTTATGAAAGTTATTCTTTGCTATGGCGATTCAAACACTTATGGTCGAGATCCAATCACAAAGGGTCGGTTTGACAAGAAAAAACGATGGACTGGGGTACTCCAGAGAAAACTCGGCCAGGAATTTTATGTAATTGAAGAAGGATTAAACGGCAGAACAACTGTATGGGATGATCCTGTGCGTGGAGGGACAAAAAGAAACGGGAGTATCTTATCTTTTACCATGCCTTGAATCACATTCTCCAATCGATCTATTGATAATTATGTTAGGCACCAATGATCTAAAGGCCAGGTTCTCTGTAACCCCATATGATATCGGAGAAAGTTTAGGCGCCCTTATTGAAATGCCCAGGGAAGTCGAAGCGGAAAAGATGGCAAAGCTCCTAATATCTTAATAATGGTCCCGCCACCTCTCGGTAAGCTTACAGAGTACGCGGAAACCTTTGAAGGTGGAGTCGAAAAATCAAAAAGAATTGCAGGCTGCTTCAACTCCGTTGCGTCAGCCTATGGCTGTTTTTTTCTTGACACGTCAACCCTTATTCAATCCAGCCAATTTGACGGCCTTCATTTTGATCCCGAAGATCACTATAAACTTGGAAATGCTGTCGCAAGTTTCATTAACAAAATATTTTCACCGCTAAATTCCGGATCTGCCGGATAACGCTATTGTGTCTTCGCCGAAGCCTTCTAAGACATTTTAAACGGCATCATTTTATTAATAATAAAGGAATACTTACGAATGATGATCCCATTCATGCGCGCCGGGCTTTAGAGATAATAAAATGGGATGCTATATTTAGCTCTAAAATGTATTGCTGACCTCAACCGCCTTTTCGAACTGCGGAACAAGCGCAGAATATAACTCCTTGTTGGACGAAGCCGCTACGCGGCGGGAAAAAAATTATAAATAGTGTATAACTCCCAGAGTTGCCCAATTCCGGGCACCATCAAAACAAAGGGAGGTATACCATGAATCAAGTTGAAACGATTCGATTTAATGAACTTTATCAGAGTCACTTGCGTTTACTCAAGCTTCAGGGCAAAAGTCAAAAAACCACCGATGCCTACGATAGGGCTGTGCGCCGGATCAGCTAACATTTTGATTGTTGCCCCGATCAATTGATCCTGCAACAACGGGAAAAATATTTTTCCGAGCTGGTGGAATCCCATTCCTGGAGTACCGTTAAAGTTGACCGCAATGGTCTGCAGTTTTTCTGGAAACATGTCCTTAAACAAGACTGGCAGTGGGTAAATATAGTCAAACCCCCGAAAGTCCATTCGCTGCCTGATTTCTGACCGTTGCTGAAGTTGAACAATTGATCGCTGCGACATGCAAGCTGCGATACCGTGTTTTTCTGTTGGCGACCTATTCCATGGGCTTGCGCCTCGTCAGAGACCCTCAATCTGCAGGTGGGTGATATCGACGGTCAGCGCAAACAGGTTCATATCCGACGAGGCAAAGGTTACAAGGATCGTTTCGTCCCATTGCCGGATCTGACCTATCAGGCACTGCGCGCTTTGTGGTGCAAACATCGCAACCCCTGCTGGTTATTCCCCAATGCCATGGGCTCGCCCGAGCGCATTCGAAGTGCAACCACCCACATGGATCGCGGCGGCGCTCAGGCTGCCATGAAAGCGGTGGTGGCCCAGTGTGGCATTAAAAAAAAGTCTCGATTCACTCCCTGCGCCACAGTTATGCAACCCATCTGCTTGAAAAAGGCTTAAGCCTTCGTCATATCCAGGGGATACTCGGCCACAGCAGTCCCACCACCACAGCACGTTACTACCATTTAACCTATATCACCGAACAAAATGCATTTGAAACCCAACTGCGGTCCCACTTTAAGACCGCGGCCCTTGAGATTCAGCAGCATTTGGGTCCAGGATAACTACTTACAATTAATTTTATATGTCCGACCGAAACGGTCCTGTGATTATCTGTTCGGTGGGAGCCGTATCCACACATCATTGAGCCCTTCCGACCCCTCATCACAAGAAGTATATACTTTTTTGAGACTCTATTTTTGTTAGATAACGTGCCTGATGGTGAATTTAAGAAGGGATGTAATTTTGTTGGATGTGATGATGCAATATGAACTTTTTTTTGATTTTGCTGATTAGGTTTAAATTAGCTGGGTGCAGATTATTGAGAACCTCATAAAAATTGGACGTGCCAAACCTTTAATAGTTTGTAGAGCTCCCAGGATATCAGCCAGCCGGAAAATCTGTGATAAGTCTGACATATGAGGTTAAGGATAAAAGTGAAATTTCGGGTCCAGGATCTAAAAGTCTAACATTATTCCAGTATCATTCAATATTTCAGCCAGCCAAAATTCAAGAATAGGATAATCATTGTTAAGTTCCAAATTATCGAAATATTCATCTAAAATCTTTACTCGGCATCTTCAGATAGATCTATATCGGGATACAGTTTTTTTGCGCATTCAGGGCAAATACCATGACTGAATTCAGCTTCAGAGCGATCTCTAATGTATGATTCAATCTGATTCCAATAGCCTTTATCATCACGGATTTTTTTGCAATTTGAGCAAATGGGTAGAAAACCCCGCAACGTTTTAACCTCTGATAGTGTCTTTTGAAGGTCCGCAATTAACTTATCCCGTTGTTCCTCCGCCCGCTCGCGCTCCATGATTTCTTTCCTTAATCCTATATTAGCCTTTTCCAGGTCCAATGTCGTATTAGCCAGAGCTATGGCTTGGCTACGCGACTTGGTTAAAGACAATACCATGCCAAATAACAGCAGACTGATGGTGATGCCAAGCAATAAGCTGAAGTTCGTTAAGCCGGTCTCGATATTTTCTTCGAAATATTTTGAGGAAGCGAAAGATAACAGCCAACGACGGCCGGCATATTCCAGGATGGATTGGTTAGTGGCAAAATGGCGACCTTCAGGGTAGTTGTGATATTCTTCCGCGGTATCGCTGCGATATAGCAGGGTTTCTTTAAGCGGCTTATCGCCATCAAAAATCTGAAGTTTAACGTATCCCTCCTTTTCGACCAGAATACCCTTCATGAAATCATTCATACGAAAAGGGCTGTAAACATATCCCATTAACGCCTTACGCCTCTGTTCCAGGGTTTCCAGCGATTCTCCTTTGCGGTAAACCGCCAGGTAAATGAGAAAGCCCGCCTGTATGTCCTCGTCCGTTTCCTGGACCAGGGTGACCTTGCCGCTCAAGGCTGCTATTCCGGTGTCACGTGCTCGGATCATGGCTTCTTTACGGGTGGGTTCGGAAAACATGTCATAGCCAAAAGCCCGCTGATTTCGCCAATCGAAGGGCTCCAGGAAGATGATCGAGGTGTACTCCGGCCGCTCCCCGTCAGGTTTGATAGTGTATTTAGGGAAACCCTCGCCGCGAATCTGACGGAGGTGAGCCGCCTTTTCAGAAGGAAGAATTCGTTTAGAAAAGCCGACCCCTTGAATTCCAGGATAATATTGATTAACCTGCAACTTTGTTACATAGGTCCGCCAATCCTCTCGAGTGACTTCGTCGGAAGCCGCAAAAAGACCGCTCCCCCCTCGGAGCAGAAATTCATAAGCCTGGAGGCGCTCGTAGATCCCTGTTTCTATTGTCTTGACCCGAAAATCAAAACGCGCTTGAGCCCTTTTGGTTGCTACGCCCTTGGCGGAATACCAGGCGTTGAAAGTGATCATTAGAGACGCCAACAGAACAATCCAGGCGCCCCATCTGCCCATAAAACCAAGAAGGTGGAAAGTCGAAAATATACCAGATGTCCGAGTGGAAATGTGACCGGGCAGTTCCGGTGTATTCTTTTCTTGCATCATCAGTCCTAATTTTTTTTCAATCCACAATTCGTAATCAATTGATTTCTTTTACTCTGGCCATGATGGCACTCCCTCTACTTTCCTTCCCGCAGCATTTACTCTTTACCTAATAAGACGGATTCTCATTGGAAGCCTGACAATGATTAGATTGATCCGCCCCCCCGCGACGGGACCGCGAGCGTTAACCGCTCCACGGTTGAAAACATGGTTGTAAATCAACATCCGAGCGCTCATACATTCTTGCATTATGGTTGAATCTCGCTATTTTTAACAATACAGGATGGCATTCTTAAATTTGAAAGATTATAGTAAGAGAATCGCGAAGGAACTTTAAGTTCGCTAATATATACAACAAACCAGCTAAGAATACAAATTTTCGCCAGCATTGAAAATAATATAGCGCGAACATCAACATTTTGTGGTCGAAGCTTAGCGTAAAAAAAAAGACAGATTGAGATACCTCACAAAAATCTGACTTGTCAAAACCTTTGATCGCTTGTGGAAATCCCAGGATATCAGCCGGCCGGGCAACCTTTGATAAGTCTGACATAGGATGCTAAGGCTAAAATGAAATTTCGTGTCCAAAATCATAGAGCCAAACATTTTTCCAGTATCATTGAATTTTTCAGGCAGCCAGGATTCATGAATAGGATAATTATTGTTGAGCGGTCAAGTGGGCGAGAAGCTGGATATATAACCTGAAAAATTTCGGCCGTGTCTTTTCGGATGCTTTAATAGACTCGAACCTTATCAATATATCAATACCCGTGCCCGAACCTCCCCCAGGCATAAGTGGCGGGCGGGTGCTTGCTCGAAAGATGTGGCAGACTAAATAGCGGAAATCACCTAATGCTAATCAAAACCGCAAAATATGGCCCGTCCATCTTCATGCCTTTGTCATGCGATCTGTCTCTTCCACTGTGGGGCACGAACAATTCCTAGTAAACCATCTATGGAAATATCTTCATCTAAGAGAGGCCAATGTATCCCGTAGCCTGAAGGAGAAATTTCAAAATTACTCCTTTCTTCCTCCGAAGCTTTCTCAAGTAGGGGCGATACTTCCTTTAATTGAAATCGTTTCGCTTCCCCATCAATTGTGATAACGAGGAAGCCATCTTCAAATTTAAGATCGCTGATATCATGGAACTTTTTCATTGCTGGCGTCTCCGTTGAAATTCATCCCATTGCTGCTCAATATATTCAAAATGTTCATAAATAATTTTTCGGATCTGTCTTTTATCTCTTGGTGACATATTATATGCAAAAGCTTCTTCAAGGTCAAAACTTTCTCGATTCAACCAATATTTGCATTCCATGTCACCTTTGCGACAATGCACGTGAATCGGTTCATCGCCTTCATTTGCATAAAAAACAGCCTCCATCCTAAAATTACAAGTATAGTCGGCATTTTGTCTATCCTATCCTATCTCGCGCATAACCAGTGATTGAGTAGTTTCTGTAAATCTTCCAAATATATTATTGCTTGCTTGTGAAATCTGCAGATTTAACGGTCTTTCTATCTGAATAACATTCCATTCCGGATGTTATAGGGAAAATATGTTACTATTGGACACGTCTACTCGAAAATATTGGGGTTTCCCCTTTTTGGCAATTCCTGGACTTTGCGGTTCTTCATTGCAGTCAAGCATACTTGCATTACACTTAAATATCATCAAATTTGGGCATACATCGGAGTAATCTTAACAATCAAGCACCGGTTCCTTAATAATATCCCATAGGAGGGCGCTGCTTTCGAAGCAACGTAAACTTTTTTTGCTAAACCGTACCAATTTGAAATAGTTATATTTATCTTTGGTCTGTAGCATTTTGTCAACTTTTGTTGCTCGCTTCTGACCATCCTTTCTCAGCCACACAACCCCCAAACTGTAGCTTTCAGGTATCAAACTACGGCCGCCCTGCAAATCTAGTTTTTCTTGACATAAATTATATTTGGGAATATTTTCCCAAATATAACTTATTTCTAAATATGTGCTGCCCAATGCGGGTGTGCTGGCAGCTATGAACAATAAACGACTAAAAAATCCTTATCTGTATCTGGACTATATATGAAAAAAAGGCTAAAATTTATAAGACTCTGAATTATTAGCAAATTTTTGCTATAATAATTTTCAGCATCTCTATTCAAAAGGCTTGATTGCAGCGGCTAAATCGCAACCTACCTTTTTATTGTATATAGATCCGAAATTTATTAATGGCGGTTAGTGGCAGATCAATGGCAATGATATTCAAATTTCCAGAGTTTGAAATAAGAAACTTTATTGAAAATGATTGGAAAAGGGTTTCTGAAAAGGAATTTCTAATAAAATTAGCGGATACCTTTGAACTGATTACTCCGGCGCTACGTGAAATGTTTCAGGGTAAGGAAATTTCCACTCGAGATTGTACCTATAGGATAAAAAACGTCCGTTTTTAATAATCTTGTACCGGTATACCGATCGATAATATCTGCCTTGTTTTTTTGGAGATCTTCCATCCTGCTCTATTAGAAAAGCTGAGCACATGGTGCCTTTCCGATGGGTTCTTAACATGATGGGGATATCATAAGTGTCATTCTAAAGAAAACTCAATCAGGGCATACAAACTGGTTCTTACCAAATTCTGTGAGGAATTCGGGACTGAGAACCTGGAGGAGATCACCACGGAAATGACCCTCTCCTTCTTGAATCGAATCACAGAGGGGAAAAAACGGCAAACCAAACGGACCCGCTATTCCCATTTGCTGGCATTTTTCAACTTCATTAAAAATCACATAGATCAGGAATTCGTTTTTATCCCCCAGAAGCTCGCGGACAGGCTGAAAGACTATATAAGGCAAAAAGGTATTCAACACCATCAACGCATTTTCCCGATTTGTTATGAAGCTTCGAGGGAAATGGTTGCCAAAGCGGGCAGTGTCGTGGGCATTCATCTCAGACCCCATGACCTAAGGCGTCATGCAGCGACATATGCAAGCCGTTCCGGCGTTCCAATAGAGATCATCTCGAAAATCATATTACGCCATTCGAATTTATCGACCACGGAAAGATATCTGGGTAAAATCCGCGATGTCGAAGCCATGAAATGGATTTCAAGAATTATTATCTTAGCAAGTTCTGAAGAGCTACAATAATTTAACCATCAAAGATGAAAATTATTCACCGATAATCTTTACCAGCACCCGTTTGCGGCGGCGTCCGTCGAATTCGCCGTAAAATATCTGTTCCCAGGTGCCGAAATCAAGCCGGCCATTTGTGACGGCGACAACGACCTCGCGTCCCATGACCTGCCGCTTCATGTGCGCATCGGCGTTGTCTTCGCCGACGTTATGGCGGTACTGGCTTACCGGCTCATGGGGTGCCAGTTTTTCCAGCCAGACGTCGTAGTCGTGGTGCAGGCCCGATTCATCATCGTTGATGAAAACCGAGGCGGTGATGTGCATGGCATTGACCAGCACCAGACCTTCCCGAATGCCGCTTTCCCTTAAGCAGTCCTTTACCTGGGGGGTGATGTTGATAAAGGCCCGCCGGGTGGGGACCTCAAACCACAACTCTTTGCGAAAGGATTTCATTTCGCCTCCTATAATTTACAGGTTCTTGAGCAGCTGATTGGCTGCCGTTAATGTCGGGTCCCACGTCGGCCCGAAGGGCGGGGCGTAGGCCAGATCCGTCTGGCTGTATTGTTCGACGGTCATACGGGCGTGAAGTGCCACGGCCGGACCGTTGATGCGGTGGGCCGCCCCTTCCCGGCCGATCATTTGCACGCCCAGCAGGCGGCCGGATTTTTTATCACCGATCATGTTGACCCATATGGTGGTATTGCCGGGATGGGCATGGGCCTTGGAGCCGGACGTGATCATGTTTTCAACCGGATCGAAACCGGCGGCCTGCGCTTCCTGCAGGTTCAGACCGGTGCGGGCGACCTCAAAATCGAGTACGCGAAACACGGCGGTGCCGGCGACGCCGTCCAGGGACGCTTTCTCGCCGCACACATTATCCGCCGCCGCCCAGCCGGCCCGGTTGGCGCGCAATGCCAGGGGAATCCAGGTTTTTTCTCCGGTGACCACATGATAGGCGTCGGCGCAATCACCGGCCGCGTAGATCAATTCGTCGGATGTCCGCAGATTGCGTGCCACAGAGATGGATTGGGCGACACTCAAGCTGAGACCGGCCGCTTCGGCTATCCGGCTGTTGGGGGTGACCCCGACCGCCACTATCACAAGATCCCCGTGAAGAGTTAAGTCGGGACAGATCACCTGCAGGCCTTTGCCGGATCCGGCTGTTTCGATGCGCTCAACCACGTAACCGGCGTATATACCGACCCCCCTGGATTCGAGGGTCTCCCGAACGGCCTGGGCCATGGTAGGCTCCAGCCAGGGCAGAAATTGCGGACCTGGCTTGACCATATCGACCTGGACGCCCAGGTGCACCAGTGCTTCGCACATTTCAAGCGCAATGTAGCCCATGCCGATGAGGACGGCGTTTTTAGGCTGCCTGTCTTTTAGCAAATGCTTGATTTGGCGGCCGTCCTCGAGGCTTTTGACGGCCAGCACGCCCGGTAAATCAATGCCCGGGACAGCGGGCATGACAGCCGAGCAGCCCGTGGCAATCAGCAGCCGGTCATAGGGAAATTCAAAGGGCTTGCCGGCGGCGGTTGCCCCGGATACCGTCTGTCGGCCCGGGTCGATGTTTTCAACCCCATGGCCGGTCAGCAAATTAATGTTTTGTTTTTCGCGGAAAACTTCGGCTCTGCGAACCACCAATTCCTCGATGTCTCTCTCCGGCGCCGCCAGATTATAGGGAATCCCTCAGGCGCTGTATGAAACATCCCGGGTTTTTTCCAGGACCGTGACATCCATCTCCGGGCGGTTGCGTTTGGCGCGGCTCGCCGCGCTCATGCCGGCGGCATCTGCTCCAATAACGACGAATTTCATGGCGTGCTCCTTTTATAACTAGGTTGAATGGTTCTGGGTTCAGGGGTTGGGGTTCAGGGTTCAAGGTTCAGCGTTCAGGGTTGGTTATTAAAAAAAATCTATTTCAAAGGAGCTCTGTCTTGATTATGCAAATGAAACCATCTCACCCAAAAGGGCAGGTAGAATATTCCGAATCTTGATCAATACAAAGAACCTGGCATACCGGAGTAAAACCGTTCAACCCTGAACTTTGAACCCTGAACGGATCGATCACTTGATTTTAATCCTTTAAATAGATTATTAATATTTTATAATTGTTTAATTTTCAATCAGAATAAATTCAGAATTATCAATGCTGCTGAACAATGGCAATTAAGAAAAATCTTATAAAAAAAATTGAATCCCTTTTGCCCGGGGCCATGGCGGTCGATCGGTTGGCGGCGTATCGTGAAATCAGGCGATTCCGGCAGTCTAGTAAAAAGTCCGAATCAAAACAAAATTTCGAGCAAAGATTCGATCGGCTGCAAAATCGCCTGTTGGCATCCGTGCAGAAAAGAAACCGGCGCCGGGAAAATTTGCCCGAATTGCGGTTCAATGAAGAGTTGCCGATATTTGCCAAAAAGGACGAGATCATCAAGGCCATCGCCGACCATCAGGTGGTCATTGTGTCCGGCGAGACCGGTTCCGGCAAGTCGACCCAATTGCCGAAATTCTGCCTGGCTGCCGGCCGGGGAATTGACGGCGTCATCGGCTGTACGCAGCCGCGTCGGATCGCTGCGACAACCGTTGCCCGCCGGGTTGCCGAAGAACTCGGGCAGGAGCCGGGCAAGGCGGTTGGTTATAAAATCCGGTTCAAGGATCGAACTGATAAAGATGGTTACATAAAGTTTATGACCGACGGCATCCTGCTGGCGGAAACCCACAGCGATCACTCTTTGAGCGCCTACGACACGATCATCGTCGATGAAGCCCATGAACGCAGTCTGAACATCGACTTTATTCTGGGGATCTTACAGACCCTGCTGAAAAAAAGATCCGACCTTAAACTGATCATCACCTCGGCCACCATCGACACGGAAAAATTTTCTAAAGTATTTGATGGTGCCCCGGTCATCGAAGTTTCCGGGCGGATGTATCCCGTCGAAGTTAAATATCTATCTGCTGATACTGACCGGGAGGACAACGGTGAACAGACCCATGTTGAACTGGCGGCGGCGGCTGTCCTCAGGCTTTTGAAACAGACACGCGGGGGGGATATCCTGGTGTTTATGCCCAGCGAACAGGATATTCGCGAAACCTGCGAATTAATTCAGGCCGGCCGGCCGGCCGGAATCCGGGTGCTGCCGTTGTTTGCCAGGTTGACCGCCGACGAGCAAAACAGAGTATTTGCCCGTCTGCCGGACCGCAAGATCATCGTGGCCACCAATGTTGCGGAAACCTCCATCACCATCCCCGGGATTAAATATGTCATCGACTCGGGCCTGGCCAGAATCGCCCGCTATTCGCCGCGTTCCCGCACCACGTCTTTGCCGGTATTGCCGGTTTCACAAAGCAGCGCCGACCAGCGCAAGGGCCGCTGCGGCCGGGTAGCAAACGGCGTGTGCATGCGCCTATTTTCGGAAGACGATTATCTTGCCCGTCCCCAGTTTACAGAACCGGAAATTATTCGGGCCAATTTAGCTGAAGTTATTTTGCGGATGATTGCTTTGGGACTCGGGGATATCGCCGAGTTTCCCTTCATCGATCGCCCGGATTTAAAAAGCATCCAGGATGGGTTTAACCTGCTGTTTGAACTGGGAGCCATAACGCATCGGCTCAAGGCGCACGGCGCAAGGCAACCGGCAGAGGGCCAAGCGCAAAGGGCAGAGCGCATAGAACAAAGCGCGCCGGGAACCGGACCTGAAGCGGCGGCCGGGATAAAATATAGTCACCGGGTTGTTTTGACGGAAAAGGGCCAGATGATGGCCGGGATTCCCCTGGATCCCCGGCTGTCACGCATGCTGCTTGAGGCCGTAAAGGAGGGCTGCGTTCCGGAGATTGCAATTATCGCCGCCGCCCTCAGCATTCAGGACCCCAGAGAGCGTCCGGCCGAAAAAACCCGCGAAGCCGATCGGATGCATAAAACCTTTGATGTTCCGGGTTCGGATTTCGTGACGCTGCTTAACCTTTGGCATCGATATCATGCCCATTGGCAGAAAGTTAACAGCAGCAACCAGATGAAGCGCTACTGCCGGGAGCACTTTCTATCCTTTAAACGCATGCGGGAATGGAGAGACATCCATAGTCAAATAATGGCTGTTCTGGCCGAGCAGGGATTATGGAATGCGAAAGGCGGTATGCGGAAGCCGGAGGCCGGGAGCGGGAAATTGGAGGATGGAATTCCAGATGATAGATATGCGGCGCTCCATAAATCGGTCCTGAGTGGATTTCTTTCCAACATTGCCCACAAAAAGGAAAAAAATATTTTTCGAGCCGCGCGGGGCAGGGAGGTGATGATCTTTCCCGGATCCGGGTTATTCGACAAAGCCGGGAACTGGATTGTGGCCGCGGAAGTGGTTGAGACCTCCAGGGTTTTTGCCCGCACGGTGGCCAATATCGACAGCTCCTGGCTGGAAGATCTGGGTAAAGACCTGTGCAAACACACCTACCTCGATCCCCATTGGGAGAAAGACCGTGGTGAGGTGGTGGCTTCGGAGCAGGTATCCCTTTTCGGGTTGATCATTGTTCCGGAAAGAAAAGCGCCATACGGCCCAGTGAACGCCGCCGAAGCTTCCGGTATTTTTATTCGGAGCGCCCTGATAAACGGCGATGTCAAGAAGCCTTATGCCTTCATGAAACACAACCAGGAGCTTATTGATGGGATCAAAGATATTGAGAATCGTTTGCGCCGCAGGGACCTGCTGGTCAGCGAAGCGGAATTGTTCAATTATTACCGGGAGAGACTGCCGGACATTTATGATATTCGGACGCTGGCAAAATTTTTAAAGCAAAAAGGCAATGATCAATTTTTGCGGCTGAAGAGGGAGGATCTGGTCCATTACGATCCCACGGCTTCGGAACTGGCGCAATTCCCGAATAAACTTGATCTGGCAGGCCATGCGGTCCAGTGCGCTTATGCCTTTGAACCGGGAGCCCCGGACGACGGCGTTACCGTCAAGATTCCATCGACCCTGGCCGCTTCCGTGCCGCCGGAGGCCATGGACTGGCTGGTGCCCGGACTTTATCCGGAAAAAATCGAAGCCTTAATAAAAGGGCTGCCCAAAACCTATCGCAAAAAACTGGTACCGGTCAAAGACACGGTCGAAATCATTTGCCGGGAAATGCCGCCGGCGGAAACCTCGCTGATGTCTTCTCTGGGGAACTTCATTTATCAACGCTTCGGCGTCGATATCCCGGCTGCCGCCTGGTCCGTTCAATCCCTGCCTGATTATCTAAGGATGCGAATTTCGATCACCGCACCGGACGGCCGGGAAGTGCGTGCCGGTAGAGATTCGGCCATTTTGTACCATGCGGTGGAAGAACCGGCGGCATCCGACGAATTTGCAGCGCTGAGCAGGAAATGGGAAAAATTTGACGTCAGTCGCTGGGATTTTGGGGACTTGCCCGATTTTATCGGCGAAACCGGCCAACAGGGGACCCAATTGATCGGCTATCCGGCCCTGGAAAAGGACCCGGCGCTGCCCAACCGGGTTAACCTGCGTCTTTTCCGGCAGCGTGAAAAAGCCCTGGCGGCCCACCCGGAGGGAGTGGAGACCCTTTTTACGATTCATTTTTCAAAGGACCTGAAATTTTTAAAGCGACAGCTGAAATTGCCGGCCGACCTATCCCTTCCGGCGGATTTTTTCGGCGGGGCCGGGAAATTTGAAAAGATGGTTTACCGGCAATTAATCCGAAGCATGTTCCGCCAAAACATAAGGACGCAAAATGCCTTTTACGCCCTGGCGGAAGCAGCCGGCCCGAAGATTCTCTCAAGCGGCACAGACTTGCTCGCCGGCACAGTGCCGGTCTTATCCGCCTATCGCAGTGCCCGAAGCCGGATTCATGATTTCCAGCGCAGCCTTCGCAATAATTCAAGGGCTCAAATTTTTTTGGCGGAGGCGGTTGACGAATTGGTCCGTCTGGTTCCGGAAAATTTTGTGGAACTTTATGATGCAGACCGCTTCAATCATCTTGAGAGATATGTCAAAGCCATAATGATCCGGGTCCAGCGCGCTCTGGTGGATTTTGAAAAGGACCAGGCCAAAGTCAATGAAATCCAAAAGTTCGCCGATGGATTGAACCGGCTGCTAAAAGAGCTTACCCCGAACGCCACCGCCGAAAAGCGCCGGGCCGTAGAAGACTACTTCTGGCTGCTGGAGGAATACAAGGTGTCCGTATTCGCCCAGGAGCTGAAGACCGCCGTTCCGATATCCGCCAAGCGGTTGCAGGATAAACTGAAGCAGATTGAAAGGATGGTCTGATTTCGGATTTGCGATTGGGGATTGCGAATTGGTTGATATCAACGGGTAAATTACCAACGCTAGATGGTTTAAGGTGAAAGGCAAAAGGCAAAAGGACAAAGGTTAAAGGAAATCGCGCCAGGAAGACGCTGTTGCGCCGGTTGATAGTTCATAGCTGATAGTTGATAGTTGTAAGGATAAAGGAAAAAGATGGCCGGCGCACGGCGCGGAATGCCTGACAAGGCTTCGAGGATTAGGCTCGCAGCCTCCCAACTTCCCTACTTCTCAACTTCTCAACTTCCCGGCTTTTGGCCTCTGTTCTCCTGCTTATATGCTATGAAAACAAGAACCGGAAACCCCAAAGTATCCGTCATCATCCCCGCATACAACCGCGGGTGGATTCTCGGAGAGGCCGTCGCTTCCGTTCTGGCCCAGGACTTTGACGACTTTGAACTGATTGTGGTGGATGACGGCTCCACGGACAATACCCGGGAGATTCTTGAGGCCTATCACAACGACATCATCGTTTTATCGCAAGACAACCGGGGTGTCAGCGCCGCACGCAACCGGGGCATCGCCGAGGCCTGCGCACCCTTGATTGCTTTTTTGGATTCGGACGACCTCTGGCAGCCGCAAAAATTGTCCCGCCAGGTCGAATTTTTTAACGCCAACCCGGAGGCCCTCATCTGCCAGACGGAGGAAATCTGGATTCGCAGCGGGGTCCGGGTGAACCCCAAAAAGCGGCACCATAAATTTTCAGGCATGATTTTTGAGCCTTCGCTTGCCCTGTGCCTGGTCAGCCCTTCGGCGGTCATGATCAGAAAAAAGCTGTTTGACACCGTGGGCCTGTTCGACGAGCGCCTGCCGGCCTGCGAAGATTATGATTTGTGGCTTCGCGTCAGCTGCCGGTATCCGGTCCATCTCCTTGACGATCCTCTCACCGTAAAGCGGGGCGGGCACGAAGACCAGCTTTCGAAGGCGGCCGGGCTTGATAAATACCGGATACAATCGCTGAAGAAAATCATTGACCACGGACGGCTTTCCGAGTCGCAGCACCGCGCGGCCGCCCGAACCCTGCGGGAAAAATGCGCCGTTTACGCCGCCGGCTGCCGGAAGAGGGGGCGGGAGGAGGAAGCCAAATATTATGAGGAACTGGCTGAGAAATACAAGATGACAGAAGGCAGAGGACAGAAAAAGAGCTCATAGCTGATAGGTCAAAGTTCATAGACTAGGGGGCGTGAGATATAAGACTGATGACAGAGTATATTGAATTCAGAATTTAAGAAGTAGGATAATTATCCTTTAATGCCACGTCTCGAAGATTTGGATTTAACAGTTGAATTCATATAATTATGTAGTCCAGAATATTAGGAACTATGGCAGGCTTGACAATGAAGATTGAGGGCTAATTCTCTAAGGTATCTCAATCAGAAGGTTCCATGCATTTTCCGCTACCCGATCATTCAGTCGATCGCGTCGTCTCCACTTACGTGCTTGACCTCCTGCCGGAGACAGACATGCGGGAGGCAATCTCCGAGGCTCGACGGGTACTCATACCTGGCGGCAAGCTCTGCTTGGTGAGTCTTACACAAGGTGTGACATTACGCCATGCAAATGGTTCGATGTCATTGGGCTTTCGTCCAATTGCGCTTGGGACTTTTAAAACTCAACGCCGATCCCCAGCGCGGGCAAAGAGGACGTAAAGTGATTCCATCGTATTCACGAAATTTAGCCGAAGTCCTCAGATTATTCCTTAAGCTGGGTGTGACTGCCTTTGGAGGTCCCGCAGCCCATATTGCCATGATGCACGATGAAACCGTGAAACGCCGCAAATGGTTAGGAGAGCAAGAATTTCTTGATTTGGTCGGCGCTACCAATCTTATCCCCGGGCCGAATTCCACCGAAATGGCAATTCATATCGGCTTTTTGCGAGCCCGATGGCTTGGGCTGATTATCGGTGGAATATGTTTCATCGTACCGGCCATGTTTATCGTTCTGCTGCTGGCATGGGTGTATGCACGCTTTGGCGCCACACCGCAAGCCGAGTGGTTGCTGTACGGGATAAAGCCGGTGGTCATTGCAATTATCGTACAAGCCCTTTTAAGCTTGGGGCGGAAAGCTGTCAAAGGTCCGCTGACTGCGGCGGTCGCGGTCATTGTTATCCTCCTGTATTTTGTAGGCATCAATGAAATCATCCTGCTCTCAGCAGGTGGATTGATAGTGATGATAGCCCTGAACTATAAGCGCTTAAGAAGACAGGGATTGGGAGCCTTTATTATTCCAATTAGTGGGGTCGGCATGGGGTCGCAGGTTGCCGTTAACTTTAGTCTTCCTAAGTTATTTTTTACTTTTCTCAAGATCGGCTCGGTCCTGTATGGAAGCGGATACGTTTTGCTGGCTTTCCTCCAGGCCGATTTGGTTGTACGCTTCGGCTGGCTCACCGACCAGCAGTTGATGGATGCCATCGCCATTGGACAGGTAACGCCTGGACCGGTATTCACAACGGCCACATTCATCGGTTATATCCTTGGCGGCATACCGGGGGCGCTTCTGGCGACTCTTGGCATCTTTCTTCCCTCGTTCATTTTTGTCGCCATTTCCAATCCGCTGATTCCTCGCATGCGGAAGTCGGAGTGGGTGAGCGGCCTGCTGGACGGCGTGAATGTGGCTTCGCTCGCTTTGATGGCCGCCGTGACCTGGCAACTGGCCAGATCTTCCATCATTGATCCTGTCGCGGCTGCAATGGCTCTTGTTTCTGCGTTGCTTCTGTTCCGGTTCAAGGTGAACTCCACGTGGCTCGTGCTTGGTGGCGCCTGCATGGGGTTGGCGAGAGCTCTATTATAGGGTAGTAGAGAACCTGATTGGTTTTGCTAAAAATAGTACCTGACTCTGAGCTCTATCCGGTAGTCATTCTGTTTCTCTCCAAATTCACTGTCTTTGGTTCCCACAAGAAAACCCGTTTTAAGCCGCAGCTCCAAGTTTGTGATCGGCGAGTACAGCAACTCCGGCGTGAGGGAGAAGCTCCTATCACTTAGGTTGTAGATCCAAGTGAGCGCAGGAGTAAAATAGAGGATATCAAAGGGTTCCGATTGACTGGCCCTGAGATAGAGATAGTGTCTTTCAGGCGTGAACCTCCCATAGCCGCCCTGCTGGGTCACGGCGGCTGCCTTGGATAGAGGCCTTCTATCCCCGCTCGAAACAAAGATATCGTAGCCCTCATCGATAAATTTAAAATAATCGGACATCTCCCCACTTGAATAACCCGTATCCTGGAAATAATACTCGAAGATGTAAGTAGTGTTGAGGGTGCTCAGGTACCGTGTCCCCAGAACGTAATTCACCGCGTTATAGGTCTTCTGGAACGTGTTCCCGTTCGCATCGATCAGCATCTTTTGGAAGTCGCTGATGAAGGCGAATTCCCCATGCACTTCGAGGTTCGTTCCGATGTTTCTCGAGAAATCCAAACCGTACCGAGGCGATTTGCTTCCTCCGGAAAGAAACATGAAATCAATATCCGTATCGTAGAGCAGGAAATAGGCCTTGGCGGCAAAATTGAGATGATCGGTTTCTCCAAAGTCGGCATTGACGGCCCCGTACACGGGCAATACGGCTTCAATTCTGGGGTTTTTATGGTTCAAAGAAATAAGGTTGTCATCGATGTCCCCGTATGCGGGCAATATGACAGGCGTAAAAGAGAACGTCTTGAGCGGTCCCGATGCAAAGCTCCTGATGTAATCGGCCGAGGCGATCACATAGCCTTGGAGGGCAAGCTCCGGGTCGTCCGGATCCTTGGGTCTATCCACAAAGGCCGCCGGATTCCATGCGTAGCCCTTACCCCACTTTGAAGTTTTCTTCCCCATGTCCATTGTCAACGACGATGACGGCTTGAGGGAAAGGTAGGCCTGGTAAGGTGTAATCTCAGCGGTTGCAGGAACGACATCGGACTGCTGGTAGTCGGTGTTCAGCTGGAGATAAAAGCCGGCCATTCCTTTCTGGATATTTGCATCGATCCAGAGTCTCCCGTTATATTCCAAGAAGGGGTTCCCCACATTTTTGTCAAAGAGGTTAAGTTTGGATAAAGAAGCGTTTTTGTCCACACCGAACAGAACGGGCCGAAATTCAAGATAGCCTCCAACATGGTATGGTTTTTTTTCGATCTCCGAAAGGCTGAAAGTGTATTCTTCCGCTGCCTCAGCCACTCTCACCAAAAGGCAGAAAAGAAGCAAGACCGGAAAGAGCCGTTTCATTTCAAAAGAGACTCCATGTTCGGCATAAAGGTGAGGGTGAAGACCTCGTCCGGGAACTCCCTTTTTACGATCTTTGCGAATATCATAACGGATTTATATCCCTTGTAGAGAGGACTGTCCGTCTCGATGATCGAAGGCCTGACAATGCCGGCCCCGAAGTCCTTTATGTCCTTGAAGTAAAGTGTTTTGATGAGCAGTTCCGCTTCGGTGAGGCACTCGATCTTTGTCGGAAGGAATTTGGACTTGTCAACCCATATCTTGAGCTTGTCATAGGCTACGGTTTTAGTCTTGGCCTTGCAGTAGAGAAGGTATTCATTTCCCAGGTCTTCAAGCTTCTCCACGTTATATTCCACCGAGTAATCAAGGGCCAGTATATCCGCGTTGTTGAAAACACCGCCTATCACGGATTGCAGGCTCGTGATGCGGATGGGTTTGCCCACACTGGGGACATAGAGCCACATATTATCCCCGAGTCTTAGCGTGCTTCTACCCCTATCGCTGGCCGGCAGCAGGAAAAGGCCGGCTATTTTGTCTTTGCCTTTCTTGGCGGTGTAATACACGTACTCTTTTGTTCGGCCGTTCGACTCGATATTGATGATCTTGCGATAAGAATCGAATGATTCGGGAAACAAGTTCCTGTCAATTTGCCGAAGAAGCTCCGTGCCCTCTGCGGCATAGAGGGGAGGGGCCATGAATAGCATGCACGATGCGAGCAGGAAAGCCAAGAGTCTATTCATCAATTATCTCCTTTCGTTACACTTGGTAATGTTTGAGGGTCGAGCTCCTATCCTGTCCACCGCGTCCCTGGCAACGCCTTCAAACTGCACGTATCTGATGCCCCGGGCCTTCATCGACGCAATCATTGCGGGGCTAAACCGTGCGGCCACGATAGCGTCAACCCTGTCTCGGGCCAGAAGGGCGAGCACTGCCGGAACGACATCGCCTCGCTCGCCGCTGTAAGGATTATCGAGCACGTCCAACAGTTCTCCGGTATCGGCGAAGACAAGGTTATAGGGGCTTCGTTCGGCGGCATTGCAGATGAAAGAGGTGGCGTTGTTCCCATCGGAAGCGACGGCAATTATCGTGATCGATTTGACAAGAGGGTTGCTCCCGCACCCGACGGACAGGACCAAAACTGCCGTTATCCCCACCGCATGTCGCATGTGTAATCTCCTGCCTTTAAAGGCGGTCGCCCATCGAGAAGTCTCCACCGCTGCCGGGGGTTTCCGGAAGGCCTCCCGGCCTGACTCCATTTGTTCAAAATCTCTACTACACATGTCTCAGAGCCGTGATCGGTTCCATTCTCGATGCCTTGAGCGCCGGCTGGAGGCTTCCCAGGACGGCAACGATAATGACGATGACCGAAACAACGAGGATATCTGAAACCTGCAGGGTTGGCGATAACACAAGTCCGGTTTGTCTGCCGAAATCAAAGGTTATCTTGGCAAGGTCGAGTATGTGCACAATCACCAGTCCAATGACGTTGCCGACAACGGCGCCGAGCACGCCGAGGGAGAACCCTTCAATCACGAACATGGAGAGGATCTTACCGGGCAGGGTTCCGATGGCGGCAATGGTGCCGATCTCCCTTATGCGCTCGTAAACCGCCATGATCATAACGTTCATGATGCTGATCAGAACAATGGCGATGAGCATAACTTTTATGAAGAGTGTCATCAATTCGATCATCCGCGCGATGTTGTAAAAAGGAGAAAGCTTCTCCCAGGTGTGCACCTCAAAGACCGGTTTTCCCTGCTTGTTCACGTATTTTGACAGATCGCCGTTCAGGCTATTGGCAACGCTGCGGAGCTTGTCAAAATCATGTATCCTTAACGCGATCTCACTTATCTCTTGCTCCTCCATCCTCAGAATTTCAATGGCGTCTTCAATATGTACATAGCCGTCCCGTCCCCCAGGCCCGGTTGCGCTTTCGAGGATCCCACCGACCTTGAGCTGCTTGCCGTTCACGGAGCCGTCTTTATTCGTCGCAATGACAACGACCATATCACCGACATTGACCTTCATGCCCCGCGCAAGGAGCTCCGGGACAATGATCTCGCCTTTCTTAATCATCTTTTCACCCTCAATGATTCTTGAGGTAAGAAGAGGCAGAGTCTTCATCTCCATGTCGGGATAGACCCCGTTGAGCCGTATGTTGGTCGTCTCGGTAAAGTTGCTGAACAACCCTCCAAACTTTATCCGGGGGGAGAAGGCATCTATCTCCGGGACCGCTTTGATAGCCTCTTCCGCTTTGTTCGCCTGTTGCGGGTTCATCATCAAGGTCAACGGCAGATTGTCTATGGAGGCCACATAACCTTTCCGGTGGATCTCCATATCTCCAAGCATGGAGCCCGTTATCTGCCCGATGATCATGTTCTTGAAAGATCCTGATACGGAGACAAAGACAAGCACGAATATGACGCCGATGGCAATGAGTGACGCGGTCAGGATGGTCCTTCTTCTGTAGCGCCTCAGGTTTCTTATCGCTATCTTGAAAAGATTATACATGGTCTTCGCCCCCCTTCATCTGTTTGCTCACCAGTTCCCCATCTTCCAGCAAATAAAGGATCTCCGCTTCTCCCACGATCTTCTGATCATGGGTTGAGAAGATGAAGGTGGTCTTAAATTCGTCCCGCATCCTTTTCATCAGTTCGATGACCATGTACGCCGTCTTGTGATCGAGGTTGGCTGTCGGCTCATCGGCAAGGACAAGCTTCGGGTTCGTCACAAGCGCCCTGGCGACGGCCACTCTCTGCTTCTGCCCGCCGGATATCTGGTCCGGGTACTTATCCTTTTGTTCCCTCATCCCCACGGCTTCCAGGAGATTCATCACCCTTTTTTTTCTATCTTCAGGCGGTGAGTTTTGAACCATGAGCAGCGGGTACTCAACATTTTCAAAAACCGTGAGGACGGGTATCAGGTTAAAATCCTGGAAAATAAAGCCAATGTTCTTGCCCCTGAAAACAGCCGATTCCGTTTTACCCAAGCTCAATACATCCATTCCTGCGACCTGAAGCCGGCCTTCCGAGGGCTTGTCGAGACAGCCGACGAGATTCAGCAGGGTCGTTTTCCCACTCCCGGAGGGACCGACGAAGGAAATAAAGGAACCCGGCTCGATGTTAAAACTGACTCCCTTCAGAGCCCGGACGGTGAGTTCTCCGACATGGTAATCTTTGGTGATATTCTCTGCTACGATTAGACCCATATGTTTTTCTCCTTAACTGCAAGTATATCCAGAAGTTTTTTGCTCCAAAAATAAACATGACGCCGATCTCTGCAAGGGACGAAGCAGCCAGTGGTTCACATTCCTCTGTTCATTCCCCACATCTGAAAATCGGTGATAAGATAACCGAACGATTCTTCACTTATCTTCGAAACTGCAAGTTCTCCCGATTCATAAGAGAGTGTGCAAGCGCGGATGCTTGCATCCAACTCTCAAGTTCTGGATAGAAACTACTCACTGCGATATCCAGTTGGATACAAACTACCCGGGCTTCCTGCTCGCCATCGCGAGACTTGTTGCGTTGTGTACTGTTTCCTAATTCGCACGTCAGTCTATGAAGTCAACTTTCCGGTTTTCACAGCCTCCTCAGTATGTCGACGGGTTTCATGCGGGATGTCCGCCTGCCCATGAAATAGCTTGCGAGAGCCCCTGCAAGAAGGGAGAGCGCCAGAGCAGATGTGGTGAGACCCAGAGAGATGCTCACCGGAAGCCGGACCGCCGCCGATGCAGCGCTTTCGGCACTCTTCGCAAGGGCGGGAAGGAGGTTTATCTCCCATGGCGTTGAAACAGGAATCGAGACAAACCCCAGCAGGTAGGCAACACCATATCCCATGATCAGGCCGCAGATGCCCCCGGCAAGCGACTGGAGCAGGGCTTCACCCATCAACTGCCTCTGCACGTCTTTTTCGGTCCAGCCGACTGCTTTCAAGATGCCGATCTCGCTGGAGCGGGCAACGAGATTGGCAAGCATCGTCTTGATAATCAGGAATATGGCCCCGCCCAGGGCGATCATCGATGTCAGAAGCGAGAACTGGTCCGAGATCTTGGAGACGCCGCCCAGCAATTCGAGAAATGAATCGGAGCTGGTAACCGATACGCCGCCGAGTTGTTTGGCGATCCGGGTCTTCACTTGGCCCAGCAGCGAGGGATTTTTGAGTCGCAGGTACACGACGTTAACCCCCTGGGACTCATCGCCGAGCAGCTTCTGAGCGTCGGCCAGGGGCAGGTAGATATTGGCCGAGGCGATCTGGGACCCTTCCTTGATTTCCAGAAGCCCCACCACGGTAAAGTTACGGTCTCCGATTTTCAGCTTGGCTCCGATACCTGCGTGATGAAACTTGGCATAATGTTTTTCAAGTACGGCCTCCCCTTCCTGCTGAGGAAAGCGTCCCTCCTTGAGCCACTCTTTAACTTTGACCGGCCCCAGGCTTGGCTGCGAGAGATCAACGCCCATAATGGTCCTGAACCCGCCCTGGTCAAATTCCCAGAGCAGCAAAGAAGAAGCCATAGCCCCGACACCGTCGATGGATGCGAGCTTCCGGAGATCTCCCGCCGGGAGAAGCTGGTTGGAAAACGGCAGGCGTATCCCGCGCATCGATTCAGGGGCCTGCGTCGAACCCGGCGTCCGCCTCTCCGGCCGCTGGACCACGAGGTCGGCCCCGAGATTTTTGAAGGGCAGGCTCACTGCTTTCTGATAGGCGGTCGATACGGCATTGATCGAGACAAAGAGGGTAATGCCCACAGCGATACCCACGACATTGACAAGCGTTCGATCTCGGTGGTGGCGGAGCTCTTTTAGCACGTAGCGATAGTCCATGGCAGTCTCACTTTTTGCCGGTGGCCTGATCAAGGGCCGCTTTCAGGTCGTCGATGGTCCACTTGCCCTGAAAGAACATGGGTCCTGCGCCGGTTGGAAAGCCGACGAATTTTATCTGCTTTGAGCCCAACTTTACGACCTCGTTGCCGTCGATCCAGATGACCAGCGGCACATGCTGGTTTATTCCCTTTTGGGCCTTGAAATCCTCCGCCTCCTTGCTCTCAAAATCATACCAGGCGACGCTGATCTTGTCGCCGTAAGTGGAGAAGACACTTCTCATCCGGTCGAGCGTGTCCCTCAGGGGGCCGTGGTTCATGTAGAGCACCTCGACCTTGGCACTTTTTGCGGCGTAGGCGCGCGCAGCGCCGGCCCCGGAAAAAAGAGAGACGGCGGCCAGAACCAATAGGCAACTCAAATGAATTTTTTTCATGATACAACCTCCCCGTCATGCATGCGGATCAATCGATCTGCGCTGTTTGCCAGTTCGACTTCATGGGTGACCATGAGGATGGCTACCCTCTCTTGGGTGTGGAGTCTTTTTAAAATTTCCATGATGGCGTCCTCGGTTGCGGAATCGAGGTTGCCGGTCGGCTCATCGGCAAAGATAATCTTGGGGCGATTCACCAGCGCTCTGGCAATGGCCACCCGCTGCTTTTCTCCTCCCGAAAGAGCCGAGGGCAAATGGTCCATCCGCTGTCCCAGCTCCATTCTCTCAAGAAGGTCGGCTGCCCGCCGCTTCCTTTCAGCACGCGTGATTTTTACGGGAAAGAGCGGCAGAGCTACATTCTCCCAGGCAGAGAGCGTCGGGATCAGGTTGAAGGATTGGAAGATAAAACCGACGTTTTCTCTCCGGAAGAGCGCGAGTTCGTCTTCTGTGGCGCTGGTGATGTCTTGGCCGTCGAGGTCTACACGGCCGGACGTGGGACGTTCCAGGCCGGAGAGCAGCGACAAAAGCGTCGTCTTGCCGCAGCCGGATTTCCCCACGAGGCAGGCAAATTCGCCGGTTTCAAGGGAGAGGGAAACTCCCTTGACCACTTCAAGATCGCCGTATTTTTTTTTAAGACCGGTCCCTGTTAAAATCGTTCCGTTATTCATGTCGTAAAATCTCCGAAGGTTTAATTTTTGAAATGCTTCTCCCCAGCAGCGCCCCGGTGAGGCCTCCTATCACCACGGAAAGAAGGATGGCAAACGCGGCCAAGGTCCACGGTACGTGCACGGGAAGCCTGAGCGTCTTGAAGATCTGATCTCCCCCGCCCGGCAGGAAGTGAGGCGCGGGGCTCATTTCCCACGGAATGGGGATGTTGACTTTCATAAAGCTTAACCCATAGGCGGCGGCAAGCGCGATGAGCAGCCCGAGAATCCCTGCCATGAAACATTCGACCACCGATTCAGCCAACAGCTGCGCTACGACGTTGCGATTGATCCAGCCGACGGCCTTGAGGACCCCGATCTCTTTTGTCCGCTCGGTAATGTTGCCGGCCATGGTCTTAAAGGCGATCAGGACGGCGACAAAGATGGCAATCAGGGACGCAGCCAGGGTAAACTTATCTGAGAGGGCAAACAGGCTGCCAAGAAGCTTCAGGAAGGAATCCGGGGTGCCGATGGTCGCATTTTTCCCCATCATGGTCCGCAGGGCTGAGGATAATTCGGGTATTTTTTCTTCATCCGCCTTGATGAAGAGCAGGTTGACATCAGCCGGATTGAACGGCGAGACCGCCTGCACCTGCTCCGATGAGGCTGCCAGTCGTTGCGCCTCCGACAGCGGCAGATAGACATTGGCAACCGCGATTTTCGCAGCCCGGGATGCATCTACAAGCCCGACGACCGGATAGTCCGTTTTCGCTACCGATATGGTGTCTCCCACCTTGATGCCGAATTGGCGGGCGTAGGAAACTTCAACGAGGGCTTCCGGCTTGCCCTCTTTGAGAAAGCGTCCTTCGATGACAGAGTGGCGAAGAACGGAAGGGCCGACGGAATTTTGCTGCTCAACTCCGAGAACAATCCACGCCCGGTTGGGATCGAAGACCCACAGCAGGACGGCCTTGCCTGCTTTGCGCACCCCCGGCAAGGCCTCGATCCTTTTCAGCTCATCGGCGCGGATCGTCACCGCCGAACAAGGGAAGACGACCCCAGTGAGTTCTTTCGGGACATCACCCGACCGCTGGACAGCGATATCCGCACCGATTTCCTGGAGAGGCACGCGGGCTGCGCGGCGGTAAGCCATCGACAGGGCGTTGAGGATAATTAGAAGCGCAATCCCGATGGAGAGGCCGATGACGGCCGCCAGAGTTCTTCGTTTCTGGTAATAAAGTTCATTTCTCAAGTAACGCAGGTTCATTCCAGCCCTCCATCTCGTTAATATTCACCCTTTTGGCCTTACTTTTCTCCTGCTCCGGAGAACACGCCGCGTTCCCGGGTCATGCTTTGGCGCAGCAGGTCGAAGAAGCGTTCCTGCTGATCAGGATCCAGGACCGCTTTAACATCCAGGACATGCGCGATTACCGTTTTTTGAATTTCGTCCTGAATAGCGGCCATCTCCTTGCGCAACGCTTCAATCCGGTTTAGCGCCACACTTTCACCGGCTAAAAGGCCTATCATGGCGGCCTTTTTTTTATCCATTCCGGAATGGAGGCTCTTTAGACGTTCATGAAATGACGCCGCCATAGGGGTCATCTTTTCCAATTGCGCCGGTGTAAGCCCCAGCATCTCGTAAAAATGATGATCCCCTTCAGGTGATTGACCGCCGGCGGCAGTCGGCCGACTGCGGTTGTGATAATAGCCGTATCCGGCCGCCGCCAGGACCGCCGCGTTCATCGCCAGGGATAAAACCAAAATCATGGCAATCCATTTATTTTTCATGCGTTCTCTCCGGGTTGTGGCCCGCCAGTTTCAGATAACCTTCCGCAAAAGACCCCGGCGGCGTTGCATCAAAAACCTGAACCGATGCCAGTGTGAGCGCCTGGTCCGAATGAAGAGCCGAAAATGTCCGGGAAGGGTGAAATCGCGTTTCGGTCAAGAAATTGCCCAACATCGTCCCGACCAAAAGACCGGCGGCCGCCAGAGCGATCATGGCTGCGGGTGCCGGCAACAATCGGAAAGCATTGCCCCGGGTTCGAACCCAAAACGGTTCCCGCGCTGCTGTGGCTTTGTCCAATATCCGGCGGGAAAGTCCGGGGGGAGGTTCAATTTCAGGCAGGCTCCTGAGCATTCGACAGGTACGCAACAGCGCCGCATGCTTCTTGCGGCAGGCTTCACAGGTGAGCAGATGGGCTTCGATAGCGTTATCTTCAGCCGACCCGAGTTCGCCATCCTGATAGGCCGACAGTTTTTTCCCGACACTTTGGCAAGTTTTCATCACAATCCTTCTTGATCTGAAAGAAGATGGGAAAATACTTTCTAATCAAATTATTTAAACAGTTGAAGTTCCCAAAACCTGCGCTTTTATTTTTTGCCGGTCAATTTTTTTCGAAGATTTTTTTTCGCGCGGATAAGCAAAGAATCAACAGCGGAGACGGAACGATCCATGATTTTTGAAATTTCATGGTAGGACATCTCATGATAAATGTTTAAAACAATGGCCAGCCGTTGGTTGGCGGGCAGATTATTGAGTGCATTTAATAGAAGTTGCGCTTGTTCGGAAATAATGAGGTGATCTTCGGCGGTGGTGGGCTCGGCGCCTTCGGCGGGGATATTGATTTCTTCGGAATTCCGGTTCGGTTTGTAAAATTGAGAGCCGGCAAGCCACTTTTTGATGTGTAAAGCCCGCTGCTTATTGATGCAGAGGTTTGCGGCGATGCGGTACAACCAGGTCGTGAATTTGGCATCAGGCCGATAGGTTCCCGCAGATTTCCAGACTCTTAAAAATACCTCCTGGGTCAGATCTTCAGCCTCGGCAGCATCTCCCAGGAAGCGAAAAATGAAATTAAGGACCGGCCTTTGATGGCGGCCTACCAAAGTTTCAAATGCGTGCTTGTCCCCAGCTGCGACCCCGCCCATAAGATCTTCATTCGTTTTCTTATCATTTTGTCGATCATACATTAAGGGCGATGTCTCACAGCAGGGGATTCATCTGTCCGGAAGGATAATCTATGGATCATTGGACATTGCATATGGCATTCCACAGCATTTTGCAAGGCTTTGAATTGTACCCTGCGTGCCTGAAAACCTCAACTCCTTGTTTTTGCCGGGTTTGTGATGCATATAATTTCAATATATCACCAGATCAGGCTTTACTCTGATAGCAATGTAATCTATGTAGTTGCTTGCTGCGTTTAATCAGCCTAAATTTCATTGGTTTTTACCATGGTCCAGTCGGATGTCAAATTCTGGATCAGGGCCTGATTCGGTGATCATCGTTAGGCCAGTGGGATATACCCTGGAGGGATTATGATTGATCGAGTGATAAGTGTTATCGATACCCATACCGCAGGAGAACCAACCCGGATCATTGTCGGTGGACTGCCAAGGATCCGGGGGAATTCCATGCTTGAAAAACGCGATTATTTTGAAAAAAATTATGATCAGATCCGCACCATGATCCTGCGGGAGCCCAGAGGGCATAATGATATGTTTGGGGCCGCGCTGGTTGAACCCGTGAACCCGGATGCAGATCTGGGCGTGATTTTTCTAAGCACGGGAGACTATCCGAGAGCTTACCCGTATATGTGCGGGCATGGTACTATTGGACTTATTTCCGCCGCCGTCGAATTGGGAATGGTCAAAAGAACAGGACCACTGACAAAGGTACTCTTAGATACGCCGGATGGGTTGGTGACAGGATGGGCAACTGTTAGGAATGACCAAGTCATTGATGTAGAAATTGAAAACGTGCCCGCATTCCTGTATCAAAAGGATTTGCAGGTTAAAATAGACGGAATGGGTGAAGTAGCGGTGGATATTGCTTTTAATGCCGGATTTTTTATTCTTTGCCCGGCAAAAGCACTTGGTTTAACTATTGTCGCTGAGCAAGCAGCCCGATTATCAAAACAATGTCTGAAACTTCGTGATGCGGTTAATGAAACAATCCGGATTGACTTTAAGGAAAAGTCTTACTTTAAAACAGTAGATGTTGTAGAGCTATATGATGAACCCGATCATCCGGATGCACACTGTAAGAATGTTGTTGTATTCGGCGCGGGTCAAGTGGACCGGTCTCCCTGCGGGACAGGCACATCCGCCAAGATGGCGGCCCTTTATGCCAGAGGTGAATTAGACATTGATGAGGTCTTTATCAATGAAAGCATCACAGGGACTCTTTTCAAGGGAAGAGTTGTCCACGCGTATGAAGAAAACGGATTTGTCAAAGTCATACCGAGGATTTCATCTCAAGCCTATATTACAGGAATAAATCAATTAATATCACACAGGGAAGATCCCATGAAATTTGGGTTTCAACTGGGGTGATGCGCTTTTTCAGCAACATGACGGGGGCAAAATGACGAAAAACTATGATCAGATTATCATTGGCGCCGGTATAACCGGAGCTTCTACGGCCTTTGAACTTTCCAAAAAAGGATACAAGACATTGGTTGTCGACAAACTGCCGGCTGCCGGACACGGTTCCACCAGCTCCACCTGCGCCATCATACGAACGCATTATTCTACTCTGGAAGGAACTGCTGTGGCCTATGAGAGTTCCTTCTATTGGAAAAACTGGGCAGGATATCTCAACATAAAAACTTCAAAAAGTCTTGCCAGGTTTATTCAGACAGGTGCGGTTGTCTTAAATAAGAAAAATTTTGACTGGAGCAAATATATCAAACACCATGATGCATTGAAAATCCCTTACGAAATATGGACTCCGGAGCAGTTACTCAAGCGCATGCCTCATTTTGTAGATGATTCATTTTTCCCCCCCAAGCGACCCGATGACCCCGATTTTTTTAATCCTCCTGTGGATAAGATTAATCCGGTTGTGTTGTTTTTTCCCAACAACGGTTACATTAATGATCCCCAGCTTTCGGTTGCAAATATCCAGCAGGCGAGTGAATTAAACGGCGCCACCTTCATGTTCAATTCCGAGGTGGTAGAAATCCGCAAGCATTCTAACCATGTTTCCGGTATAACATTAAAAAACGGGCAGACATTTAATGCGCCAGTGGTCGTCAATGCCTCCGGACCCCATTCCTTTATTGTTAACCGACTTGCCGGCATTGATAAAAAAATGAAGATAAAAACAAGACCGCTCCGGCACGAAGTGCATTTTGTTCCTTCTCCTGCACAGTTTTCCTATGAAGATGAGGGGATAACGGTAGGAGACGGGGACCTGGCAGGCTACCACAGACCCGAAGCCGGGAACATTATTCTAGTGGGCAGTGAAGATCCGGACTGTGATAAGCGTGATTGGGTTGATGACCCGGACCATTTCAACCGTGACGTCACCGATACCCAGTGGAGGGCCCAGGTTTACCGTCTGGCGCTCCGTATCCCCGACCTGCCCATACCGAACCGTCCGAAAGGATTGGCAGATCTCTACGACGTGTCCGATGACTGGATTCCGATTTATGACAAATCCGATCTTGATGGTTTTTATCTTGCCATCGGCACCAGCGGCAACCAGTACAAAAACGGACCGGTCATCGGGCAGATCATGTCCCGGATCATCGAAGCCTGTGAAAACGGACATGATCACGACCATGAACCTGTGACCATAGTACTGAAGCATACAGGTTTCAATTTGAATACGGGTTTCTTTTCACGAAATCGTGACATTGTAAGTGACAGCAGTTTCTCTGTGCTGGGTTAGCCTGCCAGGGGCAGGATGCCTCAGCAAGTATACTTGTATGATACTGAAATATTGAAACTATTAAGCATCCGAATGGTATCTTAAACTTCAAACCGTTAACCCGTATATTTCCGGCAATCAACAATCCAATCAACCTTATCAACTTTCAGCCCGTTAAATTCTTCGTAGAAGAGGAGCGCAGCAGATTTAACCGGTCCAATCTACTTATCAAATTATCAACTTAATTATTTTTACGCCGGCTTCCGGCATCCATTATCCGGCCTCCCAGCCTCCAACCGTTTTTTTTCCCGTAACGGGTTGCATTAAATCAATCGATTTGATACAGGGTTAAAGATCCTGAACGCAATTCAAACTCTAATCCGATATTAATATCTAAATCCGCACGGAAAGGGGTGATATCCGGGATAAATTGATAGTCCACAGGATGTTCAAGGACACATGTTTCAACCCAATCAATCATAAGGAGGATCAAATGAAAAAGTTCGTCGTTTTCGCAACAGCAATTGTATTCGGCCTTACCCTCTTGGCAGGTTTAGGGTTTTTTGAACAAAATGCGCAGGCTGCTAAAATCACGTTCGTCACCATCGGAACGGGCGGGATCACGGGTGTTTACTATCCCACCGGCGGCGCCATTGCCAAGATGGTCAACAAGAAGCGCCAGGAGTACGGCATCCGGGCCACGGTGGAGTCCACCGGCGGATCCGTGTTCAACATCAATGCCATTATGTCAGGCGACCTGGATTTCGGGGTGGCCCAATCCGATCGCCAGTACCAGGCCGTCATGGGAATCGAAGACTGGAAAGACAAAGGCCCCCAGAAGGACCTGCGGGCGGTATTTTCCATCCACCCGGAAACGGTTGACCTGATCGCCGCGGTGGATGCCGACATCAACAGCATCCAGGATCTCAAGGGCAAACGGGTCAACATCGGCAACGTCGGGTCCGGCTACCGCCAAAATGCCATCGATGCCCTGGAAGCCAATGGGTTGAACTGGGAAAAAGATTTTAATGCGGAAAGCCTTAAGGCCCCGGAAGCGCCCGGACTGATCCAGGACGGCCGGATAGATGCCGCCTTTTACACGGTGGGACATCCCAGCGGCTACTATAAAGAGGCCACCTCCGGCAAACGCCAGGTGAAGTTCATTCCCATCACCAATATCGAGAGTCTGCTTAAAAAATATCCTTATTATGCCAAGGCGGTCACCCGGGTAACGGAATTTTATCCCGGAGCGGCGAATACCGAAGATGTCCCCACTTTTGGTGTGAAAGCCACCTTTGTGACTTCCGCCAAAGTTCCCGATGAGGTCGTCTACGCCATTGTCAAAGAAGTCTTCGACAACTTTGATGAATTTGTAAAGCTTCATCCCGCTTACACCGGCCTGACCAAAGAGAGCATGCTGGAAGGTTTGTCCGCACCCCTCCATCCGGGGGCCGTGAAATATTATAAAGAAGTCGGTTTGATGAAGTAGCAGTTCAAAAAAGGCAGAGGGGCAGCGGCTTCAGGCTGCTGCCGCTCCCGGCCCGAATGCCCCCGGATGCGTTGTCCGTCCCAACGAGTAATTAGGTAAAACCAATGGCCGATAATCATGATTCAAAGCAAAAAGATGGAGGGCTTGAAGTCGCCAGGAAGATGGCCGAAGAGGAAGAGGGGGTTGTTCGAAGGCCGCTCGGACCTGCCAAATGGGTAATACCGGTTATTGGTGTCATCTGGAGTTTCTTTCAGCTTTCCATTGCCAGCTGGTGGATTCTGGATACGGTCTTTATCCGTTCCATTCATCTCGGATTTGCCATGCTGATCGTCTATTTGAACTACCCCGTTTTCAAGCAGACCCGGCTGGGACTTAAATTTCTCTCCATCAAGGATCGCATCCCCCCCTGGGATTTCGTGATTGCGGTCATTGCCTGTTTTTCGGCTGTTTACATAGCCGTAGACTATTACGGAGTGACGCACCGGGCCGGCGCCCCCATCACCCGCGATATCGTTATCGGACTGATCCTGCTGGTGTTGCTGCTGGAAGCCGCGCGGCGGGTTATCGGCCCGGCCCTGTCGGTCATAGCGTTTTTTTTCTGTGTTTACGCTTTCTTCGGGCCCTACATGCCGGATGTGATTGCCTTTAAAGGGGTTTCCCTGTCCCGGTTCATGGGCCAGATCACCATGTCCACCGAGGGTATTTACGGCATTCCGCTGGATGTGTCCGCCACCATTGTTTTTCTGTTTGTGCTCTTCGGCGCCATGCTGGAAAAGGCCGGAGCCGGCCGCTACTTTATCCAGCTGGCCTTGAGCATTTTGGGCGGCTTCAAGGGGGGACCTGCCAAGGCGGCCGTCGTGGGCAGCGGGCTGACGGGTCTGGTATCGGGCTCGAGCATCGCCAACATCGTCACCACCGGAACATTTACCATCCCGCTGATGAAAAAAGTGGGCTATCCGGCCAAAAAGGCGGCCGCAATCGAGGTGGCCGCCAGCACCGACGGACAGCTGATGCCTCCGATTATGGGTGCGGCCGCCTTCATCATCGCCGAGTATGTGAATGTGCCCTATGTCGATGTGATCAAAGCGGCTGCCATACCGGCCTTTGCCTCCTATGCGGCGCTTTTTTACATCACCCACATCGAAGCCTCCAAGCTGGGACTGCAAGGGTTGCCGCGCAGCGAATTGCCGCTTTTTTTCAGGACCCTGGTCGGTGGTGCGCATTTTCTGATCCCGATTGTCATGCTGCTCTATGAGCTGATCATTGTGCGCCACTCGCCGGAGCTGGCTGCGTTTAATGCTATCTGGGTGATGGCGGTCATCATGCTGCTGCAGAATCCGGTCAAAGCTTATTTAAAAAATGAGCCCATTATTCCGGCCATCAAGACCAGCATTGTCCAAATATTTTCAGCCATGGCCGGCGGGGCCCGCAACATGTGCTCGGTTGCCCTGGCCACCGCCGCGGCCGGCATTATCGTCGGGGTCGTGGCCATGGGGCTTGGCGGCCTGATTACCGAGGTCATTGACGTTCTTTCCGGAGGCAATATTTATCTGCTGCTGATTATTACGGCCATTGCCAGTCTGATTATCGGCATGGGGCTGCCCACAACGGCCACCTACATCGTGATGGCTTCCCTGACGGCCCCGGTCATTGTCGAAGTCGGGGCGTACATGGATTTTGTGGTGCCGCTGATGGCGGCCCATCTGTACTGCTTTTACTTCGGGATTCTGGCCGACGATACGCCGCCGGTGGGACTGGCTGCCTATGCGGCGGCGGCCATTGCCAAATCACCGCCGATTCCGACCGGCCTGCAGGGATTCATGTATGACATCCGGACCGCCATTTTACCGTTTATGTTTATTTTCAATTCGGATTTAATTTTGCATAATATCAACAGCTGGCCTCAGGGCTTGTTGATTTTTGGGATGGCGTGTTTCGGAAATTTTGCCTTTGCGTCTGCCACCCAGGGCTGGTTTGTGACTAAAAACAGATTCTATGAAATTCCGCTGTTTCTGTTCGTGACCCTGAACTTAATGCGGCCGGGCCTGATCGCGGGTTGGATAGGCCTGCCCTACGGCCAGCGCTACTGGACCTATCTGATCGGCATGGCCGTCTTCGGTCTGATCTATATCCTGCAGCGGCCGCGCACCCCGAAGCTGGAAGCATCACCGGTGCCTGTTCAGGAAGCCGCCTGATGACAGATGGCAAAGGACAGAAATAGAGCTCATAGCTGATAGCTGATAGTTCATAGTTTAGGAGGACGGGAGACAGAAGACTGAGGACAGAAGAAGACACAAGCTGATGGTCAGAAGTCATAGATTGGATGCGTAAAATTGAAGCGGACTGCAGAATTTCTAAATTGAGCGAAACCAATTCAAATTGAGATGCGGAAAACTCAAACGGATCCGCCGGAGGCGGAGAACTAAAAAGAACAAAATTTCGGGTTTTCGTGGTGATCCGCGGCCAAGGCAGATTGCATAAAATGCAAAGGATTCACAATAAAGACTCTAACAGCTTTTTTTAACTATGAACTATGAACTATGGAACTATGAGCTTTGAACTATGACTATGACTATGACTACTATGAACTTAGGGCTCACTCAAAAATAACTTCACATTTTATACGCCGCCCGAACGCCTAAAATTGTGAACCAATTCTTTCGTGAACTCTTAGAGGCGTCAGCCTCTACGTTATTTCTGCGTCACCCGCAGCACTTCCTCGATGGTCGTCACACCGTTTAGTACTTTCTGGAGGCCGTCCTGGCGCAGTGACCTCATTTTCTCCTTGACGGCCTCACTTTTAATTCTGTTTGAATCAAAAGTCTCCAGAATCAGGCCTTTTAACCTTTCAGTCAGCACCATTATCTCAAAAATTCCCAAGCGTCCACTATAGCCGGTGTTAATGCATTTCTCACACCCAACGGCTTTATAAATGTGGGTTTCTTTGAAATGCGCGGGTGAAAGACCGATGCTGTTCAGGTATACCGTGCTTGGTTTGTAGGCCTTTTTGCAATTACTGCACAGGACGCGCAACAGACGTTGCGCCACCACAGCCAGAACCGAGGATGAAATCAAAAAGGGTTCGACGCCCATATCCACCAAGCGGGTAATTGCACTGGCCGAATCATTGGTGTGGAGGGTGGAAAACACCAGATGCCCGGTCAGGGCCGATTGAACGGCGATTTCGGCGGTTTCGTGGTCACGAATCTCACCAACCAGAATCACATCCGGGTCCTGGCGGACTATGGATCGCAGCCCTCTGGCAAAGGTCAAATCAATTTTGGGATTGACCTGGATCTGACTGATCCCTTTTATTTGATATTCAACGGGGTCCTCGATCGTGATAATGTTAATATCCGCTTTGTTGATGGACTGCAAAATAGCATACAGGCTAGTCGTTTTGCCGCTGCCGGTCGGTCCGGTAACCAGGATGATGCCGTTGGGCGAGGTCACCAGTTCTTTTATGAGTTTCAGCCGTGCGGGGCTTAACCCGATATCCTTTAATTCCAGCAGAGATCCCGATTTGTTCAGCAGCCTGAGCACCACGCGCTCCCCGAAGGCGGTCGGAATCGTGGATACGCGCAGGTCGATGTTCTGGTCCCCGACTTTGACCTCAAAGCGTCCATCCTGGGGCAGGCGCTTTTCCGCAATGTTCATTTTAGCCATAACCTTGATTCTGGAGATCAGGGCCGGTTGGATCCATTTAGGCGGGGTCAGCAAATCATACAGGATGCCGTCGACCCGATAGCGCACCGTGAAACTTTGCTGATAGGGTTCGATGTGAATATCACTGGCACGGGCTTTGATGGATTGGGAAATAATGTGGTTGACCAGTTTGATAATCGGGGCTTCGCTGGTGTCGTCCAGCAGATCGGCGGTCTCTTCTATCTCGTGGATGATATCGCTGCCGTTTTCTTCCATGTCCTGAACCAGCTGCTGGGCTGAATCCCGCCGTAGATCATATTGCAAATTGATGGCCGATAGGATGGAATCCCGGTCGGTCAGCACCAGTTTAAAGTCGGTCAACTTCAGAAGCCGCACCAGGTCGTCCAGGGCGTGGAAGCTTAACGGGTCGTTAACGGCCAGGACAAATCCGGACGGCGCCACCTGCTTCTCGGATTCGGCCGAATTCGGCGGCACCAGTCCGCAGGCGGCAGCGGTTATGGGGTTCTCGTACTGCAGCGGTACCATAAAGTATTTTTTTAAAAACTGAATCGGTATTTTTTCAGTAAAGTCGGACTCTAAAATTTCCAGCGGCAGTTTCGGCCAATAGGGCAGATCGTACTGGACACTCAGGGCTTCCAGCAGCTGGGTTTCGGAAATGTTTTTCTGCTGAATTAAAATATCGGCGATGCGCCCGCCTTTTTCCCGCCGGAGGCGCTGGGCTTCGGTCAGATCTTCTTCATTGAGGCCGTGGTTGTCGACAAGGATTTCTGCTAAATGGGTTCCCATGATAATGTCTATTGACTATTGACTATTGAATAATTGTTGAATGCTATCGATTTAATTTTGATACCTGATTCCTAATTGAATCAGCTCTAATTCACCGTCATGACCTCTATAAACGTTGTTATGACTGCTGAAAGATCAATGATTGAATAAACCTGAAAAATAAGATGATAGAATGCCTTAAATTTTCAATCTTCATTTTTCAATATTCATTCTTTCAGCGGGGTTCGACCACTCTGGGCGCCACGCTGCTAGGTTCCTGAATCGGCCCGGGAATCGTTTTTGACGCTGGCTGTTCTCCCGGCTGCTTTTCATTGAATTTAAACTCACCTTCCTTAATCGTGCTCATCTCCTTTTGCTTCTGCTGGAGTATACCTGAGGCTTCCGCCGGATTTTTGATTACCCTGGGGGTTAGAAAGATGTAAAGGTTGGTTTTCGTGTCTTCATCATTCTTCTTTTTAAACAGCCAGCCCAGCAGCGGGACGTCGGCCAAAACCGGGACTTTATTTTCACTCTTGGTCGTCGAATCATCAATCAGTCCGCCGATAACCACTGTCTGCTGGTCTTTGACGATAACGGTGGTATCCACCGTGCGTTTTAATGTTACCGGCAGGGTCGATGAGGTCGTGAGGGTCGCTCTTTGATCGATAGAGGTAACTTCAAGGCTGATCTGCATGCGGACCAGACGGCCTTCTGTGACGTGCGGGGTTATCTTCAATATTTTGCCGACATCCCGGTATTCAAACGACTCGAAGGTACCGCCGGATACATCAGTGGTGGCGCGGGTCTGGTAGGGCCGGTTTTCACCCACCGTGATTCTGGCTTCCTCGTTGTCGGTGGTCAGTATCTGGGGTGTGGAAAGGATGCGAAAATCATCATCGGTTTTAACGGCATTGATGATGGCTGAAATATTAGAGACGTCGATTCCGGCGATACTAATCGGCTCGGACAGCAAGCCGACCGTCAGACCGCCTTGCAACAATTCCGACGGCTGGACAAAACCGTTTCTGAACCCGCCGCCAATTAAGGTTTGCTTGCCGTCAATCGTGGTCTGGCCGAAGACGGACCAGTCGATTCCGATATTCAGACTCGTGTTCATATCGACTTCCATGATCAGGGATTCGATGTAAACCATGGATCTGGGTATATCGAGTTTTTGAATGACATCTTCCAACACCAGATAGTCTTCCTTGTCGGCCATGATAATCAGGCTGTTGGTGGCTTTGTCGGCGGAGATTCTGACTTTGCCGGACACCACCGGGCCGGGCTTGGCTTTGGCAGCGCCGCCGGCCTGGTCGGTCGGCAATTCCTGCAGGACTTTGGCCAGCTCCTCGGCGGTGGCATGTTTGCAATAATAAACCTGAATCTTGCCCTTGCCGCGCGGCGTTTCCTTGTCTACCATGGCAATCAGTTTTTTGATTCTCTGGCTGTCGATCTCGCTGGCCAGCAATACGATGGTATTGGTTCTCTCATCGGCCACCATGGTAATGTCGGGTTCCTCGGCCCCTTTGCCTTTTTTACGCGCCGGCTTGAAAACCGTACTCAACAGATTGACCAGCTTGGTTGCTTCGGCATACTCCAGCGGAATCACGGATATCAACTGGCCGATGCCGGTAACATCGATTTCTTTAAGAATTTTCAACAGGCGCTTGATGTTTGAATACACATCCGTGATGATCAGGGTATTGGTCGGTGAGTAAGCCAGGATCACGCTGCTTTTGGAAACCATCGGTGTAAACAGGCGCTTGATTTCAACCGGGTCGGCAAACTGTAAGGGAATCAGCTGGGTGACGATTTTATCTTCAGGACTCGAAGCTTCCTCTTTCAGTTTGGTTTCAATATTTTTTGAGCGCGCGTCCGGTGCAGGAATAATTTTTACCACTTCGCCGGCCTTTACGGTGGTGTAGCCGTGGACCTCCAGCACCGATTCGAATACCTTATAGGCCTCGTTCAAAGAAATTTTCGAAGGGGATATGATTGTAACCTTGCCTCTAACCCGTTGATCAACCACGAAGTTGGTTCCGGTCAGCTCGCTCATGAATTTGATAAACACATTGATATCGACGTTGTTAAAATCAATCGAAACATATTGCTCCGAATTCTTGGCAGAGCCCGGTTGAGCGCCGGAATCGGATTTGGCGGTGGTCTGGGCCGGGCTCAAGTTGGCCGTCAGCGCCACCATTAACAGCGTAACCAGCGGCACCAGGATATATTTAGCCGGCACGTTGGCAAGTTTCAGAGGAGTTCTGAAAATCGAAAAAGAAGCAGACATAAAAATATAGCCTTTGCTATTCTATGGTATAGTCAAGGGTTTGCTCGCGTCCGCGGCGTTTAATCTGAAGCTGGATATTCGATCCCGACGATAACTGCTCGACAGCTTTGACGGCATCTTCCACGGATTCGATTCCATTGCCGTTGACACCGGTTATGACATCACCGTTTCTCAACCTCATCTTTCTAAATATGGCGTTAGGCTTGATGCCGGTTATGGAAATGCCGTCAGGCTGACCGTTTTCGATATGCGGTCTCAGCTGCGCCTGTTCCATCAGCTGCCCCAGATTTCCCATTGCCTGTTGAATCTGCTCACCCTGCAGCCTGATTTTGCGCGGATAGCTCGAAACCGGCAGTTTGGGCGGTGCCGTACCCAGCGCGGAGAGGTCCCTGCGTACCGCCGCTCCCGGGCCGCTTTTGCTTTCGCTGACTTCTTCCATGGCCAGGATTTCGTCCTGATCATTGACCCGCAAAACCACTTTTTCCCGCAAAATCAATTTAACGACCGCATTTTGGATGGAATCCCCGGCCCGGTACAGATTTTGTTCTCTGGTCTTGGTATCTTCGATCACCGCATACGCCCGTTCGTCCTGCCCGGTTACAGTACCCCAAAGCTTCAACTTCAAGTCGGTCTGTTTCAGCTTATCGATATCCACGTTCTCGGCTGCCGGACCAGAGGCGATTTGGCCGGTACTCGAGTTGAAAATATTACGGGTGGTGATTGGTTTATATTCGGATAACGGCGGTTTGGAAAACGCGACCGGCATCGATGATGTCTGGCTGGATGGGAGCCGGGAAGCGATGCCATAATCCAGGCGTGCTGTTAAAAACGTATAAAACGTGCTCACGCAGAGGTAGATTCCCGCTGTGACGAGCAAAAAGTTGGCAATTGTAAAATAGCGATTAATCATAATGGATCCGAATAAAACGGAGTCAAAGCATTATAAAACTTTAATTTTTTAAAGGGCCCTATACAACCCCGAATGGGCTGTTTTCAGGGCGGGTTATTCCAGCGAAAAACCGGGTTCATCCATGGTTCCGTCAACCCGGAAAGAGATTGCTGTGCTGCCGGCCTTCTTGTTGCGCAGCAGGTCAACCGGAATATCATTTCCGATTTTAGCCAGAAATACATGATGCGGCGTTACGGTACCCGTCAGATCCAGCTTGTTTTCGGCAGGATCGGTCCCATTGAATCCAACATTGCCGGCCAGGTGAAGGTCCAGTTGGTTGCCCTTGGCGTTGAGTTGTTTGATGACCAGCGTGTTGTCCTGCATTGTCAAGTCGGCTTCAATGTTCTTGAATTCAAAAGATTTTTGGCTGAATACGGGTGTGGCCAACATTATCCGGCAGTTTGTCAGGGCCAGGTTGCCCGATAGCGACCGATTCGGCCTCGTATCAGCATAGATGAAAGTTCCGTCCAGGACGCCCGAGATTTCATGCTCCGACAGTTGCTTTAAAACGGATATTTGTTGCACCTGAATGCCTGCAATATTGCCGTCGATTTTTATCGCATTTCCCTGACGGCCATTGCCCAATTCCACGCGGCCGCTGAGACTGCCCTGATAAACCCGGCTCTTGAAATTTATTACAGTTTTGTCGCTGAGCAATGAGCGCAGCTCGGGCATTACGTTCAGACTTGCCAGATGGATCAACGTCTTGCTCTGCCGGGCAATGACGACATCCAGCAGCTTGATACCCGGCGGTAAAATCGGTTTCAGCCTGTCAATTGTGACGGTAACATCGGATCTTCCCTGAGTCAACCGGTAGGCCAGATATGCTTTCAGTGTATCGGACGGAAAAAGATACCACAGAAAAAAAATGGTAACGCCGATGATGTAGGCGGTGTATAGTAATGTCTTTTTCGACGGTTTCATTTAAAAAAAATGCCTAAAATGCACTAAAATGCCTAAAATTACGGATGTTAATTCATTTATCAAAGAGGAAGATTCCTGCTTATTATCGCGTATCCAGCAACCACCTTTAGCCTTTATCCCTTAGCCTGAATCCTAAATTTCAATTGTCTCCACCTGCAGAATGGCTGTAAGAAGTCCTTCCTTTTCGTCCTTTTTTGAAATCGAAATTTTTTCGACGTCCACCATATTTTCGGAAGTTTCAACACCATATAAATAATTTGTCAATTGTTCCAGGGTGATTGCCTCAAGCTTCATTTCGACGCTGGAAATTTTGTAGGGACTATTTTTATCAATCTTTTTAGATGGTTTCATGTAGCTGATGCGGTCTTTGATGCCGGCCTCTCCGGCCAACCGATCCAGAAACGAGAATAAGGTAAATTCCTTTTGCCGATTGCGAAAACGGGACTCGGATATATTCGCTTTTTGCGTCAAAGACTCATATTCGGCTTGCATTTGCCGCATTTGCTCCACCATAACGGCTTTGGCCTGCAGCATGTTTTTCTTTTTTTCCGTGCGGCCTAAAAGAGGTCCGATAATAAATTGGGCAATCAAAAAAATGCTGATGACCCCGGTGGCCGCCATGATTGCATACCGCTCGCGCTTGTTGAGTTTATTAAATTTTGTCAGAAGCGTCATTTTATAACTCCACTTTCAACTGAAAACGAATCTCTTTGCCGGACCGGTCGGTATTGGAGGAGGTGATGGTAACTTTTTTGAAATATTCAATCTGCTCCAGCCTGTTTTTAATATCATCCACCGATTTGAAGGTGTCGGTGTTGCCCGAGATCAGCACCGTGTCCGGCGCGATAACCATCCGGGTTATATCAACCGTAATGCTCTCCGGAATGCTTTTGCTGATACTGTCTAAAATATCGATACTGCGGATGTGAGGCGCCGTCGCAGTTTGTACCACGGCATTTTTTTTGACTTCCTGCAGCTTCACCTGCATTTGCTGATACGGATCGACAATCCGCTTTACCTCCGGAAACGTTTCCTGGAAAATAGCGGTTATTTGCTGGTCGACGCGGCCCAGCTGTCGGTTTAGCGTGTAATATTCTGAAATTGCAGCGAAAAGAAACAATACCAATACTGCGGCCGCGAGTATCCCACTTCTGATCACAGCTTTCTTATTTTTCAGAATGAATTTTTTGGCGGCGAATTGACCCTTATGAAAATTCAGTCCTTTTATCCCTTCGATCTCCATCAACGTCAGGGCCAGGGCATTGTCCATCAGAGCCGGGTTCCAGGGTTTGAGATTTTCACTGCTGATGGGGAGGTTCAGCCGGTCGGCGAAATTTAATCGTTTGACCGGTAAATTTAAAACCCCGGAGACATCGCTTTCGAAGGCGGCACCATCCAAACCGGCACCGGTTACTACCATATCCCGCGGCTGAAACTCGGTCTGGCAGAATTCATCATAGGCGGCCAGAGTGCGTCGGACGAAGGCACCCAGTATCCCGGCCCGGTTGTCTGCGGCCGCCGGATTCGGAAACGATCGGATCAGTTGCAGCTGGCCATTGCGGATGATAAACAGGCTGCTGGACCCATTGCTGATCTCCAAAAACAGCTGGTCTTCGCCCGGATCACCCTGTTTGGCCAGACACATCGCTGCCGGCAACCCACTGATGGTTATCATTTCGGGGTCTATTTTAAATTCGGCCAGCGATTCGATGTACGGAGAAAGTTCCGATCTTGGAATTGCGACGGCAATGATCTCGCTTTGATCGCTTTGGCAGGCGGATTGTAGATCGACAAAATCAAGCACCAGATCATCCACCGGGTAAGGGACGGTGGGCTCCAGCTCGAACGGCAGAACCATCCGGATTTTTTTGGCGTCCTTGAAGGGAACCTGTAAAATCCGGTAGGAGAAATGATCGGCGGAAATGGAGACCACACAGTCGCAGCCGGCGGGATCAACCTCATTCCAAAGCGCAGGCAGGGCCGTTTTGAAATTGCTTTCATTCTCAGCCGAATCCGGCAGGGGGATGTACGCATGGGCATCGATCCGGTTTTCACGCAAGCTGGTTTTCACCAGCACGGCGGAAACGGAGTCTTTTTTTATATCAATTCCAAGTACTTTTCTGCTCATTTAGTTATATAAATTCCGAGACTTTCTTCAATCTTCAATTATAAGTTACTCCGTACTCCAACTTAAAACTTGACATATCCATTTGTGGGATTCGGGACTTTGAACTCGTTGAACGACAGCGGTCACGGACGTTTTGGTTTCATTGATGGCGGCTTCTGATTTCACGCGAAACACATCGCTGGATGTCGTAATCAGGTTCGCATTGACGGTGACGTCACCGAAGCCCGGTATCTCTTTATACCACTGTGGATTTGAAAAGTCATGATTATCTTTGTCGGCCGTCACTTCCTGGCGCAATTCACTCAAAGCCTGGGCCATCTCCTTATTTTCCAGTCCCAGCAGAGCGGCTACTACCGGTACATCGGCCGTGTTGATGTTAATACGTCCCGGCCAGGTAAAAGAGGTGCCGGCGCCCTTATCCATCCCGTAAACGGTCATGCAGTCTGCCATTCCCGGTGTCTGCTCGCTGCCATTAAAAAGCTTGGGGGTAATGCCTTTGATCAGTAAAAGGTCGTTTAGATCCAGAATCGGGCCATTGCGGCTCTTATACGGCGGCTCCAGACCCTCATAATAGCTGGTTTCGGCCCCGCTCAGCCCGGTGGTCGCGTCATCATCGCCACTGTCCAGCCAGTCTTTTACCGAGTTTACGATTGCCACGGGGTCGCTGTCATCTTTAAGGTCGTCTTCACTTCCGATATACCTCAGGAATCGATCCCACAGCATGATTTGGGCCTCGTTGAACTGGCGGCTGTCCGGGAAGCTGACCAGCGCATTGACCTGAATTTTGCTCAGTTCATCCGTAATGGTAACTGAAAGCTTGCCATTGTCAAATGGAATCGCCCCAAGCAATTCGTCGATTTTCTCCGGATTGGCCCAGTCCTCCTGCAAGGTATCAATATTGGATTCTGATTTGTCTTTTACCAGCAAGGCCATGGCCGCATGTACGCCGGATGATGCCATATACGAAAGCGTCACCCGATCCCGCGCTGCAGCGGCCGAAACGACTGCAAAACGTGCACGGCGGTTATATTCCAATGCGGCGGCGATCAAAATTGTGGTCACCGAGATTGTGATCAGCAGCGCAATGCCGCGGTTATTTTGAGTTATTTTCAGCAACATCCCGGGGCCTAATCATTCCAACTTTTTGCGGTAAACTGCCAATCGTACGGTTGTTTCAAACGTGTAAGATTTGGATTCAGTGCCGATTTCCAATTGAATTCCGACGGCAGTCGGAGTTGCATAGCCATTTTCCTCTGAGTCGGAATCCCAAACCTCTGATGCCTCGCCCTCGGCATTGTAATACTTGAATGCCAAGGATTTGACATCTTGACAAAGCACCGGATCTCCACTGCTCTCTTCAAATTTCGGATAAGGATATAAATGGTCCGCCCGTTTCAGCACCAGCTGACCGTCATTTTTGGCCTGGACATAATATACAATTTCGGCAATGCCGGCTCTGTTTACGCTATCCAGAGGGATATGGGCACTACTTGTAAATCTTAGGTTTGCAAATCCTGTGCCATTAACTTCGGAGTTGCCGCCCACAATGCGATAGAGATCGGGCGGATCATCGAATCCTCGTTTTTTGTATAACGGGGGCTGGGTAACGAAAAATCCATCCAGGTCGCCCGTCATGCGGTTCAGACAATTTTTTGCCATTTCATAGTATTGCCCGCTGTTTTTCAGGGTGTCCGTCGTTGAAAACACCGCATTAAAGGAGCCCATGATGGCGGTTATCACGATTGCCAGAATCAAAAATGCCAGCAGAATTTCCATCAGAGTGAAACCGGATGCTGGATCCTGGATGCTGGGTGCGGGATGCTGGGTGCGGGATGCTGGGTGCTGGATCCTGGATCCTGGATACTTAACACTTGATGCCCCACATCGTGTACGCGATATTTTAAGCAGATTAATCATATTTTCCCAACTTCCCAACTTCCCAACTTCTCACCTTCTGATCTTCTGATCTTCTCACCCTCTTCTCACCCTCTCACCTTCTCCTTTTCCGCCTTCCTCATTCCGCATTCAATTCTATTCCCCCACAAACAGATATGTCCGGACACTGTATTCATATTCATTTCCGTTAAGGGAGACCGTTAAATCGACTCTTTTCAAGTCGCCGGCGGCTTCCCCCAAGATTTCCGAGGACACCCCCTCAGTTGAGACTTTCCAACTGTAGCCGGGAAACTGTTCACCGAAGTCGCCTGAATCTCCGGGAATTAAATCCGACGGATTCGCCTCCAGCTGTGACAGTTTGTCTTGAGCCAGCAGGGGAGCCTCGGTATAAAATCGGGACGCGGCAGTCATGGTAAGGGTTTGGGATTGCATTCTGTACACGCCGACCAGGACGATTGCCATAATGGCCATGGCGATCAGAACCTCAAGCAGCGTGAAACCAGGTGCTAGATTCCGGATACTGGATTCTGAATGCTGGATACTGGTTTCAGTCATCAAAACCTGCATATTTTTCAAAAAATTGAACATTGGGAAGAAACGGCTCTATCAAAAAGCTCAGATACGTATCGCCTTCCTGCAGATGAACCAGCGCTTTATCGGTATACCCTGGCTTGTAAAAGGTTATTGCCGCCTGACCGGAATAAATTTTACCTTTGGTCGGATACTCGATATCGATGATTCGCAAATCGTCGGGCAATGCATAACTGTTTAAAACGGCGCTCTCAATTTCCTCCTGGGACATCGATTCATTGGTTTCCCAGACCCGTCCGCTATCCAGATCAAAATGCAAGATGTAGACTTTTTGATCCCGAATGGCGCTTTCCTTAAGCGATTGAATTTTGCCGATCAGCCAGCGGGAGCTTTTTTTGCTGTCATCGAGGAAAGGATTATTTTGCAGCCGGGGCAGGGAAAAAAAGAGCATCAAGCCCATCAGCGCCAGGACAACGATCAGCTCGATCAGGGTGAAGCCGGCGGCTTGTCCGGAGTGGGTTGTTCCGCCGGAGGCGGATCTATGGTTAGGATCCGGGTTCGTTGTCGTTGCCTTAGATATCATGATAGTTTAACCCCAAAAGGGCAGGCGGATCGATAGATATGCTGGCCGTTTTACCTGCAACTTTTTCTACACTTGCCAAAACGGCCACCGTGCCGAACTGAAAATTCTTTCATACGGGGCAAATCTGAACTGGGTTTCAGAAAAGAATCGATCTCCCTGTTTGGCGGATCATGGCGGGCTCTTTTCGGCTGAACCTATTTTCACGTCGCAGCCAGCTTACAACTTACAACGATCAACTGACAATTCATTGGTCAATTTCCCAGTTATTGATATCCTTATTTTCGTTCTCACCACCGGGCACGCCGTCAGCTCCATAGGAAATAATGTCAAAATCTCCCTGAAGACCGGGCGAAAGGTAAACGAACTCATTGCCCCAGGGGTCCTTGGGAACCCGGCCTTTTTCGATATAGCCGCCTTCTTTCCATTTTTTGGGGACGTTCCCCGTTTCAGGTTTTTCAACCAGTGCCTGCAGACCCTGTTCGGTGCTGGGATACATGCCGTTGTCAAGTTTATACAATTTTAAGGCAGTTTCAATGTTTTGAATATCCAATTGGGCTTTAACCTGTCTGGCCTGCTCCGGCCGACTCATAATTTTGGGGGCAACCCACATGGCGAGGATGCCCAGTATAATAATGACAACCATTAATTCAATCAGTGTAAAACCCCGGCTGTCGATTTTTAATTTTGACAACATGAATCCGGTCCCTCCCTCAATGAATTGAAAATTGAAAATTGAATATTAAGTATTTAAGGAATTCTATCATGTTATTTCCAAAAATCCAGTTTGATTTGAGGAATGTGAAAAATCGGCCCCTGTTGCGACGCCGTAAATTTACAGCAAGCACTGGTGCTATTAAAGCCTGAATCCCCTAAATATTCAATATTCAATCGCCGATATTCAATTCCTTTAGCGAACCAGCTGGTTCATTTCGAAAATCGGTAAGGTAATCGATAGCACAATAAACAGCACGCATAGTCCCATCACCAGAATCATGACCGGTTCCAAATATGATGTGAGACGTAAGATGCTGGTCTCCACCTCGTTTTCAAATACGTCGGCAATCTTGGTGAGCATCTTTTCCAGTTCACCGCTTTGTTCTCCCACCTGGATCATCTGAATGGATAATTGAGGGAAAATGTCTCTGCTGGACATGGCTGCTCCCAGTCCCTGGCCTTTGCCGACCTCGATGGCCGCTGTTTCGATGGCCTCTGAAATCAAGATATTGCCGGCAATATTTTTTACGATATCAAGGGCTACCAACATGGATACGCCGTTTTCCAGCAGTGACCCCAGAGTACGGGCAAAACGGGCAACAGCCAGTTTCTTGGCGGCATTGCCGGTGACCGGTATCGCCAACACTATCTTATCGAACACGAAGCGACCTTTTTCAGTTTTTTTGGCTCGATTCAAAAGGAACCCTATCAGGCCGATGATAATGAAAATAAGCCACCAGTAGGATTTGAAAAAATCACCCAAAAAGATCAGCAGCCGGGTCGGTGTCGGAAGGGTCTGGTGCATATCGGCGAAAATTGAAGTGAAGGTGGGAACGATGTAAACTAATAGTATAAACAATACGATCGTGCCGAACACCAGCATAAACATCGGATATGCCAGAGCCGTCTGAATCCGGGTCATCAGGGCCTGCTGCTTTTCAGTGATATCCGCCAGGCGATCCAACACGATTTCGAGGGTGCCGGACGTTTCGCCGGCGCGTACCATGTTGACGTAGAGTGAGGAAAAGGTTGTCGGATATTTTGAAAGGGCCTGGGCGAAGCTGTTGCCTTCCACAATTGAGTCTTTGATCTGGGTCAGGATCTTCTTAAAAGCATGGGACTTGGTCTGGGGTGCCAGGGCATCAAGCGCTGAAACCAGCGGGAAACCGGCACCCAGCAGTGTTGCCAGTTGACGGGTCATCATCGCAACTTCGATCGGTCTTACCCGGCTGAACCGGCGTGAGAGGTTAAAGCTTTTGGACGCTTTTTTGGGGGCGGCTTCATACGATTCTTTGATAGATATCGGAAAAATTCCCGATGCCCGAAGCTTCTGACGGGCTGCCACCGAACCCTCCGCATCGATGATGCCGGAAGTGGTTTTTCCCTTGGCATTCAAAGCTGTGTATTCAAATACCGGCATGGTTTATATGATATTATTATTCCAGTAGATTGGCAACTGAAAAGCGATTCAAGCTCCCTTAGGGACAGGCGGCACCGGCCTCATCCGGTGTCTCTTCATCCTTTATTCGGGCAGCATCCAGCGGGTCGACATGAATCACAACATCCAGGACTTCCGGAATTTCGGCCATAATATGGCTTTCCACTTCATCGGCGATGGCATGGCCGTCACGAACGGTGATTGAACCGTCTACGACGATATGCATATCAACCTGAATGCTGGAACTGATATAGCGGGTTCTGACTTTATGGATTTGCAGCACTCCCCGGTGACTGCAGGAAATTTCGATAATTTTTTTTTGAATTTCTGCGGGTGCTCCGGTGTCGACAAGTTCACCGATAGCAGGCCAAATAATTTTCAGCGCCGCATGCAAAATAAAAATAGAGACGACCACCGCACCGACATGATCCAGGAAAGACCAGGTAGGGAAAATAAATGCAGCGCCGACCGTAACCAGAACCGGCACAGAGCTGATCGCATCGCTGCGGTGATGCCAGGCATTGGCGGCCATGGCCTGGCTCCTGATTCTCTTGCCGGCGGTCGCCGTCCAACGGTAGAGGGCTTCCTTAGCCAGAATCGAGACCAGGGCGGCACCCAAAGCTATCCAGCCCGGCGGTGACTCCTGCTTTTGGTGCAGGGTCGAAATGGCCTCCCACCCGATGCCGATGCCGGCTGCGGCCAGCATCAGCCCGATAAAGACGGTTATGACGGTTTCCAGACGCCGATGTCCGTACGGGTGACGATCATCCGGCGGCCGGGACCAGTAGTGAGAACCGGCGATGACGGCCAGATCGGTAGTAGTGTCCGTGAGGCTGTGGATGGCATCGGCGATTACCGCCTGGCTATGACCGAAATAGCCGGCAGCAAACTTAAGGCCTGAGAGTAATATATTTATTATAAGACCGATCCAGGTTACCCTGCGGACATATGCTTCCCTTGAAATTTTCATATCAACCGGCAGGTTTAACCTGCTATCCTTGTTCATGCGACGGTTCGATTTCCTTTGCCATAACTTTATTTTTAGCATATAAGCTATTGTCTGATTTAGCAAATAATTTCAGGCCGCCGGTCTGATGGTCAGGAGAACTCCCCGATGAATTTTTCCGATAGTTTTTGTTTTGAACTCCCGATGAAAATCGAGTACGGAATCGGTGCCTGCCGAAAACTGGCAGCTGCTCTCGACGAACTCAAAGCGCCGAAGGTTTTAGTTGTGGCCGATAAGGGCATTGAAGCGACCGGCTTATTGCATCGATAAATATGCCGGGATTGCCGCCGCCATGGGAATTGCTTGCGATACTCCGCAGGACGGCGCCCGCCGCGCGGTTGAGACCGTGAAAAAAATGGCCCGTGAACTGTTTCTGCAGTATGCGAACTCCCTTGATTTCGATCTGGAATTGGATTTGTAAAGGAAGGCAAACATGATCATTTCTCTAATCGCTGCCATGGCGTCCAATCGAGTTATCGGTAGAAAGGGTGGTATTCCCTGGAAAATTCCGGGTGAACAAAAATTGTTTAAAAAGATTACCATGGGGCATACCATGATTATGGGCCGGAAAACCTATGAGTCGATAGGCCGCCCGCTGCCGGGTAGAACCAACATCGTGGTAACCCGCCAATCCAATTACCTGGCCCCGGGCTGTACCGTCGTGCATGATCTTGACAGCGCCATTCAAGCCTGTTCCGACCATGAAAGCGAGGCTTTTATCATCGGAGGCGGCCATCTGTACCACGAGGCGATCGCTATGGCCGACCGGATCTATTTAACGCTGATACCAAGAGAAATCCGTGGCGATACGTATTTCCCCGAATTTTCGGAAGCCGACTTTGAGATTATAGAATCCGGCTTTTTTGACGGCCTTGAACCGTACCATTTTTATATATACGAACATGTCGCGCGAATGCGCCGGCAGGAGGAAAGTGGGAAACCATGTCCGCAACAAAAAACTATCATATGAGTGCCGATGATTTCAGGCGCTGCGGGCGTGCGGTGGTGGATTGGATTGCCGACTACTATGAGCAAATAGAATCCTTGCCGGTGTTGTCCCGGGTTGAACCGGGGCAGATACGGGCAGCCCTGCCTGCGCGCCCGCCGCAAAGCAGTGAAGCATTCGAAGATATCCTGCGAGACGTCACCGACCTGATTCTACCCGCGGTGACCCACTGGCAGTCGCCGAATTTTTTTGCTTAAGACGACGGGGCTATTCATGAAGCAAGTCAATCCCGTATACATCGAACGCATCAATCAGATGGTAAACCGATGTCCCTATTTCGAGTTGCTGTCGATGCAGATCAAAGAAGTCGGCATCGGCTTCAGCGTGTTGGAAATCGATCTGGCTCATAAACACTTGCAGCCCTTCGGAATGGTCCACGGCGGTGTTTTTGCTTCCATTGTCGATGCGGCGGCTTTTTGGGCCATATTCTATGACATCGACGATCCGAATGCGGGCGCCACCACTGTCGATCTGAAGTTAAACTATCTGGCGCCGGCAGCGTCCGGCAAACTCATTGCCCGGGGCCGCCAAATAAAACTCGGCAAAACGCTCGGGTATGCCGAAGCCCAAGTCGCCGATGAAAACGGCAAAATTCTGGCCCATGGGACATCGACCCTGATGCTGCTGCCCGGCAAAGGGCTCGCGATGGATCCGCCCCTACCGCCGAAGTTCATTTAAGATTCCGCAAAATGGCGGCCTCAGATTGAGTCAGCTTGCGCAACCACATAGGAGGTTAATATGACAACAAGAACTGAGCAGGGATACGGCTGGAATCCCCAGATGCCGCTCTCTTTGCTGGCAAAGATTCGACAGGATCTCAAACAGGCCATGCTGAAAAACGAGCCGGAGGTTCGAAACACGATGCGTCAGATCATGTCCGAGTTTCCCAAGCTGACGGTTCCCCTGACCCTGGAAAGCGGCAAAAAATCCTTCCGCCTGAAAAAGCCGGAAGAAATTACCGACGATGATATCCTCGGCATCATCAACGGGCTGGTGAAATCGGAGCAAATCGTCCTGGAGGCGAAAAAGCAGGCGACATCCGAATACCTGGAAATTCTGCAATCCTACCTGCCCAAGGCGGTGACGCGGGAAGAAATTGAGTCCTGGATTAAAGCCAATATCGATTTTTCTCAATTCAAAAATAAAATGCAGGCGATGGGGACAATTATGAAACATTTCGGGAAAGCCGCCGACGGCAAACAGGTAAATCAAATTTTACAAGAATGGCAATAATTCCGGATCAGAATGGTTTGTATCCCCTAAAAGGCGGATATATGGTTTTTAATCTGTGTGCCTGGTCCGCAATCGTCAGCTTAATGCGCATGTATGAAAAAGAAGCCTGCCTCGACCCACAAGCACCAATCTTCCATGGCTGTCTTCGATCCATTTAACAATAGATTAGCCCGGGACATCCGCAATACGCTTTCGGAAGCATTTGTGGATGCATTGCTGGCGTTGGACAAATCCGAATATCAGAACATCGCCCAGAAATGGCTTGCAGGAAATCTTGACGATGTATATGCTGGCTATATTAAAGACCGTTTGGAACGCTATGCTCAGGTTTTTGAAAAAATTAGTGCCCAAGGAATCAAGGATGCTAAAATCCAGATGCTGGTCATCTGGAATCACGGGCTTTTCTTTGAAGTCCATGACCATCTGGAACACCTATGGCAGCAGACATCCGGCGCTGAGCGCCAGGCATTGAAAGGCTTAATCCAGGCTGCAGGGGTTTATATCCACCTGAAATTCAACCACCGGCAGGCGGCTGAGAGGCTGGCCGCCAAATCATCGGATCGTATTCAAAAATATGCCGATTGTCTGTCTTTTATTGACGATTTGAATTTACTCATAGACAAATTGCAAAACCTGGATATCGTGCCTCCCCTGTTAAAGAACCCCGGACTGCCGTCAGATTGAAGGCGAGAGATATGGGGCGAAGGTAGAGGGTATAGAGTTTATGGTCTACAGCGAGGGGCAAAGGAAAAAGGTGCAAAGTGTCGGACATAAAGTGATAGGTTAAAGGAGAAAGGATAAGTCATGATTTATATCGGTAAATTCCTGCATGCTACCAACCAGCAGAAAACCACAGAGGCGGAGCGTCGACATGGCGAATTCAATTTGGTCATTGAAGCCGAAGACGAAAAAAGCGCTCTTGATAAATTTAAAGAGCGAATTATGGGGTTCAGGCAAAACAGTGACTTATTCGAAGGGGATTGTTTCATTTACTTGGTTCATTTACTGGAGCTGGGTGAATTTCCCAAGGATCGTGCCCGCATGCTATATTACAAATCAATTGCCGGCGACCCAATAATGCCTTATATAAGCTGCTCGGCGCCTTCCGGTGAGGCCGACGGCTGCAAGATTTTAAATTGGATGGAAAACAGACCGGAACTCGATGGTCAGGATACCAACGTGTTCCTGCATTTTACGGCATGAGGAAACCCCATGAAGCTGCGGATTGTTTTGGTCTTGGTCTGCGCGTTTTGCCTGCTGCCGGGTCACCGACCTGCTGGAGAAAGATTTCGGAGGCCATTCCCGTTCGCCCTGAATGCGGCAGTGATTTTTTTTTAAATATTTCGTCGTTCAAAATATTGTGCCCATCCTTATCCCATATAGAGTCTTAAAAAAATATTGACCACCGCCAAAAGAAAAATGGCAGGGGCCAGCATAGCTTTTAAACGCGCACCCGAATCCGGAAGTATATCTTTGATCGCCAGATACCCGCGGCTGAAGCTGAAATACACGCCGGCCAGCAATATAACCCCCTGGATCACGGGTATCCATTCCGGCAGAAATGGCCTGAATGAATAATTCGCCGTGCCCAGCAGGTTCCAGCCCAAGCCCAGGGGATCGGACAAAACCACCAGGATGTAGCTGTAATTCACCATGAGCATGGGCAGGCTGAAAGCGATCCAGGCAAAAATGCCGATCGGAACCAGCATATAGGACAAGCGCAGCATCAGGCTGCGGTGAGGCAGCTGAATGCCGGCCAGGCGCTTGGAGGCCAGCGTCGCCAGCGCAAACAGCCCCGGAAACAGCAGCAGTGCCGAGCCCCAGATGGATGCAATATAAATGAGGAACGGACCGATGGCCCTGCTTTCGGTGACGTTGGCCGCATCCTTGATGATGCCCCATGGTCCGCCCATGGTAATACTGAACGCAATGGCGACCACGAGCATGATCATAAAATTGAACATCTCATCATAACCCCTGGGCGTCCTGTCCGATCCAAAAGGGCGCAGGAATAATCCGATATTATCCTTGGGGCAGCTCTTGAGGCACTCGGTACACAAGCCGCAGGAGTTGTTGCGGTTCATCGTGCCGATATACTGCTTCCAGGGACAGGCCCAGCCGTTCGGCCCGCCGCTGAAGCACGACTTCTCCTTGTGTTGGCGGCAGATATTGCGATCGACGGCGCGCATCTCCGTCATCGAGGCCATGGAATAGCTGCCCAGAAACCCGCCGACCGGACACAGGTACTGGCAAAAGACCCGGCGCCGGTAAATCAGGGCCAGGACCAGGCTAATGAAAAGGATTGTCAGAAACATCAATGCCGTGGCAATCGGGCGGGTGATCAGGATCATGCCGAAGGAAATCAGCGTCAGGAAAAGGAAATTCTGCAGCCAGATATTGTCCATCAGTTTCGGCCAGTCCTTTTGCAGGCCCGTAAACCGATGGTGCAATTTTTTAAACGGTTTCTGAAGGTAGCGGACGGCTGTAAAGCTGCGGCGGCTGAGCCATTCGGCCGGCGCCGGCAGCGGGCAGACCATGCACCATAAGCGGCCGCCCAACGGCACGATGATGGCTTTTAAAACAAACCACCACAAAATCCAGACAAAGATAATCGCGATGTTGCGATTGCCCACCGGACTGCCCCACAGACTGCTGAGAATGAACAGATAAAATACGATGAAATTCGGCAGAATCACCAGAAACTGGAAACTGCGCAGCTTGAGGATTCTTTTGAGACCCGGGATTTTTTCCAGCAGGTTGACGCGCTTGAAGCCTGAGAAGCAGTCGCCGGAATCCGAGCGCGCGTAAAGCAGCAGGCTGAACACCAGCCAGATGGACAGGGAAATGAACAGGTAGTAGGGAGTATTGGGTTTTACGATCAATTCCCCGGTCATAAAGGGATGCAGGTTGCCGCAGGTTTGCGTACACCGGAAGGTGAATTTGCCGGCCTTATCGGCGGTGAATTCAACTTCAGAAACCCGGTCCCAGTCACTTTTAAGATGGCCGTCATCGTCTTTCCAGGTATATTTGAGCAAGGTCGCCCCTTTGCGCATAATAAACTCCACCGGATATCCGTCCAGGAGAAATCCGTGGGTGACGTCAAGGGAAGCGGGCTTTAAAAGGATGGTATCCCCCTGGTTGACAATGATCCTTGACGGGGAATAGCCATATTTTTTGGCCTCCAGTAAAATTGTATGCGTCTTTGTTTCGGCCGGCAAGAGTTGAACTGCCAGGGGGATAAGTACCGCCGGCAAAAAAGCCAGGCCGATTAGAAACCAGAATTTTCTTTTCTTCATATTCACGATTCGTCAGTTGAGTTCAGGAGGTCGCAGTCAATCCGGCGGGTCGGCGGTTGAAGTTGTTGCCTGCCGGTTCGTCAAGTGCTCAAACAGGGCCGTAGATTTTTGGCTGTCCCACTCCCGGGGCCCCAGCGCCTTGCCGATGATGCGCCCTTTTTTATCCAGTATATACGTGGTGGGAATCTGGTTGATGCCGAACATGATCCCCGCCTGTCCGCCGGTATCCAGCAACGCAGTGAACGTCAGCTTAAATTCTTTGAAAAATTCTTTTACCCGGGCAGCGGACTCCTGCAGGTTGATCGTTACCATGGCAAAATCGCCGTCCTTAAACTTCTGATGCAATTTTTCCATGGAAGGCATTTCGATGCGACAGGTGGGGCACCAGGTGGTCCAGAAGTTGAGGAAGACAATTTTGCCTCTGAGATCGGAAAGGCTGACCGCTCTGCCGTCTGCATCATTAAGCCTGATCTCAACCGGGTCGCCGGCCTGAGGAACTTGGATAATGAGCATATCGCGAAATAATTGCGCCGACTCCGGACTAGCGGAACCTGCCGCGAAAGCGGCATCAAACACAGGCATGACCGCCAATCCAAGGAGAATAAACACCACCGAAAATAATGCGGCTCGGATAGTAAAAAGTTTTTTCATTGGTGCGCGGTTTTTGTCCTATATAAATTATAGCTCACAAGGCAAATTTATTTAAAAAAGTAAAATAACCGGGTATTAGAATTAGTTTGTTGGTAAAAATAAGCAAACCCAGGATGACCATGACGGCACCGCTGGTCACTTCGAGCAAGCGCAAGTACTTTTTCATCCGGCCGAAAAATCGCAGGAAATGGTTGATGGCTACAGCCGTCAGCAAAAACGGCAGCCCCAGCCCCAGGGAATAAACCAGAAGAAGTAAAATTCCCTGGTTTACTTTTTCCAGGGTACCGGCGTAAGTCAGAACCCCCGCCAGGATGGGGCCGATGCAGGGCGTCCAGCCGAAGGCGAACGCCGCGCCGATGACCAGGGCCCCGGCATATCCGAATTTCCTGTTTTTGACATCAAACCGCGCTTCTTTGTAAAAAAAGCGCGTGCGGATCAGCCCCATTTTGTAAATTCCGAAAAATATAATCGCCAGGCCGGCTATTTTCGAAAGCAGTGATATCCTGGAAGAAAGCAAAGCGCCGAGCCACGTGGCGGAAGCACCCAATACAATGAATACGATCGAAAATCCCAGGACAAAACAGGCCGAATTCAGCAGGATGGCGCCTTTGTCTTTATTCAGTAAAGTCCGGCTCTCCTCTTTTTCTCTGATTTCGGCCAACGAGACGCCGGAAATAAAGGATAGGTAGCCGGGCACCAGCGGCAGTACGCAGGGGGAGAGAAAAGAAATCAATCCCGCCGCAAACGTCATGTATAAAGAGATATCAGGCATAGCAAATAAATTTTAGCTGGTTTAATTTCATTTTGATCGGATAGTTTATGCAAACCCATGTTCAAGGTTCACCGTTCTCGGTTTCCAGGGTTGAAATTTTCAATCAACCCTGAACCTTTGAACTCTGAACCTTGAACCTCTTTCCTGCTCATTTATACAAAGCTCCCGGTGTGCCTCTTTTGAGTTTGAGTTCAACGGTCACATCCCCACTTTCAGGAACAACGACGGAAATCTTCTCGGTTTTAAGTTTTTCGTGCCAGGTTTTAACAGTATAATTTCCAGGGGCAAGATCTGCCGGACCTTCCAGTCCTGCCTGTTTGAGATAACTTTCATCCGGAATCTGAAAATGGCCGTTTTTGTCTGTTACCGCAAAATAGGGGTTTTCCATTACCAGAATATAGGCGGCCATTTCAGCATGAACATCACACCGCAGTTCGACGATACCCGTCTTATCGAAGACCACCGTTCGGCTCTCGCCCGGATTATAACTTCCCAGGTTAAAAGATTTGGCGCGGGACATGGAGAAGACATTATGTGCCACCTGGTCGTCGTTGGGAAATACGATCGATGCCCCTACCGGAACCACCAGCACGTGCGGCACAAATTCCAAATTGCGCTGATCCATGGCAAATCTGGCTTTGGAAAGATCGACATCTTTCGGGGGCATTTTGGTTAGATACACCACAACATTTTCCGGGGTGCGCAAACCCTGCACTTCAACGGTACCTTTAATCTTGCCGGCAAAAGCATTTAGCGGCAAGGTGATGAAACCAAGCAGGACAAATACTACAAGTGAAAAAATAACGGTCGCTGACGTTCGCAATTCAATTTCCTCCGTATACTACCAGACACGGCTGGTAATTAATATATCTTCGGCAAGCCAGTTTTTCATCTTCGCCCAGGGCCTGATCACCGGCCGATAGATAAGACGGGCTTCAGCCGTCGGCTCATCTTCAGGATTTTGCAGGGTATACTCGAATTTGAGAGTTACCGTCGTCTTGGGCCGGATGCGGGTATCGGAAACAACCTGCGTGGCCTGCCAGAAGGGAACCTGAAGATTCCCTTTATCATCGCCGAGCACCCTGGCAAAAGCGGCGCCCGGCAGACCGGCATAGTTTCCTTTTTCAACCTCGCCGATCCCGGCCCAGTCGGGCAGCCGGCCGCCTTTTTTCAATTCCAGCGGCTTGCCGTTGGAATCGGTGACCTTGAGCAGCAGCATCACGCTGCGCATGGTCTCGCCGGTGGGCACCCAGTGCCCGCCGTTGGTATTGGTAATGTAGACATTGATGGTGAGAGTCTTATCCGCGGTTTTCCCTTCCAGCTCCAGGGACAAGGCCGTTTTTAGCTGGGTTTCGGTGCCGCCGTCAAATTGATGGGGGTGAATGTTCGTCGGTGATCGATAGGTACCCCACATCTGGCGCGCCTGGCCGTCGACAACATAGTTATCGTAGGGCAGCATTTCTTTGCGCCAGCTCATGTGGCAGTCCTGGCATTTCTTGCCTTTGTCGGCATCATCGGCCGGGAGTTGATTCTGCCACTGCTCCCATTCCTGATAGGTCGTCTGAATGGGAAGATATGCGTTGCCGTCCAATCCAAAACCGGTCCATTCTGCATCGGAATACACGCTGCCGGGGTCCCAGGTTTTGTTGTTATCCAATTTTTTAGAATGACTGTGGCAGATCGAACAAAACTCGCCTTTGTCAAACAGTGGATTATAGGATGCGGCCATCGGCGGTACCACCACGTCATCGTAGGGGCCGAACTCGAGGATTGAGTTTCCCCGGGCCGATGATTGCCTTTCGAGAACTGCCGCATGCCCGCTGGGTTTTGATTTATCTTTAACAACTTTTCGAACCTTGTGGCAGTAGTCACAGCTGATGCCGTCCCATTCGGTCAGCGGTGAGCGCAGCACGTTGTTCAAATCTTGCGACAAGGGAACGCTACCGGCTATCGACGGGGCATGGCAGGCGGTGCAGTTGCCGTCGCTTTGCGGATTATCCAGCCGATATCCGGGACCGATGCCCCCGCGCAGCAGCGCATCGGTTCCGTAATACATGTCCAGCACTTTCGGATTGGAGGTGGTGTGGGCCATTTTGGATTGATCATAGTAACGGGTCAGCTTCACATGGCAGCGGGAACATGTTATCGGAGAAATAAACCGGTAATCGGGCCGGTCATCCAGATAGACCGGATTCAGTAAAATATCCGGCATGCGGTTGGAACGGCCGGCGACCTGGCCGTTGTTGAACCAGCCCTCCTTGCCCGCCGTCACCAACAGCTGGGTGCCCGGCGGGTAGGCGGAGATGATCGTATAGCGTCCTTCCCGGTCGGTCAGGGTATACGTCTCTGCGCCGGCGATCCTTACTCGTGCATTCTCCACCGGCCCATAGGTGGACGCCACGCGCCCCTGAATCATCGTTCCATTTCGGTTTTCCGCCGCACTCCCGGCGGTGCCGGTTGCCACAAAATAGCCGGCGGCCAGAAAGACCACACAGACCATAATCCCTAGTATTAAACGCTTTTCTGCAATCTTATTCATAACCTTTCTCAACAATAATTTCAGGCCTTGACCACCAACAGGCCCTGCATGTTCTGGTGGGAGTCACCGCAAATTGCATTGCACGAGAAGGTAAACGTGCCGACCTTGTCCGCTGTAAATTTTACATAGACTGTCTTACCCGGCAGGATGCCCTCCGTTAAATAGATTCCGAAATCTTTCAGGCTGAAGCCGTGCACGACATCGCTGCTGGTAAGTTTTAAGACGACCAGATCGCCCTTGGATACCGTGATAACGGGTTTATCCATCGGCTGTCCTTTCCGCTTCCAGAAGGAAATGGCGCTGTAAGCCGGCACCTCACCGATCAACCAGCCCCTTTCCGCATTCCCGGTCAGAATGAACTGCCGGGCATGCGGCGGCACTTCAGCCGCGAATGTATGTCGATCGTAGAAAGAGATGCCAAGCGGCAAACCCACTAAAATAGAGATGATCAAAACAAGAAAGAAGAGATCCGGTTTTAATTTCGGTTTTTGCATGGGTAACTCCTCGGACGCATCAATTCAACAGAATCAGCCGGCCGGAGCGCTTATCCACGCCCAGCAGCTGGACAACTTGTTGGCCCTGGTCAACAATTTGGACTTCATAGAAGCCGCCGTTATCCTTAACTTCACCGATTTCAAGGTTGGGATTTAGCTTTTTAACATAATTGGTGACGATATCCCGGGCCTGGGATTCAGAAACGTCTCCTTTGCTCGCCAGGAATCCGCCTTGATCACGCCTCTGGGGCACGTAGTCCCCGCCGCCGGCCTGCCCCTGCCCCCAGCCGCATGCCTGCGCGATGTCCAGGGCAACAAAATTAGCTGCCGCCGCCAGGGTTAAAACTGCAATTACCATTGCCAATGATTTGCTTAGTTTGGTCATGATCATGCCTCCTTATTGGGTAATGATTTCACTATGCATTTTAGAAACGAGTAGATTTATCTTAACGATTGCTTGATGTACGCTATTGTAAATTTGCAGATGCCGGATTCGTGTCATCGATTAGAGCAATCTCCGTGCCATTTGCCGCCGCGACTTGGAATTACATCCTAATAATCTGAAATATAAAGATTTATTTTTTGTCAAACGATGTTGTCGACGATCCTGTGCAACTGATTTATCCCGCTTTAGGTCAGATAGCTGGGTACAAACTATCCAGGCGAACAATTATAGTGGATAACAAGTATCCGGTTCTCTTTAAAAAAGGGAGAAAATCATTACAGGATTATTAGAAATGCTTCAGCAGAGCAGAGATTGGATGATTAAATAAATCGGTGTGGTAGGTTGGGTATCGGAATAAAGGGTTTGCGGTAAAAACTTTCCGGCGCTTGAGGCGGGGCTTTCATCAGCAGCTATCGCACCCAAACTGCCGCCGATCTCATTTTGGTCGGTTCTGACAGTCGGAATAATGCCATGAAAATTATCCGTATCCGGCCCGATTTCAAAGCTGCACGCGTCTTCTTGTTCCAACGGCTGGCAGCCGGGCGGCGCCGTGCCCTTATCCATTGCCGGCAGATGACGATGATGGACTGCTTCCTCGCAGCTCAAACAGCCAAAACCACCATCACAACTTTTGGCCAGAGCAGCACCGGCAAAGAAATTGAGGCTGAAAAGCAGCACGAAAGTGATGCAAAATGCTTTCCGCAAGAAGACGTTGGATATGGGTATCTTCAGATTCATACTGATTTGGTAGTGTATAAAAACAAAAAATGGATGTCAAACTAAAAAATTTTAAAAATCTTTCTTGCGGACGATACCACCGCTATCCAGCCGCAAAGTTGGAATTGCAAAAAGCGGATAATTGCGGTCCACGTTGCCGATGCCCAGGCCCAGGACCCGGTTGCTGCAAAACAGTTGCGGCGCATCGAAGAAGTCGTTGAAACCGTGCGGCGCCACGTCATAGTCGGCCAGGGCCATAAAGGGCGTCTTTCTTTCATTCATCCAGTCGGCAAGATGGGGGTGGGTGATCCCCAGCAGCTGAAAACCTTCCGGCCCGAGTCCCGTGCCATCGCCCAAGGTCCTGCGCAGCTGGTTTACGGTCATCCTCTGAAACCGTGCGCCAAGCTGAATTTTTGCAAAGTAAAATCCTTTCGGCCGGGGGGGCGCATCGGGGCGCAGACGGATATCATCCGATTTGTTGAAATCAATGTACTCACACTGCCAGGTTTTTCCTTTTCTGCTTCGGCAGGCGTATTCCCAGGCCAGTTTGCCGGAGAGCACTGCATCGGAGCGATCCGAACCGTTCACGCCGAACCCGTAAAATATTGCCGTTCCCACTAATCCCTGATTCCGCTCCTCATCCGTCAATGCCGGCGGCGGCCATGCTGCCAAGTTATCCAATTCATCCTCACCGATAGGCCAGCTCATCTGCCGGATGGATTTTCGCCAGGCTTTGATTTGGGCGGCAACGGGAAGTATCGGATCTTTGTCAACATCCGGTGATTCTTTCAAAAATAGGTTACTCAGCCGGGATATGATCAACATGGCTTTTTTCTCCTTTTCCTAATAATAATTTATTTTAGCAAAGCACGTGCCAGGTAAAAGGTAAAATCTAAAAAAATTAGCTACAACCTGAAAATACAGTAACTTAAGATTAAAGCCGAATGAAGAGCCAAATTGTATTTCATTCAGGCACTGCTAAAAAATTTCGCAG
>CAVYNY010000027.1:0-63708 GCA_963769935.1 uncultured delta proteobacterium | reverse complement strand
AGGGTGGAGGTTGGAGGCATGGCCTTCGGCCGATAGAGGATCGCTACGCAATTGCCTTACGGCGTTGTAGGTTGGAGGCATAAAAGTAATCTTCGATTGCATTAGGTTGGAGGAGCGCTGCGCTTTAGGTTGGAGGCAAAAAAAACAGCCTTAAGCCTTAGCATAGCGCGTGCCTCTAAACGATTGCTTCGTTTTTTTTGCCTCTGCCCTCAAACCTCTATCCTTAAGCCGCGTAGCCGGTCCACCTCAAACCTAACGCCTTTTATTACCGCCTCCAACCTCCAACCTCGGGCCTCATACGGCCGAAGGCCCTTCCTCCAACCTCAAGCCTCAAACCTCCGACCGCCGAAGGCGCCAACCTCAAACCTCCAACCGCCGAAGGCGCTTACCTCTAACCTAACGCATTTTTTTTGGCCTCCAACCTCAAGCCTCAAACCTCATACCGCCGAAGGCGCCAACCTCAAACCTCATACCGCCGAAGGCGCTTACCTCTAACCTAACGCATTTTTTTTGGCCTCCAACCTCAAGCCTCAAACCTCAGACCGCCGAAGGCGCCAACCTCAAACCGCCGAAGGCGCCAACCTCAAACCGACGCAGGCGTGTTTTCATTGAATTTGCGTCCTTTTGTTCCACGCAGGGAATTGATTAATCCATTTAGCTTTCGATCAATTTGCTCACAGCGGTTTCTTACCTCTTGAGCTTCATTGTCTGAGAAGAACTTTTTTCTACGAAAACCACGTTCAAGGTCTCGACTTCATACAATGATCCCTGGGGCTATATGTAAATATTCGGAGAAACTCTTTTTTGTACTGTCTGCCCTTACCTTCAGCAATGTTCTGCGCGGGGGATTTGACCGCAGCTTCCATTTGACCAACCAGTCGGAGATGCCGGTTCGGAGGAAATTTTTCGAGCAGATCGAGCACATACTCAGCTAAATCAACAGATAATTTCCAAACATCAAGTTTTTCAAAAGGAAACAAATAATTACTCATTTCTTACTTCGCTCCTCAAACATAGATCTTTTTCCGTGCCTCAAACCTCCAACCTCAGCCTAATCGATCGCAGATTTTTATTCCGCCTCTAACCTCCAACCTCGGACCTATCGCTTTTGTTCCGCCTCCAACCATATTTCCAGTTTGAGGTCTGAGGAGCCTATCGCTTTTAGGTTCGAGGCAAAATCGACAATCTCAGATGTATTTATTGACTTGTGCCGTCCGCCTATCTTTTATTGCCTCCAACCTCCAACCTCAAACCTATTGCTATCATCACCGCCTCCAACCTCCAACCTCAAACCTATCGCTTTTTTCCGCCTCCAACCTCAAACCTCTATCCTTAAGCCGCGTAGCGTTCGCCTCAAACCTAACGCCAAGCGGCCGTTTATAGCCGCTTGTATATCCATTCCGGTATGTAGTACTTTCTCCGGTTGAGCACCACGCCGAGCAGGCGGCCGCCGGCATCTTCCAGCTCCTTTTTGGCCCGCATCGCCACCTGTCTTCTGGTCTTGCCCGCTTCGATCACCAGCAGCACGCCGTCCACCCGGGAGCAGATGGCCTGGGATTCGGAGCAGCCCGTGATCGGCGCCGAATCCAGGATCGTGTAGTCAAAATGTTCGCGGGCCGCCTCCATCAGGGCTTCAAAACGCCGGGCTTCGAATTGACCGACGCTGCCGCGCTTGCCGCAGGTAAACGCATACAGCTTTTCATCCAGGACTTTTTTAAATTTGAATTTCACCAGGCCGTTGTTTTTCATCAGCTCGGCCATGCCCTGGTCCGGGTTGATGTCAAACTGCAGGTGCAGATCGGGCGTTCTCAAATTGGCATCGATGAGGAGCGCATTGCGGCCGGTGCCCCGGGTTAAGGCGCGGGCAAATTTTATGACCGTGCTGGTTACCCCGACCCCGTGGTTGATGCCGGTGACCATCAGCGTACGCAGGGGCTTTTGCGGATAATGGCTGAGCAGCCGGTTGTGGAGCTCCAGCCAGCCGTTGGTAGGCGCCGCAGCGGCGGCTTTCGCAGCCGGGCTGAGGCCGTATTTCTCGTCGGCCTCAACTGCCGTCGGCTTTTTGAGCAGCAAGAAATCTCGCTCGGCCCGCTGCATTGCTTCATATGTATTTCCCATGCTAACACCTGATTATTTAATATTTTAGACAGGATCTACCGGATTTTTAGGATTATTTTTTTCTGGACCACTTTCCGGAAGAAAGTGATCCAAGTAAATCCGCTTTCAGCGGAAGACCATCCCTCGCTTTGGGTCATACTGCCGCAGTGATCATTAATTTGCATAAGACCCATGTGCCTGTCACCCTCGCCGGAGGCGAAAAAATCCAACTAGTCCTGTAAATCCTGTCTGAAAATTATCACTATAAGCTCTGTGTGAGACATTTTTCCCCCGGCGACAGCCGGCTGAATATACTTTCTCTCGTGCCCTCCGTTAGCTCTGTGTGAGTTATTTTCTCACCCCGCTCGCTCTGAGCCAGAGTTCTCAGAGTCTTTTTTTTCCCGGCGACAGCCGGTCAATTATTCTCTGTGCCTCCGAGCTCTGTGTGAGATATTTTTCCCGGCGCCACAGGCCGGTTCTCTGTGCCCTCCGTGAGCTCTGTGTGAGATATTTTTCCCCCGGCGACAGCCGGTTCTCCTCAAAACATCGCGGCTATTCGCAGCGGAATTATTTTCCGCCGCAGCTTTTCTGCCTGCCTGTAGTCCAGGTCCTGCACCACTGCTTCGATCACCCGCCCTGAAATCGTCTGCGCACCCTGTCCGAACGCGCTCAGCAGGGCATTGTCGCAGATGTTGTTAATCTTGCGCGGCACCCCCTCGGAGTATGCCCAGATCAGCTGCCGGGCTTTTTTATCGAACAGCGGCGGTCCGCTGTAGTGGGCCACCTTCAGGCGGTGCGCCAGATAGCCGTAAGTTTGCTTCTCGTCGAGCCGCTTGACATATCTTTTGAGATTGATGCGCTGCACAAAGGGCCGCATGCCGTAGTTATCCAGCTTGTTATCCAGCTCGACCTGGCCGGCAATGACAATCTGGATCAGCTTGAGATTGTCGGTTTCGAGATTGGAGATCATCCGCAGGCCTTCCAGGGTTTCGCGGGAAAAGTTTTGGGCTTCGTCGATGATGATCACCAGATTGCCGCCCCTGGCAAATAAATGAACGGCAAATCTGGTCAACCGTTTGACCGCCTGAAGTTTGCTCAGGGTTTCGTCCGGCCGCAGCAGTTTGAGTTCGTCTAAAATGACAAGCACCACATCCTTAAAGGGCAATTCGCTGTTGAAAAGAAATGCTTTCCTGGTCTTCCGGCCCAGGCGCTGCATGGCCGCCCGCAGCAGGGTGGTCTTGCCGGTGCCCACGTCGCCGACCATGGCGATAATCCCGCGCCGCTCCCGTATCCCGTAAAGCAGGGTTGCCAGCGCTTCGCGGTGGCCGGGGGTCATATATAGAAACTTCGGCTTGGGGGTGATGTCAAACGGCTTTTCCGCGAACCCATAATGTCTGCAGTACATTGCAACCTCTCTTTTTTTGCCTTTCGCAGCTTGCCTCTGATTTTATTTTTTTTGTAGACAGGATCTACCGGATCATTGGGATTTAATTTTTTGGCTCACTTTCCGGAAGAAAGTGATCCAGGTAAATCCGCTTTCAGCGGAAAACAGTTGATTCAAAAGGCTAAAATTACTACTATAACCATCATCTCCTACCTGATTCCCTGCAGGCTGTTTCACCTTCGCCGGAGGCGAAAAAAATCCAACTCATCCTGTAAATCCTGTCTGAAAATTCTCTGCGTCCTCCGTGAGCTCTGTGTGACATATTGCCTCACGCCCGTTCACTTCGTTCACTCGAGCCCGCAGAGTCCTCAGAGGGAGGTTGTTTTTCCCCGCGACAGCCGGCAGTATTATTTCCTCTGTGTCCTCCGTGAGCTCTGTGTGAGACATTCTTTACCGGCGCCAGCCGCCTGAATCTTAATTCTCTGTGTCCTCCGTGAGCTCTGTGTGAGATATTGCCTCACGCCCGTTCACTTCGTTCACTCGAGCCCGCAGAGTCCTCAGAGGTTTTTTTCCCGGCGACAGCCGGCAGATTAATTATTTCTCTGTGTCCTCCGTGAGCTCTGTGTGAGACATTCTTTACCGGCGCCAGCCGCCTGATCTTAATTCTCTGTGCCCTCCGTGAGCTCTGTGTGAGATATTTTTTCCATGGCGCCCGCCGGTCGATTATTAATCCGCGCTGTGAGCTCTGTGTGAGACATTATTTCTCGCACGGGATTGAGATCAGCACCGGCACATCCAGCGCCGCCTCCACGTCCTCCACACTGTCCAGGCTGTCATCCAGATACTCCATGAAAAACGCCAGACCCAGGCCGCCCATGGCTCCCAGGAAAAAACCCAGCACCAGGTTGAGCGCCTTTTTAGGGCTGACCGGCTTTATGGGCACCTGGGCCGGTTCGACCAGACTGACGCTGGTGATTTTTTCCGAGTCCATGGCATCGGAGATGCGCGACTCCTCGAACTTGGTCAGATACATCCGGTAGTTCTGGCGATCGACATCCACTTCCTGCTGCAGCTGATCGTTCATCACCTCGATTTTGTTGAGATCGGCCAGCTCTTTCTGGTAGGCCGCCAACTGGTGCTGCTGCGATTCGATTTTGGCCGTCAGGGCCTTGTAATCGGCCTGGTTGCGCAGCAGCTCCTCCTGCAGATTCTGGTAAGTGGGGTTCACCCCGGAGCGTGTTTTGCCGTAGCGTTTATTCTCCTGGGAGGCCAGTTTGTCCGTGACCACCCGGATCTCGTCGCGGACATTTTTGACCAGACGGCTTTCCTCGGTGTATTTGGCCAGCAGCTCCTTTTCGCGCAGCTGCAGCTCCACCAGGCGGGCCTCCAGGGTGTTGATGATATAGGGATTATTGTCGATTTCCTCGCCCTGGGCGATGGTTTTGGGCAGCCCCCCCAGCTGCTGGCTGAGCAGCTGGATGCGGTTTTTGACCTCCACGCTGCGGCTTTGGGACTCGTTCAAGGCCATACGAGCGTCCTGAGTGCGCTGGAACAAAATTCTTTGCTGATCGGCCAGCACAGTGATGCTATGCTGCGCCTTCAAGGCCTTGAGCCGGTCTTCGGCCGCGGTGAGCTTTTTTTTCAGCAAGTCGGTTTGCTGCTGGAAAAATTCGTAGGAGTGCGGGGTCTTGTAAACCTCCACGTGGCGGTCGAGATAGCGCCGGGCCAACGTGTTGACCACAAAAGCGGCCATCTGCGGGTCGTGGTGCTTGAAGCTGACCTCGATGACGTTTGATTTTTTGATGCCCTGAACATCCAGCTGCTTTTGCAGCGCCAGCAGCGCGTTTTCAACCGGAAGGGCTTCGTCATTTTTTTCTTTGCCGGCCGGAAGAATGGATGCCAGAACTCCCGGCTTGTGGTCGCCGAGCTGCGGGTAAATCACGGCCGGCCCCACTGCCTCCACCACATCCTTGGCCAGCGACGGACTTTTTAAGATTTCAATCTCGGAATTGATTTGCTCCTCGCGGTTGATGCTGACCACCGGGTTGGAGCTGCCGGTTTCGGGCACGTAGATGTTCTCGCGGCCGACTTTGACCAGGATCTGGGCGACGGCCTGGTAGGTGGGTTTGGCAACAAATGTGCCCACCGCTACGGTCACGAAGGTAACCGCAAAGAACAACACTATCTGGGTTTTGCGTTTAAAAAGGACGCGGAGAAAGTCCCGCGAAGAGGTTCGGGCAGGTTCGGTGGATCGCATTTCCCTATTTTCCATCTATATCAATCCTTAAGATCTTAGATTTAAGTCTCAGATGGTTTGTATGTCAGGCATCGAGCGTCAGGATTCAGGGTTCAGATATCCGCCCAGCCACCGGGAGCCTGTGGCATCCGGTCCGCCTTCAGCGAGACTCCCGAGCCTTTGAACCCTGCCTGCCCCGTTAAATACCGGCCCAGTGAAATGCGAAGCCTGTTTTACCGGGGTTTCGCAGAAATCAACCCAGCGGATTTAACCGGGGAACCTGAAACCCGGCGCTTGCTTTTGCCTTATATCTTGACCCCCGAACCTGAATGCGACGGTGCAGGGGTTTAGTTCTAATGCGAAAAAATTTTCCACCGCTTCAATATGTTTAAAAATTAGTGATCGGTACTCCGGAAGAATGGTGTCCTTTCCACATTCAAAATTCAACGGCAAGGCCTCGATGGACACCGCCGTCACACCCAGCAAAACCTGTGCCAGAAAACCCCAATTTCAGCTGCGATTGCCGGGCAAATTCAGCAGCCGCTTTTAGCTCCTGAAATATTGGTAGATAATTAATCTAACTTTTGTCTGTGAAAACCATGTCACCCGATTGTTACCCGCAGTGCCATCTTGATTTCCCCCAAAAATGTGAAACAAATTTCCTACAGTGTGAAACAAATTACATAGCCTACCCTGATTTCCACCGTCCGCAAAAATGCTCGCAAACCGGTGCCTTTCGAATTCCCCCGACCCGCCATTTCCATCCGAAGCATCAAAAGTGAATAGACGGATGAAGGGAACAGCCTTCCCTATACTGATATATTTCCTTTTTTTCAAGAACTGTTGAATCTCAAGTAAAGGGAAGGAAAAGGGGACAAGGAAAAGGGGACAGGTTAATTATACTTGGCACTGACAAGATACAGACCAAGGTAATGATTTCTTAGGAAGTGCTTCCCAGGAGGGATTTAAATCACGCCACGGCGTGATTGTCCCGCACGGCAAAGCGGGATGGCCTGGACAAAGGTCTTTCACGATGGCAATAAAAAAGGCCGCCAGATTCACTGGCGGCCATATTTGTTAGGTGGCATCCTCAAGGGTTCCCCCATTTACCCCAGTTGTAGATTGGTCCTCAGAGCGCACTGTAATTATTACGAATTCTATCCAAACCAGAGGTATAAACACCCGATTATGCTTTATTCAAAAGCCAAAAAAAATATGATTTTTCGCTTGCCCTGCCCTATTTCAGATTGAATTTTGTTCAAAGGTAAAACCTTTTTTTTATCAACTTTATTGCCAAGGAGGTATAACGATGTCCACTGATCTTCGCAGAAAATTCCTCAGTTACATGCGCAAGCACCGTGGGTCTTTTAAAAACTATCCCACCCGATAGCGCTGAATGATCTCCTCGGGAATCTCCAGCCCCAAGCCCGGTTTCTGCGGCGGCAGCATCCGGCCGTTTTCAATTTGCATCGGCTCCGCAAATGCGCCTGCCACCCACGGCATGTACTCGATGGGACCCGATTTCATGACACCGCAGGCCACCTGAATGGTGCATTCCATCATGTGGTGCGGCGCCACCGGCAACTGGGCCACATCGGCCAGCGTCACCACTTTGACCATTTCGGTGATGCCGCCGACCCGGATAATATCCGGCTGCAGTATATCGACCGCATTTGCACGCAAATATGCATCGAACTCGAAACGCGACCCCAGGGTTTCTCCCATGGCAATGGGAATATCCAGGGCCGCTGCGAGTTTGGCATGGCCGGCAATATCCTCACACAACAATGGTTCTTCAAACCAGGCAACGCCGAGCTGTTCGAGCTCGCGCCCTACCCGCATGGCCGTCGGGAGATCCCATTTCTGGTTGGCGTCAACGGCGATCCAGACATCATCGCCAAGTCCCTTACGAACTTCGCTTACCCGTCGAATGTCTTCCTTCGGGTCTGTCATGGCCGATCTTCATTTTAACGCCCATCATTCCCTGCGCAAGATAACCCTCGAAAGCCGCCAGCATCTCAGGCACGCTCATATACAGCCAGCCGCCGTCGGAGCCATAGACCGGCGCGCTTTCCCGACTGCCGCCCAGCAGCTTGTATACCGGCAGGCCGGCGATTTTGCCCTTAATATCCCATAGGGCCAGATCGACGGCCGCCATGGCCTGTGTAACCAGTCCGCGACGGCCGACCGACTGCAGTCGCCGGTACAGCTTCTCCCAAAGCCGCTCGTGGTCAAGCGCATTCTCCTCGATCAGCAGGGGCGCAAAATCGTCCTGCAGGACGCAGCGGGTGGCCGTTGCGCCGCCCAGCAGGCTCCAGGAATACCCGACGCCCCGAATCCCGGCTTCCGTGGTGATGAATACAAGCGGCATGTTGATATGACCTACCGGCCCGCCTTTTTTACCGCTGGAAGAACCCGACTGCATCGGGCGCGGCAGCGGCATCCGCAATAATTCAGCCTTTACTTCGGTGATACGCATGATATTTTTTTCCTTTGATGAGGTTTTTAGGAAGCGAACGATAGTCTCCATCTCCATCAGCCGAAAATATCGCCTGGGGGCAGCGGGACTTGCAACAGGTGGCCGAAAATAAGGATGATCAGGTACGTGATGGCCAGTCCCAGGGCCAGCGCTTTGGCAATCGTCTGCCAATCTTTCCGCTGCCCGCTGATGTACCAGGCAATGGACGCGAAGCCCACTACTCCCGACAGGGCAAAGCCTGCATAGCGCAGCAGCAGCACCCACAACAACAGGATGGCGATGACCACCCCCATATCGGACCACCGCTCCCCGCCCTCATTTTCCGCTTTCTTGTCTGTATCCGCCATTACCCGGAAGCGGGTAAATGACAGGATCAGGGTGATAACGACAAAACCCGTCATGATGATCATGATCCGGTCGGGGAAAATACCGCCGAAGGGGGTCGTATAGTCCCGTTGTACCCACAGAACAGCAATAAAAACCAGCATAATGATCGATCCCAATCGATCGCGAAATGAAGCGCTCATAAAAACCCCCTTCCTGATATTTACCCTGTCCGCTCTCCAGATGACCGATCCCCTTTCAGCCACTTAAAGATCGAACTGAAATACGGCCAGAGGAACGAAAAAATGGACATCGCGATGAGGATCCATGAAATGGGATTGACAAACAGGGCAAACCAGGGCGATGCAAATCTTTGCCCCGTCAGATAGGTTTGGACCAGTCCTGTTTCCATCAATGGTCCCAGAATAAGCCCCAATACGATCGGCGGCCCCGTAAAACCCAGGCGCCGCAAGCCGAATCCGACCACGCCGAAGACGAGCATGAGGATAACGTCCAAAAAGTTGTTGCGAATAGCATAGGAGCCTACAATCGTGAGAATGGCGATCCCCGGAACCAGGTAGCGGGTGGAGAGGGTCGACACAAAACGGGACATGAGGCGGCCGCCATAAATTCCTACCGGGACCATGACAATGGCTGCCAACCCCACCGCCAGCATGAAGGTGTAAGTGATATCGGCCCGCTCGGCGAACAATTCCGGGCCGGGCCGCAGCCCCTGAAGCATGAGAACACCGTAGATGATGGCATCGGGCGGCGCCCCGGGTATCCCCAGCGTTACCAGCGGTATCATGCCGCCGCCGACGACGGCGTTGTTGGCGGTTTCGGTGGCTACAACTCCGTCGATGATCCCGGTGCCGAATTTCTCCGGAGTTTTGGATGCCCGCTTGGCTTCATTATATGAAACCAGATTGGCGATATTACCCCCGGCCCCCGGCAGGATGCCGACAACCGTCCCGATGATGGAAGAGCGCAACAGATTCCCCGGCCTGGAAAAAACCCGGCGGATCGTCTTCCATAATACCCCCTTGGAGCGTTTGTATTCGATTTGCTCTTTGCGGGCCTCCCCCTGCAGAACCAGATTGAGCAGCTCGGGAATGCAGAACAGGCCGATCAGCATGACGATCAGTTCAACGCCGCCCTGCATGGCGGGAAGGCCGAAGGTAAAGCGAACATCGCCGCCGATGGGCGCGATGCCGATGGTTGAAATCAGAACGCCGAAAGCCGCCCCCGTGATCCCCTTCAGAAAGGCGCCTTCGGAAAGACTGGAAATAATCGTAATGCCAAAGACCCCGACCCAGAAATATTCAGCCGGGCCGAACTTGAGTGCGATATCGGCCAGCGGCGGGCTGAGAAAAATCAGGCAGACGACTCCGAAAAGTCCGCCGATGGCGGAACCGATCGTCGCCCCCACGATGGCTTCCTCGCCCCGGCCCTGTTTTGCCATGGGATATCCGTCGAAGGTTGTGCCGATCGAACTGGGCGTTCCCGGCGTATTGATGAGAATGGCACTGAAAGCGCCGCCGTAGATGCATCCCATGTAGATTGCACCCAGTGTCACCAGACCGGCGATGGGACTCATCGTGTAGGTAAACGGCACCAGCAGGGCGACGGCCATGGTGGCCGTCAGACCCGGGAGCGCCCCGACGATCATGCCCGCGACCGTTCCGGCCAACACCAGCAGCAAATTCTGAAAGGTGAGAAGATGATTAAAACCGAGAAGAATATGTCCAAACATGAAAGGACCTCATTTTCTGCGCGCGGATATCCCGGGATGTTGGCACCGGCATATCCGCCCGCATGTGCGTTGAAAGCGGCTTCTTCCTGGGTTTTGCAGGATTCAGGCTTTTACTTCTTGATGCGGCCCAGCTCCTCCATGATGGCTTTGTATTCCACCATCTTCTTTTTCACCAGCTTCAGGGACGCTTCAGGCCCCATATACTCGGTTTTGAAACCGTTTTCGTCCATTTTTTTTTGAACTCCCGGGTCTTTCATGACCTTTTCAAAGACATCAGCCAGTTTTCTGATAATGTCATCCGGAGTCCCCGGAGGCGCGACAACGCCTCTATAAGCGCCTTCCACGATATCATATCCCTGTTCCTTGAAGGTCGGCACATCCGGCAGGACTGCCATCCGCTCTTCCGCAGCGATGGCCAGCCCTCGGAATTTATCTTTGTACTGAACTCCCATTGTGGAATAAGTCATCAGCGCGGTTACATGACCGCCCAGAAGAGCGGGTACGGCCGAGCCGCTGCCGCCGAACGGAATATAGGTCAACTTGATACCGGCGGCTTTGTTGAGCATCGTGGTCCCCAGGTCGTTGGCGGTCGAACTGCCGCTGCCCCCGACGGTGACGATCCCGGGAGGATTCTTTTTGGCATAATCGACGAAGTCCTTGAGCGTTTTATAGGGGCTGTCCTGCCGAACGACCAGTAAGTTCGGGGTGCTTTCGAACATGTAGATCTGCTTAAGGTCCAAAGTGTTGTATCCTGCGTTGCCCCGTTCAAGCGGCTGGAGGACTATGTGCGGAAGGTTGTCGCCGGCAATGGTGTAGCCATCCGGCTTGCTCCGAACCAACTCGGACCAGCCGACAGACCCGCCGCCGCCGATCTTGTAAGTAACGACAACCTCCTGACCGAAATACTTTTTCAGAACCGGCTCCTGAATTCGGGCGGTGATATCCGACTCTCCACCGGGATTAAAACAAATGATGTAAGTCAGGGGCTTGCTCGGGTATTCGGCTGAAAAAACACTTCCGGGCAAAATGATAATGACGAGGGCAAATAAAACGATAAACCTGATAGCAACTTTGTTCATCACCTACCTCCTGTTTTAGGGTTGGTTATTATTCAACGGGTTTACCCCTCCATAGAAAAAAGCTGCCGGGCAATCCTAATTAAATGTGTGCTGAAGCTTCAAACAGGGATGTAAACATCAATAGTGGTTCCGTATCCTGGTTCAGAATAAATCTGAAATTTTCCCTTACATATTTCGGCGCGTTCGCGCATGCTGTGAACCCCGAAGCATGTGAGTGATTGCGTCCCCGCCAGCGTCTTCTGCAAGTCGAAACCGCAGCCGTTATCTTCAACCTTCAGCCAAATTTGGTTTTGGGGGTTGGTCAGCTTGACGACCACCAGCGTTGCATCGCTGTGCCGGCCGACATTGTTCAGGGCCTCTTGAACGATGCGGTAAAGCACTGTCTGAATTTCGTCAGGAATGTCTTGGTCTGGAGTTTCAATTTGAGAAACGACTTCTATAGCGGGGTAAAATTTTTTAAAGCGTCCGATATGTTCAATGAGCGCTGATTTTAACCCGAAATCATCCAGGGTCAGCGAGCGCAGCTGCCATGAGATTCGCTTGGTCTCCTTAATGGCCTCACTTAAATGTACCACTATTTTTTCAAAGGGAATTAAATCTGAAGGCAAATCCTGCGCCGAAGGCTTCATGCGGCTCATCCGGGCCTCCAGCTGCATTTTGATGGCGGCCAGGGTACCCCCGATGCTGTCATGGATTTCTTTCGAAAGAGCCTTTCGATCGCTTTCCATGGCCTTGATGGTTTTATGAGACAGCCTCTTGATCATGCTATTCAGCTCTTTGAGCTCTTTATACTGCGCCTCAATTTCAGCTGTTCGGTCTCTCACCCGCTCTTCAAGTTCACGGTTGGCCCTTCGGACTTCATCTTCAGCAGTCTTACGCGCGTCAAATAGCCGGGCGTTTGCAAGAGCGATACCTGCAATGGACGCCATTTGCTTGGTGAAATTCAGATCCTCTTCCGTGAACTCGTGTCGGGCGGTATGGTAGTTGAAAAATATAGCTCCAAGCTCTTCATTGCGAAGGATTAATGGAGCAACCAACACAGAACGGATATTATGACGACGCATATGCTCCTTATTGACGCGATCGTCACTGAACGCGTCGTCCACCGACACGGGCCGGCGGGACTTTAATGCAAGAACAGCGTGTCGTTCCTGGTCGTCCCCCATCCTGGCACCGATATAATCGGAGGAAATTCCATCCACCTGGCTGACAATCCAGCCGCCGCCGACCCGCAGAGAGATAGCCGCGGATTCACTGCCCAGAAAAGCCGAGCCTACAGCCACGATCCGTCGCATGATCTCGTCAAAGTCGAGCGTTGAGTGCAACATCTCGTTAATGCGGTTGAGCGCCTCGCTTGTTGCTTTAGCCTGGCGCAATTTGTCTTCGGCCTCCTTGCGCTCGGTGATGTCCTGGCTGATCCCGAAGCTGCCCAGCAACGTGCCCGTTTCATCGAGTTCCTGGTAGGCCTTCTCCCGCACCCACTTAACCTTCCCATTCACCAAAACACGGTGTTCTGTGGCATAGGGCTCTCCCCGCAGGCTCGCCTTCCACCGGGTGTCCACGTACCGGCGGTCGTCGGGGTGAACGATCCCCAGGAACGTCTCATAGTTCAGCGGCGTCCCCTTGGGCACGCCGAAAATGCGATGCGTTTCGTCGGACCATTTCAGGACATTGCGGCGGATGTCCAGCCGCCAACTGCCGATCTGCCCGACCTCCTGGGCGCGGTTAAGATCTTTCTGACTCTCCTGCAATGTCGCTGCGGACGCCGCGAGCTCGGCTGTGCGCTGTTTCACTTTCTCTTCGAGTTCATCGTAAGCTTCGTGCAGTTCTTCTCTCGCGCGATTTTTTTGTACATAACTCCACATTCCGCTTAAGAGTAAAACCAACTGCCGCTCGTCGGACGTGTCATATTCCGAGGCTTTATTGCCGACCCCGGCGACAGCCACGATTCTTTCTCCCTCAAGGATAGGGACCACCATAAATCTCTCAACATAAGGATGACCGGGGGGAAGGCCTTTTTTTCTGGGATGGGGTTTACTGTAGTCATTTATAAACAGGGTCTTGCGTTCGCGAATAGCATCCGCCCAGATGCCGGCATCAACAACGTGCCATTGCAACGGATCGCCGATTACATCGCACTCCTTTACAACGTCTTTTGAAACTGCATGAAGAGTGTAAACTGATTCATCCTCGTTAAGGAATCCCACGAAACCGATTTTACTATGCGTCAGCGCAATCGCCTGCTCGAGGATAAAACTGCTGATTTCTTCGAGGGAAGCTTCGCTAATCCGGCTTAAATACAAGAGGGCGTCTAACCGCGCTTCCTCCAATCTAAGTGACTGCTCAGTTCGGATACGTTCCTGATTTTCATCTTTGAGTCGCTTTATTGCCTGCTGCAGTTCGGCTGTTCGCTCCCTGACTTTAATCTCTAACCCATCTTTCGCTTCGCGCAGCGCCTCCTCGGCCCGTTTGCGCTCGGTAATATCGAGGAACGTGCCAATAAGTTGAGAAATTGTGTCGTCTTCGTCCCGGGCGAATACGCAATCACGCGAAAGGCACCAAATCCAACAGCCGTCTTTGGTCCTAAAGCGATACTCGATTTCAAGCATATCGTCGCTGCCGTGAACAAGTTTTTCCAGGTGTTCGGCCACCCGTTGCCGGTCTTCCGGATGAAACAGTTCGAAGAACTGATCCTGGCCCATTGTAATAAGGTCGTTTAAATTATAACCGGTAAGTGCGGTGTAGCGAGTGTTGATAAACACGTTTCGTCCGAGTTTCACATCAAATACATATATACCGTTGAGCGAGGTGTTGATCACCTGTGCCCATCTTTTAAACTCAATCATATTATCCATTGGTATAACCGAAACTCTTGAAACTCTTACTCGGGGGAATAAACAGCTGCTCTATGGCATGGTTTAAGCGGCGTTTCAATGGGGTCAATCCTGTATATTGTCAGGCTGGGTCATTAATTTACGGTAGTCAGGAAGGTCCGCGCACCGAATGGCTGATTTTAGAAGCTTTGTTTTGAAGATCCACGATCCGCCACGAAACACCCGGTATTTACCTTTATCAGACCCTTTTGGATCGAAAACTGGTTTTAGAGGTGGGCGGATTCAAGGGGATGGTGGAGCACATCTCCCTGCGCTCCCTGAGGCTGCGCATCTCGCGGGGCATGGTCAATTTCATCCCCTTCGGCGACATCAAACTGGTGTCCAACCTCAGCCGTGACTACGTCATCATGAAGCTTGACTTCCGGTCGCGCTAAGACGCCGACGTGGAAAAAATACGCAGGATTATCAAGAAAAAGGTCTACAATAAAATCGCGGAAGACCCCGATCTGGTACTCAAACTGCTGGAGCCGATCAAGTCTCAGGGCGTGGGGGAGATGGACGACTCGGCCATGATCATGCGGGTCAAATACAAAACCAAGCCCGGCGATCGGTTTGCCATCCGCAAAGAGGTCTATCGGCTCATGCAGGAGGCATTCAAGGAAGAAGGCATCGAGTTTGCCCATCGCAATGTGACCGTGTACATGCCGCCGGAGAGGAGCCGCAATTCTACCGCGGCGGGTGCGGACGAAGGGACGCATGATGCGGAGACAGACAGCGATATTGAGCGCCAGGCCGCCGCAGCGCTGGCATTAGCTGCCATTCAGGCCGAGGAGGAAGCGCAGGCCAAGAAAAAGCCTGGAAAGTAAGCCGTTTTTCAGAGACGATTAAAATCCTCCGGAATTTTAATCGCCTCCGGTTATTTTGATTGCTCCAGCTGAAGGCTTTCTGGTCGACAATCGGACCCCGCGCAGTGTTTATGAGAAATGCGGAAGGTTTCATCCATCCGAGTTCCTTTTCACTTATGAGATGATACGTCTCCTGGGTCAACGGCACATTTATGCATAAAAAAACGGTTTTGAAAGCTTAAAAAACTCCTTGGCAATTCCCCCCAGGCCTACTGAACCGACGATTTTGTTGGTAACACCCCATCCCATGTAATCAGTTTTTTCGTCGCATTTCCGGGCACGGATCAATGCATCTTTTTCGAGTAGACGGGATGAGAGAGATAAAATAAATGTTAAAATAAAGATAAACCGCCCCGAAAGGCGGTTTATCCGGTTATCTCCATTTTATTTTTTACCCCTGAAAGGGTATTTTCCCCTGACATTTCCCATCAGCGGCCGCATTGAGTTCTGTTTACGACCGGATCCGGCCAATAATCCTCTCTTCCTTGTTTATTTTGAAGGATCCACCAGGATTTTGATGTGAGATTTGTCACGGATGAGTTCTTTGTAACCTTTCTCGACAACTTCCGAAAGCCCGATTCGGCCTGTAATAAATTGTTCTGCCTTTAACTTTCCATCTGCCATCAGCTCAAGAACCTGGGGCATCTCCCCTCCATTATTCATATGACCCAGAACTTCCAGTTCGTTCATGACAATCTTGTTCCAGTCGATCTTGATCGGCTCTTCAAATATTCCGACTATAACAACCCTCCCCCGGGTGCAGGGCAGGGACAATGCCAGGTCAACTGTCTCTTGTTTCCCCACTACTTCCATGACAATATCCACACCACGATTCCCTGTCTGGCTGAGGACAGCGGCTACCACATCCTCTTTGGAAGGATCCAGCACAATTGCCCCCAGAGCGGAAGCAGCGGCTTTTCTTTTCTCAGAAATTTCCACTGCAAAAACCTTGCCGACCCCTGCAATTTTCGCAACATGGATCGCCATTAACCCTATGGTTCCCGCGCCTATTATGGCTATGTTCTCACCCACCTGGGTGCGGGCACGGCGATGAGCATGAACAGCAACCGCAAAAGGTTCAACCATCGCACCCCACTCAAACGAAACATTGTCGGGAAGCTTAACCACAGGTGCCGCCGGGACATTAACAAATTCGGCAAATGCACCGTCACGGCTCAACCCAAGGAATGCCGCATTTTTGCAGAGGCTGTGCCAGCCTTTTTTACAATTTTCGCATATATCGCACCAGGTCGCTGAATCGGTTGTAACCCGATCACCAACCTTGAAATCCTTTACCGCTGACCCAACAGCTGAAATCACACCTGAAAACTCATGACCGGCCGTAAGGGGAGCTTTTTTTCCCGTAAGAGGGTGGGGTTCCTCCACAGGCATAAAAATAGGGCCTGCCCACCATTCATGTATATCCGTACCGCAGATTCCCACAGCCATAACTTTTATTTGAACTTCGTCAGGAGCCGGTTTATCGATGGGTCGGTCTTCTATTCTTATATCTTTATTTCCATACCAGACAGCTGCTTTCATTGTTTACTCTCCTTGATTCGACTTAATGTATGGCGATTGGATGAATCATTGATCCTGTTGCACCTTTTATCCGAAGCGGAAGACAGATGAACATGAACTCGAATACCTTTTCTTCTGCTAATTTCTCCAAAAACAGTTCTTCAATATGTGGTACTCCATTCTCATAGATTAAATACCGGTGCACCTCCAGCCCCTTGGGCGGCATCTTCTCCATGGCCTCTGTGTCGGAACCTATGACTGTGGCACCTTTTTCCACCAAGTACCGGGCTCCATCCATATTCGGACCAGGTCCTGAAGATGAATATTTTTCATTGTCGGTGAGCCAGTATTTCTGGTATCCCGTTCGAATCAGAACGGCCGTGCCCGGTGTAACTTTTACATTCTCTTTTTCCTCACATTCCGAAATATCCTCACCCGTAACGCCATAGCTTGGGGGAAGAACATCAACGCCTTTGCACGCTGCAATGTCCAATAGCACGCCCCGCAGCAGTATGGGAGGGAAATTTTCCGCGCCGTGTGTCAATTGCCCATTATTGGATTGGGACTTTTCGGCATCAATTCCACCATACAGTTTGATCTTGTCCCCTTCATACTGGCCGATATGGCACAGGGCGTCAATATGGGTAGACCCGTGCATGGGTAAGGAGAGAAAATCATTGGCAACCGAAGCCGGATATTCGGAACGGCTGTCGCCGTGTCTCAGAAGAGGCGAAATAACCAAAGGCTGGTGTCCGCTCCAAAAAGGTATGCCCGGCTCGATTATTTGCTGCAGACTGTATACTTTCCCGGTTTTAATCAGGGAAATCATCTCCGGTGTCACAAATGGCACAGGCATCTTGCCGAAAGTGCGAATTTCGCCTGCTTTAATCGGTGAATCTGACATGTTAAAATCCTCCTCGAATTTAATCGGGAAAGGCCTGCACCGGAACAGTCCGGTGCAGGCCCCGCCACGAAGATATCAGTTATTACTCTTTGGTCCAGGGAGGAGTCAGGTCGGCAGGCACCTTTCCTTCCCATCCCGGGTACATTTTGTAATTTTCCTTAGTCACGGGCATTACCGGCACCATGATGTGTTTTTCTACTTTCTTGCCGTTAAGATAATCATAGGCGGTTTGAGTTGCAACGCGGCCGATTTCAGAACCAAACTGCGCGACTGTCAACCCGTAGATTTCGCCCTTGCTGACCAGTTCAACCGCTTTAGGATCACCATCGATGGCGGCCACGAATATTTTATCCTGGAGACCTCTGGCTTTAATGGCCTGAACAGCTCCCAATCCACCCGGGTCGTTGATGGCGAAAAACGCATCAAGTTCGGGATGAGACTGGAGAATGTTCTCCGAACGTTTTATTCCATCAGGGACGGTTGCCGCAATTTCAGTCTGGACGACTTTTATTCCGGGGTATTTTGCCATAACCTTGTACCATGCTGCTGTTCTATCCCGAACTGCCGAAACAGACGGCAAATCCAATATGGCAACATTTCCTTTACCCTTTAACCGCCAGGCCATATATTCTGCCACGAGGTGACCGGCAAAGCCATTGTTCGATTCCACAAATGCGGTAACATCTCCTCCATTGGCATTAGTATCAAAAGTGATGACTGGAATTCCTGCTTTATTGGCTGCCTTTACGCCATTTGTGATACTGTCTGCATCGGCAGGGTTTAGGATAATGGCATCTACCTTTTGGATGATGAAATTTTCTATGGCATTCATTTGTTTGGCAACATCAAACTGGCCATTGACGACATTGATTTTTATTCCTCCGATCTCTTTGGCCCTTTCTTCCATACCGTTGCTCATATATATCTGAACAGGGATATCCTGGGTCATCTGAATAACCCCAAAAACCAAATCTTTTGCTTGGCTGACGGATCCGAATACAAAAACCATGGATAATGCCAAAGTAACAAGAAGCAATCTGCTCATAATTTTCTGCATTTTAATCTCCTCTTCATTTTCATCTTTTGAAATTCACTGCAATTGAAAAACATGATGCGAATATCGTTCGCTTAACCGAATTCACAAAAAATAATTACCTTTATCCCATGTAAATTTAAGATCACCCCCCCTCTACCAGGCAAAAATCGGAATCACCATACGCATATGCAACTCTATTTCACTATTTCCTTGGATTTGCGCATGTTTACCCCCACCGCCAGGACGATTACCAGACCGCTGCATATCATCTGGACAAAGGGGGGCACATTTAACATTGCCAGACCGTTGTCCAGTACGCCCATAATGAATGCGCCGATCAAAGTCCCCAACATGGTTCCCTTACCCCCGGAAAGGCTGGTTCCTCCCAGGACGACTGCTGCAATGACGTCGAGTTCATAACCCGCACCCGATGTAGGCTCTCCGGATGCCATCCTGGCCGTCAGAATAACTCCCGCCAGACCTGCCATCAAACCGCTGATCGCAAAAAAACTTATACTATATCGGCGTACATTAATACCTGACAACCGCGCAACATCCGCATTCCCACCGATGCTGTATGCATAGCGCCCAATTTTCGTATACCCCATTAAAAAATAAAAAGTTGCAAACATGATGAGCATAAGTATGACGGGGATAGGAATCGGACCCATGTAACCGGTTCCCAGAACAGTAAAGGAATCCGGCAGATTATAGATCGGTTTTGCGTCGGTGTATAGCAATGCGATCCCTCGTGCAATGTTGAGCATGGCCAGTGTTGCAATAAAGGAGGGAATTTTAAAAAAACCATTCAGCAGTCCGTTAAACAACCCCAGCAGACCTCCCATAAAAATGCCGGCAATCATGCAAAAAAATATGGGAACATTATACTGCATCATCAAGGTAGCGGTAAAAACACCTGAAACTCCCATTACCGAACCTACCGAAAGGTCTATGCCTCCCGCCACAACCACAACCGTCATGCCGAACGCCATAATGGCGATCATGGACACTTGCCGTGCGACATTTATCAGATTGGCCCAGCTCAAAAAATATCTTGCGGTGAAAGAGAAAAAGACCAGCAGTATCACAAGCCCGATCAATACCCCAAACTCACGAAATCTAATCAATTTCTTAAAAGAATTAATTCCCCCCAGAGACGTCTCAAAATCACTATCGCCTAATATACACTCCTGGCCATTTTGCGATCTCATCCCTCTTGTTCTCCTCCTGTGCTGTAGAGCAACAGCTTTTCTTCGGTTATCTCAGAGTTTTTAAATTCCTTTACTACAGCCCCTTTATACATAATCAAGGCCCGGTCGCAAATTTTGACGACTTCCTCGAGATCTGACGATATTATAAGCACCGCTTTACCGCTATCCGCCAATGAGCGTAAAATATGGTAAATCTCGTCACGTGCGCCGATATCGATCCCTTGGGTCGGTTCATCCAGAATAAGAATATCTGAGTCCAGACTGCACCACTTGCTCAAGACAACCTTCTGTTGGTTTCCTCCGCTCAAGTTGCCAACTATTTGTTTTGTTGAAGGTGTCCGAATTTTCATGGACTTAACAAACCTTTGGGCGTTTTGATCTTCTCTTTTACTATCAATCACGCCAATACGGGTAAAAAGGTCCAAACCTGCCAGACTGATGTTTTCACAAACAGTCATGTCCTTTAATATTCCCAACCCTTTTCGATCCTCGGGAACCAGACCGATCCCCTTGCTTACCGCAGCATTCGGCTGTTTGAATTTGATAACCTCACCCTTTACTCTGATTTCACCTTTATGGTACGGAATACTTCCAAAAATGCAGAGCGCTGTTTCCGTTCTACCGGAACCGACCAATCCTGCCAGGCCGACAATTTCTCCACCATGAACGGAAAGGTTGACGCCATGGACTATTCTTCCGAAGTGAAGATCGCAAACTTCCAGAACCGGCTCCCTGGACCGTTCAACGCCCGCAAGAATTGGTTCCCGGCTTAGATCACGTCCCACCATTGCCATAACGACCCGCCCGTGACTTGCCTCTTTCTTTTCCATGAAATCGGCGTTTTTTCCATCTTTTAGCACAGTAATAGAATCACTTACGCTTAAAACCTCGTCAATGCGGTGGGATACAAAAACAACCGCGATCCCCTGTTTTTTCAATATGGACAGCTGGGAATACAGATGCTCCAACTCAGCTTCGGTCAGGACCGCCGACGGTTCATCCATAAGAATGATCCTTGAATCAAATGACAGGGCTTTGGCAATCTCGAGCATCTGTTTTTCGGGGTTTGAAAGACATTCGACGAGGGTATCGGGGTCGTACCCTTTTAATCCGACTTTTTCCATCACCACAGTTGCGTGATAACTTTGCTTCCGGTTGTTTATAAACTGACCTTTTCCGAACTCCCGCCCCAAAAACAGGTTTTCAGCTATGGTAAGATTTGAAAGAACACTAAAATCCTGATAAATGACACTAATCCCCAATTCCTGCGCATGAGCGGGCCCACTGATTTCAACCATCTCGCCATTAAGTAAGATGGTACCCGCATCTTTAGCAATGGCACCTGAAACTATCTTTATCAGGGTGGATTTTCCCGCACCGTTGGCCCCCACCAGAGCACTTACTTTTCCCGGATATGCCTCAAAGCTCACATTCTTAAGCGCCTGGGTACCCGGGAAGCACTTATCAATGCTCTCTAACTTTAATGCTGGAACTACCATTGTTTTTACCTCTGAAGCTGTTTTTCCCACAATGGAACAAGATCTGGAAAAGAAACTTCAATTTTGCTCTTTTCTGGTGATTTCGCGGAAGCTATGCAAAAACGTTCAATGAACCAAATTCTTCCAGACCGGAGGATTATTACTTAAAGGGAAACATTTTGACGCCATTCCTTATTCCGTGTTTTATTGGAAAACCCCAGCCGTTTTGATATTTGAATTCCAACCGTTACCAGATCTTCTGCCAATTTTTGAACTGCTGTATTATCCATCAGTGAAGACATTGTCGATAAACTGACCCCTGCCGCCACTTCGCCTCTATGATTAAAAACAGGAGCAGCCACACATTTCACTCCGGAAATCAATTCTTCGCTGTCCACGGCATAGCCGTTTCTCCTCACCCCCCGTAAATCCTTCAACAGGCAAGCAAGATTTGTAATTGTATGTTCCGTATACCTTGGAAAACTTTGTCCGATAAGGCTGCCTGCTGTTTCTTCAGACAGATCGGCAGCTAAAACCTTCCCTATTCCGGTACAATGCAGGGGTAAATGTTTGCCCACCTGGGAGTATTGCACAAATGAGTTGGGTTGCTCTATCTTTTCAATATAAATCGCTCGATTTCCGTCCCGGATAGCCAGATGAGCCGTTGTTTCCCTTCTTGCGGACAGTTCCTTCAAAAATGGTAACGCTTCTTTGCGGATATCCATTTTCAACAGAACGAGACTGCCCAGTTGGAAAAGTTTCAGGCCCAGCCTGCACTTGCCCTCAGGGCCGGTTTCTATAATATTCCATTCAGATAGTGATGAAACAATTCGATGGACAGTGCTCTTTGGAACACCTGACCGGTTGGCAATCTCCCCGATGCTCAAATCAGAACAGTCTGCATCAAATACCGAGAGAACTTTCATCGCCTTTGTGATGCTCAGAATTCGGTAACGATTTGCCTCAGGGTTTTCGGCAATTTTCTTATCCATCTCAAGTCACCGAGTTCTGGCCGTTAGGAAAATTTGATTTTTTTGAGAAATCAAGGTGGAGGGTCATTGAGTCGTAAGCCTGCCCGTCTCACTCTATAAGCCAAGCGTTTCATTTTTTTAACACCTAAAAAACCAGTTGTCAAGCAGGTTATTTTACCTTCCCCAGTAATTCTCGGTGATCCGACCCGACGCTGCGCTGTTCTCTATTTGGTATAAATTTTAGTGGGTTACCTAATAGGGAATCACTTCACATTCTGGTGAGGATGTTTCCGGAACACAAATTTAAGGATTATCCGGGCTGAATTTTTGAAGCGACTTTCGGAAGGCTGATTATGGCTTAATCATCTATTTCAATTTGACGGGTATTTCAATTTGACGGGCTCAGGATTTTCAGATCTTTATTTGAATCAATATTTGATAAGCACCGAAGTGAAGGTTGAACCAGCGCCGAGTTAGGGATCAATATATCCAAGAATACGTTGGAATCAATAGAATTAATCATTGGAATAGAGGTCAGGTCTGAAGCGGATCATTTTTTGGATAACAGCAATTCCAAGTCGGCCATATCTTGAGCTCGATTCGAAATTTCCTTTGACCGTATTTTTTTTGCATTATTGGTTGTCGGCTCGACTATAATATCCATATCTTTTGTGTAGCGCGGCCGGGCATGAAAGGCTCAAATAATACGTATCATCAAATTCCTGTGCCTCTTCAAAAGACTTGGCTCTGTTAATCCAAATTTTTTTCATAACGCATAATATCATCCAGAGTTTCTAAAGGCAACAGATCACATTGAATTCCGTGCATTTCACAAAAATAAGAGAAACCATCTTGCAAATAGCTTCCCGGTACAAGACGGCGTCCTCAAGAGTAACCTTGCAACCATATGGCATCTTATACCATATGGTTAAACTGAAGCAAAGCAATAAAAAAAGGCCGTCAGAAATTCTGACGACCCTGTTTTTCGTGTGGCGTCCCCAAAGGTACCCCCTGTTTACCGGTGTTGTCATATCAAGGTCATAATGAACTGTAAAAACTATGAATTCTATCCAAATAAGAGATATAAACACCCGATCATTCTTCATTCAAAAGGCACAAAATCATAATTATTTTCATCTTCCATACCCGATGTCGGACATATATTGGAATTGGGAAAATTGGGATTTGTCAAGATAGCCATCGACAATGTGCCATTTCGTTCCCGGTGGAAATTATGAAAAATGGATTAAGCCAACGCGATGCGGAATGGATGGAAAGCATCGCTGTCGGTGATAAAGAATTTGTAATGGAAGCAAAAGCTAAACCGGGTGCAAAGGCAATAGGCCGCAGAAAGTTGGCGAACCATTAAGGATATGAGCTTAGGGAAGCTCAAAGTCCTTACAACCGTGTCTTCGATACTGAAAAGTGCCGCCTAAAACTGAAAAACGAGTATTTTTGGCGGGTTTCTTAATAAAACTCAATCACATAGCTTGGTCCGACATAATGCCGTTCCGTACGCCGATCAACACCGCAGCATGGGAGACGTCTGAAGCATACGAAAGACTGATGACGCTGGTGCCCTATCGGCGCATAGGTGAACCGGAAGACATCGCCCGCACAGCGGTTTGGCTGACCTCGGACTACGCCGATTACATCACGGGCGTCAGTCTGATAGTCGACGGCGGCATGACGCTCTACCCTGGCTTTGCAACCGGCGGTTAGCAGAAGGATCAAATCTGACTCGACTTGGCAAAAACACTTCTTCAAGTAAGCTGCATGGGTACATGCTTGTCAGACAAACACCTACATAAAAATCGGATTGATCCCGGCAGCGAGTCGCTCGGAGGGTGATTAAATTAAGATAAATTTCAGCTGCGTGAGAGAATGGAAAAACTCGATTCAGTTGTCGACTACGGTCGGACGGTTTTCATCTAATATGAAGTATCATCATCCGAAGTTTACCTAAATCGGCGGTGCAACCACGTTGTTGGAAAGGAGAAAAGGTTTATGCCCCGGGAAGAAAACAAATCCGGCAATGGCGCTGAGACCGAGACTGCCCCGCAATCGCCGCCGATAAGGGAAGCGGTCTCAACCGATTCGAGCCCCGGTCCGGCGCAGACGGCTACTCCAACCGAACCCGAGCAATCTGATGGTCACCGCCGCAAAAGGCTGCGCTGGGCGCTGAAGGGAGGCGCCGGGATTCTGGCATTGGCGGTTGCGCTGTATTTCGCCATACCGGCGGCGATTCGGGCTTTCAACACCATTTCGACAGATGACGCCTACGTCAACGGCCATGTAACCTTCGTCGCCGCCCGTGTAGCCGGGCAGGTCATGAAGGTAATGGTTGACGATAATAACAGGGTGCATAAAGGCGACTTACTCGTTGAACTTGATAAACAACCTTATGAAGATCAGGTCGAGGTGAAACAAGCCGCACTGCTGCGGGCTCAGGCCGATCTGCTGGCGGCCAAGGCTCTGGCGCGCGGAACCTTGGCGGAAGCCAGGAACAAACGCTGGAGGCTTCAGCGCGCAATGGAAGAAGTGCACAACCAGGTCGACTTATTGGCGGCTAAGGTTGCCGACCTGAGGTCCCGGCAAGCCGTTTTGATTCGGGCGCAAGCCGAGTTCGACCGTGCCAAGCGCCTGCTTCCTGCCGGCGCCATGAGCCGGGAACAGTATGAGCAGCGGCAGGAGGCTGTCTCGGTTGCCGAGGCACAGGTCAAGGTGGCGCTGGAAAATGTCTATCAGATTAGAGCGGCGCTAGGGCTGCCAGCGGTGCCGCCAAAGGGCGAAAGCCTGGCAGAGGTGCCGCCCGACCTCGATCAGACGTTCTCTGCGGTCCTTCAGGCGCAAGCGGATTTAATCCAGAGTGCGGCCCAGCTCGGCATTTTTCATTCCTTTGAAGAAACCCCCCAGCAAATGCTGGACAAATTCATGCAACGTGCGCCCCATGGAAATATCGATCTTCTCTTCGCCCAGCTGGCGGAAGAAGCCCCAGAGGTCAAACAGGCCGAGGCGAAGGTCCAACAGGCCGAACGCGACCTGGAGGTGGCCAGGCTGAACCTTGGTTACTGTGACGTCGTAGCAGAGATAGACGGCGTCATCACCCGGCGCAATGTCAACCCCGGCAACAATGTTGAAGTAGGCCAAGGTCTGATGGCGATTCGCTCGCTGCGGGAGGTCTGGGTTGATGCAAATTTTAAGGAGACCCAGCTTTCAGACCTGCGCATCGGCCAGCGCGCCGATCTCTATGTTGATATGTATGGAAAACGGCATATTTTCAAAGGCCGCATCTCGGGTTTCACGATGGGGACCGGTTCGACCCTCGCGTTGTTACCGGCGCAAAACGCGACGGGTAACTTCGTTAAAGTCGTGCAGCGGCTGCCGGTGCGCATCGAGCTCATCGATTATGATCCCCAAAAAGCCCCTCTGTTTATCGGCCTGTCCGTGGTCCCCTACGTCTACTACAAAAAGCCGCCAACCGGGCCTAATGCCGGAAAGATCTTACAGCCGTATGTGTCCTCGGTGCCATCCGGTGCGATGGATGGAAGCCGTGTGGAGGAAAAACCTTGAGCGACCTGACACTTCCATACCCGCCGAGCCGCCTGGCGGCAAATCCATGGCTGATTGCCGCCGTTGTGGTGGTACCGACTTTTATGGAGGTGTTGGATACAACGATTGCCGTGGTTGCTCTGCGTTACATCGCCGGAGGTCTTTCGGCAACCGTCGATGACGGCGAATGGGTCATCACGAGTTACCTGGCCGCCAATGCCGTCGTTTTGCCGATCACCGGCTGGCTGGCCGCTCACCTCGGCCGTCGCAACTACTTTCTGCTGTCGATAGCGCTTTTCACTTTCAGCTCGGCTCTGTGCGGTATGTCCACCAGCCTGGCCCAGCTGATCATATTCCGTGTGCTGCAGGGTCTGGCCGGCGGCGGTCTGCAGCCCTGCAGCCAGGGGGTGCTGCTTGACGCTTTCCCGCAAGAGAAGCAGGGTGCGGCGATGACGCTGTTCGGCTTTGCGGCGCTCATCGCACCGGTGCTCGGTCCTACCCTCGGCGGCTGGATCACCGACAATTACTCCTGGCGGTGGACATTCTATATCAATGTCCCGATCGGCATTCTGGCTTTGGCAGGCTGCTATGCCCTGCTGCAAGACCCCGAATACCTGCGGACTCAGCGCGCCGAATTGAAGAAACGACCGCTTCAGTTTGACGCAATCGGTCTGGGATTGCTTCTCATCACCATGGCCTGCTGGGAAGTCCTGCTCAGCAAGGGGCAGGAGTGGGACTGGCTGGGCGATCCCTTTTGGCGGGTACAAACACTGTTGGTTCTTTTCCTGGCGGCCTTGGGCGGCCTGATCGTCTGGGAGATGCGCCACCGGAGTCCAGTGGTTAATTTTCGGCCCTTGGGCGAACGCAACTTCCTGCTTTCGTGTATCCTTATCTTTTCTGCTTACGCGGTGCTATATGGCGCGAGTACGACACTGCCGGCCCTGCTGCAGTCGCTTTTCGGCTATGACGCGCTGAACGCGGGACTGGTCATGTCGCCGGCGGGCCTGTTTGCGATTCTCCTGATGCCCGTCATCGCCTTCCTGCTCGGCCGGGGAAAGGACGCACGCTGGATCATCCTGTCGGGCCTGCTCGTCATGGGGGCCGGCAACTACTGGATGTCGCAGATGAATCTGAGCATCAGCCCGGAATTTGTGGTTTTGCCCAGGGTTCTGACGGTTATGGGCCTTTCGATGTGCTTTGCTCCGCTGAACGTTGCCGCCTACCTGTATACGCCCAAGATGCTGCGCGGGGCCGCGGTCGGCCTGCTCAGCCTGTTGCGCACGGAGGGGGGCAGTGTGGGTACGTCACTCGCTCAGACGCTTCACGAGCGTTTGGTCCAATTTCACAGCCTGCGTCTGGGAGAATACCTTGATCCTTTCAACCCGGCGGTACACGCCTTTATCCATCATTTGCGCACGTTTTTTCTCGGGCAGACCGGCGATCCATCACTGTCTGGACAGATGGCCTGGCAGGGTCTCGCTATCCTGCGCAGCCAGCAGGCGTCGTCGCTGGCGTATTTCGACTGCTTCTGGGTATTCGCCGTGATTGTACTCGCCCTGGTGCCCCTCGTGTTTTTCATGAAGCGCTCGGTAGCCGAAAAAGGTGTCCACGTAGGAGCGGAATGAAGTCTGTACATGATTTGGGACAAAGTTAGCATAGGAAATAAAAGGATAACACATGGGTAATCCCAGAGTCAGCCTCAGCAAGTCCGCACCGGAGCTATTTCAAGCCGCTGTCAAGCTTGAACGGCAGACAAGTGAGTACGCTTCGTCCGCTGGAATCAGCGTGGGATTTGCACACCTTTTGCGTCTCCGCGCGTCGCAACTGAACCGGTGTGCCTACTGCGTCAGACTGCATACACGGGAGGCCCTTTCAAGCGGCGAGACCACTGATCGCATCAGCGTATTACCCGCCTGGCGGGAAACCGAGTACTTCACTGACAAAGAGCGTGCGGCGCTCGCGCTTATCGAGGCTATTACCTTAATTGCAGATGGTCAGGTCCCAGATTCCGTCTACAATCAGGCGGTTGGGGTACTTTCCAATGAAGAGATCACCGCCGTTGAATGGATAGGCGTTGTAATTAATGTTATGAACAGAATTGCGATTCCAAGTCGGACCCCCGTTAAGCCGTAAGGCAGGTCGACCAACATGGGACGGGCGGATAGCCACTAAGGCGCGGGTCAAGAAAGACAAAAGTTGAAAAACGTTATGTGGAAGAATTCCCGCGTCCTCCACGAACTCGATCCGCGGGACATTGAGACCATGAAGATGCAGCCTGGCAAAGACATGATCATCTTTGGTAGCGGCTCAATTGTGTCGCAGCTTACGCAGCATGGTTTGATCGACGAATATCAGTTCGTCTTCTGCCCGATCCTGCTCGGAAACGGCCGGAGCTTGCTCAGCGGGGTGTCAAAGAAATCAAGGCTGGATCTCTTAGAGGCCAAGCATTACCAGTCGGGCGACATCATGCTTCGCTACGTGCGCCCGAACTAAATATTGCCGGGAGGACATATGAACACAACTACTGCGCAGTCACGTCTGGCTGTGGAAATTTGCTCGCATGCAGCTCACATAGCAATACAGAATGTGCTTGCCCAGCAAGGCGCTGCAGGGGACCGGCTTTGCCGGTCTCTGATCTGAGTGTTAGTCGCTGGGTGCTGTCGAATTTGAGTCAACTTGTTCGATTACTACATGCCACTTCCGACGCATACCAGCTTCATGCACTACTCATAGAAGGGAGATATGCTCATGCCCACCAACATCGTCAAGTTTCACCGCGTGCTCCGTGCGACGCCTGAAAAAATCTACCGAGCGTTCCTTGACGCGGACGCCATGGCCAAATGGCTTCCGCCGAACGGGTTCACCGGCATGGTGTACCATATGGACGCCAAAGTCGGCGGAACCTATAAGATGTCGTTCACGAACTTCACCACAGGCCACAGCCACTCTTTCGGCGGCACATATCTCGAACTTGCGCCACACGACCGCATTCGTTATACGTCGAAATTCGACGATCCGAACTTGGCCGGAGAAATGCAAACAACGATAACCTTGAAGAAAGTACCCTGTGGGGCTGAGTTAAACATCGTGCAAGAAGGCATCCCCGAAGTCATTCCCACTGACGCTTGCTATCTCGGCTGGCAGGAGTCGCTCGCTTTACTGGCGAAACTTGTCGAGCCGGAAATTCCAGACTAGCCAATGCGTCTAACAAGCCTCTCCAGCAGTTGGTCTTACCTGCGATTCGCTCCGGCACGCTCGCGGCTGAGCTTGGTTATTAACTTTAGATTATAAAAATTACTGCTAAAAACACTCTTTTAAGAAAGCTGCATGGGAGCATCTTTGTCAGACAAACACCTACATTAAAATCAGACTGATCCCGGCAGCGGGTCGGCTGAGAAGTGATTAATACAAAATCAATCCCGTTTGCATGAGAGAACGAAAATACCTGATTCAAAGAAAAATCCTCATTCAGGTGGACATATAGTTCCCTCCCTAGTCGTTTACAGCCATACTGGAGCATACGGGCATGACAGCGGTATGAATGAATACGGCCTCCAGATATACTACCTGGAGACCGTCCTTGGCTTCATCGGCTTTGGTGATTTTCAAAAAATCGTGACCGAAGAATCGCGGGGACCGGTTTAGGTAAAAGATAAAAACATAACAGCAACCGGCCCAAAAGATTATAGCTGATTTTTAAATGCTGCTTATAAAAAAGAAGGATATAGATTACAACATTCTTAATACAGGTCATTTTGCACTTGAAGAAGACCATGTCGAGATTATTAAAAAAATACGCAATTTTCTTAGGGTTCACGAAAAAATTAATTCACAGTTTTAGGTGTTGAGGCGCTCTTCCGGCAAGGCGCGAAAACGCAGGAATATCTGGATATTCCGAGCTTTCGCAACGCAGCCGTAAGAGATGCATCGGCGTATAAAATGTGAAGTTATTTTTGAGTGAGCCCTTAGTAGTCGGAACATTAAATAGTTATAGGAAGGGAGTATTACGGTGAATACAGCCAATAATAATAAAGCCGTAATCATTGTTAAGCTCGTTGAGAAAGGGAGGCTGAAGGTTTATAAGGGCGCGCTGCACGGCCTGTGCACCACCCACAAGGACAAGGTGAATGAGGATCTGCTAGAGTTCATAAAAGCATAGGAACTCAAGGAGCTCAGGGATGTCGACATGCGAGGAAAGTCGAAAAAGTAGTGAGACAACGAGTGATATCTTTGCAATGGCAGCAGACTGTTTGATGTTAGCCGATTCTTAAAATGATTTTCTGTTCGGGAGCAAATTTTGGCCGATGGTTGAAAGCGTCGCAACGAAGTCGGACTGACCGTGAATTTACGGACGATATTTTCAACAAGCCGCGAAGCCGGCAGCCCGATCTTCACTGAAGCTTCAGTATGCCTGACATAACTGGGCGATGATTTCGCAAACGGGTCGTTTTGATGCAATGGTAATGGCAAATACACCGAAAACAGTTATCGTGACCGGGGCTTCACAGGGCATCGGTGCGGGAATCGTGAAAGGGTTTATCGAACGGGGTTTAAACGTCGTTGCCAATTCCCGGAAGGTGACCCAATCCACCGAGGTAGCGTCTTCCCACCAGGTCGCTCTGGTGGATGGCCACATTGGCGAGCCGGCAACTGCCGCCAAGATCGTCGAGACGGCGCTGTCGCGCTTCAAGTCGATCGATGCACTGGTCAATAACGCCGGCATCTTCTTCACCAAGCCGTTCACAGACTACACGGCCGAGGACTTCAAATCGCTCGCGTCGACGAACGTCGAGGGCTTCCTATACATCACCCAGCTCGCCGGCGACTTCGTGCACGTAGCACCAGGTCCATCGGTCTCCGGGCATAACCGAACGCATCACTGGATGCTGTGTTTTGCGGAAATGCCTTGTCGCGTGTTTGCCGGGCGACGAGTCGCAACAGCCCACATGGCCGCAGGTCATGCACTGGCGCAGCGAAACCCACCGAGTGCCTTCTTTCAGGCATTCTTCGCAGGCGATTGGCACGCGAGGAGAAGCAAAGTTGGCCTCGGCAACGTTCTTAAGATGTTCACATGGCTGGCTCATACATTTTCTCCTTTGAATTTGGGGTTGGATAGTTTCCGGTTTGCATCAAATTGTTCAATTTGTTGAAATGTGCCCGGCTATGCCGGCCTTAGTCGAAGCCATCAAGAGATGATGAATCGATCAAAGACGGAGAAGAGTCCCTGTGGAACAATGGCCATGAGAGCTGCCGGGATGGCGCCTTCGAGAACGCTGCGAAACGCTTCCAGTCGACTTCCTTGGACAAGATTGGCCTGAAAATGGCCTGCCAAAGCTGATGGCATTGAAGACTTCGTTTCATTCCATCCGCGGCGTCCCGTTTGAATCATCCCGATTCCCGGTAAGGGCCGCGAGAAGCTGCTCGACCTCCACCATTACATCGCACCCGGCGCCGTTGATGAAAAATGACGGCGTACCGTTGACACCGCTGCGAGCTCCGCTGCGGATGCGGGCTTCGTGCGCGTCTGCCTGGCAACAGCAATGCGGTGACATCAACCTAATTATCTGACTTGAAAGCTAATTTTAATTTGAAGCAGGTAAATGGGGTAGATCATGTATTTTTGAAGTACATACTGTACATCTTTGACCCCACGATCTGTTATGAACTGATTGGACCAGGCCCGAGGCTTTCTCAAATACCCCACAGAGAAACTTTCGTTTGTTAGCACGCCTGGGTCTTTCTTGATACAAACCACCGTTTATTTCCCTCGCTTGTGTGCATACTACAATTTTTAGAAGCAAATAGGTAATAGACCCCATTTAAATTCTATGCAGGAGTAAATACATGTATTCTTCAAATAATATGAATTTCAATCGATCTAGGGGAAATCAAAATGCGGGATCGACAAGACATGGAAAAGGAAAGTAAGGCGTTAATCGATAAATATCAAGCGGTTCGCCATGCAAGTGTAGAAATGTGCCGACCATTGTCGGCCCCGGAATACCGGCTTCAGCCGGTTGAAGATGTGAGTCCCCCCTGGTGGAATCTAGCTCACACTACCTGGTTTTATGCGCTCAACATTCTGCGGCCCCTCCGTCTTGATGTTCCTTTTACGACGGAATACGAATACAAACTGAACTCCTATTATCACTACCAGGGTCCGATGCTGGAACGGGGACGCCGCGGGTTGCAGTCAAGACCCGAAAACCAGGAGGTTTTCGATTACCGAAACCAGGTGGACGAAAAAATGATTAAACTGCTTCGCGATGGTCCGGATCGCCCGGATCGTCGGGGGGATAACCTTGCGTTTTTAACCACTGTCGGGGTAAACCATGAACAGCAACATCAGGAGCTGTTTTACACTGAAATCAAACAGATTTACTTTGCCGACGCCCGCTCCGATTTGCTTCGGTATCAACCGGCTCTCACCCCCGAGGAATCACCACCTGCCGATACTCGGTCCCGCTTTTTACCGGTAGACGGCGGCAGCTTTGAATTCGGCAACCTGGAAGGCGATTGGGGCTGGGACAACGAGTACGGCATTCACCGGCGGCACATTGAAGATTTTTCGATAATGGACCGCCTGGTTACAAACGCTGAATTTCTGGAATTCATCCAGGACAACGGTTATGGGCAGACCCTTCTCTGGCTTTCCAACGGGTGGTATGAAAAAGAAAAACAGGGTTGGCATGCTCCGCTGTACTGGGAAGAACGAAACGGCGAATGGTGGAATTATACTCTGGCCGGATGGCGGCCCTTAGCTTTGGACGAACCGGTTTGCCACATAAGTTTCTACGAAGCCGACGCTTTTGCGCAGTGGAAGGCACACAACTCTGCACATGGCCGAATCCGGCTTGCCACCGAATATGAATGGGAGCAGGCCGCCCGGACGTCGGCCGAGCCGATTGAAAGCGGCAATTTCATCGAAGATCACCGTTATCATGTCGTCGGGGCTCGGTCAAGTACCGCCGGACAGGTCCGTCAGATGTTCGGCGATGTATGGGAATGGACCGCCAGTCATTATGAACCATATCCACGTTTCGAGCCGTTTCCCGGGGGTCTGGTCGAATACAATGGTAAATTTATGGACAACCAGCGAGTCCTGAGGGGCGGCTCGTGGGCCACGCCAAGAGATCACATCCGAATCAGCTACCGCAATTTTTGGCATCCGGCAACTCGTTTCCAGTGTACCGGCATCAGGCTCGCCATGGATTCCTAGATTTGGAGACAGAAATGGAGAACCGGTGTCAAATAATCGAACTCAAGTCGTCCGAAGATGAGCACAGGCATCAATTTGCGCGCGAAATCCTGGCAGGACTGAGGCTAAAGCCCAAGCAATTACTCAGCACCTATCATTACGACCAGGAGGGCAGTCGACTGTTTCAAAAGATTACCGAACTGGATGAGTACTATCTGACCTCCTGTGAACGCGAAATTTTCCGAAATCATCATCATGAAATTGCGGCCCTGCTGCGCGACGAAGTGTTGTACATTATCGAACTCGGTGTCGGCGACGGGCACAAGAGCATGATCCTTCTTGAGCATTTTCTGTCCCGCCGCCAGAAGTTCCGATATATACCGATCGATATTTCTCGCGAAGCTTTTCGCCAGTTGAATGCCCGCTATCAGGACCACTGCCCCGAATTACTTGACTCCACGACCTTGCTTGAGATGAACTATCAAACAGCCTTGGATAAACTTCCTGAGAAGGAAGGTGGCCATCGGGTAGTTCTTTTCCTGGGATCGAGCATCGGAAACCTTACCGATACGGAAGCGCTTCAGTTTCTATTCGAACTGCGTATGGTCTTATCTCACGGTGATTGGATTTTGATAGGTTTTGATCTCATAAAGGACATCGCCGTGATGGAGCGCGCCTACAACGATCAGGCCCAAACGACGGCAGCTTTCAATTTGAATCTGCTTACTCGCATTAATCGGGAATTCGATGCAAATTTTTCTGCGCAGCATTTTCAATTTCGAAGCTATTTCGATTTTCAAACTCATGCCATCGAAAGTTGGCTGGTCAGTCTCAGGGATCAGCAGGTCGAAATTCCGGGGCTGGGCCTTTCCTTGAGATTGGAGACAAACGAAGGCATCCATGTGGAGACATCCCGAAAATATCAACCGCAAGAAATCCTGCAGCTTGCAAGGCAATCAGGCTTTAAAGTGAAAGCGGATTTTTACGATTCCCGGAGGTACTTCCTGGATACTCTCTGGCAAATCGAAAAATAAAAAGCATAGGGTCGCTGAATGTTTTGTTGTTTCCCAATTAACCCAACCCCGTCTATGCACGATTTCATTAATGTGATTGGGCAGTGCCGGGTTGCGTACTCATGGACAATTTCCTGCCATAAAATACAAAGATGCGCACTAAGGGCTCACTCAAAAATAACTTCACATTTTATACGCCGATGCATCTCTTCCGGCTGCGTTGCGAAAGCTCGGAATATCCAGATATTCCTGCGTTTTCGCGCCTTGCCGGAAAAGCGCCTCAACGCCTTAAACTGTGAATTAATTTTTTCATGAACCCTAAGTGTCGGTGTCGAAAGTACGCTGACTCAAATGGAGGCCGATGATGGAAGAGCACAACATTCGGATGGCCATTGATCGACATTGGGCGGCATCCGCTGCGGGTGATCAAGTTGCCGAGCACGAGATCTATCACGATAATGCGGTGTGCGAGTACCCACAGTCAGGTGAGGTCATCCACGGTCGGCGCAACCTGCAAGCGCTTCGTAGCCATCACCCTGATAGACCATCGGGGTTTGCGGTCCGGCGGATCGTGGGAGAAGGCAATCTCTGGGTTACTGAGTATGTGATTACCTACGAGGGCAAGCGCGCCTACACCGTGAGTATCATGGAGTTCCGCGATGGAAAGGTTTCGCACGAGACTCAATACTTCGCCGATCCCTTCGACGCGCCCGCCTGGCGCGCTCAGTGGGTCGAGCGGGGGGTATGATCGACGGCATCTAACAAAAACGGATGCACCTGACAGTAAAAGCTTGCCGTGTGAATCATCAAATGTATTTTAACCGCGAAGGCCGTACCGCTTGCAGGTGATACGCACACGTTGCGGCGTCATGGCCGGAGAGAGGAGGAAGTTGTGAGAGGGTTGGTCGTCATCACGCCGTGCCTATGGGTTGCTGCCGTACCGGCGTCCTCGGAGGAGAGGCAATGGGGCGCCTGCTATCGGTGAACGTGGGGCTTCCGCGCGATATTCTGTGGAACGGCAAGACCGTGCACACGAGCATCTGGAAGGACCCCGTCCGGGGACGGCGCATGGTGCGACGGCTCAACGTCGATGGCGACGGGCAGGGCGATCTCGCCGGCCACGGCGGAGAGCACCGCGCGGTGTTCGTGTATCAAATCGGGTCGTATCGCTACTGGGAGAAGCGGCTCGGGAGAACCGACTTCGCTTACGGGCAGTTCAGCGAGAACTTCACGATCAAGGGATTGCCCGATGACGAGGTGTGCGTCGGCGACCGCTACCGGATCGGCTCCGCGCTCTTCGAGGTGACCCAGCCGCGCGTGACTTGCTACCGCGTCGGCATCCGCATGAACGAGCCGCGCATGGCGGCGCTGTTGACCTCGAGTGGCAGGCCGGGGTTCTACCTGCGCGTGCTGCAGGAAGGCGAGGTCGGCGCCGGCGACCGGATCGTGAAGGTCGCCGAAGGTTCCGAGCGCATGACCATCGAGCAGATCAACGCGCTCTTGTATTTGCCGGGCCATCCGCGCACCGAGCTCGAGCGCGCCCTCCGCATTCGCGCGTTGCCGGCCGGCTGGCGCGCGTCGTTCGAGGCGCTGTTGCGAGCCGGCGGGGGCCAGGCCGGCACGACGGGCAACGCCGGGCTCTCCACCGCCGCCCTCACCGCGGCAAAGCCGGGCTTTTTCCCGCTCCGGGTCTCGCAGATCGAACGCGAGAAGCGCGACCTGCTCTCGTTCTGGCTGCAGGCCGCGGACGACCGGCCGCTCGCGACGCCGCTGCCCGGCCAGTTCATCGTTTTTTTGCTGCGCCCCGAGCCGGGCGGGCCGCCGCTGTACCGCAGCTACTCGCTGTCGGGTCCGCCCTCCGCCGAGTGCTATCGCGTGAGCGTGAAAATCGAGCCCCAGGGCAGGGCCGGGATGTATCTGAAGCGCCGCTTGCGCGTTGGCGACGTCCTCGACGTGAGCGCGCCGCGCGGGGGCTTCGTCCTGCGCGCGGGCGAAGGTCCGGTTGTACTGCTCAGCGCCGGCATCGGCGCGACGCCCGTGCTGGCCATGCTAAAGGCGCTGGCAGCTTCGGGGTCCCGTCGCGAAGTCTGGTGGCTCTATGGTGCAAGAAACCGTGAGAGCCATGCGTTCGCGCTCGACGTGCGACGCCTCGTCGCGGCGCTCGCACGCGGCCGGAGCTACGTCTGCTACAGCAGGCCCGCCGCCGGCGACAAACTCGGACAGGACTACGACGCGGCAGGACATCTCGATGGCGCCACGCTCGACGTGCTCGCGGTGCCGCGCGCCGGTGATTTCTACCTCTGCGGTCCTGTGGGCTTCATGCACGACCTGACCGCCGGGCTTGCCGCGCGGAGCGTTCCCCCGGACCGGATTCATACGGAGATCTTCGCTGGACTCGAGGCGATGACACCGGGGGTCGTCGGCGGCGCGCAGCGCGCACCGCATGTGCCGAACGACGACCCTGGAAGCGGTCTGCTCGTCTCTTTCGCCCGTAGCGGCCTCGCGGTTCACTGGTCGCCCTCGAAGCATCGGAGTCTGCTCGAGCTCGCAGAAGCCTGCGACGTGCCGGTGCGCTGGTCCTGCCGGACGGGCGTCTGTCACTCGTGCGAGAGCGGGCTGGTCTCAGGGAGCGTCGCCTACGACCCCGCACCGCTCGACCCGCCGGCCGAGGGCAACGTCCTCACCTGCTGCTCGCGGCCGAGCGGAGACGTCGTGATCGACATCTGACGGCATCAAGCAATTGGATGTCAGATCTTGATTAGTGATCTAAAAACAAAAAGAGAGCTTTGAACGGAGAAGGCTAAAGAGGATGCAACAGCGTGTACTTGGCAGCGGGAAACTGGCTGTGTCGGAGCTTGGATTGGGCTGTATGGGCCTGACGAGTTGGTATGGCGTGCCCGCCGATGAGAATGAGGCGATTCGTTTAATTCACAGGGCCATCGACCTGGGCGTGACTTTTATCGATACGGCCGAGGCCTACGACCCATTTACGAACGAGAAACTGGCCAGTCAAAAGAACGCTACTCCCGGTCAGATGGCCCTGGCCTGGCTGCTGAGCAAAGGCGACGACATCGTGCCCATTCCCGGCACCAAGCTCCTGTCATACCTGGAAGAGAACATCGCCGCCTCGCAGATTACTCTCAGAGCCCGGGAAATAGCGCAGCTCGAAGCAGCCGGCCCTGCTACCGGAGCCCGCTACACTCAAGATCGCCTGCGCCAGATCTCCCGCGACTAGATTTTAACCCGCAACAGGCAGAGGCGTACTGAACAGCCGATCACGGCGGTATCGAGGTCTTTTGAAGGAAATCGAGATGACTTCCAGTTTGAGCGGCGAACCCCGCTAACGAGCGCGGCGCTGCAACGACAACCAACGGTATTTCATCGACAACGGCCTCCTGATCATAGCGGGGAAATGAGGTGCTTATTTTGGCGGCGCTCGTGCTGGGCAACGGCCCAGAGGCGGAGGTCACCGAAGAGTTGTGCGAGGGCCGCGGGCAGGTAGTGGGAGTTGAGGCCGCTGGGGTTGGGGAGGAGCCAGGCGTGGCTGCCGCCGAAGGAGGCCTTTTGGAGACCGACGCGGGCGTCTTTGATGCCCGAAACGACGCGGTAGGGACCGATGCCGACGAAGGCGACGACGGTGGGGCGCCAGCGTTTGACCTTGACTTGGAGGCGCTTGGCGCCGGCGCGAAGTTCGTCGTCTGTGAGTTCATCGGCGCGGGCGGTGGCGCGTTCGACGATATTGGTGATGCCGAATTTGAGATCGAGAAGAAGAGATTCTTCAAAGGGGGAGAAAAGCCGCGGGGTGAAGCCGGCGGCGTGCAGGGCGGGCCAGAAGCGGTTGCCGGGGCGGCCGAAGTGGTGGCCGATGGCGGCGGTGTAAAGGCCGGGGTTGATGCCGGCGAAGAGGACGATGAGGTTTTTGGCGGCAAGATCCGGGACGAGCCTGTTGTGCGCGGCGAGGAGCTGGGCTTTGTTGGGTTTCCAGGGGGTGGGCAATGTTCGATTCATAGTGCGGCGTCCTTGGAGGATATTTTGCCGGCGGTCAGGATGCTGCGCTTCGAAGTGGTCATCCTGAAGTTCTTTTCCATTAAATTATCGTACGCCTTCACGGGCCGAGTATGACAAACGTATAGAACGATAGAAGCCAGGGCCGCGCCTGGATGTCGATCACCATGTCTTCCTGGAGGCGCGAGCGGCAAATCAAAAGGATTCCGCCCGCCGGAGCCTCGAGGGGCTCGGGATCATCCGTCTCAAACTCCCTTTTTTCTGGGAATGAACCCGGGAACTCCAGTCTCCACAACGGGATTGAACCTCATCCGCAACTTGATTCCTTCGCTGATCGCCCGCATGGCGTCTTCAGGAAGGGTGGAGACTTCAAAGTTCTCCTTGATCCGGCTGAGGGTCTTCGAGGTGGTCAGGAGGGCCGTCCCGCGCTGGATCGCCCAGGCGAGCAAGACTTGCGCGGGGGTCTTGTTGACTCGCTTGGCGATAGCGGTGATGACAGGATCCGCCAGCAAGTTGGGCTCGCTGCTATGACCCAGGGGGGCGAAAGCTTGCAGCACGATTCCATTCTTTCGGCAATAGTCTAAAAGGTCCCATTCCGGGAGATACGGATGGGACTCGACGTGAACAACCGCCGGCTTGATGGTCGCGGCTTCAAAGATCTCCTTCAACTTTTCCAGGCCGATGTCGGATAATCCAATCGCTTTGCATTTGCCCTCGTCCACCAGCTTCTCTACCGCCCCCCAAGTATCTAACAGCTTCACCCCTCTGTCATAGATCACATTGCCGTTCGCGTCCCTCGGGTCTTGCTCGTCTCCGGGTTGGAAGGCGAAAGGAGTGTGGATGAGATAAAGATCGAGATAGTCGAGCTGGAGTTTCCTGAGGCTTGCCTCGAAGGCCGGTTTGACGCGCTCAGGACGATGATTGGTGTTCCAGAGTTTCGTGGCGACAAACACATCCTCCCGCTTGATCTTTCCCGCCTCGAACACCTCCTTCATCGCTTCGCCGACCTCCTTCTTCAGTCCGGTAACGTTCCGCAGTGTCGAGCCCGCGAAATCCTGCCTCCAGCGCCGCCTTGGTCGCATTTTTGGTTGCGATGGGGTCCGGAATCAGCGTTCCAAAACCGAGCGCCGGGATCGCTCCCGAGTCGTTGTTAAGGGCTAACTTTGTGTAGCGAAGATTGTCGGGTTCTATCATAATCTTCATCCTCCGTTGGTTTCTATTTGATGTCGACCCGCGACTGGCCAGGTCATCCGCGCCTCGCGACCGAACGTGAACAGCGCCTTGGCCACTGCTTCCACATGAGCTGTTCCATCCGCAATGTTCAGCGGATACTCTTCGAGCCTGGATCGCGACGCCGCGGCGCGCACCGTGCCTTCAGCAATTCCTCCCAGTTGCACGGTGCGCTCCGCGATCAGGTCCACATGGTCCTCCACTTCCTCGCCGCTTTTGTCGAAAAGCTCATGCAAGCCGATGAAATGCGGCCCCTTCACATTGGGTGATGACAGGAATCTGCCTCACAGCAGTAATGCGGTGACATCAACCTGATTACCTGTCGTAGAAGGTAATTTTAAGCAGGTAAATGGGGTGGATCACGTATTTTCACAAGAAATGGATAGTACCTGTTAATCGCCTTTTCGACAGTCTTCAGGTAGCGGCAAGCCCGACATTTGATGAACTATCGTTTGCTTTCAACCGACGATATTGACAGCGAGCTCATCAACCATATATTTTCATGAGAATGCTAATAAGCGCATTGCGCGATAGATGGAGACATTGACCAATGAAAAAACTGGATGCAATCGTCATCGGCACCGGTCAAGCCGGGCCATTCCTGGCAGCGAGGTTGGCCGGCTCGGGATTGAAGGTGGCCATTATCGAGCGTAAATTGTTCGGCGGCACGTGTGTCAACACGGGCTGTATCCCCACCAAGACGCTGATAGCCAGCGCCCGTGCTGCTTATCTGGCAAGGCGGGCAGCCGACTTCGGGGTAATGATCAACGGTACCGTGACCGTGGATATGAGAAAGGTTAAGGCGCGCAAAGATGACATAGCAGGCCGGTCCAACCATGAGGTACCCGACTGGATGAAGAAAATATCCAACTTGAGCGTATTTAAGGGACATGCACGTTTTGAAAGCCCCCGCACCGTCAGGATTGGCGAGGAAATTCTGGAAGCAGACAAAATATTTATCAATGTCGGTGGCAGAGCCTTTATTCCGCCCATGCCGGGTCTCAACCGCGTCGATTATTTAACCAATTCCAGCATGATGCAGGTGGACTATTTGCCGCACCATCTGATCATCATTGGGGGAAGCTATGTCGGCCTCGAATTCGGTCAAATGTACCGGCGGTTCGGCAGTCAAGTGACAATAGTCGAAAAGGACTCACGCCTGATTGCACGCGAGGATGAAGATGTCTCTCAAACGGTTAAAGAAATTTTGGAAAAGGAGGGGATCAACATTCGCCTCCAGGCCGAGTGTATCGCCGCAGAAAAAGATGGAGATAAAATCCGGGTTAAGCTGGATTGCGAAAACGGCGATAAGACCGTGACCGGTTCACACCTGCTTCTGGCGGTGGGTCGCATTCCCAATACCGATGATCTGGGCCTGGATAAAGCCGGCGTTGATATGGATGCGCGCGGCTATATTCGGGTGGATGATCAACTTCGAACCAATGTGCCCGGCATATGGGCGCTGGGCGACTGCAATGGACAGGGTGCTTTTACGCATACGTCCTACAACGACTTTGAGATCGTCGCAGCAAATATGCTGGACGATGACCGTCGCAGGATCAGCGACCGCATTCTTTGCTATGGTCTGTATATCGATCCGCCCCTGGGACGTGCCGGCATGACGGAAGCGCAAGTCAGGCAGTCGGGTCGCAGGGCACTGATAGGCAAGCGGTTCATGGCTAACATCGGCCGTGCCGTTGAAAAAGGCGAAACCCAGGGATTTATGAAAATCATGGTGGATGCTGACAGCAGAGAAATTCTGGGTGCGGCAATTTTAGGCGTCGGTGGCGACGAGGCCATTCATTCTATCTTGGACATCATGTATGCCAGGCAGCCTTACACCGTAATGCGGCGGGCGATGCATATTCACCCTACCATATCAGAACTGATACCGACCACGCTCGGTGAACTCAAACCGCTGCAGTAACATACAGACACGCTACAATACTTACCTTAGTGATAGTCGATGACTCTCGGTTATGACTTGATCAATGATCAAAATCCCGGGAGTCGACCGGGCCTCGGAAAGGAGTTTAAATGTCGTATCGGTTAATCGAGGACTGCGGGATCATCGGACTGTGTTGCGTTTGACTGCCAGCCGCCTTTCTGCTGGCCAAGCTGATTCGATGGATGTTGAGAAGGCATCGATCCACGCACTGGCTAAAGAGTAACCCGTGAACTACTCGATACCGAGCAATTCGCTTATTAGTCTCGATATCCGGGGTGACAAAAAGTACAAGAAATCTCAATAATATTGTGCATCGGTCGCTCTTAATATTCTTTAAGCTTTTCAAAAGAGGACATCGAGCTTGTTAAGGTTAGTCAACGCTATACACAAATTCCGCAAATTTCATCATACGTGGAAGATGGTACTACAGTTCATAATGCCTTCTTTGATCGGTCCTACAAGGAGGAATAGAAATGAAAGTCAAATATTTTCCGGACACAGATACAGCCCATGTCGAATTCAAAGATAATGATGTTCACGAAACTAAGGAGATCAGCGAAGATATTTATATCGACATAGACGCAAAAGGCAATCTTGTGGGCATGACGATTGAACACGCAAAAGCTAACGCGAATTTGTGGGAATTTTCCTTTCAAGAAATAGCTCAGCAAACTGCGTAACTTCTAAATGTAAATTCAATCGCCAAACCTGAGTGTACTCACGGGCCATGTTCACTATCAATATTCATTCGCGTTAAAAAGTCATGGTGAGCGCTATTACAATAAACAAAAGTGGTTATCATCAGTTTGATAACCGCTTTTTTAATAATTGACGTACCCAATCACGCCACGGCGTAACTGCCGCCCCTTATAAAATGCGAAGTGTTTAAATACGCCGACCTTTCATGACGGCAACAAAAAAAGGCCGCCAGAATTTCTGACGACCTTATTATTTCGGTGGCGTCCCCAAGGGTATCTGTAAGGTATCATTGTTGCTCTGAAAGCATAATATTAAGTCGTAAAGGGTTAAACAAAATCGAACAATTTAAAAAGTATAATCCCTTAAAGTATCATCATTATCATTATGACTTGGCCTGATAAATATTGCTGTAATCCACCAAATCTCCTTGCCCTAACCTTTTATTGACTCTGGAACCTGCAAATTCCCCGATTGTATCAATCAAATCCACACCATTGTTTCTTCAAAGGGGCGGGGTGGAGGCGGGTGGGGGTGGTCCGACAAAATCCGATCAAAATCCGATACTCCGGTAATCAGCAAAATATTTTTCACGAAATGTCCAATAAATAATCTAAATTCATAGACAATAATCATTTTTCATGACATAATGCATTGCACGTTTAAAAAGGTAATTCAGAAATATGAGAATTTATAATCAAATTTCACAGGATGTAACTGTTTTTCATGGTTTCCCGGCCTTGGAAGCGGGAGCCCGTTTGGCTGGATATTCCTCACTAATTCAGGTCCATTATTTAAAAATCCCGCTGCCTGATCACCTATGTGCCATAGGTACGAAACATAAAAAATACGATTATGAGCGCTGGCACATTTTTACACCGCGCCATAGACCTGACGACACACTTTATGGACATTTAACCTTCGCACTGAAGTATGAAGGTATTGATCTGGCCATTCTCAATGCATTGTTTCAAACCATTGAAGCCAGAGTTATTGAGACAATCATTCGCTCAGAGCCAACCGGAATGTATAGCCGCAAACTATGGTTTTTGTGGGAATGGCTACGCGAAGAACAACTTGGTATTGAAGATGCGCGGGCAGGAAATTTTGTTCCTCTCGTTAATGGCAAGTTACAATATGAAGGGAAGTCATATCCGTCCAAACGCCATCGCGTTCGCAACAACTTGCCGGGGACACGAAATTTTTGTCCTTTGATCAGAAAAACAAAAAAGCTTGAGCAATATATAGGCAAGAAGCTATCCGAAACAGCCATAAAAAATATAGGCCAGATCCATCCCGACCTACTAAGTCGCGCTGCTGCTTTTTTATTACTTAAGGATTCAAAAGCATCTTACACGATTGAAGGGGAAAGCCCGCCGCATAACCGCATCGAACGGTGGGGAAGAATAATTGGCGAAGCCGGGCAGCGTAAGCTCAGCATTTCTGAGCTGGAATATTTACAACAGATTGTTATTTCAGATAATCGCTTTATTAAGCCAGGACTGCGCATTGAAGGCGGTTTTGTTGGGGAACATGACCGCAACTCAGGCATGCCGATGCCCAATCATATTTCTGCCAGGCCAGACGATTTAAAAGCTCTTATGAATGGCTTAATCGAAACCTATGAGCTTCTTATCAGAGAGAATTTTGATGCGGTTTTATTAGCGACTATCCTTGCCTTTGGTTTTGTATTTATCCATCCCTTTGAAGATGGAAATGGCAGGATTCACCGCTATTTATTTCACCATGTTTTGGCTGAAAAAGGATTTGTCCCAAAAGGGTTAATATTTCCGGTATCCGCTGTCATTTTGGAGAGAATAGATGAATATCGCAAAATATTAGAGCATTTCTCAAAACCGCGCCTTGATTTGATCGAATGGCGACCAACAGAGAAGAATAATGTTGAGGTTCTAAACGAGACAATCGATCTATATCGCTATTTTGATGCAACAAAACAGGCTGAGTTTTTCTTTGAATGCGTTGAGGAAACAGTAAATCAAACTCTTCCTGAAGAGGTTGAATTTTTGAAAAAGTACGACCTTCTCAATGAATTTATCAAAAACTATATTGATATGCCAGACAACCTTGTTGATTTGCTTATTCGCTTTTTGTCTCAAAATAATGGAAATCTTTCTAAACGTGCACGGAAAAAAGAATTTGCAAAGATGGCAGAGTCGGAAATTAAAGCGATTGAGCAAAAATACGCAGAAATTTTTGGATAAGACATTAGTATAGAAGGGCTATTAGCAGAAGAGCCATCAGGTGAATCCCAGTGAATCCCAGGAGTCGTTTAAAAAATGCTTGGCTGCTCTTTACTGGCTGACCATAAAGTTTCAGGATCAATTCTGTAGCAGTGAGCCACTTTGTCGATGAGCGCGGACAGCTTGATAACACTCACCTGCACTCGATATTTTTCTTCTAATTGCGCTTCGGCCTGTTTTAAAAAAATAAAATGAAAATAAAATAAAATGGGGACAGGTACTTTATTCTTCTTTTCAAAAAAATCTTACGATCTTGATCTGCTATAAGTATATCCTCACGGCGGTTGCCTCGATTCATTACATGGTAATACGCGCCAGGATATTGTATTCTCAGTGCCCTTGCCATGGCGCTTCATTAGCATATTCATTATATTTTGTCAATTTAAAAGATCTGACCCCTTTTTCCTGTTTTTGAAGATATGGACGATAAGGCGGCCAAGCTGGCCAGGGAGCTGATCGGAGACTATGGCAACATCAGCCAGGCCGGCATGTATATCCGCAGGCGCCTCGTACCCTTCTACAGTTGGATGGAAATTAATATGCCGCGGTACGTTTACTTAATGCGAAATCTAAAGGCCGAGGATCGGCACGCAGAGGCCGCCTCAGTCCGCGCCAGGATGGCCGGGATAATTGGCAAAAAGGTTTTGATGGGCTCGCTCAAACTGGCCCTAAAGGCCAATATCCTGATGGGTGCGGTTTTATTGTGGAACGTGCTTCGGTTTCCCGACGAATGGGAGGAAATCGGTGAGCAAGGACGCCGGCAGCTTCATCTTATCGTCGGCCGGCGCGATGACGGATCCATTATGACAATCAGATTCCAGGGCGCCCTTTCCGACGCTCTATCCTTTTTCGGGCTGGAAGATTGGCCGGCCGATATTCAGGACATTTTTAAAGGCAAGGCCAGCATCCAGGAAAAAATGGCCGAGGTACCGAAAGCCGCGGTCACTAAAACCATTCAGGGAATACGACCGGAGCCCAAATTGCTATTTGAAACCCTTACCAAAGAAACGACGTATCCGGATCCCTTCAACCCGCGGCCGATTCACGATACCATAGAGCACGTTCTAAGGACTTTCAGCCTCGATGGATTTACCGGCAGCTTGCGGGAAAACCGGGACGCGGAAAGACAAAGGCCGAGCACTTCATAAATGACCTGAAAAACGTCCTGATCTACGAAAATGATCCCGGCGAACAGGCCTACTATGACGTGCGCAAGTATGTTTTTGACTGGTTGGGCGACCATGGCATTGAAAGGCCCTCGGGCAAGCCCACAAACCGCTCAAACGCCCTGTATTATTATCGCCAGGCGCTAAAATACGGCGACTCTGGAGGCTGCAAAGCGCTATCTCGATAAATACTACGACCTGGGCGGCGGTCCGCGATCGCTGCGATCGAGCATCAAACGAGCTCACCCCCTGGCTCGCTTCCGCTGAAAGATAGATTTAAATTCCGTCAATCCCTGACCCCTGAGCAACAGGACCGCCTTAAAATGGCCCTGGAGTGGTATGATCGAGTTTATAAGAAAGAGGATCTCAATACCCGGATGGAGGTTGCAAAGGAGCGATACGGGGCAAAATAATAGTATTAAGATTTTCTTGACTTGACAACCACCTTTTATGATATGGGTAATTTAATCAGAACGGGGATTTCAGCAAGTCCATGCAGCCGACTCTCTTGCCGACAGCGGCTGATGAAAGCCGTTACTAAAACCTTATGGGTACCTCAAGTATTTTCATACAAATTTAATTAAGATATCGCAAGTCCGACCAGAGTGCAGGTAATGGATAGATAACTTAAATTTTCGAGGCTAATATTTATAGTAATGGCCGCAGAAAGCTTGCAAAACTTTAGGGATTAAAGGTAACGATCTTTATGGCGGAACTCGTCATAGTACAGTAACGCCACTACGAGAATTATTTACACCAGAGCAGATTAGATCCGGGATATTACATAGTACTAATAAAGCTTTCGATAGATATTTGAAAATCAAAACCATTGATGCTAAAAGAATTTACCAAAGGGCTGTTAATTAAACGCGAGGAAAAAATAAGAAAACTAGTAGACGATTAACATTTGGAGTTTAGAGTAATGCTAAAAAAAATTAGAATAACAGGCTTCAGGGGAATAAATGAATTAGAGTTGTTAGCACCAACCCGTTTTAATCTTTTAGTCGGACCAAATAATTCTGGAAAGACAAGTCTGCTTGAAGCTATATTTGTTTGCTGTGCACCTTTAAATATGCACGTTTTATTGTCTTTGATTTCCTTTCGAAATGGTGGATTTGTTGGAAACCAGAGGTATATATTTGATCAGCTTAGATGGTTCTTTCCTGCATTTTCCCATTCTGGAAAGCTTGAATTCAAAATTGAAAGCAAGTGGAAAAGCAGTAATCGAGAGATCGAAGCATTGATAAATGATTACGAACTAACAAATGAGGAAATGACTCAAATAGTTGGCAAAAATGATAATGAAGGGATGTCTTTATCAAGTGCATCCTCGTCAAGCTCAGTTTCGGTATCAATAATTCCTAATGAATATGAGTTGGTAAGTAGGAGTCCAAAGATAAAAGGGATTGGAATTGGGGAAGTGATTCTTAAGTTTAAATCCGATACACAGAATTTAATCTCACAAGGATTTGAGTTTACAAGCTCAGATAGCTTGACAATTTTAGCGCCAAAAATCCAAACAGATATAAAGGGTAAATTTGAGAGCGCGCATCAGCATAGGAGACCAGATTCTGGAGTAAAAGAGTGGACTAAATCCGTAAAGACCGGACACCATAAAAGATGCTTAAGACTTATTAAATTAATTGATGAAGATATTGAAAATATATCAATTCTGCAGCCAGAAGGCGCTCCATCAGAACTCTACGCCGAACATAAAAGGTTTGGTACTATTCCCATAAGTATTCTAGGAGATGGGATTAGACGAATGATTCTTCTATCTCTAAGTTTAGCACAGTGTGCAAATGGTATAATGTGTATTGATGAGTTTGAAAGCGCTATCCACATAACAGCCTTAAAGAGATTCATGACATGGTTTCTCGAGGCGGCAAAAGACATGAAAGTGCAAGTTTTTGCGTCAACACACAGCTTAGAATGCGTAGACGCAGTATTAGAAAGCGCAAAAGGGAATTTGAAAGACTTGAGCCTCTATAAGACAATGAGAAAAGACGACAGCATTAAATGCAAGAAAATCTCTGGAAAAATGCTCGATGATTTGAGATCTGAATTAGGGCAGGATGTCAGGTGGTGATTTATGAGTTACGGATATTTGGTTGTTGAAGGGCCGCATGAAGTTGAGTTCATAGGGAAGTTTTTAAAGAGGTTCGGGTTTAGAAGAATTATAAGAATAGAAGATCTAAATCCGTTTTGGAAAAAGATAGTGCCAACAACATTCCCATATGCGGGTGATCTCAAGAAACGTATGCCAGTGCCTGATTTTTTCCATAAGGATAACTATTCAATCGCGATCCATAGCGCCGAAGGTGTTGACCAAATTGTAAAAACCATTAATGGAACACTGAATAATTATGACCAATTTTTGGAGGTAGTAGCTGGAATAGGTATCATTATTGATGCAGATCATAGTAACGACTCTGGGAGAGCTAAATTTAAAAAAATAAAAGCAGAACTTAAAGGGATTATGGATTTGCCGCAGAATCCTGGGGAAATTATTGAACAGGAAATAAAGGCTGGTTTCTATATTTTCCCTGATAATAGCTCGGATGGAACTCTAGAACGAATATTAATTGATTGCGCTACAACTAATTATAATGAACTCTATAATGGAGCGCTTGAATATATCAATAACGTAAGTGTGGAAAACCTGAATAAGTCTGAAAGAAAAGATTTCATTAAGCCATCTGGAAAGGATAAGGCCGTTGTGGGCTGTATTGGAAACATATTAAGGCCCGGTAAAGCAATACAGGTCTCAATTCAAGATAATAGATGGGTGGATGAAAATACAATAGGGATTCATGAGATGAGTTTATTTAATGAATTTCTGAAAAATTTGTTTGAATTAGAAAGTTAAACTTTGAGTGGGATACTTGTGGGATACTTAAAAACATAAAAAATAATAGCCCAAGCATCTTAAATGATAAAAGAGAATAAAAGGGACAGGTACTTTATACTTGACTTTAGATAAATCTTATGTAATGAAGCTCTTGAATCCACGAATAAAGGGGCCGACAATGCCACGAACGCAGCGAATGATAATTGATGATCAAAGCACGGTATATCATGTGATGTCCCGCACTGCTCTGGATGGTTTTCCATTGGACGATATTGAAAAAGATTTTATGCTGGACTTGATCCGGCGTTATGCAGCCCTTTATTTGGTTGAAATATTAGGGTTTTGTTTGATGGGAAATCATTTTCACATCTTGGTGAGGGTGATTCCTGAATATAAATTTAGCGACGACGATCTTCTAAAGCGGTATGTGGATTTTTATGGTGATGAGCGTGTTTTTGCCGATGGTCTGATTCCATCACTAAGAAACAGACTATCAAGTCTTTCTGAATTTATGCGTGAAATCAAGGTTAACTTTGCCCGGTTTTACAACCGGCGTCACCACCGGCGGGGTTACTTTTGGGGAGACCGCTTCAAGAGCGTCATCGTAGAAAAAGGAGAGACCTTGATCAACTGTCTGGCCTACATTGACTTAAACCCGTTGCGGGCCGGTCTGGTGGATCGCCCCGAAGACTACCGCTGGAATTCGCTTGGCTATCATATGCAGACACACAACAAGGGCAACTTTCTTTCCACTGATTTCGGTTTAAAAGAATTCAATGTCAAAAGCAGAAAAGAACGCATCAGAAGGTATCGCCGATACGTCTATGAAGCAGGCGCACTGAACCAGCCCGAGAAAGGTAACGTCACGGTCATTAAAGACAAGGTCCTTGAAAAGGAGCGCCACAGGGAGTTTGAACTCAGTCGAAGCGATCGGTTCCGATATCGTACACGCTATTTTACGGATTCGGGCATAATCGGATCAAAAGCGTTTGTTTCTAAAAATTATCGGCGGTTTAAGGATCTGTTCAATTCAAAGCACGAGAAAAAGCCAAAACCCATCAAGGGATTATCCGGGGTGTATTCTTTGAAGCGACTGTCTGAAGTGATCTAAGCTCATAAAGATACTCTCAGCCTCCTTTTTCTCCTGATAGAACAATCGCTTCATTAATCAAATCCCGGCTGATCCTAAATCCAATTTGATCCAATTGATTTAAAAGCGGACTGACCGCTTCAATTTTCTGTTCTTTCTTGGCAATTAAAATTATTCCTATCGTTCCTAAAACTCGCCGATTCAAAGATTGTACGCAGTTTCTTGCTGCTCGGTCATCAAGAACCGCTGTCCAACCGGAATTGGTAAAGACCCAATTGATTACTTCTGTCTCACCTTGCCCAAGATCCCATGCACGAATGACAGCTTCTATCGGTCCAACGTCCTTTACATAAGGCCCGCCAAATTGTTGAAGCCATATTTTCGCCGAATCATCTTCTGTTCCTCGATGGATCTCCTCGGCAACTCCTTTGGGAATTAGCAGTTCATCGCATAATTCAATTAACAAAGAAGCCTTTTCTATGTTACATAGAGAAATAATCGGAGAGGCATTCAAAACCCACTTTTTAGGCATCAGCGATTTCCTCTTTAAGTTCGTTTGGGGTCACTTGAAAGGGAGAAACGTTGAAGCGATTAAGCGCACCCAGAAATTCTTGGCGACTCAAGCCGGTAAGCTCCGCCGCCTTGGATTGAGACACTTTCCCCATTTCATACCATTTTACGGCAGCGGCAAGCCGCATTTCTCTTACAAAGCTATCTGGATCTGTGCGGAGTACTGTGAATGCGTCATCTGGAAGATCTATTGTGACCTTTATTGACATGTGTGCCTCCGTTGCATTTTATCTAAATTTGGAATTTAATCGGTTATTCTTTCATAAAACATACTACCAATGTGTTCATTCCTGGAAAATTTTAAATTGTCCTTCGCCAATATATCAAATTCTTTTCCGAATTTTCAAGACCATTAATGGCCAGAAACACAGACCTTTCACGCCGGCAACAAAAAAGGCCGCCAGATTTTCTGGCGACCTTATAATTTCGGTGGCGTCCCCAAGGGGATTTGAACCCCTGTTGCCGGCGTGAAAGGCCGGTGTCCTGGACCTGGCTAGACGATAGGGACGCAAAATTTTGCAGAGAGCATAGTGCAGAGCGCCCGGTGTGGTAAACTGGGATCGAAACTCACGCTCTGCCCTCAGCGCTATGCTCTTTGCGAGTTGGTGGGCCGTGTTGGACTCGAACCAACGACTCTCTGCTTAAAAGGCAGATACTCTACCGACTGAGTTAACGGCCCCTGCAAAAAGTAGATTTATTTAATGAAATATTCGGCCTTTGTCAACCATAAAAAAGAAAATTGCCCAATTATTTTCGCCAAAACTCTGGAACCACCAGAATAATCACCGTAAAAATTTCCAATCGACCGAGCAGCATGCACCAGGCCAGCAGCCATTTTCCGAATGCCGGTATGGCGGCATAGTTTTCCGCCGGGCCCACCATGCCGAATCCGGGGCCGATGTTGCCGATGGAGGCCGCCACTGCCCCAATGGCTGTAATAAAATCAACTCCCGTGCCGGCCAGCACCACGGATGAAATCGCAAACAATCCGACATAAAGTGCCATAAACCCGAGAACACTGCGCATGACGTCGTCCGGGACTGTTTTACCGCCGATCTTTATAAGCGAAACCGCCCGCGGATGAACCAGGGAAAACAGCTCCTTGTAGCAATACTTGAAACACAGCATGATCCGCAGGCATTTCATGCCGCCGCCGGTGGAACCGGCGGATGCCCCGATAAACATAGACAACAACAGTATAAGCTGGGACATGGCCGGCCATTGCTCATAATCAGCGGTGGCAAAACCGGTGGTGGTGACGATCGAAACCACCTGAAAGGCCCCGTATCGCAGCGCTTCACCGATGGTTGCGTAAACGCTTTTAAACACATCCCAACCGACCAGGCAAACCAACACCAGAACCGTCCCCAGAAAGAAGCGGCATTCGGAATCCTGCCAGAATGCCAGTGTTTTGCCCCGCAGCATTTGATAATGGAGCGAAAAATTAATGCCCGCCAGCAGCATGAAAAGTATGATGACACAATCGAAATAGACACTGTCGTAATGGGCAACGGAGGCATTTCTGGTGGAAAACCCGCCGGTCGGCATGGTGGTAAACGTATGGCACAGCGCGTCGAACAAACTCATCCCCCCCAGCAACAGCAGAATGACCTGGGCCAGAGAGATCAGGGCATACACCTGCCATAAAATTTTGGCCGTATCGCGGATGCGGGGCTTGAGTTTGTCGGGCACGGGACTGGGAACTTCGGCCTTGTAAAGCTGCATGCCGCCGACGCCCAAAAATGGCAGGATCGCAACCGAGAGCACAATAATGCCCATGCCCCCCAGCCATTGGATAAAACTGCGCCAGAAAAGAAGCCCCTTGGACACGGCTTCAATATTGGTAAGAATCGAGGCGCCGGTGGTGGTGAAGCCTGATACCGATTCAAAAAACGCGTCGGTGAACGTATAGAATCCGTCACCCAGGTAAAATGGAATCGCCCCGCAGAAACCAACGACGGTCCATCCCACCGCTACAATCGCCATGCCTTCGCGCTGGCTTATGACCTCTACCCTGTCTTTACGGAAAATGAGGTAGACTATCAAACCGGCCAGCGCCGTAATTCCCATGGATTCCAAAAGCGGAATCACACTGGAGTCCTGGTAATACAGACCTACAATCAGAGGGAATATCATGGTGAGTCCGAAAAAAAAGGTCAATATCCCAATGATATTCAGGATAAACCGCCAGCGCATTTAAAAATACTCCAGCTTGACTGCCAAAATTTTTTCGATCTTTGGTACTGCTTTTCGGCCGGCGCAAATGATGACCCGGTCATCCGGATGGATGACGCTGTCGCCGGTGGGAATGATAATTTCATCATTCCTGATAATGCCGGCCACCATAGCCCCTTTGGGAAAGGAAATCCGCTTGAGCGGTTTATCCACGATCTCCGACGTTTCGAGGGCCAGCGCTTCCATGACTTCAGCCTTTTCGCCTTTGATGGATATGGCTGAGAACACTTTGCCGCGGCGGATGTGCTGCAAGATGGTGTTGATGGCGGACAGACGGGGGCTGACCACCTGTTCGATCCCGATGGCTTTCATCAAAGGAAAATAACTGAATTTGCTGATTTTGGTGATGGAATTTTTGGCCCCCAGGCGCCTGGCAAGCAGGGAAGCGAGAATATTGGTTTCTTCATCGCTGGTCAGCGTAATCACCACATCCATATCCTGGATATTTTCTTCGGCCAGAAGCCCCTGGTCGGATCCGTCGCCGCAAAGCACAACCGTCTTGTTGAGACCTTCGGCCAGATAAGCGCAGCGATTCGGACTTTTCTCAATTATTTTGCAATAGATCGATTCATGCTCCATGCTCCTGGCCAGACGATATCCGATGCGACCGCCGCCGACGATCAGCGCCCGTTTAATCGGCTGCTCATGCTTGTCGAACACCGCCAGGGTCTGAAACAGCTTATCCGCTTCGCTGATAAAATAGATCAGATCACCGGGCATCAACCGATCATCGCCTCTGGGGATGATCAATTCTTCCTCCCGCACCACGGCGGCAATCAGGAGGCGCGAATTGCTGATTTTATCCGGAATCTCGGCCAGTTTGATACCGGCCAGGCGTGAAGTCTTGTCCAAATATATCCCGATAAATTTTATACGGCCATCGGCAAACTCCCCCACATCCACGGCCCCCGGCACGCTCATCATGCTGGTGATGGTTTTGACAACTTCAATTTCGGGGTTGATAATGGTGTCGATGTGGGGTGCCTGTTCACGAAAAGTGTCATGATAATTATCGAAATCCCCATCGCGGACCCGGGCCAATTTCTTGGTGGACGGCGAAAGGATATTGGCCATCAGGCAGGCGACCAGGTTGGCTTCGTCACTGTTGGTGACTGCCAGAATGATCTCCGCATCGCGGATGCCGGCTTCTTCCAACACCAGCGGACTACTGCCGGAGCCTTGTATCACCTGCACATCCAGATTGTCGGAAACCCGCCGCAGGGCTTCGGCATCTTTGTCGATAACCACAACTTCCTTGTTTTCAACCGTCAGATGGCCGGCGACATGAAAACCGACCTCCCCCGCACCCACGATGACCACCTTCAACTGGCCGCCTCCCGATGCCCCTTGACCGTTCCCCCCAAGCCTTCAAATTCTCGGTAATAAAATCGACGACGCATTCATGCGCCCGGCGGCCGTTGCCCTCCACTGCCAAGGGTTCGCCGAATTTGAAGTGCAGGGTTTTTTTCGGATCAATGGGCCCCATATCTTTTATAAATTTTCCATTGCCCTGAAAATCTGTTTTTATGGCAACCGGTACCACCGGCACACCGGCCCTGGCGGCCACTTTGACGCCCAGAGTATTGAATGCATGAATATCAAACTCAACGCTTCTGGTGGCCTGGGGAAATATAAAAATGGAGCCGCCCCCGGCAATGAAATCGCAGCCCGCGCGCATCACCACCTTAAAATCATCCCGCGGGTTTTGCCGCGATACCGCAATAAGCTTCAACGCCTTCATAATGTGGCCGATGACCGGATAATGACGCAGCTCTTCCTTGATGACAAAGGTAACTCGGCAAAAAGGCTGGACCATACCCGCCAGCAAGAGGGTCTCAAGCAAGCTCATGTGATTGGCAATGAATACGATCGGACCGTCGTGATGCGCCACAGCTTCCAGGCCCGTGATTTGGACTTTCCCACCGACGGATTCAACGATCTCCAGAATTCTGTGGGAGTATCTGGACCATTTCTCGTCATCGAGCACGCCACGGCGGGCGTGGAAACTGGCATGCGTGAGCATTGCTATCAGTTTAACATAATAGATAAAGCCCAAGGGCCAACCCGAGACATATTTGGCCAGAAAGCTGCGCCCGGCCGGACTCTGGTAACCAAACTCGGATCTGAGGACCTGCCAGTATTGCTCTTTATTCATTAGGCTGTTTTGTTGGAAATTTTTTTATTAAGTACTCAGCGGCACCAATCGTTTCTGCTCGCCACCCTATATCAAATATCACGCCATTTCGCCAACCCTATATTGTTATAAAAAAAAACCGGCAAACGCCGGTTATTTTTTAAACATTGAAATCCTGCTTCCCGCTCCGTCCGAGCTGAAAGCCCTACCCTCTCCGAGCTGCAGGCGCTGCGAGCCGGCAGCCGGCCTGTAGGCCCTGCGGGCTGGAGACGGAAGCTGCACTAAATTTTATATTTATTTCATATACTTCGATACGATCAGCCGATGTAGGCCTTTAGAATCAGGCTGGCATTGGTTCCCCCGAACCCGAAGGAATTGGTCATGGCATGCGTCACTTTGGCTTTGCGCATGACATTGGGCACATAATCCAGGTCGCATTCATCGCCCGCATTGTCAAAGTTGATCGTGGGCGGGATAAGCCCCTCCGCAATTGTCAGGGCTGTGAAAACGGTTTCAATCCCCCCGGCGCCGCCCAGCAGGTGACCGGTCATTGATTTCGTCGAGCTGATGGCCAATTTATAGGCGTAGTCCTTAAAAACCGTTTTAATTGCCCGGGTTTCATAGAGATCATTTAAAGGAGTCGACGTCCCATGGGCATTGATATAATCGATTTCATTATATTCAATTCCGGCGTCCTTAAGGGCTGCCAGCATACAGCGCACAGCCCCGCTGCCGTCCGGCGGCGGCGCCGTCATGTGGTGTCCGTCACCGCTCATGCCGTATCCGATCAGCTCGGCATAAATATGGGCGCCTCTTTTGAGCGCATGGTCAAGGTCTTCGGCGATCATGATGCCGCTGCCTTCACCCACCACGAATCCGTCTCGATCGCGATCAAAAGGACGAGAAGCTTTTTCCGGCTCATCGTTGCGGGTAGAAAGCGCTTTCATGGCATTGAATCCGGCGATGCAGGTCGGATTGACCACAGCTTCAACGCCGCCGCAAATCATGGCATCCGCCCTGCCGCTGCGGATAACATTAAAGGAGTCTCCCACGCCGTGAGCCCCAGCGGCACAGGCCGTGGCGATGGAAGTATTGGGACCTTTGGCACCCAAATGGATGGAAATCATCCCCGGCGCCATGTTGCCGATCATCATGGGAATAAAGAACGGACTTACCCTGCGCGGCCCCCTTTTCGCCAGGGTTTCACAGGTGGACTCCAGTATTCCCAGCCCCCCCAGACCGCAGCCGGTGATAACGCCGACGCGGTTGCTGTTGGTGCTGTCAATGACCAATCCGGAGTCTGCCAGTGCCATACGGGCGGCTGCCATAGCAAAGGCAATAAAACGCTCGGTGCGTTTGGCCTCTTTAAGGGGCAAAAAATCTTCGGCATGAAAATCTTTGACTTCGGCGGCAATTCTGGTCTGAAAATCAGATGCATCAAAGCGGGTGATTTCTCCGACCCCCGATTTTCCGGCGCACAAATTCTTCCAGCTTTTTTCCACGCCGATCCCCAGAGGCGTCACTAGCCCGAGTCCTGTCAAAACAACACGTCTATTCAAATGATCCTCCCGTCAATGCCACCCCAATTGGATCCAGCTCAATTAAGGTCTGAGTAATTTTTTATTCGACAGGTGCTGTAGACCAACAAGGCAAGCTGCATTGCGACCGGCTGTCAATCACGGCTACCTGCGGGCCGGCACCATGATTTAGGGCTTAAGTTCAAGCGCTTAGCTTAATCCGGTCGGCGCAGTAAGTAAAGGCAAGCATGTAACTAATTGAATTTAGGTTTATAATAATACTTGCAAATCACTTGTTCAAGAAAAAACTAAGTAAATGAAATCGATGGGGATGTCAAGGTGTTTTGAATAGTTTCCAGTGCAACGTCTAAAGTAAATTCCAACCCCTTTGCATCAGAAGCTTTTGCATGACAATAAAATCCCAAATCTCAAGCTCCAAATTACAAATAAATCCCATACCTCAATATTAAATGACCAAAACATCACCGTCGTTATATCGCAACTTGTCGCAAACCCGGGCCTACTGGTAATTATGCCATTAGGCAGAACTGTGACGGATAATTTGTTTGGAATTTTGAATTTGGGTCATTGTGATTTGTTTGATATCTGGTTTTTGGTGCTTGGAAATTTCATAAGTTGCCGTTCAATTGTCTAAATGACATAACTCCGGGCTGGTCTTAAAGCCTTGTCGAAAACCGCTCTATAGGGTATCAAAGCCGATCCAGCAGCCGTTGATGGATATTGTCAAAGCCGCCGTTGGACATGATAAGAATCAGGTCGGCGGGTGCTGCATGGGTGACCAGGAAATCGATGATAGCGTCCGTATCCTGAAAAAAGTGCGCGTCTTTACCCTGCATTTTCAGGTCATTGACCAGCTGCTCAGATGAAAACTGCTCGGCGGCGGGAATTTTTCGCACCGCCGGAGGCTTGCGGATACAGATCAGATCGGCCATGTCAAAGGCTTGTGCGTATTCGCTTTGAAAAATGCGGCGCATACTGGTGGCGGTTCTGGGCTCGAAAACGGCGATCAGCCGGCCGCCGGCCGTTACCGATTTCACCGCCCGGATGGTCTCCCGCACGGCGGTTGGATGATGGGCGAAATCATCCATGACGGTTATGCGCCGTTTTTGACCCCGAATTTCCTGGCGGCGCTTAATCCCCTCAAAAGATTCGAGGGCCGCCTGCATGACAGGCAGTGAAATATTTAAATGATCGGCTGCGGCAATGATCGACAGCGCATTGGTCAGATTGTGTTCGCCAAAAAGCCGGGTCCGAAATCCGCCGAAACGATGATTGTTTTTATAAACTTCAAATGTCGTCCACGGCGGATCCGGTGATATGGCGCCCAAACGCCAGGGGGAGACCGGTTTGCGGCCGTAGCGCTCATTGCGGCAGCTGCAACGACCGATGAGCGCATCGATATTTTTATCGCCGTCATATGCCAGCAGCAAGCTGGTACCATCCAGATGGGATATAAAGCGGCCGAACGCCTCTTTGACATGGTCCAGATCATTAAAAATATCCGCATGATCAAATTCGACACTGGTCAAAACCGCCATCTGCGGCTGATAATGAAAAAATTTCGGTACCTTGTCAAAAAATGCCGTATCGTACTCGTCGCCCTCGACCACAAAATAAGGACCATGGCCGAGGCGATAGTTGCTGTTAAAATTTTTCAGGATGCCGCCGATCATGAAAGACGGGTCATAACCGGCTTCCTGCAGCATCCAGGCCAGGATGGAGGATGTCGTGGTCTTGCCGTGGGTGCCGCCTACCAGAAGGGTTGTCTTGCCGCGCGCCACAAAATGGTTTAAAGCCTGGGGCATGGAGCAAAAGGGCAGTCCCATGCGATGCACCTTGACGGCTTCCGGGTTCTCGCGGGTAACGACATTGCCGATAACAACCAGGTCCGGGCCATACTCAAGATTTTCTTCCCTGAAACCGTCCATGATTCGAATGCCCTTTTGCTCCAGGAATGTGCTCATGGGCGGATACACTTTTTGATCGGATCCGGTCACTTCAAATCCAAGGTCACGCAGCATGCAGGCCAGCGCCCCCATGCCTGTGCCGCAAACCGCCGTCAAATGAATCTTCTGCACGGTCTCACGGATTTTGTTTTGGGTCATGTCCATTATCATTGCAATATCAGCCAGGGGCGAAGAAGAGCCCGAATTTTGGATTATAAATTGTTTCGAGTTAATTCCATTGAATAGGTGTCAGGTTCAGGTGTCAGACGACAGCTGACAGAAGGCGGACGTTATGAAGCTGGGAGGCTGGGAAGTTGAGAAGCGGGGAGGCGAGGAAGTTGCTAAGTTCTTGAGCTCGTAAGCTCTTAAGCTCTTAAGTTGTTGAACATCAATCTTCATTAGCATTCAGGGGACCCATCTGTTCGTAAACCCAATCAACCATACGCTGGCCCTGTAAGCCTCGCTGCAACCTTCAACCCTGCACCCTGTATACTGAGCCTGATATCTTTGATCCTTAGCCCTCAACCGCCGACTTAATGCCAAGTGCCGTGCGATTTACACCTAAAGCCTTTGACCTTTAACCTTTTTCCTTCCAGCTATCAACTATGAGCTATCAACTGGCGCGACAGCACCTTCCTTTATCCTTTTACCTCAAACCTCAAACCGCCAACATCCAACATCAATTCCCCGCACCGCCTTGTCATTTACTCTATGCGCCCGGCTCTACGCCCTATGCCCATTCCCCGCACCCCGCCTACGTCCGGCCATCCAGTACCGCCCGGATATTTTCGGATAGGGTTTGCAGATTAAAAGGCTTCTGAATAAAGGCGTCGCAACCGCGGTTGAGAATGACCCTGGCCTGGCCGTCGATGCTGTATCCGCTGCATAAAATCACTTTAACGTCGGGATTAATCTTCCTTAGCCTGTCAAAAGCTTCACCGCCGCCGACTTGCGGCATCACCATGTCCAGCAGGACAAGATCGATTTTGTCCCGGTGCTCCCCGTAGACGGCGACGGCTTCGTCGCCGTTTCGGGCAGTTAAGACCTCAAATCCCAGTTTGGCAAGCATGCGCGATCCGACATCGATGATCATTTCCTCATCATCCACCAGCAGCACCGTATCTTTTCCCGGGGAAGGTTTCACGGAACTTTTCTGCTGGACGGAAGCGGTTGCCTGGTTGGCTGGAAAAAAAATATCGAACCGGGCCCCTCGGCCCCGGCGGCTGATGACATCAATGAAACCTTCATGATTTTTAACAATTCCATATACCGAAGCCAGTCCCAGGCCGGTTCCGCGCCCTTTGTCTTTGGTGGTAAAAAAAGGGTCGAATATTCTGCGCTGGGTCTCTTCATCCATCCCCACACCCGTGTCGGCAACGCTGATTTTTACATAACGCCCGGCCTTCACCCGGTAAGGCTTGTACTGATCTTTATCTATGGTGACATTTTCGGTCCGAACCGTCAGCGTTCCCTCTTGCGGCATGGCTTGCAGGGCGTTCATATAAAGATTGAAAATTATATGTTCTAACTGGCCCTGGTCGGCCTCTATACGCCAAAGATCCGGGGCATACTCGGTGTTAAATGTAATTCTTTTATTCGCTCGACTAAAAAGCAGGTTTTGCTCCTGCAAGAGATGGTTGATATCCGTCAGGCGCACCTCATATTTACCGCCCCGCGCAAACCCCAACAATTGTTTGGTGAGTTCCACGCCGTTCGATACATATTCCTCGACTTTTTTAAGGTTCTGACACAAAGGCGAATCAGGATGCAGTTCCAGTAATGCCAGGGATATGTTCCCCTGAATTCCCATCAGCAGGTTGTTAAAATCGTGGGCAATACCGCCGGCAAGGGTCCCGATGGCCTCCATTTTCTGGGCCTGGCGCAGCTGTTTCTGCAGCTGAACTTCATGGGTCACATCCCGCTGCACGCTGACAAAATTGGTAATCTCCCCCGCTTTGTTTCTAACAGATGATATGGTTGCTTCCGTCTCATAGAGGCTGCCATCCTTTTTCTTGTTGATGAACCGCCCCTTCCAGGTATCACCCTTTCTAAGCGTCTGCCACATATTTCTGTAGGTCGATTTGTCCTGTTTGCCGCCTTCCAACCGGGAGACATGCCAGTTGATGACTTGCGAACGTGAATATCCTGAAATCTCCTCAAACGCCGGATTAGCGTATAGGATGTTTCCGGCCGGGTCGGTGATTAAAATGGCCTCCGCCGCATTTTCAACGGCCGTGGCCAGACGCGACTGCTCGTCGGTTTGATCGGTGCCGGAGCCGTGTTTCAGGGTATTGTCGGGTTCTTTTCCTATCATTACATCCAGTTCTAAGCTTCTTCAGGATTTTTGAGGTCATCCAGCGCATTCATGACGACCGCGCTTAGATTCCTGTCGAATTCGGCATGAATCACATATTCATTAAAAGGCTCGCTGTTGACGGCAACCACCATGCCGCTGCAGTTGATTGCAAGGTCCGAGGCCAACTCGTCAAACGTCAACTTCATGTTCAAATTGCGGCCGAGCAGCATGTTGGAAGCCTTTTGGGTTGTTTTCATAAGAAATGCCAGCCCGCTGACGGATATGTCTAAAAGCTCTCCTCTGAAAGGTTTGACAACCGGTTGATTCTTGCCGTCCAGCAGCTGCACCAGCACTTTGCCCGGCAAATTAAACCGCTGGTCAACCCGGCGCTCCAGATTTTTGGCTTTCAACAAATCCGCAACCGATTCCAGGTTCCTGAAGAAATCATTTAGCTTCGCTTCCAGGCCTGCGGTTTTTTTACCTATATTATCCAGATCATTTTTCAGCAGCACCCGCAATTTCGTTTTTGAGTCCGTTATGACGGAGGTGGTGCAAAAGGCATCGGCAAAAAAGAATTCATCCTCACCAAAAAAATCACCGGGTCCAAGGGTCTTGAGCAAGATGGCTTTGTCACCTTGCCGGTAAAACATCTTCAATTGGCCTTCATCGATTAGGTAAAGGCGGGATCGCATTTCGCCCTGTCTGAAAATCATGTGATTTGCCGGGTATTGCTCTAGCTTCATCCCGTAAAACAGCGCATTGGTTTCCTCCAGGGTCAGTTTTCCGTATAAGTCGGCCCAGGTTTTCAGGTGGTTTTGATCGATGGCGCTGTTTTTCTCGGCCTCTATTATCTCGCCTGTCTTTACGATTTCGTTCAGCGCCATGGCATCCACTTCATACAACCTGTCGCGCAGTGACTCCGCTCGATCGAATTTCTTAACTCTGGCATTTTTTTCAATTAAATTCACCAGCAGTTGAACGGCCGCTTCGGTGTTGTTCTCTTGCAGATAATGTTCGATCAATTTTTCGTGCTCGGCTGGATCACCCACAGTCTACACCTCCCTTAAATCATAAGCATTCACATTTTAAGAGTTCACATTCGCGCGTTTCAGAGCTGACTAAAACTTGAAATTGTATCTAATTATATCACGTAATTAAGGTTAAGTAAAAATATAAAACCGGTTCTCTCCCGGGGGGAGAGACCGGTTTTTGGCCTGTCCGGCAAATTGCTATTTACCCAGGTCCGACAAAACCTGCTCGGCAGCGCGGATGGTGGCATCGATGTGCTCATCGGTGTGGGCGGCAGAAAGGAAAAGCACTTCAAACTGGGAGGGGGCGATGTATACGCCTTGCAGCCGCATTCCCTGGTAAAAGGCGGAAAACATTTCAAGATCACAGGTTTTGGCATCCTCAAAGCTGGTGACATTCCGATCCGTAAAAAACAACCCCAGCATGGAGCCGACGTGATCGGCCCGGGCCGCGATACCCGCCTTTTGCGCAGCACCGGCCAGACCGGTCACAAGGCGCCTGGAATTTTCGGCCAGGGTTTCATAAAAACCCTCTTTTTTGAGCTGCTCAAGGGTTGCGATACCTGCCGCCATCGCAATAGGATTGCCGGAGAGGGTTCCGGCCTGATAAACCGACCCCTGGGGAGCGACCTGAGACATGATGTCTTTTTTGCCGCCATAGGCCCCCACCGGCAGTCCCCCGCCGATGACCTTGCCGAAACAGGTCAGATCCGGTGTAATTCCATAAAGCGTCTGGGCACCGCCGTAGGCGACCCTGAAGCCGGTCATGACTTCATCAAAAATAAGGAGCGCACCGTTTTTTTCGGTCAATTCCCGCAAAGTTTGCAAAAAACCGGGCTGGGGCGGCACAAGCCCCATGTTGCCGGCCACCGGCTCGATAATGACGCAGGCCACTTGACTGCCTTTTTCATCCATCACCTGTTTGATGGCATTCACATCATTATAGGGCAGCGAGAGGGTGTGCCGGGCAACATCTTCGGGGATCCCCGGGCTGCCCGGGATTCCCAGGGTTGCCACACCCGATCCGGCGGCCACCAGCAACGTGTCCGCATGGCCGTGATAGCAGCCGTCAAATTTTATAACCAGATCCCGCCCGGTTGCACCGCGCGCCAGCCTGACCGCACTCATGGTCGCCTCGGTACCCGAGTTCACCATGCGTACGACTTCAACCGATGCCACGGCTTCGATAACCATTTCAGCCAGCTGTATTTCCAAATCAGTGGGAGCACCGAAGCTGGTTCCTTTGCCCAGCACGGCGCTGATCGCTTCCAGGACGGCCGGATGCCGGTGGCCCAGGATCATGGGGCCCCAGGAACCGATATAGTCAATGTAGCGATTGCCGTCCACATCGTATATCAGACAGCCGTCGGCCCGATCGATGAACAGCGGATCGGCGCCGACCGATTTGCAGGCCCGCACGGGGCTGTTGACCCCGCCGGGGATTATTTTCAAAGCGCGTTTGAACAAAGTTTGGGATTTTTTGAATTCCATCTCAGCCGGATCCTTTCTTTTACCCAAATTTAGCGTTTCAGATTTCAAAAGATGGGTTGACATTTAAAATCGGATGACAAAGTATCAGATAGTATTTTCATGGTCAAGCCAGGAAAAGAGCTCATAGCTGATAGTTCATAGTTAAAACAAAGGAGTTTGGGGTTCAGGGATTATAGCCTATAGGACATGGAATAAAGCTCTTAGTAAATAACGCCCCTACCCTTTAAACTATCAGCTATGAGCTGTCAGCTATCAACTATTTATTATGTCAAAACAACGTTCACCCCAGCAGCTTGCTAAATTTATCGATTATATCCTGCGCCGCCGACCGGATGAGTTCGGTCTGGTAACCGATGAAGACGGCTTTGTCGGGATAAAGGAACTGCTGAAAGCCGTCAACGAGGAAGAAGGCTTCAGATACGTCCGCCAATCCCATCTGGATGAAATCATGCTCTGCGTGCCGGATCACTCCTTTGAAGTGGCAGAGAACAGAATCCGGTCGAAATTTCGAGACCGGCTGCCGCAGCACTCTTATGCCCAGGACCCTCCCAAACTGCTTTACACCTGCGTGCGCCGGAAAGCCTACCCCCATGTCACCGAGAAAGGTATTCAGCCTGCCGGATTCTCGCGGGTTGTATTATCCTCCGGCGTTGATATGGCCGAGCGCCTGGGTCGACGCAGCGATCGCTCGGCAGTGCTGCTGACGGTTCAGGTACAGCTGTGCACCGACCAGGGCGTGGTTTTTTTCCAGGCCGGTGAAATCCTCTTCCTGGCAAATTTTATTCCAGCAGGTTGTTTTACCGGTCCGCCCCTGCCCAAAGAAAAACCGGTTGCCGCCAAACCCGCTGAACGGGAACCAGGACCGCCCCAAAGACCGGCCGGAAGCTATGTCATCGATCTTGGCGAAAAGTTTGATGCCAGGGTTCCCAAAAGCAAGCGCCAGGTCCCGGATACCGATTCGAAAAAAGACGGCAGCCGCTTAAAAAAACAAAAGCGCAAGCGGGAGAAGCCGCCGTGGCGGAGGTGAGATGATAGGTGATAGGTGATAGGGAGAAGCTAAGAAGGTGGGAGGGTGCGAGGGTGAGAAAAGGCTGGAAGGAAGACGCTGGCGCGCCAGTTCATGGTTCATAGTTGATAGTTCATTGTACATAGCTCCAAGCTCACAGCTCATAGCTGATAGGGAAAAGATGGAAGTTGCGAGGGTGGGAAGGTGGGAGGGTGAGAAAAGGCTGGAACGTGTAAAGGGGA
>CAVYNY010000026.1:0-38934 GCA_963769935.1 uncultured delta proteobacterium | reverse complement strand
CAATGCCAATCTCAACGGATTGCAGACCAATCTGGCCGTAAATTTACTCAATCTTCTGCTGGATCCAAAACTGAGCCTGATAGATTTCACCAGCCGGCACCGGGTTGAACTGGCAGCCAAAAGATCCGACATACTGCAATTCTTTGATTCCCTGAAACAGGAAGGCGCCGACTTATTGCTGCTCAACAATGTCAATCCCGTCTACAGTCTGCCGGCGGACAACAGCGTAAGGGAAGCGCTCGACGACAAAAATCTATTTGTCGTGTGTTTCAGCAACTTCATGGACGAAACAGCCGAATCGGCCGATCTGATTCTGCCGGTTCGCATGCCCCTGGAGAGCTGGGATGAATACGGCGGCAAAAGGCCCATGGTGTCCACCCTGCAGCCGGCCATGGGCAAAATAACCAAAGCTTCCCATGTGGGAGACGTAATGCTGTATGTCGGTTTCGAAAAAGAGCCGCCGGCTAAAAATTACAAGGACTACCTTGTTGCCGGTCTGGCTGAAATGGGCGGCATTAGCGATGAAGTCCTGTGGGTGCAAACGCTCCAGCAGGGCGGCAAATTCGATCAGTCGGTCAAACCGGCCAGAACAAGAAAGGCGCCCCGCATCAAAAATCTGGAGAGTAATCTGAGCCAAAGCCCGGAACCCTCAAAATCGGAATTGGCCTTTACGGCGATGCCGTCCATCCGCTTTTTTGACGGACGCGGCGCCAATAGGCCGTGGCTGTGTGAAGTTCCGGATCCGTTGACCCGTGTTGCCTGGCAAACCCCGGTCAGCATGCATCCCGCCACGGCCGGGGCCAAAGGGATCGCAGAGAAAGATGTCGTTGAACTTCGGACCGAATTCGGCAGCCTGGAAGCACCGGTGTATGTTACCGAACTTGTGACGCCCGGTTTGCTGGTAATGAGCATCGGGCAGGGGCACGCGTCCTATGGGAGATATGCCCGGGAAACGGGAAGCAACCCTCTGCGGCTGCTTGCAGGGGGCGCCGATCCGGAATCCGGTGGAGCCGGCCTGAATGCGCCGCAAGTTGCCGTCAAAAAAACAGGGCGCACGATGAAGCTGGCCAGCACATCCGGCAGCCGCACCCAGCATGGCAGAACTTTTGCGCTTTCGATTAAGCTCACGGATCTAGCCGAATCAGCGCCACCGCCCAAGACCGGGCTGACCATGGGAAATTTTCCGCTGACCCTTCCGCTGCCGGAAGGCTATGACCCCCAGCGTGATTTTTATCCGCCCCACGACCATGTAAATTACCGCTGGTCAATGGTGGTCGACCTGGACCGCTGCATCGGCTGCGGCGCCTGCGCCGCGGCCTGCTACGCGGAAAACAACCTTGGCGTTGTCGGGGTGGACCGCATTCTCGAAGGCCGCGAAATGTCCTGGCTGAGCATTGAGCGGTATCACTCGGAAGATGCGATGGAAAAAGTCAAATTTTTGCCTATGTTGTGCCAGCACTGTGACAACGCACCCTGCGAATCGGTCTGCCCGGTGTATGCACCGCACCATTCAAAGGAGGGATTGAACAACCAGATATACAACCGCTGCATCGGAACCCGTTTTTGCAGCCAGAATTGTCCCTACAAGGTGCGGCGTTTCAACTGGTTTGACTGGAAGTGGCCGGCACCGCTGAACCTGCAGCTGAACCCGGATGTCACCGTGCGCAGCAAAGGCGTAATGGAAAAATGTTCCTTTTGCATTCAGCGCATCAAGGCCGCCCACAATGTCGCCAAGAACGAAAAACGCATGATCCGGGACGGCGAGGTGACGCCGGCCTGTGTGCAGACCTGCCCCACCCAGGCGCTCGTTTTCGGCAATTTGATGGACAAGCAAAGTCGCGTGCGAAAATTGGTTGAAGGTCCCCGGGCCTATCAGGCCATCGGCTATTTGAATACCAAGCCGGCGGTGATTTATCTGAAAAAGGTGGTGCAGGAAGTATAGCTTTTGGGTTGGCCCGTTGGCCGGTTGGCCCGTTGGCCGGTTGGCCGGTTGGCCCGTTGGCCGGTTGGCCGGTTGGCCGGTTGGCCGGTTAAAAAAGGATAAACGCTTTTATTTTAATAAATAATAACTTTCTATATCGATAACAAATTTTTTTCACACGCAAATAAACATAGGATCAAATAGCCGACTTAACTGGCCGACCGGCCAACGGGCTAACCGGCCAACGGAAAAACGGGAAAACGGTTAAAAACATGTCGCAACTCACTTTCGCTAATATCGATCAAACGATCCTGAACACGTTGACACCGCCGAAAAAGTACTACTGGTGGACTGTTTTTCTTTTGTTCGTCGGGGTGATGATCGGAGCTGCCTGCTGGACCTATCAGATTTTTGTCGGCATCGGCGCGGGAGGCCAAAACATCCCGGTGGCCTGGGGAACGTATCTGATAAATTTCGTCTTCTGGGTCGGTATCGCCCATTCGGGCACGTTGATCTCCGCTATTTTACATCTGTTTCGAGCCGGCTGGCGCAACCCCATTGCCCGGGCCGCGGAAACCATGACGGTGTTTGCGGTGTGCATCGCCGGATTGTTTCCGTTTATTCACCTGGGGCGGGTCTGGCAGGTGTACTACATGCTCCCGTTGCCCAACCAGCGGTTTCTGTGGCCCAATTTCCTGTCGCCGTTGATGTTTGATGTCATTGCCATCAGCACCTACCTTACCGTCAGCAGCCTCTTCTGGTACACGGGCCTGCTGCCGGACATTGCCGCGGTAAGAGACCGGTCGACCGGCATGCGCTATAAGATCTTTAAAATTCTCTCGTTCGGCTGGACCGGCGCCCACGAGCAGTGGCGCCATTATGGACGCGGCTATTTGTTTTTCGCAGCCCTGGCAACACCCCTGGTCATTTCCGTGCACAGTGTGGTTTCCTGGGATTTCGCGCTTGGCATTGTTCCCGGCTGGCATTCGACCATTTTTGCCCCCTACTTTGTGGCCGGGGCCATCCACTCCGGATTGGCCATGGTGCTGACCCTGATGATCCCGCTGCGCAAGTTGTTCAAGTACCAGGACATCATCACCATCGAAGTCCTGCAAAATGTTGCCAAAACCATTGTGTTCACCGGTATGATTGTCGGCCTGGCTTACGCCACGGAATTTTTTATCGCCTGGTACAGCCACAACATCATTGAAGTTGCGCAATTTTACTGGCGGGCGACCGGCGATTACCGCTGGGGGTTTTATTTCATGGTATCGTGCAACACGATGGCCCCGCTTTTGTTTTTGTTTAAAAAAATCCGCACCAGCATTGCCGCGCTTTTTATCATTTCGCTGCTCATCAACTGGGGCATGTGGTGGGAGCGATTTGTCATCATCGCGGGAGGGGTTGCCCACGGCTATCCACCCCATGCCTGGGGTCTGTATGCACCTTCCATGATCGAATACGGCATCATGCTGGGTACTTTTTGTCTGTTTTTCTTTTTGTATGTGCTGTTTGTGAAGCATTTGCCGTCGATTTCCATGACGGAGATGAAGGAAACCGTTGCCGAAGGAGCAGGCCATGCCGCGTGAACGCCACATTATGGGGCTCTTTAAAGATGAGGATACCGTGGTTTCGGCAATCAAGGCGCTGAAACAATCGAGTTTTAAATTCATCCGGGTCAATACACCCTTTCCCAGCCACAAAATCATGGACGCCCTGAAATTAAAAAAGAGCATGGTGGGATGGTTTACCTTGTGCGGCGGGATATTGGGATTTATCGGCGGATTTGGCCTGGCTATTTATGCGTCCACGGAATGGAGCCTGATTGTCAGCGGCAAGCCGGTCATTGCCTGGATTCCCTTTGTCATCGTTGGTTTTGAAGGTACCATTCTTTTCTCGGTATTCGGCAACGTTATCGGTCTGCTCATCCTGACACGATTGCCCAGCTACCGTTGGTTCAAATATTATGATCCGCGTTGCTCCGGAGAGTATTTCGGCGTCCTGGCCGCCTGTGAAATCGAACAGGAAGACGGATTGAAAGATTTCTTTCAAAATCAGGGCGCCGATGTCAAGGTTTTCGAGTAAAGGAAAGTCCACCGCCATGTCTGAGAACAGCCAAAAAACCATGCCAAAACAGAAATCCAAAATATACTGGATATTTCTCATTCTGGTCGCCATCGGGGCGGCCGCCTTTATATTCGGACTGAACGGCCGGCACCCCGAAAGGGCCTGGCAGGCATACCTCATCAACTTTCTCCTGTGGTCGGCCATTGCCCAGGGCGCCGTTCTGTTTTCAGCGCTCATGCACATGACCAATGCCCGCTGGAGCGGGCCGCTGTCCGGACTTTCAGAGTCATTTACAGCGTTTTTCCCGATTTCATACGTTCTTGTTTCTGCTGTTATTCCTGGGAAAAGCCCAAATTTTCCCGTGGCTGCACGAAGATCTGCACGGCAAGGAAGTCTGGCTCAATATGCCGTTTCTTTTCACCCGCGATTGCATCGGCCTTCTGATACTGTATATCCTTGGCTTCGGCTATCTGTTCAATGCCATGCAGCTCAAACTCGATCCCAACCAGCCGCAAAGCAAATGGCGTCAATCCATATACGAGGCCTGGCGGCGCAACAACCGCCAACCGGAGCGGATCAGACGGCGCATGACGATCTGGGGCGGACTCTACATCCTGGCATTTGCGCTTGTGTTGAGCCTGATCGGCTTCGATCTCATCATGAGCATGGATCCCCATTGGATTTCCACCCTGTTCGGCGCCTACAATTTCGTGAAAGCATTCTATGTCGGACTGGGCGCCCTGATCATCCTGGCGGCGATTATCCGTCTCAGGCAGGGTGAGGCCTCGCGTCTGAGCGCCGCCCACTTTCATGATATCGGCAAGCTGTATTTTGCCTTTTGTCTGCTCTGGGCTGATTTCTTCTATGTCCAGCTGCTGGTGATCTATTACGGCAACATCCCCGAAGAGACCCACTATGTGATCCTGCGCACCGTGTTGGCCCCTTGGAGCAAATTGGCATGGACGGTATTTTTCGTCTGTTTTATCGGCCCTTTTTTCATTCTGTTGAGACAGAATATCAAGACCAAGCCGCTGTTCATGCTGATCATTTGTTCGGTCGTGATCGTCGGCATCTGGCTGGAACATCTCCTGCTGTTGGCACCGGCGCTGAGCCATGAGACGGCCCGGGCGATTCCGCTGAACCTTTCCGACGGGTTGATTTCGCTGGGATTTTTTGGATTGATGGCCTTCGCGATCGGATATTTTCTCAAGATATTTCCCGAAATAACACTGGTCAGGGAGAATACATGACCTAAAAGAATAGAGAATAAAATCCGCTGTATTGACAAGGAATAGGATGTTGAAAAAAAATAATGTAGCTGTTCTCCTGACGCTGATCGCCATATTGGCTGTGGCAGCCTTTGTCTATATTTACTGGCAGTCGCCCCTGAGCGGCATCGGCCCGGAACAGCCGATTCCCTTCAGCCATAATGTGCACGCCGGCATCAAGCAGATCCAATGCCAGTTCTGCCACCCCTATGTCGCCTACTCAAATTTCCCGGGCATCCCGCCGGTGGAAAAGTGTCTGTACTGCCACAATTATATAATTAAAGGACACCCGCAAATCCAAAAGGAGCACAAGTACTTCAACACCCAAACCCCCACTCCCTGGGTCAAGGTGAATTATATACCCGAGCATGTGCTGTTCAATCATCAAAGACATATCAACGCCCAGATCGCCTGCCGGGAATGTCACGGGGAGGTTCAAGATTTGCAGCGACTGCCGTATAAGGATTGGCGGATGGGGATGTGCATCCAATGCCATAGAAAGAAAAATGCCAATGTGGATTGCTGGCTGGCGTGTCACAGCTAACTTGGAGTTATTGGTTATAACAAATAACTAAACGCGTTAAGAGGAGTTCTAATTTTGTCTGATGAAGCAATTGAAAATGTACCAGACCCAAACCCGACGGCCAAAGCGTTTATGCTGACATCCGCCTTTTGGTTTGCTGCGGCGACAACCTTCGGGATGATCGGCGCGGGGTATCTGATAGCCCCTGACTTCATGGCCAATATCGAGTACATCCACTTCGGCCGCATACGGCCGATGCACGTCAACGGCGTACTGTTCGGATTCGTTACCCCAGGCCTTTTGGCGGCCGCCTTTTACTATATTCCGCGACTGCTCAAAACAGAGCTTTTCAGCCACAAGCTGGGCGTATTCAATGCGGTTTTCTGGAACCTTACCGTGGCGGCCGGCATCATTGGAATCTCCACCGGCCACACCCAGGCCCGGGAATACGCGGAGCTGGCCTGGCCGGTAGATATTATGATGGTAATTTCTTTCGCGATGGTCATTTTCAATCTGCTGATGACTGTGCGCCGGCGCCGGGAGAAGATTTTATATGTTTCCGTATGGTATGTTCTGGCGGCCGTTATCCTGACGGCCGTCACCTACTGCATCGGCAATGTCATCTGGAAACCGGACACCGGCGCTTTAGCCGGCATTCCGGATGCCATTATTCTTTGGTTTTACGGCCACAACATCTTTGGGCTTCTGTTGACGCCCATGGGCCTGGGGGTGGCCTACTATGTCCTGCCGATCGCAACCCGCAGCCCGTTGTACAGCCACACCCTGTCGCTGCTGGGCTTCTGGTCGTTGATCGTGGTATATACCCACATCGGCACCCATCATTTGCTGCAAGTGCCGGTGCCGACCTGGCTGAAAACGATATCGGTCGTCGACAGCATAGCCATGGTCATCCCGGTCATGGTCTTTCTGATCAATATCTGGTACACAATCAAGGGCAAGCTCGGCCGAATCCATGCCGATATCGGCGCCAAGTTCATATTCGCCGGCACTATCTTCTATTTCTTCGTCAACATCCAGGGCTCCATGATGGCCCTGCCGCATGTGCAGCGCATCACCCACTACAACAACTGGGTCGTCGGCCATGCCCACATCGGCGTGCTTGGTTTTGCCGGCTTGACGGCGCTGGGGGGACTCTATTTCATTCTCCCGCGGCTGACCGGCAAACCCCTCTACAGCAGGTTCCTGGCCGATGTTCAGTACTGGCTGGTGCTGATCGGGATTACCGGCTTTTTAATCGTGCTCACCATTGTGGGACTGATCCAGGGCAGTGCCTGGTACAACGGCGAAACCATCTATCGTACCTTGCCGGAGCTTCAACCCTATTATATCATAAGGGCCTCACTCGGGACGATGATTGTGACCGGCGCCTATCTGGGCCTGTACAATATATTGCGATCGCTATATTTTAATCGTGGAGCTTCAACATGAAAATGACCCCGACTGTTATTATTGTCGGCATTCTGGCCCTTTTGGCTGCAATCGCCCTGACCATGGTCTACTGGCCCTATGCCAAGCGTACGACGACACCCTCCGACATATTTCGCGAACGAACCAAGATAGAGGCGGAAGGCCGCCTGATTTATCTGCAAAACGGCTGTGTTTACTGCCACAGCCAAGCGATTCGCGCCTTCGATTGGGGCCACGGAGCGGAGCGTATCGCCCAGTCCGGGGACTACCTCGCGGATGAACCCATCGAACTGGGCTCGCAGCGAACGGGCGTTGATCTTTCCCAGGAAGGCGGCGAGCATCCGGACGATTGGCACGTCGCCCATTTCATCAATCCGCGGTTCACGCGGCCGGCTTCGATCATGCCGCCCTTTAAATGGTTGGGCATGGACCGGATTCATAAACTGGCTCAGTATATACAAAGTCTGGGACTTAAAGATGCAGACCGCCGCATGGAGCGGCAGCGTTACTGGAAAAAGGAATCCATTAAAGGTTTTGAAGGCGGGCCCGAGGCCAATGTCAAGTGGCTGGCGGATCATATTCCCCAAGGCTGGCACGAAGTTCCCGATCCGTATCCGACGACGGATGCCGGTCTTCAACGAGGACACAAAATCTACCAGTTTTTTTGCATCGGCTGCCATGGCCCGGTTGGAGACGGGATGGGCCCGGCCCAGCCCTATCTCTATCCGCCGCCGTTAAATTTTACGATTTTAAAAGGCAGAGAAATTTCCGGCGGGATTCTCTACTATCAAATCATGAACGGCATTACCGGAACCGCCATGCCTTATTTCAAACGCGATCTGGAGTCGCAAAAAATCTGGGAGGTCGGCAACTACGTGGCGGTTTACTTTATCAACCAGAGTGACGCCAACACCGAGCCGCGCGGCATCGACTCGGCCTGGGAACCATGAAAAGAAAATGCCTAAAATTTGAAAATGCCTAAAGTGCCTAAAATTATGGGTTCTGATCCTTCTTTTTAACATCTTAGCTCATTTTAACTCATTTTAGACATTTATACAGGATTTCAAACATGTATTATCCCTATTTTATCGCATACATGGCGTCCGGTTTTGTTATAAGTATCGTGGTGTTTTTATGGGCGCTGAATAAGGGGCAATTCAATGACCAGCAGCGGGCGCGGTTCATTCCGCTGGAAAATGATTTGCAAACGGAGCCGGTGAAAGCATCCCGGTTTGCCCGCATCGAGACAATCGCCCTGTTTTCACTGGTTTGCATCTGTCTGCTGTGCTCCGTGGCAGTCATTGTGTTTGCCTTGCTGAAGGTAGTCAAATAAAATCCATCGACCGGCTGCTCGCATTCGGAAGGGCGTGGTCCCGATTCGCCTGGCGGATAAATTTGGAGTAAGGGGCAAAAGGATATAAAATATGAGATATTTCAATATTCTGGGCCTGCAGCACTTTGTCATGTATTTGTTCCCGGCAGTGGCATTTATCGCGCTGTTCATCCTTGCCCTGGGCTACTATCATATCAATCGCAGGGATTCAGCGGAGCGCGAAACCCGCATCATCGAGCGCTATACGGGTGGAATCGAAGGCCGCAACGCCCCGTTTCCGATATTTTTGTACTTGACTATCGCGGGAACCGTGATCTGGGTTCTGGCGTATATTCTCTTAATTGGTATTTTGAAGGTGAAATACTGATGAATCATTTGGAGCATACATCTTCCGCAGTCAAAACATGGCTCCTCATCCTGCTGATGTTGGGATGGGTGGTGTTTAAAGGATGGCTGGCCTATAACGTTATCGGCAATCTTGGCCAACCGGATTGGGATTACCGGCCGATTGCGGATGTTCCCGGCGAATCCATCTACTCGATACAGGAACCGTATCATCCGCTGCCTGCGGGTCAACATGTCAGGGGACAGCAGGGTCAAGAGGAAAATCCCCTGCATCTAAAACCGCTGCCGTATCAAGGTGTTGAATAAATGAAGAAAATAATAATCTTTTTCATCGTAGTCGGCGTGGTTCTTTACGCGGCGTATGAAGCGTTGATGTATTATGACAATAATTTCCGGTACGGCCGTATGCGGGAAACCCCGGGCGTCAGGCCTATGGAAGCGCCGGAGCAGATTATGGAAACAGGCCTGGTTCCGGTCGACGGCGGAGAAGCCCTTTACCGGATAACGCCCGGTGCCGATCTGATTTCCCCGATAAAGGCCTCCGAACCATTTGTCATCACCCGGGGCAAAGCCGTATATCTGACATTTTGTGCCCAATGCCATGGCTACGACTATGACGGCGAAGGCACGGTCGGCCAGAGCTTTCAGCCGCTGCCCACCGATCTGCGCAACGCCCAGGTCCAGTCCAAACCGGACGGCGAATTATTTAAAACCATCAGTTATGGTATCCCCGGCAGACGCCAGCCGGCTCTGGATACGACCATCACGATCGACGATCGCTGGCACGTCATCGCCTTCGTCAAATCCCTGGGAGTCCGTTGAACCCCCCTGCAAATACCACTCCGGCAGTCCGGCATTTCTGCAGCGGCACCCGTGTTTTTAAACCATGTCCAGCAGTAAGATAAACCACAATAATTTAGATATCTCCCGCCGTATTTTAAACACGTGCGATTTATGCGGTCTTTCGCTGCGTGCCGGCCGGTTCGAAGCGAAATTTTCCGGATCAACCTACCGATTCTGCTGCATCGGATGCCGTCAGGTGTTTAGCTATCCTGATGGAAGCCACCGATTCGGGCGACCCCGCTAAATTCCGGGAATCGGATCTATTCAAGCAGTGCCGGAAAGCCGGCATTATTCCTCGAACGGAAGCCGATTTAGCAGAAGATGATTTTCACGTCGATTCGAAGGAAATCCCGGCGAAAACGGATGGAAGGCTTGAATCCGCCGCCGGGCCGTCGCTATCGACAAATGCGGCGTTGAGCCTGGATCTGAAGGTCAGCAATATGTGGTGTCCGGCATGCGCCTGGCTGATCGATGAAAGTCTTAACAGAACGCCCGGTGTCATCGATGCCACCTGCAATTTTTCAACCGATCGCCTTCATATTTCCTTTAACCCCGTTCAAACCTCACCCGATCGAATTATCGAGGCCGTTAAAAAACTCGGCTACCGGGCGGCGGAACCCGATGAATCTCAGGATGCCGCCGAAAGACGCAGGGAATTTATGCGGTTCGCCATTTCAGCCTTTCTGACGATGAACATCATGATGCTCTCCTATGCCCTTTATTCGGGGTTTTTTACCCGGATTCAGTCGGGATACGATTAATAAGCTCTCCTGGCCGGCTTTTATCATGGCAAGCATTGTGGTCGTCTACGGCGGTTTCGAGTTATTTAAAAAAGCATGGTCCGGCCTTACCAATGCCGCCTTCAGCATGGAAACCCTGATTACCATAGGGGCCTTAAGCGCCTATATTTACAGCACGGTAAACCTTTTTGCCGGCAGCATTCACATTTATTACGATACCGCCGCCATGCTGATTACCCTTGTGCTGCTCGGCAAAACGCTGGAACGCAGCGCCAAAGGTAAAGTGCTGCAAAGCCTGGAAAGCTTTTTCGCTTTAAGACCCTCCAAAGTACGAATCTGCACGGCTGAATATCCCGACCGGACGCTATGTGAGCGCCGACCATCTCTCTGAAAACGATATATTTCGAATCGATGAAAATGAAATCATTCCCGCCGACGGCAGAATTTTAAGCGGCACCGGTTCAGTGGATGAATCTTCCCTAACCGGCGAGCCGCTGCCGCTTAAAAAGAAACCGGGCGATACTGTTGCGCAGCGGCACCCGGGTCATAAGGGGATCGTTTATCGTAAGCGCGCAAAAGGTCGGCGCGCAGCTCAACCCTGGGTCAGATGATCGCCATCATCGAAAAGACCCTGATGACCAAAACGCCGCTGGAAGGCAAAACGGATGTTATTTTACAATGGTTCGTCCCGATCATCATGGCCCTGGCGGCCGGCACGGCGTTGGTCTGCCTGCTGGCGGGAATTCCGCTGGAAGCGGCAGTGCTGCGGGCCGTCACGGTTCTGGTTATATCCTGTCCGTGTGCCCTGGGCATCGCCATACCGCTGGCCCGGGTGGCCGGCATCTCCATCGCCGGCAAAAAGGGTCTCCTGGTGCGAGATTTTCAAGCCTTCGAACAGGCTGAGAGAGCCACGGCCTTTGTATTCGATAAAACCGGCACCGTCACCGTGGGGCAGTGGAATCTGATCAAATATCATTTGCGATGAGTCGCTCAGCGAAGATGAAGCCCTGGCCTTGGCCGCCGGCCTGGAAAATGATTGCGATCATTTCATCGCCGTTGAAATTCTCAGGCAGGCGAGAACATAAAAGAGTTCAGCCGGTCCCTATGACAAAGCATCCGGGACGAATGAAAAGGGAATTCAGGGCAAATTTTAACGGGCAAACCCTAAAAATCGGCTCGGCCGAGTTTCTGATCAAGGAATTGCAAGCCCCAAATGCCCTGGCCAATCGCAAAGGAGATCGACGGGTCGGCCGAGCATTCTTTGGTGTATCTGGGAATTGACGGCCGGCTGGCTGCGATTTTTGTCTTTGGCGACAGCTTGCGCCCGGATGCCGCGGCGACCATAAAAAATTTGCGCGACCGCGGATTTCACCTGGCGCTGGTGTCCGGCGATGGATCCCAAACCACCAGCGCCGTTGCCGCCCGCATCGGAATCCAACAGGCCCTTGGCGGCCGGCTGCCCCAGGATAAATCAGACTTTATTCGCGATTTGCAGCAGCAGGGACAGTGTGTAGCCATGGTGGGCGACGGGATTAATGATGCGCCGGCGCTGGTTCAGGCGGATCTATCCATTGCCGTCCATTCCGGCGGACAGCTTAGCAAAGAAGCCGCCGACATCACCCTGATGCGGGGTAGGCCTTCCCAAATAATCGAATTTTTGGATTTTGCCAAACAGGTAAACAAAAAAATCTATCAGAACCTTGCCTTTACCTGCATCTACAATGCCGTCAGCATCCCCATCGCCATGAGCGGCCTGCTGAATCCCCTGGTAGCGGTGACGGCCATGCTGCTGAGCAGTTTGAGCGTCACCGGCAATACCCTGATGCTGGTGCGCAAGAATACCAGGGGCCAATAGCCGCTATTTATAAATGATTGTCGAATGATTCCAATGCAATTGCTGCTTAATGCATTAAAATTCCAAGCACCAAAAACCAAATCCCAAATAAATCTCAATGACCTAAATTCAAAATTCAAAACAAATAATCTGTCATCCTGCTTACCCAAACGCTGCATGACCTGTGGGTTAAGCTCTGCAAATTGATCGGTTCAAACGGTTTCGAATGTTTGGGTCATTAAATATTGTGATTTGAGATTTATTTGTAATTTGGTGCTTGAGATTTGGGGTTTTTCAGCGTGTTGCAGTCCACAGGAGGATGGTTGGCATGCGCAAATTGGATTGCCGGTGCCGGTTGAGTCCGATTGGATCGTGTGCGTTCTAAGCGATAAGACTCACTGGATGGAGCCACCCGTTTTAAAACCATTCCATCGGCAGTTGTATGAAGATAATAGGCGGGAAACTCGGTCCAGGCACCCGTATTAATGTATCGGACGCCATTTAACTCAAGATCTTCCGGATAGTGGGTATGGCCGCAGGTAACCGCTTCAAAACCCCTTTCTGCAGCACAGTTTATGGCATTTAAGGCGACATTTTTTCGCAGCACGCGGTAAAAAGATTTCCATTTCTTGGCGTATTCCGCCACGTGCACCGGCTTGGCGCCCAATTTGACCCTCAAATTGTGCATCAGATGGAATGCTTTTATAAACAGGCGGCTGCGGCGCATGATGTCATCGAAGCCGTCGCCGTGGGTAATTAAAAGTCGGCGGCCGATGCTATGGGAAGATTTAAAAATGGTATTTCCAAAATTTTGCGGCACATACCCATTGTCATGATTGCCCCGTATCCAAACCACTTTCTGCCGAAAGGAAATATCTTCGATCAGATCAAGGATTCTTTGATCCGAAGAATCCATGTGCACGTATGGCGAATCGATGATGTCCCCGTTCATGATCAGTTCATGATCTGCCGGCAGTGCTTTAAGAAAGCGCTCAAATGGGCCGAATTTAAAGTAGCGGGAACCGATATGCAGGTCGCTGACAACAATCGCGTTCATTTTTCTCCCGATTGCAAATAATGAATTGGCAATGGTTTTTTCTCAAAAGTGAAAAAGAAGATAAGGCGCTATTTCGGTTTCTCAACCAGGATATCGGTAATTTTTCGGAAACCTTAATTTTTGAATTTTCAGGCGGAATTTGACATCACCCAGAGGGGTGGTTTTGACCGTCCGATAACCTATGGAATAATGGAATGGTGGAATACTGGAATATGGGGAATCAAAAGCGGATGATGGTCTCATTTTATTTTTTGATTCGTGCTAGGCATATAAAAACAACTCTCAATCCGCCAAACGCGGGTCTTCAGCATTCCAATATTCCCTGGCCCAGACCGTTTTTAACATAAACCCAATTTTAGCTATTTTTTTTCTAACCAGGACAAACGGGCTTTAAATTCTCAGTACGCCGCACCAGGGCCGGCCATCACTCCATCCCGCCGCAAGCGGGATTCACGGCAAAGCCAATCTCCTCTGGCCCTGGCCCGGAGGACCAGGTTTCCAGGGTTGGAAAAAAACCTTATTCGCTGGCCATCGGCACCGCATAGGGGCCTTCCTCGATGTAGGCAATCGTCGGTTTTCGGCCCTTAAATCTGGGATGGTTCACGGCATAGATAACCGAATTTTGCAGCATGGCTGATGCTTTTTCCCGTTCTGAAGCAAAATTGACGCCATCCTCGATAACGTCATAGCCGCCGAGTCCCGGAATAATGTCATAATGGGCCTTTGGAATTTGCGGAGAGCAGTAGATCAAACCATCCATGCCGACCTTCCGATAGGGCTTGCCCCACATTTCAGGTTCCCATTGATCTTTGGTGAAAATCCAGTCGGGGTGCTCCAGGACGTTGTTGTAACCGTCGGGTCCTAAGATTTTAAAAAGATGCAGAAAGGTTTTGTATTCCTGCGAGCCGATGGGCTCCACATCCACGTTGTTGGCCAGCATCACGATCAGGCCCTGGTCTTTGACGGCGGGCATGGCATTGACGGCCGCTTTCACGGCCTGATAATGATTGCGCCCGACGTATCCGGCGTGGGTCAGCACAACATCAAAAGGCCGCTCAATCTGAATCAAAACCGACTTTTTCATGGCTTCATAGGCTGCCAGGTGGGCCTTTTCCAGCGCGCCCGCAAATACACCGGTCAGGCACAGCCGCTTGTCGAGGGTAACATTGACCAAAAAGTCTATTCCCACGGTTTGCGCAACCTCAAGGGCCTCCTCATGACAGGGGTTTCCGTCCAGGATCAGGTTGGTTGCCTTGGGATCTTCAAGAACACGGACACTGTGAAAAAACTGAATGGTCCGGGCATTAACCAGAGCCGGGCAAACGGCTTTTCTTCCGCCGGAAATGCCGGCCATGAAATGACTTTCAACAAGTCCCGTAATGATTTTAACGTCCGATTCATAAAAAATTTTGTTCAGATGGACCTGGGTCCCCCTTTTGGTTTGAGCAGCCAGGACCATGGAATCGTCATCCTCGCAATCATGATCCACAATCCGATAATTGTCCACCACCTGCCGGCCGTACATGTGAATGCGCTCCTCCACGGTGCTGTGACGATGCATCCCGTTGCCGATCACAATCACTAAATTCTCTTTTTTGACGCCGGCATCCTCGATGAGCCTGAGCAGGGGCAGCAACAGGCCGTTTTCCCCCTTATAGGGCGCCGGTCGGGTTATATCCGATACCGTAATGCAAACCGTTAGTTTGTCAGCCGGCTTTTCTTTTGAATGAATAATTTCGGATATGGTCGCTGAACCAATCGGTTGATTCAAAGCCCTGGTTATGGCCTCACCCGAGTCGACCAAACAGGGCATGGAAGGCATGGTCAGAATCTCACAATTCTCAGGCACCTTTAGGTCCAGAAAATCATCTCCAAAATCCACTTTAATTTGTTTCCAATCCTGCGTATTCGCACCGGCGATAATCGCCGCAATTTCCTTGTTCATGATCGTCCTCGCTCTCACCCTAATTGAGAGTACCAGCGATAAAAGCTCAATTAGGCGTTATTGGTTACAATTGTCAATTTTAAGTAATATTTTAGGAACCTGAAATCGCTGTTTTTAAGGGCGGATTAATTACTCGGGCAACGGCACAGGCTCCGGCACTTCGATTTGCCGTGGATCGGTTGCGGTGGAAATTTTAAAAAAATGGTCCGCCTGGTACATAATCCGATTGAGCTCATGGTCGAGTTGCCGGCGATATTGCTCACAGGCTTCACGGGAGGCATCGGCCGGTACCTGAATAACCGTATCGGCAAAAATGGCCACGATGCGGGCAAACGGCTTGGGGATGATGGTCCGGTCCCAGCTGCGCAGCTTCCAGAACCGGTCGGCACTCCATATGACCGGAATGATCGGAATCCCGGTTCGCCGGGCCAAATAAATAATGCCCAATTTAGATACGAATCGCGGCCCGCGGGGAGCATCGGCCACCAGTCCGCCTTTGTGGCCCCGGCGAATGAGCGCTTCCATTTCCCGGTACGCCTGCCGCCCGCCTCGCGATGAGGACCCCCTGGCAGTAATCCATCCGAAGCGTTTCGCGGCCTGCGCGGCCAGTTCGCCATCTTCGCTGGCACTGGCGATGGACACAACATTCTGATGGCGGTACCAGTATATGACAAAAAACAGCCCTCGATGCCAGCTGGCATATAGGACCCCTTTATCCGGATTCCGTTCAATATATTCTTCTTCGATCTCACGGCCGAATTCAGAAATCCGACAGGTGCTCAGCCACAAAGTGGCCACGGCTTTTGATAGCCATCCGAACGCCCAGAACCCCGCACGTTTCCAAAGCTTCATAGCTGATATCCATGGTATCAATTTTGCATCTTTAAAGCTACAAGCTTGTAATAAAATTCTCTGCTGACCGACAATTCACCTGGCAAAGCGTTGCACTCGATCTGACCACACCTGATAAGCTTCCGGAATCAAACGATATTTAAGCATCAACGACTTTAGTTCTTTGAAAATTTCACCCGCCCATCTGGAATTTAATTGATTTTAAAATTCGAAATCCTTTCCAAAATTCTTGCGAGCGACATAAAAACCGTCATTTTAATGTCAAAAAATCGATAATCTGTAAATCTTTTTATGAGTTATTGGTTGACCGAATGGGTAAGATGCTTACGCTTTTATTATAAGGCGGCGGCGGGATCAATCCAGTTCCGACAGTTGCGATTGTGGGGATTTTTTCGGTTTCCCGCCGGGACTTCCCACTCGAGAGCCGAAACAGCGTCTCCAAAGAATCGTGCGCCTGAAAAAACGCGGAACAACTGCATTTGGGAAAATACAACATTCTGACTGATCCCCTTGCCAAGCGGGAGCTGCCGGAAAACGACTCAACCAACATTTCTAATGGAGGAAAAATGTCTGATAATTTAAAAACACTCCACCATCATCTGACTGAAGTCAAGCATGGCAATCGCTGCTTTGAGAATGCGTTTCAAGGCGTGTCGCGCATGATTCTGGAAAACAAGATCGAAAAAGTGGTGGTAAACGGCAAAACAACTTATGATTTCAGTATCTTCCGCGAAGGATCCAAGCACGTGATCGGCATGTATGATGAAATCAACAGTTTTGTCTCCTATGTCAAAGATGCCGCCGAGGGAGGATCATCCAAAGAAATGGCTTTCGTGCTGGTGGGTGAACCGGGAAACGGCAAGACCTTCCTGGTCGAATTTCTGGCAGCTAAATATCGCGCCTTTCTATCCCATGACAAAAACCGCAAATATACGTTCAAGTATCTACATCTTGATAAACTGGGCAATTACGGCAGGATTACCACCATTGAATCGCAGACCTATGAAGATCCGCTGATTCTGGCCATGAATCTGTTTGACGATCCTGAAAAAAACAAAGAATATCTGGCCCAACAAATCGGCTTTTCAGACAAAGAAATTGATACCCTCTATGAGAACTATCGTCCCCTGGGTGCCTGCAGCAGTTATATATTGAATGATTACAAAGCTTATACTGATGGAGCGATCGATGAAGTGCTCAAGTTCATCGAAATCACGCCCGTGCCGCTGACCGAAAGTCTGGGCACCGTAACCGGCAAATATCCGGCAAAAGATAAAATTACCTCCTCCTCGGTGGACCTGCTCGGAGAGGAATCGATCCAGCGCCTGCTGCACATCACCGACACCAACAACCCCTATCGCTTTGATCTGAGACGGGGGGCCCTGGCCCGGGTGGCCGGCGGCGGTATTCATTTCAGTGACGAGATATATAAAAACAAAAAAGATCTGGTCCAGGTCTATTTAGGCGTCATCCAGAACCGCAATATCGAAATCGACGGCTACAAATGGCCCATCGACACCCTGATCGTCGCCACCAGCAACAATTCTGAATTTCACCGTTTTCTGTCCGAAAAGGAGGAAGCGCCTATCGTCGACCGTTGTCGAATTTGCTACGTGTCGCACAATACCAATTACAAACTTCAGAAGGAGCTCACCAATTATGCCATCGGCAGCGAAACCCGAACCACGCTGACCAGAGAGATTCTGCATCAGGATCCGAATTTGAATTATGCCGCATCCATTGCCGTTGTTTTGTCCCGTTTACCCCGCTCCGAAAAACTGACACCGGTGGAAACCATGAAATTATCGGCCGGGGAAGTGGCCGGTGAAAAGAGCATCAAAACCCTGGCCGAGGTCATTGACATACTCAATCAGGATCCGGAAATTATCAACCGCTTCGGCCAAAAGGGGTTGGGCCAGCGCAATCTCGGACGGGCAGTCCAGCTTTTGATCGAAAGCTCGGAAACCAACGAAGGCGAATGCATGTTTGCCTATGACATTTTCAGGTCCCTGGAACGGATCATTTTGGACTATGTCACTGAAGCCAACGACCGGACCAAATACCTCGATGATCTAAAAACCGCCAAGGGCTTGTATCGCGAACGCATCATGACCGAAATGTTCAACGCCTATATGGATGAGCCCTTTGCGATTCGCAAAGACGTAATGAGCTATGTCAACATGATCATCGGCATTGATGCTGAAAATCTGGGCCCCGACAAAATGTGGAAATACAAAGACCCCCAATCCGGCGAACTGAGGGCGCTGAAGATCGATGAGCGCTACATTAACAGCGTGGAGGAGCGCCTGGGGCTGAAGAGTGAAGAACAGCGTGAGTCGTTTCGAACTTCCATCCGCAAGATTTACGGTCAGAAAATATCCGTAAATCCGGATTATGATTTTATGGACAACCTGGAGCTGGTCAAGGCCGTCACCGATGTGCGTCTTAAATCCGACATTGCCGGTGCCGGCAGTCTCATAGGCGCCCTGGCAAATCGAACCAATGAAGAAAATCAAAAGCTGTACGATCGCATGATCGCCACGATGCTCGATAAGCTGGGATACTGCAAAACCTGTGCGCAGAAGACCATTGAGTACTTCTGTACGCAGGAAGACGAAAAATAATTCGCATAGCGCATAGTGCAAAGAGCATGGAGAAAATGCAACACTGAGCTGTCGACGTTTATATTGCGCCTGAAAATTAAACAGACTTCAAACTATTCGTTGAAGTGACAAGCATAACACCCTCTGCCCATTGCCCTTAGCCCTGTGCCATTGAGCGAAGTAAAATACTATGGATTCAAAACGTTTAGATCTTTATAGGCGGCTTAAACAAGACGGACTCAGCCCTGAGCAGGAGCAAAGAATCCTTGCCGAGCTGAACGACGCGGGCTCTCATGACCTACCGCAGCCGGAGGCAGCTGGAGGCAGCCGGAAATCGCTTTCCAGGGCCTTTCAGAACATCTACGCCTACCATGACCTGCTGGATTTGCAGGGCATCACCGCGATGCAGAGCACGTCCAATGTCAGCATCCGTTCCATAGATGAGTTGCTCGAACGCGACAAGCAGCGGGAAAAAGATGGTTTTCCACGCAAGATCAATGTGGGTCGTCTGATCAAGCCGGGTAAAAGCGGTAAAGATAAAATCGTTATCGTACCCTCCACCGTCGAGGAGAAATTTATGCATGACAACTCGTCTCGCACGGAGGAAGAGCAGGGCGGCGGCGGATCCGGCGAGGGCGAAGAGGGGGAGGTCATCGGCGAACAGCCGGTGCGGGCCCCCGATCAGCAGGGCGGGACCGGACCCGGACAAGGCGAGGGCGGTCAGCATGAAATGGAGTCAAACGCCTATGATCTGGGCAAAATTCTAACCGAAAAATTTGAACTTCCCAACCTGAAAGACAAAGGTAAAAAGAAATCTCTGACGCGCTACACCTACGACCTGACCGATAAGCACCGTGGCTTCGGCCAGTTTCTCGACAAAAAAGCGACCCTGCGTAAAATCACTGAAACCAACATCCATCTGGGCAATATTCCGGATGTTGCCAACATCGACCCGTCGCGCTTCCTGGTGTCGCCCGCGGATCTGGTCTACCGGATTCTGTCCCGCGAAAAAGATTATGAGTCCCAGGCAATGGTATTTTTCCTGCGGGATTATTCAGGATCAATGGCCGGTAAATCCACCGTGCAGGTGGTCGCCCAGCATGTGCTGATTTACAGCTGGCTGCTGTATCAGTATGCCATGCAGGTAGAAACCCGCTTTATCCTGCATGACACCGAAGCCAGCGAGGTGCCCGACTTTTACACTTACTACAATTCGAGAGTTGCCGGCGGGACCCAGGTGTCGGCGGCCTACCGGCTGGTTAATGAAATCGTCGAAAAAGAAAATCTGATTCGGGATTACAATATTTATATCTTTCACGGAACCGATGGTGACGATTGGGACACGGACGGCAAAGAGAGCCTTCCGGAGCTCAAAAAGATGCTGACCTATGCCAACCGGGTGGGCATCACCATTGCCGAGCATACAACTGAAGTCTCCCACAACAGCGAGGTTGAAAAATATCTAAAAAAATCCAACCTGCTGGAAGACAAACCGAATCTGCTCAGGCTGGATGTAATGCAGGAGGATGCCGGTGAACCGAGGTTGATCGAGGGAATAAAACATTTGATTAGCGAATAAAAAGTTGTCCGGTTTGCCGGTTTGCCCGTTGAGCCCGTCAACGGTTTGCAATCACAATATATGGGAATAAAGGAGCCGGCCAACGGGCCAACCGGCTAACCTGCAGAACCAAATTTAAATTATGGAATTAATCGACCAACATACCAAAAAAATCATGGAAGGGTGCAAGCAGAGAGCCCGGGACGCCGGTCTGAGTTTTCAGGATGAATCCCTGGAATATATTGTTTCCAACCGCGATCTGCTGGAGCTTACTCCCAAGCTTATGATTCCAACCCTTTATGACTACTGGGTCCACGATGTGGAGGTTTTGAAAGAAAAAGGCCGGTATGAACTTTATCCGAGCAATCCTTACGAAACCGTCATCAACACCCGGCCGGCGATATCTTTTTACAATGACAACAATCCGGACTGGATGAATGTCATGATTTTCTATCACGTTCTGGCTCACATTGATTTTTTCCAGAACAATTTATACTTTCGGCACACATGGGATTATGATTTCACCGGCCAGGCCCTTTCAGATAAGCGCATGATGGCCAAGCTCAGATCGGAAAAAGGCCGATGGCTGGACTACATCATCGAATTTTCACGCGGCATTGACAACCTGGTCGGATACCATTATGAGCTCTCGCAACTCAATCGTCCCCCCAAAACCAACAGCTCGAAGATGCTCGATTACTATTTTGATGTTTTCCTGCAATCGAATAAGAAGTTAAAAATAAATGAATACGTCAAAGAAATAGAAAGATTCAATCAGAATATAAAAGAAAGCAAAGAGCTTGGAGAAAAAGCCTTTTTCGCGGAAGTGTTCAGAAAATACCCCGAATTTGATGCCATATTCAAAAAGAGTTTGGGAAAAAAACCGGCTCAAAAACTCGACCTGATGCAATATCTGCTGGAGCACTCCGAATTTTTGCGAAAAGAAAAAAACAGCTGGATAAAGCCGGTCATTGAGGTGGTCCGCAAAACGTCCTTGTTTTTCCAGCCGCAGATCCGAACCAAAATTATGAACGAAGGCTGGGCCAGTTACTGGCATGAAAAGCTTTTTCTGAAGATGACCGCATCGAGGGACACGAGGTCGACTTCGCCCGCACCCATGCGGGCGTAACGTCCATGCCGCGGGTGGGCCTAAATCCTTATGCTTTAGGCATGCGATTGTTTCACTACATTGAAGAGTTGGCCGGCAAGGGCAAATATTCAATTAAATTCAGACGGCTCCGGGATGCCAGACAGCGGGACCAGTTCGATGTGCACACCGGACAGGGCCTTGATTTTTTATTCAACCTGCGTGATAACTTCAATGATTTCATGTTCATCAACACCTTTGTGGATCAGGATTTCGTCAACAAATACAAACTGTTTGTAGCCGGCCGGCGGTTGAACCAGAATAGAGGCGTGTGGGAATATTTCGTCAAAAGCCGCAGCGCCGAGAAATATCGCCGGATGCTGCTCGGCACGCTCTACCACCCGCCGCATATTCAGATCAATCAGGAAAAAGCCAACAACGGCAATCTTTATCTGGTGCACGTATTTGAAGGCAAGCCGCTTGTAAAAGAATTCATCGCCAATACCATGCTGGGAATTGAGTATTTGTGGGGAAGTCCGGTTCAATTGGAAACCAGCGAGGTTGTGCCGGCCGAGCCATCCCAGGTGCGTCTTCCGATTCCCGGGCTTACCATGCCGGTGGAAGAAGAACCCCAGGCCAGGGAAATTAAATGGCAGCGGGTGCTTTATACCATGAAAGACCGCAAGCTGTCGAAGGAAAATTTGTAGGAATTCGGGAGGGGCCATGCGCAAATCGGACAACAGACCCGGGAAACCAGGCGCCGGCAGTCAGGATAAAACGATGAAGGACATCAAAAATTTGATGGCGCTGTCAAAGAGAAAAACGGCCTTAACACCGCACGAAGATCAGGGAGCAAAAAACATCAAGAAGGCCATGCATACGCTCAACCAGAACATGAGCGGGCTGGAACAGCGTTCCGCTATCCCCTATGAAGCGTTTCTCACCGAGCTTGTTTCCGATCCGTCAGCCGTTATCCGCAACGTCTTTCAGGCCTTTCACGATATGATTAAAGCCTATGTCGGGGAAGGCGTCGATGAATACTCGGATGATCCGGAATCCATTCATTACGTTTACTATGATTTCAGCAAGCTCTTCGTTGACGGCACCGACCATCCGTTTTTTGCTGATCGGCTCTTTGCCAACCGATTGATCAGCCTGGTAGAAGCCTGGAAGCGCGGTGCCCAGCAAAATAAGATCTACCTGTTTAAAGGCCCACCCGGCTGCGGCAAAAGCACTTTTTTAAACAATTTGTTGATGAAGTTTGAAGAATACGCCAACACCGATGCCGGCCTGCGCTATGAAGCCCTGTGGCGTTTTGATCGAAAAATATTGGGCCGGCTCAGTGATTTCGAAACCCACCCGGTGCTTGAAAAATTATCTCAACTGCTGGACAGCTCTCTTGCCGCTCAGCCTGAAATAATGGCTGAAAACGGATCACACAATTCTTTGGGGGGCTCCGAAGCATATATGGCCGCCAATTACCTGGCCGGCGATTTCATCGAAGTGCCCTGTCCCAGTCACGATAATCCGATATTAATAATCCCTAAACAGCACCGGCGCGAATTTTTTGACGATTTATTTAAAAACGATGAATTCAAGTGGAACCTTTCCACGGAGAAGGAGTATGACTGGGTCTTCCGAGATAATGCCTGTACCATCTGCAGCGCTTTGTACGAGGCCCTGCTGAGTCGTTTGCAACGTCCGCAAAAAGTTTTTGACATGCTGTACGCGCGTCCCTACCGGTTCAACCGGCGTCTGGGAGAGGGCATCAGCGTCTTTAATCCGGGCGACAAACCCCTGCGCGATAACATTATGAGCAATGCTATTTTGCAGCGCCGCATTAATAGTCTTTTGAGGGACAGCAATCAGGTCAAATACATTTTCTCACAATACGCCAAAACCAATAACGGTATTTATGCGTTAATGGATGTCAAGTCCCATAACACCGAACGGTTGATCGAACTTCACAACATCATCAGCGAAGGTGTTCACAAAGTGGAAGATATTGAGGAAAATGTCAACTCTCTGCTCCTGGCCGTTATGAACCCGGAAGATGAAAAAAACATTCAAGGATTCCAGTCCTTTCTGGATCGCGTTGAATACATCAATATCCCCTATGTCATGGATCTGGCAACTGAAGTAGAAATATACCGCAATATTTTCGGCAAACACCTTGACGAAAGTTTTCTGCCCAGAGTGCTGCACAATTTTGCGCGCGTCATCATTTCATCGCGCCTGAATTTGAGGTCCGAAGCCATGCTGGAGTGGATCGGCGATTCGAACAAATACCGGCTGTATTGTGACGAAAACATGCAGTTGCTCAAAATGGAAATATACACCGGCTATATTCCCGAGTGGCTCAAGGAAGAAGACCGCAAGCGATTGACTGCCAAACGCCGCCGCAATATCATTTCCGAATCGGAAAAAGAAGGCGAACACGGCATCTCCGGTCGTGACTCCATCAAAATTTTTAATCAATTTTACTCGGCCTATGCCAAAGAAGACAAGTTGATCAACATGTCGGATCTCTGCAAATTTTTTACCAAGATCCAAAAAGATGTAAAAGACTTGATACCGGCGGGATTCTTGGATTCCCTGCTGCGCATGTACGACTACACAGTATTGCAGGAGGTTAAAGAATCTCTTTATTACTACAATGAAGAACAGATCTCCCGGGAAATCCAGAATTATATATTCGCGATTAATTTTGAAATCGGTTCAACTGAAACCTGTACCTATACGAAAGAAAAGCTGGAAATCACCGAAGAATTTCTGGAAGGCATTGAACGGCGCCTCCTGGGTGGCAGAGCCGACAGCAGTCAGCGCCTTGCATTCCGCAAATCTTCCCAGAAAGAATACACGACCAAAACATTAACCCAGGAAATCATAGTGGAGGGGCTGCCGATTACGGCAACCAAAATTTTCAAAGCCATGCATGACCGCTATGTTTATAATTTGAAAGAAAAAGTGCTGGATCCGTTTCTTGAAAATGAAAATTTCCGCCGGGCCATTAAGGACTATAACGGAGAGGATTTCAAAACCTATGATAAGCGCATCAGAGACGATGTGAGCTATTTAATCAATAACTTGTGTAAAAACAGCGGTTATGCCGAACAGGGGGCCAAAGAAGTGTGTATCTATGTAATTGATAACGACTTGGCGAAAAAATTCGCCAATCCTTGAATATTCAATTTTCAATCTTCAGTTTTTCAATTCCCGCTGCGCATTCATCTGGGCTGTCAGACAATCACAGTATTCCTCGAAAATATAATACATGCACCGTTCGGCGAATTGCGATTTTTGATAATAGCTGCAACCAACCTGCTGTTTCTGACTGTCGGCCGTGCAAATACTCATCTGCTCCTGTTTACAATAATTGATTAACAAATCAGACATCCGTATTCCCTCCCCGTGTGCAAATTTATTTCTATATCCCCTGATTGCAAGGATCTATTCTGGATCCTTCGCCAAAACCGGAATCAGTTGTCACAACTACCTGCGGTGAGAATAACCGGTACGTTTTCCCCGTCAATCCCTGAAATTGCATCTGGTTTTATTATCGGTCAAAAAAAGAATTCCTTTAAAAAAACTTGAAGCCGACCGCCGGATGTGTAAAAATCCGGCAGACTTTAATTAGTATTATATAGATTAAGATTTAGGGTTGTCGGCCGGGTTAGCCTGCTTATTTTATTTCTAAACCAATACCTGAAAAAGAGAACGCAAAATGTTCAAACGGAAAAAATTGTGGCTGGAAGACCAGAAACGCAAGGAACAACTTGAAAAAATCGCCGATAGCGGGCAAACCACATACTTCGGGTTTCAACGCGTTGCCAGCCGGGAAAAAGCCGGCCGCGTTTTACAGCATTTCAACACGGTGGCTCAAAATTACGATTTCATGAACAGCCTGCTGAGCCTCGGGATTCATCACCTCTGGAAACGGTCGGCCGTCGGTATGATGGCCTTGGCTCCCGGCAACCGGGTCCTTGATGTCTGCGGGGGCACGGGTGACCTGGCAATTCTGGCCGCCGGGAAAATCGGCCCAGCTGGACGCGTCATTGTTTATGATATTAACCGTGCCATGATTCTGGCCGGCCTGCCTAAAATTGCAAACACAGATATTGAACAGCGTATCTGCCATGTTCAGGGAGATGCCGAATCGATATCATTTCCCGATGCTGATTTCGACGCTGCGATGGTCGGCTTTGGTATCCGGAATGTGACGCATATGAAAAGGGGCTTTGCGGAAATGTACCGGGTGCTCAAACCCGGCGGTAAAATGATGTGCCTGGAATTCTCGAAACCCACCTTCACACCGTTTCGCTGGCTGTATGATTTCTATTCATTTTACATCATGCCCTTGCTGGGCGAGCTGATTGCGGGCTCCCGCCAGGCCTACACCCACCTTCCGGAGACCATTCGCATGTGGCCGCTGCCCGACGAACTGACTGAAATTTTGAAGGCGGTCGGCTTTGCAACTGTCAGCCACCGCAAACTCACCAACGGCATAGCGGTGATACACCTGGCGGTTAAGTAAAGAACCCGGGCTTGGAGAAGCAGGGAATCTGTACCCCAAAAAAAGTGAGGAATTACAATAAATTCCAATAGCCAAATCCCAAATATCAAACAAATCCCAATGACCTAAATCCGAAATATCAAACATGTTTGGGTCATTGAATATTTGAAATTGAGATTTATTTGTATTTTGGTGCTTGTGTTTTGGAATTTTAAGAATTGGAATAAAAAACCAGGTTTGCATATCATAAAGTAGAGATAAATCCTTTATCCTTTCTCAATCGGAAATGTCATGGAAGCCCCATACCAGCCGATAACCGTTATCATCGGCACCAGGGCCAGCACCAGCAGAAAATAAATAACACTGCCGAGATGCACGGAATCCAGGATGTCCGGTTTCATGATACGCCAGATAAATATGATGATCTCGGTGACAAGCATCGCGGCGGCGAGGGGAATTTTTATTTTGACGGCTTTCAGCGGTTTGGCCATGTAGTTCATCCACCAGGTGTAAAAGCCGGTGGTGATGCCCACAACCGTAAATATTATGCCGCCGGCCAGACAATGCAGCGCGGTCATCTCAAACGATTTAATACCGCTAACCAGGTAAAAGATGTTAAAAATTGTCGTTGAGAAGGCAAAAACGATGGGAAAATGAACCGTCATCGGATGCGGATGACGCCGCAGAAAAGGATAGCGGCTGATGAGCCGGGCGAGCGGCTGCGGAAGGGCCGGCTCCTCGACAGCGGTCTTTTTGAATAGGCCGACCTGGGGATATCGTTCCAGAACATCGCTTTCGTGGGGTGCGGCCTGCATGTCGCCGGTCAGCTCGTTGCCGGAGCGATGACGTTTCATATGCTGCCCCTTGCGCCAGAGTTTGCTTTCGCTGACATCGTAAACTTTGCCGTCGTAGGCAACGTAAATTGGATTGCCGTTTTCACCGTTGAACTCGGCCAACTCATCGGCATCAAATTCTTTCATGAAAGACTCCTTCTATTTCCCGGCGCTAAAACAAAATTTTGATCAAAACGATCAGCAGCAACGCCAGCGGGAAATAACTGGCTTTGTTGAACAGCACCATGGCATGGGAACGTTCACGGGTTTTGGACAGTTTCAGCGCGGGCAACAGCAGCAGATAACCGCCCACCGCCAGGGACAGAATAATAAAAGTGATTGCGTAAGCTGCCCGGGGAAAATAAAAAACGATGGCGCTCAGCCCCAAGGTTAAAATAAGGGTGCCGAGAATGATGTCGTTGGCAATCTGAAGCCCCCATTGGATCGGAATGGTTTTGGCATTCAGCTGTCGGTCCTCGGCGGCATCAGACCAATCGTTGGGAATATTCTGCCCGCCGATTTCCCAAAAAAACAGCATTAAAAACAAACATATTAAATACCAGCCCGAGGGCTCCGGATCAACCGCGAAGACCGCCGCAATGGCGCCGGAGGTTTTTACGGCGCCGCTGACAAAGGTACGAAACGGGCTCACGCGCCATAACAGGCAATAAGCGGCCTCCAGCGTGCAGCCCCCGGCAAAAATAAATACACAAACCGGATTGAGGATAAAGGCGCCGATCAGTGCCAAAAAAGCCCAGGACATCGCCCAGCAAATTCCTTCTTTGATAGTCAACAATCCCTGGGCCATGGGATGCCGCACGAAGACCCCATCCAGATCACTACCTGCATTCGACAGACCTACCTTGACCGCCTTTTCTTTATCAACCTTATAATCGACGATATCGTTCAAGGCATAAACGGCGGTATAGCCGGCAAAAGTCGTAACAAGACCGATAGCGACCACATGAAAAGCAGGAAAATGTCCAAGCCATAAAAGGGCGCCAAAAGCGGGGGTACACATGTCCAGCAAACCATGGGGCGTTCTGGACAACGCCAGGAAAAGCTTCAATCGTGAAACGCCTTTAAATTGATCCGCTAGTGAGGTATCAGACACGTGATAAAACCTATCCTCTTGCCAATTTGAAGCCTGGGGCGGCCTATCGCATGCAAACCGCCGGCGTGCAGCTGATAAATGCTTCAAAAACGTCCGTAATTCGCCGATCGGCGAAGATTTTGCAAGGCAAGCCTTAGCATGTATTCGTCATTGCCGTCAAGGAGTTTAAGGGCAGCGCAGGGGGACTTTTACTTATATAAGCATATGATTTAGTTTAGATAATTTAATTACTTGATGAAAACCATGAAAATTCCAACTGGTTTAGAATTAACTTGAACGTCAGCCTGCTTTTAATGAATCCACACCCCGAACTGTAATCGCCAGAAAACCGCCGGCAGGCTCACCATACCAATAAATGCGCCGGCTGCCAGCAGGATTCTCAAACCCGCAATTTTTGAGCGCCGGGCGGCCGTTTGAACGAATTGAGGATATTTAACGGCTAATTTGGCAGTTATAAAGGCCGCCGGTCCTTCCAGGACGACAACTGCGAGGCTGAAAAATAATGGAACCCCGACGAATTTGTGATCAGACAAAAACAGGCACCAGGGGCAGTGATGGTGGAGAACCTGATAGTAGTAAGCGGCAAAGACCCTTACCAGGACGACGGCGGCCGACGGCACCCATAACAGCGTAAGCAAGGCCATCCATCCCGAGGTCTTGACCCGGCCGGCCGGCTTGGTCCGCCAGGCTTGCCAGCCGCTGATCACCAGCAGAATGGTTAAAATCCAAAAAATCTGCAGCCATAGGGTATTCGGAAGCCCGGCCGTCTGGCGGGCGACGGCAAGATTGGGGAACTGATCGTAAACCACCGCACAGCAGTCGACGGGCTGGTGCGTGTCGATACGCATAAAGGCCTGCATGGTGGTTGATACGGCCAGCAGATGAAGCGGCAGCATCAGCAGCAAAACACGGGCGTTGCTGATTGTCAGCGGCCTGTCCGGCTGCCGGTTGTTGAGCTTTTCAAGGACCAGCCAGATATAGATGACCCCCAGTACAAGCAGCCGCAAAAACACCGCCGGGCCGCCCAGGCCATGGGTTGCCTGAAGCACACCGGTCCCGCACATGGCACCCGGGATGACGGCCGGCAACACGTTGGTGACCGCGACGAGAAGAACCAGGGTGGACGCAAAAAAGGCTGCCAGTGCAAATTTAGCGGTTAATTCGCCGGTCTCCACCGCACGTTCGAGTTGTATCTGCCGCCCCGCGGCTGACTGCGGCGCCCATTCGGTGACCGTCTTGAGTGCGGTTTTGGCCGCCGCCAGCAATAACAAAAGGCTGATCAAATCTCCCATGAAAACGGCTATCAGCAAAGGATGCCGGATCATTTCAGTTCCTTCAGACAACCGTCCGCCAGTTCAAAGTGTCTGTCGGCAAATCGCCCGTATCCCAGCAATCGCGCATCATGCGCGGCGACAATCGCGATCGCCCCCGGACGCTTCCATTCGGTGAGCAGGCGGATGATCGCGGCGGCTCCGGCTTCATCCTGATGGGCGGTCGGTTCGTCTGCGATCAGGATTTCGGGTTGAGCTGCTATGGCCCGGGCGATGGCGACTCTTTGCTGCTCACCGCCTGAAAGCGTGTGTGCAGTTTGCCCGGCCAGATGTGAAATGCCTGATTTTTCGAGGGCTTCATAACCGTGCCGGCGCAGCCGGGCCATAGAACCGATGCGGGGAATGAGCGGAAGAATGACGTTTTCCATAACGGTGAGTTGATTTAAAAGATGCGGGTGCTGAAAGACAATCCCCACTTTTCTGCGCCAGCGGTCCCGATGGGCCGCGTTCCAGCGGGACACGGGCAGATTGTCTGCCAGGACCCGGCCCTGTGAAGGACGCAAAAGACCGGCCAGAATGTTCAGCAGCGTGCTTTTGCCGGCGCCGGTCAATCCTGAAATGATTGCCGCCTGACCGGACCTGAAAACGGCATTGACGTTTTTTAGAACCACACGCTGTGATCCGTCCCATGCGCGGCGCAGTAAACCGATATCCTGACAGACAAGCGCGGAGTCCATATTTAAATGAAATCCCTTTCGAGAAAATCCTGCGGGTCGGCCGCGGCAGCTTTCAAGACCGGCCAGAGCGTTGCCGCCAGATACGGCAAAAATACAAGCAAGGCGATCTCAAGGAGCACCGACACGGCGCCGGAAGGGTCAAGATACAGCAGCGGCGGATGTTGCTCCCACCCCAGCAGCAACAATCCGGGCCACGACACGCCGGGCCACATGACAAGGCCGTAAGCCAGAAACAGTCCGCCGGTGACTGCCGGCACCCCGCTGAGCAATGCTTTAAGCAGCTGCAAGCGAAATATGTCCGGGGTTGTCCAGCCGAAGGCTTTGTAAAGTCCGGCCTCGTACCGCCGCGCACTATAATTTCTGCCGGCGCCGATAACAATAAAAGCAAGTGCGAGCAAAGCCGGAATCAGGGTCATACACACCAGACCGCTGCGACGGGCCAGCCCCGCGGAATAAATGCCGGCTGCCTCCCGACGGGTGGTCAGGCGCACCGGCCAGGGATACACCGCAGCCAGATCCGGCAGGATAGCATCGGCCTCGTTTTCGTAAAATACATCCACGGCAACGTCGCTGGCGTATTCCGGCGCAATGCCTAAAATGTGTCTGGCATCTTCTGCATCAAGCAGGACCAGATCATGGGCGACCATGCTCGTTTGGGAATTTAGGACCGCCGCTACTTTGACAACCAGGGATTTCGTGCCGCTTAATTTGACGGCATCCGTCCCGGCAGCCGCCAAAACCCCGGGACCTAAAATCGCCTGACCCGGGGACGGAAGCGGGATATTGTCCGGCAGTCCGCCGAGCTCAACGGCCTGATCAATTCCGAACACGGTGACGGGTCCGGCCGGACCGTTTACCGTACCCCAGATCCTTGATCTGGCGCCGATCACCCCGGCAACCGATTTGGCCAACCGGATGGATTCCTGAGCCGGCATGGGCGTCCAGCCGCCGGTACCGACCCGGCGGATAACCAGCGCCGGGGCGTGGTTCAAAATTCGTTGGGCGGTGTGGGAAAGTGACTGACTCAACAGCAGCACGGTGCCCAGCACTGCTGCCAGTGAAGCCAGCGATAGAAAGAGGACAACGGCTTCAAGCGGCTGTCTGAGAATATCTCTTACCGCCCAGGCCAGCAATGGATAGGATGAACGCAGATTCATATTTCGTTTTCAATCCGCGGCTTTCAGAATTAAATCCGCCGCGTCCGGTGGGATGCCTGTAAGGTACGGATCATAGCACCATTCAACGGTCGACTTCGGCATGTCGGGGCTTCGCAACGTCCGGCCGGAGGGTACCAGGGACAGCCGGTCGAATCCGAAAACCCGCACCAATTGTGCGCTCTGATCGCCGGAAGGGTTGCTCCGATACGCAGCATCGACGAAAACAACCAGCGCGACCAGAGCCGCCAGAATCAGGATGATCAGGCCGATCGCATTACAGGCGTCCAACCGATCGGCCTTTGCCGGGGATTGTTTCATTTTTTAAGGGGCGGCCTTTTTACCGGTCAGCTGCTGCCATTTTTCATCGGTCATTTCGCCGAGGCGAAATGCAGCCTTGCCGCCGTGTCGATGTTTAAAGATCTCCACCTGGCCTTCATCTAAAATGGGTACCAACGCCGGTCCCATGGGTCCCACCACATCGGAGCCGGCCACCCAGTAAACGGCCAGGCCGTCGACCTGGGCACCGCTGAAATAGTCCTGCACCACGCTTTTTTTCAATTCCGACTTGGCTGCATTTAAAAATATTTCCGGATGCAGCCAGGAGCGGATCATGCAGCCGGTGCCGCAGAAATAAAAGGTGTCGCCGTTGGTAAGCTGAATGGCGCTGGAAAACTTTTTATGGGCGTTCACCTTCATGGCGCAGACCGGGCACCGGTCCTGATCGCTGATTTGCATGCGGCCGTGTTCATCCAGGGGTTTTAAGCCGGGTTTCGCACCCGAGCCGGCCTCCCCGGTCAATATCGCCGGTCCGAAGAGCACAGCTCCAATGCACCCCGCCACCAGGATAAAGCGCTTGAAGAAATCGTATCCAAACAGACCCCGCGCCTTTCGATCACCATTGGTTTGCACATCATCCTCCTTAACAATTGTTGTCCTGAAATTCCATGCGGTTCAGGGAACTATCGATGCCGCCATCCGGCAGCAGACCGGCCACCGACTCAAATGAATCAAAGGTTGTTTCTAATGAAATCTAATCTCCTTGTCAAACCATAAACACCGACGACCGTTTTACTGCTTTTCAATTATTTTCCGAAATGTTAGTGATTGCAGCATGAACGATCTGACACTATTGTCAATGTTTATGCTCGGGCTGCTCGGAACCGGACATTGCCTCGGCATGTGCGGTCCGCTGATTATCGCCTTTCCGGGCCGGACCGGCCGATTGTCCGCGCATATTTTCTATCATTTCGGCCGGATTGTTACCTATACGGTCATCGGGGCTGTCATGGGCGGCATCGGGAGCGGATTGGCAGGAATTGCCGCTCTGACCGGCGGAAATTTTCCGGCCTGGGTAGCACGAATTCAGGTTGGGTTTTCAATGCTCGCGGCGCTGTTTCTGATGATATTTGGTCTGGCCCGCCTGGGCATTATGCAGGAACCGGGCTGGATGACCCTGGCCTCGCCCGGTAAAATTCCCGGATACGGAAAGATCATCAAATCCGCCGTATCGAATCAGGCCGGAATGAGTTTATTTCTGGTGGGTTTAATGATGGGGTTTCTGCCGTGCGGGCTGTCATTTGCGGCCTTCAGCCGGGCACTTCCGGCCGGCGGGCCTTTTAGAGGCGCCAGGCTGGTTTTTGCATTTGCCCTGGGTACGCTGCCCGGTTTGCTGCTGCTGGGAACGGGTGCCTCCGGGTTGGCGCGAAGGTATCAAAAACAATTGGATATCTTCGCCGGACTGCTCATGATTTATATGGCCGCTGAATTAACGCTGAAAGTTTGGCGCGCCATCGGGTGAGCCCGACGGCCGGGCAATGAATACTTTGACATGAAATATCGAAATTTAATATTTTAATCACCGCTTTTTATGTTTGCCCCTGAGGGGACGGCAAACATAAAGGGCAATTCGCCCCACTAGCAAGATAGCAAGCAATTGTTTTTGGTGGCGAAGACAAGCAGAAGGCTCTAACAACTGCCCGTAAGGCTTGGATTTATTTCTTTTCGGCCTCCCAGCGAAAAAATACCCTCTGCGCTCTTTGCGTCTCTGCGGTGAATCCGTGTCTAAACAACATTGAACTTATCGGTAAGGGAAGATTATTCCTTCAACCGGCATTCTTTGTCCCACTCGGGACAGGCGGTTTTCATATCGGCGGTGAATTTTTTCATGCACTCGCTGCATTCCATGTCGAAGTTGGGAAGGTGCCCATACTGTTTCTGCATTTCCTCATCGCTCAACACCTGCGCCCGGCTGCAACCGCACTGGGGACAGGCAGTGTTGATCGTGTACCGTTTTTTGGCCATACCATACCTCCATTGTTCCTAAAGTTAATTGATGATGTGCGGATTTATAGCTGATTTTGGTAGAAATGTAAACAGCCGTCAATTTAACAATTTTTCCAGTTCCTCCTCGGGCAGTATCTTTTCTGCCAGCGCAACCTCCCTGATCGTTTTACCGGTTGCATAGGCCTTTTTGGCAATTTCAGCCCCTTTATCATAGCCGATTCTGGGTACCAGGGCGGTCACCAGGGCCAGGCTTTTTTCAATATAGCCGGCACAGGTCTCCCGATTGGCGGCAATACCGGAAATGCATTTCTCGTTAAACGCCTGGGTCACCGAGGCCAGCGTGGAAATCGACTGCAAAAGATTGTAGGCGATTACCGGCAGCATGACATTCAATTCAAAATTGCCGGCCTGACCGCCAATGGTAATCGTCGTGTCGCTGCCCATTACCTGGGCGGCCACCTGAAGGACCGCTTCGGGAATAACAGGGTTGACCTTGCCCGGCATGATGGAAGAGCCCGGCTGCAGGGACGGGATGGTGATCTCGCCGATGCCGCTGCGCGGGCCGGATGCCAGCCAGCGGATGTCGTTGGCGATTTTGACCAGGCTGACCGCCAGGGTCTTCAAAGCGCCGCTGGTCTCGACCGCCGCATCCCGGGCGGCCTGGGCCTCGAAGTGATTGACGGCTTCGGTGAAAGGCAAACCCGTATGCTCCGAAATCAGCGCAATGACTTTTCCGGCAAAACCCGGATGGGCATTTAAGCCGCTGCCGACCGCCGTTCCGCCCAACGCCAGTTCGGCCAGCCGGGGCTCGACGGCCCGGATGCGCGCGATGCCGAGCTCGATTTGCCGGGCATAGCCTGAAAATTCCTGCCCCAGCGACAGCGGTACGGCATCCTGCAGGTGCGTGCGGCCAAGCTTTTTGACATCTTCAAATTCGCGGGATTTCGCAAGCAGCATTTGTTGGAGTGATTCAAGGGCCGGCAGAAGACGGCCGTGAATGAGGGTCAAGGCGGCGATATGAATGACCGAGGGAATGACATCATTGCTGGATTGACCCAGATTCACGTGATCATTGGGATGAACCGGTGCGCGACCGCCCTTCTTACCGCTGAGGATCTCATTGGCCCGTGAAGCCACGACCTCGTTCATGTTCATGTTGGTGGAGGTGCCGGATCCGGTCTGAAAAACATCCACCACAAACTGATCGTCGAATTTGCCGTCCATGACTTCCTGGGCGGCGTGTGCGATGGCCGGTGCCAACTTGGCATCCAGCAGCCCAAGGGTATCGTTTACCCGAGCCGCACATTTTTTTACCAGCGCCAGGGCCTGAATAAATGCCGGCGGAAACCGCAGGCTGCTGATGGGAAAATTATCCGCGGCCCGCTGGGTCTGGGATCCGTAATACGCATCTGCGGGAACCCTCACGGTTCCCATCGAATCTTTTTCATCGCGGTATTTCACTATCTGAATCTCCTATCCTCGGTCACTTGCCGGCTGGTGCCGGCCGCTGATGTGAATACGTTGGGCATAAAATCAGAAGAATTCCAGGCACATTCAATCTTCAATTTTAAATCCACTATGCTTTTTCCGGACGACATTGATCAAACTGCCTTCGAGTATCATTTGAATCTGCCGGGTGTGCATCGAGTGCTTCGTTTGGTACACTTGATTTTTGGTCTTGTTGATCACTTTTACCTGTGATCCGTCCTGGATGGCCGCCCGCACGTCGGGTATTTCCAATTCATCGTCCCGGTCGATTTTCTCCCAGTCGGAAGGGTCGTTGAATGTCAGCGCCAGGATGCCGAAATTGATCAGGTTCTGCCGGTGAATGCGGGCAAAACTTTTGGCAATGACGGCTTTAAGCCCCAAAAATCTGGGAGCCAGGGCCGCATGTTCGCGGCTGGATCCCTGACCGTAGTTGTCGCCGCCCACCACAAAGCAGCCGGATTTCTGGAAAGGCAGCGCCCGGTCATAAAAAGATTCATCGATGACGCTGAACGCAAATTTGCTGATTTCCGGGATATTGCTGCGAAACGGCAGGACCCGGGCACCGGCCGGCATGATTTCATCGGTTGAAATACCGTCGCCCATCTTTAAAAGGACCGGTCCCTGCAAAGTCTGCGGCAACGGGTCAAAGGGCGGCAGCGGCTTAATGTTGGGCCCTTTTTCAAGTTCAATTTTTTCGAAACCATCCGCCGGTCCAACCAGCATTTCAGTATTGATTCGAATCTGATGCGGCGCTTCAATACGTGGATACGCCATCCCCAGCGTGCGCGGATCGGTAATCACACCGGTCAGGGCCGAGGCGGCGGCGGTTTCCGGGCTGCAAAGATATACCTGGTCTTCTTTGGTTCCCGATCGGCCGGGAAAATTTCGGGGGACCGTTCGCAGGCTGATGCGGCCGGTCGCGGGGGCCTGCCCCATGCCGATACACCCATTGCATCCGGCCTGATGAATCCGGGCGCCGGAATGAATCAGTTTTTCCAGATATCCCAATGAAGCCAAGTTCTCCAGAATCTGCCTGGAGGTCGGGTTGATGTCGTAGGAAACCCGATCATGCACCTGCCGGCCGTCGACTATCAGCGCGGCAACGGCAAAGTCCCGCAAGCCCGGATTGGCCGAGGATCCGACATAGGCTTGATAAATTTCGCGGCCGGCCACTTCACGCACCGGCACGACATTTCCCGGACTGCCGGGCAGCGCAACCAATGGCTCCAGATTCGGCAAGGTCAATTTCGTCGTGGTCGTCGTAGTCGGCCTCGCTCGTCGGCCATTATTTCCGTCCAGACATCTTCCCGCCCCTGGCTTTGGAGAAATTCCTTTACGGCATGGTCGGAGGGAAAAACCGTGGTCGTCGCCCCCAGTTCAGTCCCCATATTGGCAATCACATGGCGGTCCATGGCGCTGAGATGGTTTCAGGCCCGGGCCATAATATTCAATTATTTTACCGATGCCGCCGTCGACCCCATGCCGGCGCAGCATTTCCAGAATGACGTCTTTGGCGCTGACCCAGTCCGGCAGCTCACCGGTCAGCCTGATGCCCCATATTTTTGGCATATTGATAAAAATCGGCTCACCGGCCATCGCCATGGCAACCTCAAGGCCGCCGGCGCCCATGGCCAACATACCCAGAGAACCGGCCGCCGTCGTGTGGCTGTCGGATCCGAGCAGCGTCTTGCCGGGTATGCCGAAGCGCTCCATGTGAACCGGGTGGCTGACGCCGTTGCCCGGCCGGCTGTACCAGAGACCGAACTTTTTGCAGGCGCTGCGCAGAAACAGGTGATCATCGGCATTTTTAAAATCGGTCTGCAGCAGATTGTGATCGACGTATTGCGCCGACAGTTCGGTTTTGATGCGCGGAATCTGCATGGCCTCAAATTCCAGCATCACCATGGTCCCGGTCGCATCCTGGGTCAGCGTCTGATCGATCTTCAACCCGATTTCTTCGTCCGGCACCATGGTGCCTGTAACCAGATGAGCTTCGATAAGTTTTTGGGATACATTTTTACCCATGTCGTTCACCTTCTTTTCTTACAACAAAAAAATATTTATAAATTTCACCACAGAGGCGCAATGATCGCATATATTCTTTTTTTATGTGTTCACCGCAGAGCGCGGAGGGCGCAGAGAGAAAAATTTTTCACATATTCTGTCAAACCCTAAATTAAATTTGTTAACGCCTGCAGGACCAATAGCGGTGCCGAAAGCGGATAATATTTCCTTTGGCGTCCTTCTCAACGCCAAAGGAATAATAAACTTTCTCTGCGCTCTTTGCGCCTCTGCGGTGAGTATTCTTTTCAACTAATCAACAAATCTTTACCGGATGCCGATTTTGCGCCGCAATTTCTCCATCACCGGCATTCCAATGGCCCGTGCCTTTACCGCCCCCTGATTTAGAATAGCGTCTAAGTACCCATGGTCCGCCACCAGACGCAAATAGGTTTCACGGCTCCCGCCAAATTTAGTTTCTAACAATTCACATAATTCCTGTTTGATATCACTGTAAGCCAGCCCGCCTTGAAGGTACAAATTCCTTTTGGTTTCAACCGCCTGCGGTGTCGCAAAGTACCGGTAAATGCCGAACACATTGCACGCTTCCGGATCCTTGGGATCTTCCGGGGACTTAGAGTCTGTAACGATTCGCATGACCTGCTTGCGCACGGCCTTGGCATCCGCGAAAATGGGGATGGTGTTGTTATAATTTTTGCTCATTTTACGGCCGTCGATCCCCGGGATGGTCATCACCTCATCCTGAATCAGCGGCTCCGGCAGGGTGAAAATACGGCCGTAATTGTGATTGAGAGCGTCGGCGATGTCACGTGCAATTTCAACGTGCTGCCTTTGATCCTGGCCGACCGGCACAAAATGCGAGCCGTACAGCAAAATGTCGGCCGCCATCAGAACCGGGTAATTGTAAAGTCCGGCATTAATGTCGGCATCCGGCTGTTTGCCGGCCGCCTGGTTGGCGTCGACCGCGGCCTTGTAAGCATGGGCCCGGTTCAGCAGCCCTTTGGCGGTGAAACAGGCCAGAATCCAGGTCAATTCAAAAATTTCCGGTACATCGGCCTGCCGGAAAAAAACGATTTTCTCGGTATCCAGGCCCAGTGCCAGTAATGCGGCCGCCACCTCATAGACCAGCTGGTTTAACGTCTTGCGGTCGTGCACCGTTGTCAGCGCATGGTAATCGGCGATAAAGTAAAGCGCCTGATATTCATCCGCTAAATCCAGGGCCGGTTTAATCATGCCCAGATAATTTCCGATATGAAGTTCGCCGGTGGGCTTTATGCCGGATAAAGCAATTTTCTTCAAAGCCGCAATCCCATGGCCAAATGGTAAAAATTATAAAAACGGAATTACAAACAATAAGATAATAAATTAATACGGTTGAGGGATTTGGCAAGGCCGGCTTCGGAGTTGATAATCGGATTGGCGGAGGTGGAGCGTGGGGAAATAGCTGCTGATGAAGAGGTTTTCTTCAAACTTCGCAATTGGGCGCCGATGCGGTTGAAATGGCTGTGAAAAACATATCGTAATTCGGATTGGGCCGTACATTGGCACTAAGTGTTTGAATATTTTCACAAGGTGATGGTTTTTTATCTCTATCTGCGGGTTGAGTGCTGTCGCTAAAGCTGGGGGGATGGTCTGCTACTGCAATTGCACCCATTAGGATTGTCAAAGCACACAGACGCATTTTTAAAAATTTATTCAACCTTTTGGTTGACAACATAGGGGTTGTGGCTATATTCAACTGTATGGTTGAATATAAGAACGATAAAATTCTGACCCAACTTCTTAAGGCTGTGAGCGATACCACACGGCGCTCTCTTTTAACGCAACTCTGCCAGCAGGGCGCCAGTCGCGTCACAGACTTAGCCGACCTTTATGATATGTCACTCAACGCGATATCCAAGCATTTAAAAGTGTTGGAAAAATCCGGACTTGTAACACGCAGGACCATCGGAAGAACCCATTGGATTGAAGCGAACTTAAAACAGGTTGGTTTGATTGAAAACTGGTTCAAAGAACTCAAATCAATCTGGGAATTACGTTTAGAAAAACTCGCTGAAATAATGAAAAACGGAGGAACTCAAAATGACTGAGCTAACGGTGAATATAAGCAAA
>CAVYNY010000025.1:0-8785 GCA_963769935.1 uncultured delta proteobacterium | reverse complement strand
GGCTATTAGCGAAGATTTCAGCCCGCCCTGGTGCGACATGATGGATTTTCTCTGTCAACCGCTGAAGACCCCAATAATGGCTAACCGTACAGATTCTTACAAAGTTAGGTCTGGGCCAGGGGTGTCAGGGCTCAAGGTGTCAGCATGCAGAAGGCGGTCGGAAAGATGCTGGGAGGCGAGTAGAGTTTTAGCTACAAGTTATTAGTTATTTGTTATTAGACATCAATCAGAGTTGACTTAGGTTTGAATTCCGGTCATCGTGATTTGTCTGATATTCGTGATTTGATATTTCAGTTGAATAAATGGGGTAACGTAGCTGCAGTTTCTAACAGCCGCCGGCGTACCAGTTGGTTATAGGAGCCGACAATGGGTCTGCATGCCGTTACCGGAGCCTTCGGCTTTTCCGGAAAATATATTGCGCAGCGATTGCTGCACGTCGGTCAGCAGGTCATTACGCTGACAAACTCCCCCGAGCGGGCCAATCCTTTTGCGGGCAAGGTGCCGGCTTACCGGTATAATTTTGGACATCCCGCAAGGCTGGCGGCGTTACTGCAGGGCGTCGAAGTCCTTTACAACACCTATGTCTTCTGTTTTCAAACACTCTGATGGGTGAAAAAATTCCTGACGCTTTGCAGACGCCATTTTCCGCCGATTAGAACTGTTTCGGCGGTGCAGGATGGTATTTTCCGTTTTTATTTGTCCTACATTATAATTTGCGCGAAATTAAATGATTCACCCCCTATGGCCGTCGGAGCATTTTTACTATAAGACAAACTTGGCGCCGAACATTAGCTGAAATGGAGACAGGATGCGATATATAACACAAAATATACCTGCGGTGATCCTGGCCGGGGGCATCAATACCATTCAGCTTTATCCGGGTCATACACCCGGCAAAAAAGCTTTGCTGCGATACGGCGGCCGACCCTGCGTGGTATCCGTTGCATCGGTGCTGCAGGGGATTCCGGCCGTGCATCGGCTGAGCATCGTCGGATCGGAGCCCGCTGTATTCAGGAAAGAGGAGATGGATCCGGACATCAAATTTCTGCCGGGAGGAGCCGATGTTGCCGAGAGCATCCGCCGCGGGCTACAGTGCTTCGCCGCTTCGAAAGCCGTGCTTTTCGTGACAGCCGATTTGCCCATGATCACGGCCCGGGCCGTCACCGATTTTCTGCGGCGCTCAGCCGAGATCGACACGGACTACAGCAAAAATATATTTTTCTCGCTGGTTCCCGACTATTGCTACCAGGGGGATTTTCGGGAAGTCTCCAAGGGCTTTATCCGGTTTAAGGACACGGCTGTCTGCCACGGAAATCTTTTCGTGTTGGATCCGGCAATCCGCAATGATCACAATGTGATGGCGGTGTTTCAAAGTCTTTACAACGCCCGCAAGAGCTCGGTGCGGGCGGCGCTGGCGTTCGGCCCCGTGGTGGGTCTGGCATTTTTCTTCGGTGTGCGGCTTCTGCATCGAATCAGCTTGAGCCGCATGGCCCGCCTGGCATCAAGACGCCTGGGGACGGGATTGCTTCCCGTCGTGATTGAATACCCGGAAATTACCGTCGACGTGGATGAACCCGAAGACCATGTTTTTTTAAAAAAGCGGCTCGGGTGAGAGGGTGGCCTGCATTCCGTCCTCTCACTTTCCGACCCTTTATCCCCTGTCATCTGTTCTCTATACCAGGATTCTTTGCTTGACAGTTCCAGGTATTTGCGTGCAATGTGATTGCACACGCCGGCAGGTCGACTGCAATATCTGTCGTGAATACCGCGTATCACACCCTCCGAAACGAAATGAGCCCAACATGCAGGAAACGGCCGAAAAGCAAAATAGCAGCCTTGACATAACAAAAGTCGCCACCGGGATCCGAGGTTTGGACGAGGTGCTGCACGGCGGCCTGCCTGACGGCCGGATGACTCTGATCAGCGGGGGGCCGGGGACGGGCAAGACCGTTTTGGCGCTTGAGTTTCTCTACCGCGGGGCCCTGGCCGGGGAGCCGGGTCTGTTTGTCTCCTTCGAGGAGCGGGCGGAATCTTTTCGCCTCAACGCGCGCGCGCTGGGATTAGATTTGGCAGGTCTGGAAAAGACCGGCCGACTGCTGGTGATGAATCCGGAGCTGCCCGCCGGGATTGTCAGAATCGGAACATTCGACATCCAGGGATTGCTGGCGATTCTGGCCGGACGAGTCAAGACCCTTGGCATTCGCCGCATCGTTTTGGATGCGCTTGACGGCATATTGCGCGCCTTTGGCAGCGACGAGCAGAGAAGAGATCAGCTCGAGATCCTCCACAACTGGCTGGATGAACAGAACTTGACCTGTGTGCTCTCGGTTAAAAATTCGCTGCAGGAAGACAGCAGCTACTCCTTTCTGGACTATATGGCCGACTGCGTGGTGTTCCTCGACCACCGGATAAGCAATCAGTTGAGCACACGGCGCCTGCGGGTCGTCAAGTACCGCGGTTCGGGTTTTATGAGCAACGAGTATCCTTATTTAATATCCGTCGGCGGGATGATAATTTTGCCGGTATCATCGGTTTCACTCACCCACAAACCGCTGGGAGAGCGGCTTTCCAGCGGACACCCGGCTTTTGATGAAATGCTGGGCGGGGGATACCGCCGGGCGGCGAGCATCTTGCTGGCCGGTGAAAGCGGAACCGGCAAGACCACTCTGGCGAGCATCTTTGCCAATGAGGCCTGTCGACAGGGCGAGCGGGTGCTTTATCTCAATTTTGAGCAATCCCGGGAGGCAATGATCGACGCGATGCTCAGCGCGGGAATCGACCTGCGTCCCGCTCTAAAAGACGGTCTGCTGGAAATACGGTCGGCCATGCCCGAAGCATTAGGAGTTGAAGAGCATCTGGTGCGAATTCTGAACATCATGGAAGCATTCGCCCCCCGGCATTTCGTCGTTGATGCGATTTCGGCCTGCCGGCGCATGGGGTCTGAAAAGGCCGCTTTCGATCTTTTCGTCCGCCTGCTGTCCGTCTGCAAGACGCAGGGCATTACCTGCCTGTTCGTCAATCAGACCGATGGCTTGGATGGACTCCACAGGATCAGCGGCGCCGGCATCTCATCGTTGATCGACACGGCTGTGGTGCTTCAGTACATGGTAGAGGCCGGAGAAATCCACCGCAAGCTTCTGGTGCTGAAATCCCGCGGTTCCAGCCATTCGAAGCGCTTCCGCAGGCTGATGATCACCGGCCGGGGGATCGAGCTGGCGGAGATGCCGGCTGCCCCCGAAGGGGGTTGAATTGGATTGGCAAAATTGATTTGCCTCGGTTTTTTTAATAGAAATTCGGATCTTCCGAATTTGCCGGTCAAAAAACCGGCAGCAAGGGAGCGATGATTGGACCAGCCGCAGGAACCTCAATCGGCAAAACAACACTCTCCGAAGTCTCGCCTGATTCTTTTTGTGGCCGGTGACGAGCGGAACTCCCGGCTTGCCAAAGAGAACCTGGCCCGGATCTGCAGGGACATGCTTGCCGGCCGCTGCGAGGTGCAGTATGTCGATGTAGTGGAGGACTTCGATACAGCCCAGAAATTCAATATCCTGCTGACCCCGACGCTGCTGGTTGTCGAACCGCGGCCGCAGGTAATGATTGTCGGAAACCTGAGCGACATGGAGGAGGTCTGCGCGGCGCTGCGGGTCGGCTATCGGAAAGAATTAGCATGATGCAAGACAAAACGCCGCCGCACCGCGATCAGGATTCGGCCGAGGCTGCGCTTCAGGCAATCCGCGACGAGAAAGTCGATGCGGTAGTCGGACGGGACCACTTGATCATGCTGCGCCTGCGGGATACCGAGGAGCAGCTTCAACTCAGCGAGGCGCGCTACCGCGGCATCGTCGAAAGCCAGACGGAGATGATCTGCCGCTGGCGCCCCGATCGAAGCCTCATCTTCGTAAACGACGCCTACGGTCGATTTTATTGTCGTTCCCGGGAGGAACTTATCGGATTAAAAGTGCCCTTGTCGGTATACCCGCCCGATGCCGAGCGGGTATACCGCTATCTGGACACCCTGATTATAGACAGATCCCCCAGGAAAATCGAACATCGGATTTCAGTCGGCAGCGAGATCTACTGGATTAGTTGGTACGATCAGACCATTGTCGATGAGCAAGGCCGGCTGCTGGAAATCCAGTCCGTCGGCCGGGACATTACCGACCGGGTGCGTGCGGAAAATGCGCTGCGCGAAGCCAATCAGGAGCTGGCCGAGTTTGCTTACGCATTGACCCACAATATGAAGGCCCCTATGCGTGCGATTTCCAATTACGCTAAATTTCTGTATGAAGACCTGGCAGACATCCTGGACGCTGAGCCAAAGAAGTATCTGGAAAATTTAGGGAAAGCCATCGCTTTAAGCAACAGGTATTTTGATGAACTGCTGATATTATACAACATCGAAAATGATTTGAGGACAAACGAAGCGCTGGACATTGAATATCTGCTGAAGGAGATCCAGGAAACGCTGCAGTTAGACCCCAACCAGGAATTAGTTGCAGCCTCGCGATGGCCGGCTTTGCGATGTCAGCGCAATTTGATGAGACAGATTTTAATTAATTTGATCGGCAACGGATTTAAATTCAATCGTGCCGGGATGAAACGGGTCGAGGTAGACTGGCAGCCGGCGGATGATCATCATATTGAAATATCTGTGCGTGACAACGGTATCGGCATCGCGCCGCAATTCCATACGCAGATTTTTCAAATATTCAGGCGATTGCACACAGATCGCGAATATGAAGGCATCGGCATCGGGCTGGCCATCGTCAGGAAAGCCGCCCAAAAGATGGGCGGCACGGTTCGAGTTGAAGCCTCCCTTGGCCAGGGCAGCACGTTTTACGTCCGCCTGCCGCTTTCGACCTCTATGAATACCCGCAGGTAGGGAACTGTCGCAAATTCTGAAAAATAGCGGGTTATCCATGATAAAATACTTGATTTTTTGGATGATTATACTTTCCCCGACCTATACTTTTGCGGCGCAGACGTGATTAACTTAAAGTCAGATCAAGTGTTAAGATCATTAGGAGAAAGCATCTGATTATGTTTGCTTCCATTGCCCGCCAGGCAATATATAACCGTAAAGAGGAGATAATCGGGTATGAATTGCTTTACCGCTCCTCGATTCTAAATAAATGTCCGGCGGTGAACGGCGACCGGGCAACCATGGCGCTGCTGCACCGGCTGCTTCAAACCGGCAGCATCGAACATGCGACCAATGGGAAATTGGCATTTGTCAATTATACGCGCAACCTGCTTCTGGGGAAAATACCACTGACTACGCCGCACGATACCGGCGTGGTTGAGATTCTGGAGGATGTCCGGCCGGAGCGTCTAGTGGTGGAAGCCTGTCGAAAACTATCGGAGAAGGGATATGTAATCGTTCTGGATGATTTCATTTACCGCCGCGAACTGGAGCCGTTAATTCTCCTGGCCGACATCATCAAAATCGATTTTCACCGAGAATCGCCCCATAAAATCGAAAGGGATGTGAAAAGGCTCGCAAGCTATCCGGCCAAACTTCTGGCCGAAAAAGTGGAAACCGAATCCGAATTGAACATCGCATTAGGCCTTGGGTTCATCTATTTTCAGGGTCATTTTTTTTCCCAGGCAGAGCCTCTCTCCCGGACTGGTTCAGCGGGGCCTTCGCAGACTCCGCGCCGCGAGAAGGCGGAGGCCGGCCGTTTGGCCAAAATAGGATAGGGCTGCGATGGATAAAAAACACGGCCGCCCCCCGCTCCGGATTGCAGTGAAATATTTTCTGCTGCAATTGCCCGGGATAGCTTCGTTTGCTCTAATTCTTCTCCTGGTGCGACACTGGCTGGAAATCCCAGCCTACCTCGCGTGGGCCCTGCTCGGCATCTGGTTAGGCAAAGACATTTTTTTATTCCCCATTCTCTGGCGCTTTTACGACCCGCACCAGTACCCCGACCGATTCCGAATGATCGGCCGCAAGGGTTCTGCTCTGACCCGTCTGAACCCTGACGGCTACGTTTTGGTCAAGGGAGAACGCTGGCAGGCGACCATTTGCGAAGGACAGTCTTCTATCGAGCAAGGCCGGGAGATATGCGTGGAGGCCGTCAACGGCCTCAAATTGACCGTGCGATCATGCACCGAATAGTTTCTTAGAAGTACTCGCAATCAAAGATTTGAAAATGAACGCTGTGTATTATCGGTCTGGCCGGGGTTTTCCACCTGACCGCCAATGCGAAGTCAGGGTAAATGTTGCGGCTCCAACAATCAGCGGATTTGTTAATCCGTATTCAGGCCTTATCGGCGTTGTCGGCATAAGTTCGATTCGAATGGGCCTCGCTTGAGCTTGGCCGGCGTTTGACGATCTCGTCGACAGCGGATTTTATGTCCGGGTAGGTGAATTTGTAGCCGAATTTATGCAGCTTTTCAGGCACCACGCGTTGACTGTTGAGCAGGGACCTGCCGAATTCGCCCAGTAGGAGTTTGATCAAAAACGCCGGCGCGGGCATAAACGTCGGCCGATTGAGCGCATCTCCCAATGTCGCGGCCAGCTCCCGATTGCGAATCGGCTGCGGCGCACAGAAGTTGACCGGACCGTTGATTTTCCGCTTGGCAATCACGAATTTGTAGGCGTAGAGCAGATCGTGCATATGAATCCAGGGAAACCATTGCCGGCCGCTGCCGAGCGAACCGCCCACAAAGCAGCGAAAAGCAGGTATCATTTTGCTCATTGCGCCGCCGTCCCGATCCAGCACGATCCCAAAGCGGGTCACCACTACCCGGGCGCCCTTGTTAAGGCCCCGCAGGGCCTCCCACTCCCAGTCTTTGCCTACTTTGGCCAGGAAATCTTCTCCCGGCGGAGATTCTTCTGTCAAAACATCATCGCCCCGGGAGCCGTAGAAACCGACAGCGGATGTGCTGCAAAATATTATCTGGGGATCCTCCGGCAGGGCGTCAACCAAATTGCGGGTGGTTAAAATCCGGCTGTCATAAATTTGCTTTTTATAGTCTTCAGTCCAGCGTTTAAAAATTGATTTACCGGCCAGATTGATAATTACCTGCTGATCGCGCAGCTCATCCTGCCAGGCTCCCGGTTTGGTCGTATCAGCCGGGATGTAGCGAAAATCGCCATGATCGATCAGTTTGGGGTTGGGGTTCAGTCCTGTGGCGGTCACCCGGTTGCCCTCCCTTAAAAGGAAATCCGCAAGGTGGCGGCCGACAAAACCCAAACCGCCCGTAATGAAGTAGTTCATTTGAAAATGTCCCTCCTGTGGGTCATGCTTTCTTGAGATTATCTTTCTTTAGTAAGAATCTAGTGCATCGGTATTGTTTTGCAATAGGGTACGGCCGGTATTTCGCGATATACGGTACCTTACCAGGTCAAAGACATTTCATCGGGATCGGGTTCGCCTCCGGTATTTCCATCTGCAAGTGAAGAATTAGCCTCTTTTTTTCCAAAATACATAAACTAATAAATCAGAATACCTGCAATCCCGCATTGTAATATCCTACCTGACGTATAATTTTATATTAAATTCGGAAGTAAGGATAGCAGCCGAATACACACTCGACCCTCTTAAATCTTGACCAATTTTTCGTGTAATCAAATCTGATGGAAATTCTATTTTTTATGGGAGGTTTAGCATGATCAACAAACTGCAAAGAGTCGGCCTTTCACAAATGATGACGGCCATCGTTTTCTGCATTGTACTAGTGATGCCTGCCGGGGCTGCAGAAAATCCGGCCGGGGCCCTGCGGGCCAGTGCCATGATCGATCAACCGATTTTCAATGCCCAGGGACAGGAGCTCGGTGATCTTGATGATCTCGCCGTCAAAAGAAACGGCAGCATCAAAACCGCGCTGATATCGGTCGACGGCTTTCTGGATGTAGACGAAAAACTGGTATCCGCCCCGTTCAAGTCTTTAAAATTTGCCGACGGCAAAATTATTTTGGACACCACCAAAAAGCAGCTCGAGGACCGGCCTGAATTCGACTATCGCAAAAAAGGTCTATTTACCAACTATAGCTACCGTCTTAATCCTTATTACGGCATGATGCCCGGACCTTACGGGACTTACGGCAGAGGCCTGCCGCCGGGGTATCGCCGGCAGTGGTCGGATGAAGGCGTCCGCCTACCCCACAGCGGACCTCAAGGCGGTGGCCGCCAGGATCAGCAGAATGACCGTCCCTATTCGCGTCATCGCGATGAAGGCGATCACGGAATGCAGAATTGGTACAATCCCTGGGATTGGGCCTTTTATCCGGCGCGAATGCTGGTAAGCGTCATATTAGGGCAGGCGGTCATCGACAAGCAGGGCGAGGAAGTCGCAACAGTGGAGGATCTCATTATCAGCACCGCTGGAAAGGTCGATCAGCTCATATTATCTTACGGCAGCTTTCTATATCATGGCGACAAGCTGGTGGCGGTGCCCTATCGCCCCATCGGCTTTACCAACCGGGGCATCACCTACGACATTACCCGGCGGGAGATCGAAAACCTGCCGAAATTCAAATAGAAAGTTAGGTTCGTTTAGGTCGTTGGGATCGTTAAGATGGTTAAGATGGTTATGATCGTTGGGATCGTTTGGATCGAAAGCGCATCCAACGAAACTATCCAGTTGATCTAAACCTTCCTGAGTTAAGAGATTCCAGTCTAAAGGGAGGACGATTGAGCATTCTGTGCGGGCGAGGATAAACCACGCTCCCGCATTACGGGTTAAGCCGCGTGTTGCAAGGGGCTTTATGCCCGCCCGGTTGGGGCAATTATCCCAACGATCTCAACCATCCAAACGATCTTAACCTTTATTTACGGGA
>CAVYNY010000024.1:0-15107 GCA_963769935.1 uncultured delta proteobacterium | reverse complement strand
CAATTAGAATCCGGATGCCGTCATGTCTGCCGGCTGTTTCATAGACTCTCTTAAGCCGGATCGTCATTTTAACCCCCGCTGAAAGGCTCAAAAATATTTAACGCCGATCCGGTAGTAAGTGCCGAATTTATCCTGATGTTCACTGCACCACCTTACCTCGGCCAGGGTGGTCGTGCGCAGATATTTCCGGTTTATGTGGTAGATCTCGTCGATCTTTGCGTTGCCCAGACGGATAAATAGAACGGATCCGAGACTGCAGGGTTCGGATGCCTCCATGCACATGCCGCCTCTGCTGTGATTGAAGGTCATCGACGCATGTTCGCGGTGGAACCTGATGCTGAAGCGGGTGAAAATCAGAGGGGCGTGCGAAGTGATGCGTTCCTCGCGCCTTTGATCCTGGGGCATCCGCAGTTGTTCGAAATTTTTCTCGGGCGGGGGCGGTCTTTTTTGTTGCATACTCAACATGTTACCTCCTTTTGGGTAACCGGATATGGTTGGAGCCAGATCTTCAATCCTGCAAAAATACTTGTGTTTATCTATATTTCTATGACAATTGCGAATAGTAAATACGGTCAACCATGTATCTGCGTTCTTAATGAACAGTATATGTTCGACCCGCTTCCACCAATGGAAATTCTAAAGCTTGGGGATTAGCTGTGATATTGGCTATAGCCATTTGTCATCTGCTATCCTTTTTTGGTCCCCAATATTCCATTTTTCCATCATTGCATTATTCCACTAGGGCGTTGGTGTTATTGCACACTCCTCCGGGGTGGACCAAAGCCGGGCCCTCTGGGCTCGGATTCTTTACTTTAGCCCACCATGGGTTTAGGTCAGCAGCGCTGACAGCATCACGGATAGAATGCCCGTTAAAAAAATTCCGTCGAATGTTCCCGCTCCACCGATAGAGGCCACCGGCGCACCCAGTGCGGTGATTTTTTTCAGCTTGAGGATGTCGGCCCCCAGCAGTGTTCCGACGGTTCCGCTGAAGTAAGCCACGACCGGCGCATGCGGGTAGGCAATTAAAACCGCGATGATAGCGGCGGCGAGCGGCGGAACGAGCGGCGGAAGTGCGATACCCAACCCGGGCACCGGCCGGGCCAGTTGATAGCAAAGGCCTGTCATGATAGTGGTGGCGACAGCAAACTCAACCCACAAAGAGGTCTTAAAAAATAGATACAGGCAGATGATAATTGGAATAATTGCACCGCCCAGATTAACGGCCAGCAGCGTATACCGCTGTCGCCAGACCGGTATCGAATAGGAAATTCCAAAATAATGAGCCCTGGCCCTTTGGTTGATGCTGCTTTGCGGTATTCGTTTGACGGGAATATTGATAAAGCTGCCGAGCAGGATGGCCATGAGGGTCATGAAAATGTATTGGGGCGGAATTCCGATCTCGACAAACGCCAAGGCGATAACGTTGATCTGCACCAGGACAAAAAAAACTATGAGCCCGATGAAAAAAATTCCAACAATCATCAGGGCCAGAGGATTGTATATCATTCGGAAACTCCTTTGCTTGACGGGTTTACCGGCGTAATTTCCTATGCACATAATGAAACAGGTCGATCAGATCAGCAATACCAAAAATCCTGTATTGTGGCTGTAGACGGCATCTATTTTGAGACCATTCGCCGACTGCATCGAACTGGATGCCTGGATGACGCCGAGCCTTGCTTTGTGATCAACTCTTATCAGCCGGAGTTGTTGCGGAGCCATCATGGCAGAGCATGAACTTATCAGCGAGCGGCCATACCAACATAAATTGGATTGGCCAATTACCGTGGTTTCAAGTTCAAAATACATGCCATACCCGATGGATAACTTGGGAGATTATCGCCATAATCTTTTTGTTTGAGGGGTTGTCTGACGGCGGAAACCGCCGCAGGGAGAAGGCTCGGCCCTGCCGCCCTCCGAGCTGGAAGCCATGCTGCAGAGCCTGCGGACTGGAAGCCGTGTGTGGATTCCCTGCAGGCAAGAATCGAATCGCAAGCCGTCATTGTCTGCTAAAGCCATACAGTCCCAAAAATAATTAAAATTTAGGAAAGTACTATAAATTACGAAACATTTATATCTCCGGTGAATCCGGGTTAGGAGTTAATCTGATGCTGACCGCCATAAACCCTGCCGATGGCAGTATAATCCGTGCTTTTGAGGAAAACAGTGCTCAGGAGATTGCAGACAAAGTTGGCGCCGCCCATCAAGCGTTTTTAAGCTGGCGGGAAACGACGTTTCCCCAGCGGGTTGAAAGGCTCCGGAATGCTGCGAAAATATTATCCGTCAAAAAGGAGGAATATGCGGTTCTGATGGCCACCGAGATGGGCAAACCCATCCGGGACGGCCGGGCGGAAGTCGAAAAGTGCGCCTGGGTCTGCAACTACTATGCCGACAATGCCTTAACCGCTCTGCAGCCCGAGATCATTGAGACGGATGCCCGCAGCAGCTATATATCTTTCACCCCCCTGGGAGTTATTCTGGCCATAATGCCCTGGAATTATCCCTTCTGGCAGGTGTTTCGCTTCGCGGCGCCGGCCTTGATGGCCGGCAACGCCGCGGTGCTAAAACACGCCTCCAATGTTCCGGGCTGTTCCCTGGCGATCGATGATATCTTCAAGGCGGCGGGATTTCCGGAAAACCTGTTTCAGAACGTTTTAATTCCCAGCAAACGCGTGGAGCAGCTTATCTCTCAACCGCTTATTCGCGCGATAACCCTGACGGGCAGCCAGTCCGCAGGCCGGGCAGTGGCGGTGGCCGCCGGAAAATTGCTGAAAAAAACGGTATTGGAGCTCGGCGGCAGCGATCCCTATATCGTCCTGGAAGACGCCGACCTGGAAAAGACGGTTGAAGCCTGCGTGGCCAGCCGCCTTTTAAACTCCGGTCAGAGCTGCATCGCCGCCAAACGCTTTGTGGTCGTGGAATCCGTCCGCAAAAGCTTTGAAGACATGCTGGTTGCGCAAATGGAACAAAAGCAAATGGGGAACCCATTGGAAGAGGAGACCGAGATCGGCCCTCAGGCCCGGGCGGAACTGCGGGACGAGCTTCACCGCCAAGTCACGCAAAGCATCGAGAGGGGTGCCCGGTGTCTTTTGGGCGGCCGGATGCCCTTCGGCGACGGCGCCTTCTACCCCGCAACGGTACTCACCGGTGTCCAAAGAGGCATGCCGGCCTATGATGAAGAGACGTTCGGACCGGTGGCCGCGGTTATCTCCGTCAAGGATGAGGGCGAAGCGATCCGCACGGCGAACGACACCTCCTTCGGGCTGGGGGCCGCCGTTTTTACGGGTGATGTCCGGCGCGGGGAACGCATCGCCGCCAATGACCTGGAAGCCGGTAATTGCTTTGTGAACGCCTTTGTTAAATCCGATCCGCGTCTGCCGTTCGGCGGAATCAAGCAAAGCGGATACGGCCGGGAGCTCTCCCATTACGGCATCAAAGAATTCGTAAACATAAAGACTGTGTATGTGGCGTAGGGAGGCTTGAAAGCCGGGATATTGCAATTTGTACACGCCTTTGTTCGACATCGATCGCATCTTCCGTTCTGCGGAATCAACCAAAGCTGATACGGCCGGGAGCTCTCCCATTATGGCTATCTAAAGATTCTTAAACATAAAGACCGTGTATGTGGCCTAGGGGGGCTCGGAGGCCGGGAAGCGGGGAGGCGCCGGGAAGCTGGAACACCGGGAGGCTTAAAGGTGAGTAGCGTTTTAGCTATAAGTTATTGGTTATTAGACTTCAATCACAGTCGGGTTAGTTTTGAAATTCGGTCATAGTGATTTGTCTGATATTTGTGATTTGATATTTCAGTTGAATGAATGGGATAACGTAGCTGCAATTTCTAACAGCCGCCGGCATACCAGTTGATTATAGGAGCTGATAATGGGTCTGCATGCCGTTACCGGAGCCTTCGGCTTCTCCGGAAAATATGCTGAAACAGCGAAGGTTGAAAGAATCGTCCACATCAGCACCAGCACCACCAATCCGTCCGAAGGATCGCCCCCTGGAATATTTTCGCGGCAAAGCGATCATGGAAAGAGAGCTCTCAGGGAAAACGGAATTTCACATTGTATTCTGCGTCCCGCCGCTCTTTTCGGCCAAGAAACATTTGATCAACAACATTGCCTGGCGCTTGCGCCGGCGGCCGGTTTTCGGCGTGTTTAGCGGCGGGGACTACAGATTGCAGCCGATCTATGTCGACGACCTTGCGGCCCTGGCCGTTGAACAGGGTCAAAGGCCGGAGAATGCGACCATCGAGGCGATGGCACGGAAACTTTCTGCATACCGGGGACTGGTTGAAGCCATTGGAAGGATCATCGGCAAGCCGCGGCCCATCATTTCGATCCCTCCGCCGCTGGAATTTATTGCCGGCCGGATCATCGGCCGCTGGTCGGCGATGTATTTGTTACCAGGGAGGAAATCGATGGGCTCATGGCGGGTTTGCTTTGCGAAAACGCTCCTCCCGCCAGCCGGACAAAGCTGACCAATTGGGCAGTCCGGAATGCTGCTGCGCTCGGAGAAAAATACGCCGGCGAACTGCCGCGCAGGATCGATCGAAAAAGCGCTTACGAAGATCTATAAGTTTCGACCGAATCGATGAAAAATTGAAAATTCCAATGCTGAATTGTAGGTATTCATATAAGTGATCTGATGTATTTAGCATTGTTCAAGCCGCGAGCATCAGCGATCGATGTCACACGGGATCAAAGATGGATAAAAAACACGACCGACCTACGCTTGGGATAATCGTTAAATATTTCCTGCTGCAATTGCCCGGGATGGCTGCGTTTCGTTGATTCTTATCTTGGTTCGACCTTGGATGGAGTTCCCGGCCTATCTTGCCTGGGCACTGCTCGGTATCTGGGTGGGCAAAGACATCATTTTATTTCCTGTTCTGTGGCGGTTTTATGACCCATCCCAACACACCGACCGCTTCCGGATGATCGGCCGCAAAGGAGTCGCTCTGACCCGTTTAAACCCTGACGGCTACGTTTCAGTAAAGGGAGAACGCTGGCAGGCGACCATTTGCGAAGGACAGTCTTCTATCGAGCAAGGCCGGGAAATATGCGTGGAGGCCGTCAACGGCCTCAAATTGACCGTGCGATTATGCGCCAAACAGTAAGGAACTTGGTTCGCTTCCCTCACAATTGGAATGATGGAATGTCGGAATACTGAAATGATGCAAATCTCGGACAGTATCGAAGAGCAGGGCTCAATCTAATTACCCCAGCCGGCTACCGAAGCCGTACAACGGAGAAATCGCAAGGCATGATACCAATGCGCCAAAGGCGCACAAGTACCCTTGGCCCAGATGCAGAAGTTATGCGGATTTAACCATTATTCCAATATTCCATGTAGCTTTGTTAAGCTGTATTCAGACCTTTTCAGCGTCGTCGGCATAGGTTCGATTCGAATCGGCCCCGCTTGAGCTTTGCCGGCGGTTGACGATCTCGTCGACTGCGGATTTTATGTCCGGGTAGGTGAATTTGTAGCCGAATTTATTCAGCTTTTCAGGCACCACGCGTTGACTGCTCAGCAGGGACCTGCCGAATTCGCCCAGCAGGAGTTTGATCAAAAACGCCGGCGCGGGCATGAACGTCGGCCGATTGAGCGCAGCCCCCAGTTTCTCTGCCAGCTCCCGATTGCGAATCGGCTGCGGCGCGCAGAAGTTGACCGGACCGCTGATTTGCTGCTTGGCAATCACGAATTTGTAAGCGTAGAGCAGATCGTGCATATGAATCCAGGGGAACCATTGCCGTCCGGTGCCGAGCGAACCGCCCACATAGCAGCGAAAAGCAGGTATCATCTTGCTCATCGCGCCGCCGTCTCGATCCAGCACGATTCCGAAGCGGGCCACCACCACCCGGGCGCCCTTGTTCAGAGCCTGCAGGGCCTCCCACTCCCAGTCTTTTCCCACTTTGGCCAGGAAATCCTCTCCCGGCGGAGATTCTTCTGTGAGCACATTGTCGCCCTGGGAACCGTAAAACCCGACCGCAGATGTGCTGCAAAATATGATCTGGGGATCCTCCGGCAGGGCGTCAACTAAATTGCGGGTGGTTAAAATCCGGCTGTCATAAATTTGCTGCTTATAGTCTTCCGTCCAGCGTTTAAAAATGGATTTGCCGGCCAGATTGACAATTACCTGCTGATCTCGCAGCTCATCTTGCCAGTCTCCCGGTTTCGTCGTATCGGCCGGGATGTAGTGAAAATCGCCATGATCGATCAGATTGGGGTTGGGGTTGAGCCCTATGGCGGTCACCCGGTTGCCATCCCTTAAAAGGAAATTCGCCAGGTGGCGGCCGACAAAACCCAAACCGCCCGTAATGAAGTAGTTCATCTGAAAATGTCCTTCCTGGATGCTGTCATATAGCCGGTTTTAAGAACCTATTGCATCTGTGTCGTTTTTCAACAGGGTATTGGCGGCATTCCCAGGTTTGCAGTCCCCTATCAGCCAAGTGTTCTCGCATCCGGACCAAAATTAATGCCACTGGGTCTATTTCCAGCTAACGAATTAAACAGGCGATGAATTAAACTTTCTTTCCCCAAAATACATAAACGAGTAAACATGAATACGGGTTATCCCGGATTGTAATATTATACCTTACTTATAATTTTTATATTAAGCATAAAAGGGAATAAAGAAAAGTTAACTGCAAATTGAAAGCGAGGATTTTTATTTGAAGGGAGGATTTTTATGAGTGAGACGTTAGCGAGAGACGTCAGTGGAAAGTGCGACGACTGTGAAGATCGCGTCAAAAAAGGCAGAGAGAAGAACGACAGAAAAAGCTTGGAAAAATCCGAAATTGAAAGTCCGGCAGAATATTCCCGAAGCACCCGGAGCCAAATCGAGAAATGCACCGCCGGGTTCCCTCGGCGGAAAAGTTTAGCAGTTTCTGTGAAGCCCTTGGATCTGATGTGTTGACCGCGATCAAATTCGACGGGCGGCTAATATGACCAAGCCCGAGCACAAAAAAGGGGGCCGGCGATGTTATAACTGTCGACTCCTTTTACCTTTGGCCTTTCACCTTCAATCTTTATCTATAAACAATGAACTTTCAACTATGAACTAACTATGAGCATTAACCATGAGCTTTATTTCTGACACTTGAAACCCTTTATGAACCCAGAACTTTGAACCTTGAACTCTGAACCTTTACCCATAGAAATACTGCCTGAGAAAGATGCCAATACGGTCCAGACCCCATTTCATTGGCTGAAGAGCCTGCCTAATTTAAGGACTATTCCGGTAAACACAATAACATACGGATACGATTGGAATATTAGGCTACGACTGCCATCGAGGAGGATTCGCAATGAAAAATGACACCCGGATCGCGCCGTGGGCGCCATCATGGGGACGCTGATCGGGGATGCGTTAGGCGTCGGGACCCACTGGTACTATGACCTGGCAAAATTAAAAGCGGAATACGGCGAATGGATCGAAGATTACACCCGTCCCAGGCCCGGTCGCTATCATGATGGACTAACGGCAGGAGATAACTCTCAGACCGGCCAGGTCGTCGGATTTTTGCTGGAATCGCTGGCGGATAAAGGAGGCTATGACGAGCCTGATTTCTGCCGGCGCCTCGACGCGCTCCTGGGGACCCTGGATGGTACGCCCGAGGGAGGCCGGTACACGGACGAGGCCATGCGGGATGTCTGGCACGCCCGGCAGGCCGGAAAAGAATGGAACCGGGCCGGGAGCTTCGCCAACACGGCCGAAGGCGCCATTCGGATGCCCGTATTGGCCGCCCGCTATCACAGCGATTTCAAAAAGCTGTTGGATCACGCCCGTTTAAACGTTCGCCTGACCCACCGGGATCCCTTCATCGCCGGCGGTTCGGTTGCGTTCGGCCTGATCGTGGCCGCCCTCATCAACGGCGAGACCCTGGACAGCGCCCCGCGCGCTGTAGTCGGGCAGGCCAAAGCCCATGGGCTTTCCCTCAGCGTGTCGTTGTCGGATTCGGCGGACGGCGATTCTTCGGAGGCTTCATTTCATGACGCCGTTCTCCTGCCCCGCTGGTCCTATGCGGCTGCCAGGGACGATGCGGTTCAAATCAATCCGCCCCAGGCAGCCTGCCGGTTGTTCGGACTGGCCTGTTCCATGGATTTCATGCTGCCGGCGGCCTATTATCTTTGTGCCCGTTTTCAAGAGGACTTCAAACTGCCGGTGCTTTCCGCCATTAACGGCGGCGGCAACAATATGGCCCGCGCCAGCCTGGCCGGCGCGCTGGCCGGGGCCCAAAACGGTCTGCGAGGCATTCCGGCGCGTTTCATCACCGGTCTGAGCCGCCACCAGAACCTGCTGGAAATGGCCGAGAAGGTGGCTGACGCCGGCGAGGCCTAAAAAGCCAAAAATATTAATAAAAAAAAAAGCGCCATGCAAATTGACGGTCAGATCGATTACCTCAACACAGGGGCTTTCCATCGGGGTGGGGATGGCAGTCAATGCCAAAGCTTTTGGATTTCGAGGAAATCAGCAAGGCCGCCATCATCGGAAAAGTGAGACAGGTTATCTGATGGAAATTCTATTTTTTATGGGAGGTTTAGCATGATCAGCAAACTGCAAAGAATTTGCATTTCACAAATAATGACAGCCATCGTTTTCTGCATTGTCCTATCGATGCCTGCCGGGGCCTCGGAAAATCCGGCGGGATACTTGAACGCCGGCGCCATTTTCGATCAACCGGTTTTCAATGCCCAGGGACAGGAGCTCGGTGATCTTGAAGACCTCGTCGTCAAAAGAAACGGCAGCATCAAAACTGCGCTGATATCGGTCGACGGCTTTCTGGATGTAGACGAAAAACTGGTATCCGCCCCGTACAAGTCTTTAAAATTTGCCGACGGTAAAATAATTTTGGACGCCACCAGAAAGCAGCTCGAGGACCGGCCTGAATTCGACTATCGCAAAAAAGGTCTATTTACCAACTATAGCTACCGTCTTAATCCTTATTACGGCATGATGCCCGGACCCTACGGGACTTACGGCAGAGGCCTGCCGCCGGGGTATCGCCGGCAGTGGTCGGATGAAGGCGTCCGCCTACCCCACAGCGGACCTCAAGGCGGTGGCCGCCAGGATCAGCAGTATGACCGTCCCTATTCGCGTATCGCGATGAAGGCGATCACGGAATGCGGAATTGGTACAATCCCTGGGATTGGGCTTTTTATCCGGCGCGAATGCTGGTAAGTGTCATATTAGGGCAGGCGGTCATCGACAAGCAGGGCGAGGAAGTCGCAACAGTGGAGGATCTTATTATCAGCACCGCTGGAAAGGTCGATCAGCTCATATTATCTTACGGCAGCTTTTTATATTATGGCGACAAGCGGGTGGCGGTGCCCTATCGCCCCATCGGCTTTACCAACCGGGGCATCACCTACGACATTACCCGGCGGGAGATCGAAAACCTGCCGAAATTATAGAGGTTTGTTGAAATCTGTGTAGGTATTATGCATGACGGGTTTTATTTACGGATCGCAGACGTTTTTGTATCAGCCAGATCCCCAGTACCCAGACGATGGCGATGCCGGCTGCGACGGCAATGTTGGTCCAATGCGGATTTTTGACGGCGGCGGAGAGACGGTCGGCAAATACCGTGATGACGACGATGCCCGGCAGCATTCCCAGGGCCGTGCCCAGGAGAAAATCTCGCAGCTTTATATGGGACGCACCCGCTACCATGTTGACGATGGTAAACGGCGCCACCGGCAGGTTGCGCACCACCATCACCGTGAGAATACCCTGACGGGCGAGTTGCCTGCTGAGACGGTTCAGCCTGCTTCCCGCCAATCTGCGAACCATCCGCCGGCCGAATCCGGCCCCAATAAAATAGGTGATCAGCGAACTCAAGAGGCTGCCGGCCAACGCATAAACTACGCCCAGATGGGCGGGAAATATTATCCCGGTGGCACCGATCAATACGGTTATAGGAACCATCAACAGTCCGCCGGCGACGAAAGCGGCCAATACCCCGAGGGGCAAGAGGGGATTGTCCTTCAGATAGGCTGCCAGGCCGGTCAAGGTCTCCAGGCTCACCCATTGCGAAAGCGCCGTCCAGCGCCAGGCGGCGGCCAGGGCCAGCAGCACCAGTAAAACAACGGAAATTTTTACCAGTTGAAACTTGCCGGATTGACCGCTTTCCTCATGCACAAATTGATCAAATATTCGGTCGAGTTCAACGGGTCTTTCCGGGTCCAGCCAGTCGTCATCCGGAACCAGCCGGGTGCCGTCCACCGAGGGCTCCCGGTACTCTAACCGGGCTAAAAATCGATCTTCGCCTGAAAGCGATTCGATCGCCTGAATCAGTGATTGGGTGTCGGCGCAAGCCTGGCGGACAGCTGCGGCCGAGGTGCCGAGATGCTCGGCCAGCAGTGTGTTGCGAAATGCGGCCACGGCCTCAGCGGCATTGGATCCTCCCTCGGGCTCCATGACCAGGGAGCATTCCGAATCCAGGCCCATGGAGCGATTGCTTAAATTTGCGGAACCGACCAATACCAGACGATCATCGACGACCATGGTTTTCGCGTGAACGTAGACGTGCGCTTCCCCGCCCGCTAAAGCCGGGTAAAGGACACGCAGTCGGTTGTTGCGGTCGGCCTGATCCAGCCGGGTTAAGATGTGGGCGCGAATGGCATCCATGGTGCTTTGTTCCAACCAGCCGGATGCCGCCGGGGGCAGCACCAAGACGATTTCAGGTCCTTTTGCCTGCTGCAGGCTTTTCTGCAATGCGCGGGCGACAGCCACCGAGGTCAGGTACTGGTTTTCAATGTAAATGCAATCCTGCGCCGCTGCAATGGCATCGCAATACAGTTTTTCGGTTTCACGGACTTCAGGTCGACCCTTGAAAGCCGGCAAGGTTTGGACAATACCTATCCGACTATCCGTTAAGCAGGGCTCAAGGTCCGTGGGCCAGATGCTGGTGCGCGGGTCAACGGGCTGAAGGTCTTTGCCGGTTGCCCATTTCCAGCGGTCCCGGAACAGATCTCCCAGGGCTGCGGCCGCTTTGCCGTCGACGATCATTTGGATATCATGAAAAGGCTCGTAAAGCCGGCCGCCGGGATCCTTGCGGCGCGGATCATTCAGGCAGTGCCGGGGCGTATCCCAGCGGTTTCTGGTCAAATCGATTCCTCCGCAAAATGCCACCGCATCATCGATTATGACAATTTTTTGATGTTGCGATCCCCCCAAAGGATGTTGATCGTCGAGCTGAAAATGGATGCGGCGATGGGTCTTCCAGTCCAGATTGATAATGGGAAGCCACTCACGCTCCCGCATATAGAGCATGGGAAAATCCCAGGCCAGAATATACACATGCAAATCGGGTGTTTTTTTGACTGTCGCGTTTAAAAACTCCCCCAACCGAACAGACGGTGCCTCAGCGCCGGAACGGCGCAGGAGGTCGGTGTGGCTGTCGATATCCCAGGCGGCGATATATATGGATTTTTGGGCCTGTTTAACGGCGTCCACCAGGGCTTCAAAATAGACGGCGCCGTCGATCAGGCAAGCGGCACGTCCGGCAGATACTTGGCGCCAACAATTTTGACCTTCTTTCAGAATTGCCATGTTTGGATTCTTTACTTCTTGCCGTCGACGAGTTCGCGCAGGATCCCGCGTTTATTCATAAGTTCTTCATAGGATCCCATTTCGATGATCTTGCCGGCTTTCATTACTGCGATCTTATCATAGTTTCTGATGATATCGAGGCGGTGAACGACGGCAATCAGGGTACTCTTATCTTTCCATTGAGTTTCTAGCAGGTTTTGTATCCGCGCCTGGGATTCGTTGTCAAGCCCGGAGGTCGCCTCGTCCATGACCAGAACCTTCGGTTCTTTGAGCAATACCCGGGCGATAGCCAGTTTCTGGCGCTGTCCGCCGGAAAGGTTTTCACCTTTGCTGCCGACCCGGTGCTGCATCCCCATGGCTAAAATATCTTCCAGTATTTCTTCTTCAATCAGGAGTTGATTAATGCAGCGATTGACTTGATCCTGCTCCCGCGAACTTGTGGTTTTGATGTTGCCGAAAAATATGTTGGTCAAAATTGGGCGGGAAGTAATATATTTTGACCTGTCATAAAAGGCGAAAGAGTCTGACTTTTGGGCGGAAACGGTTTTCTTGAACTCTTGGCGCGCTGCCAGAATCTGTTTTTTTAATTGCGGCGGCAGATCCACCAGCTTGTGCTTGCCCTGTGAATAGCGCAGGGCCAGCTGCAACAGCACACGGCGGTCATCAGCCGCCAGTGCGTTCAGGCCCTCATTTTTTTCACGGACCGCAATCCTTTTGCAATCTTCCAACTCTTCCGGTTCAATCGGCATTTCGTCAGCAAAAACCGCCGACGGCGGCAGATCACCCAGTATGTTCAGCGCCTGACCAACCAACTCGGCCCCGAGTTTTAGCAGCGGCGTTTTTAGGCCTGAGCTTTCAAGGAGATTCAAAAAGAACTCATTATCGAGCAAATTTTTTTTATCAAACGCCTCCTGTTGAGGTACACCGAACACGAGATTTTCGGCGATGCTGGAATACAGGAGAAATTTGGTTTCATCATAATATTCGATGTACTCCCGCAGTTCCGCGGCAAATTCATCCAGAAACTTTTGGCGCAACCGGATAATTTGAGATATGAGGGCTTGATGCGCGCTGCCGTGCAGTTTTGTATTCAGACCGAAACGCAGGACATCGACAAAGATTCCGCTTTGCTGCAAGACTTGAATCCGTTGGTCTAACGTGGGGCCCTCGCTTTGACTCTCTGAATCTGCATTGGATGGCATTGCCTTCCAGGCATACAGGAGGTTGTCCTCAATGGTACCGTCGAATATAAATGGGTCCTGGGATACAAAACCGATGTTGGCGACGATATCTTGCTTGGAGAGGTTCGCCACCTCTTTTTGACCGATGGTGATCCGGCCGCGCGTGTATCGATGCAATTGCACGATGCATTGCGCCAGCGTGCTTTTGCCGCTTCCGGAAAACCCGACCAACGCCATGTGTTCGCAGGGTTTTAACGAAAAGGAAATTTCCGACAGCAGCCGGGTTCCATCTTCGGTCTCAAAAGACAAATCTTCAACGGTAATACTGCCGTCCAGATCGAACGGTTCGCGGCCGTCGGCTGCCATCGCATGTTCGGGTTTGGTATCGAAATATTCCATCGTACGGCCGTAAGTGACCGAAGAGGTTTTGTAGGCCTGGTAAAACTCTATCAACTCCTTCCAGGGGTCATATAACTTTCCCTGGCCCGACAGGAACGCAACCAGGGCACCCAGTTCCAGGCTGCCCCTGATGGCCAGATATCCGCCAAATGCAAAAACCAAAAAGCGGCTTAAATTTGTAAACATGCTGTTGGCGGCCTTGATGCCGAAACGGAGCAAGCGCCAGATGATGCGGATCCTGCGCAGCCGGTCTGCCAATTGATCAAATTTGCGCCTCTCAATTGCAAAGGCGCCGTTGGCCTGGATTTCATGAATACCGGCAACCGATTCCCCGATTTTGCCGGAAAGTTTGCGGCCGGCGTCCACCCGTTTTCGATTGTAAGCGTTGACCCGATTTTGAAGCACGGGAACCAGCAAAAGCACGATCGGATAGACGCTCAGCGTTATGGCGGCCAGCATCGGATTGAGCCACAAGAGATAGCCGGCAAAAGCCGCCAGCATCAAGAGGTTGGTTACGGGAACGGCGATCGACATTCCGACGAAATCTCCCGCAGTGGCAAGCTCGGTGGTCATTGCGGCAACGACCAGTCCGGGCTGGGTTCGGCGATAAAAACTCAATGGCAGGGTTATCGCATGCCGAAATAATTCTTTGCGCATATCGGTCACCGTCCGCTGGCCGATGATGCTCTGCAGGGAGTTGATCAGGAATTTCAGCCCGCTGCTCACCACAAAGGCTGCCAGATAGATGCCGCAGTAGTTCATCAGCAGATCTATTTTTCTTAAGTTAATGGCCTCATTGACGATGCGTTTCTGCATTTCCAGCGGGATGACGTTGGCGAAAACCGAAACTGCCGCCGAGAGAACCAGCAGGAGTTGAAGTTTTTTGTTTTTGGCAAAGATCCACGAAAAGAGCGTTCTGCGAACAACTTGGGTCGGCGCGTTGGCCATGATGATCTTCTCCTTTTATACTCAGCGTCATAATTAAGGCAGTATTCGCCCTATGCAGTTGGCTTATAACCTGCCGTAACGTGCCAAATAGAAAGACCGCTGTGTATGTATGCACAATGATTGATGTCGTCACGTCTAAATACGGGACTAAGGACAATATTAAATACTAAACTGATGAAATAAGCTAAATAAAGTAGAATGTGTATTTTTCAGCTTAAAGTTATGTATCTTTTGGACAAGGGGATTTCATCGATACATTCAATTTTTTCAGAAAATACACAATCAACCTCATTTATATTTTCCCTTAGCCATGCCATGTTGATTGAAATGGAAGGGATATTTGAAAGGAAAAATACCATGGATTGTCCAGTGTGCCGGCAGGCAATGAAACCGCTGGTATTCGGGGATGTCCAAGTCGATGAATGCCGCCAATGCAGAGGCATTTGGTTCGATAGGGGCGTGCTGGAAGAAGTAAAAGATAAAGTGGATCCGGACCTGCGTTTTCTGGATTTTGAGATTTGGAGCCCCAAAGCGCTTTTCAACATCAATGCAGATTCGTTCAGCTGTCCGCGATGCCGAAAAATTGCCATGCGGCAAATCAACTTCCAGGAGCCGGATATTGACATCACGTTTTGCCCTTTTTGCGAAGGGGTCTGGCTAAATGCCGGCGACTTTAAAAAAATCCTCGACGCCTTCAGCAAGGAGGCGGCGTCAATGAACGTATCCGATTATGTAAAAACCAGTCTAATGGAAGCCTCCGAGATTTTCACCAATCCCGGCAGAGTCCTTTCGGAATGGAAGGATCTGAAAGCCGTGCTGCGCATGCTGCGGTACCGGGTTTTTATTGAAAATCCAAAGCTTAGAAGTATTCTGGCGGGGATTCAAAAGTCATTGCCGCTGTGATTCTCTGAAAATGGAAATACTTGGGGCGCCTAAACCAAAGAATGGTCTATTTCGACTTTTTTTTTACACCCTTACATCCGGGTTGTCCGGGCGTGATATTCTTGTTTGCCCCCCCATGT
>CAVYNY010000023.1:0-9198 GCA_963769935.1 uncultured delta proteobacterium | reverse complement strand
TATGACGCGGCTGAAGGAATTTTATTTTGATTGGAATGATATTTTTTACCAGCGTGAAACCCGATTCGTTTAGCAATAGTTTTTGTTTGAGCATAGATATAATTCAGCAATTAACGAGGCGGTGCCTGAAATAGAATAAATGCTGTACAAAACTATCATTAACTTTATCCCCTTTCATCCTAATTGGCGAATGATGGGTTGTCTTTAGTAGGAGGTAGGCCAATTGTGAAGCAGGTGTCGGCCGACGCCGTTAGTAAAACGATTGGTGTGCAACTCGAGCATGTCGATCAGATACTCCCGGGTTTTTCCGGGATCAATAATGTCATTGAGGCCAAAAATACCTGCGGCCGGCCAGGGTTCAATATTTTTGTTCATTTCTTCGAGCAGTTCCTCATATTTTTCCGGGTTGTCTTCTCTTTTGAAATTATAGACGACATTGATGGCCGGTTGAGGGTCCATGAAACTTATCTGGGCCGTAGGCCAAGCAACAATCACATCCGAAGCCTTGCCGGCGCCCATGTTTAAGAAGGCCTGGCCGTAGGTTTTCCTTACGATCACGGTAAACAAGGGTACGCTGAGCAGGGAAAGGGCGTTCATCCAATTCATGATCTTGCCTGTTACTTTTTTGTATTCGCCCATTTTGCCGATCAGAAAGCCGGGCGTATCGACCAGCATGATAAGGGGTATATTGAAGGAATCGCACAGCACTAAAAAGCTGGTGACCTTGTCGCAGCAATCCGCATCCAGCGCCCCGGCGCCGAAATATGGATTATTGGCGATAACCCCTACCGATCGTCCCCCCAGTCGTGCCAGCGCCGTAATCACCGGTCTGCCGAACGAGGCTTTCAACTCCATGATTTCACTGCCGTCCATAATCGTTTCCACGACCTTTTTCATATCGTACACACGATTGGGGCTTTCAGGGATGAGGTCCAAAATGTCCGCCATGTGCTGACCTGAATTGATAGGAATTTCAGCCCGCGACGGGGGTTCCTTGGCATTGGTGGGCAGATAGCTAAAATATTTTTTAGCCAGTCGTATGCACTCCTGCTCGCTTTCTGCAACCGCATCCACCAGCCCGGTTCTCAGGTAATGAACTTCCCAACCGCCCAGCTCTTCCGGTGATGTATCTTCACCGGTTGCAATCTGAGTAACCTTAGGACTGGAAACAGCCATTACCGCGCCCTTGAGCATGACATTAATGTCGGAAAGGGCCGAGTACCATGAGGAACTTCCATAGCAGGGTCCGAGCAATGTTGAAATCCAGGGGGCTTCCCGCAACCGTCTGTACTGGGCCTTGTTCTGTCCCCCATGCCCCATGCCGAAGGCGCCCATGGCATCGGGCATGCGTGCTCCCGTGGATTCGGCCAGAAAAAACAGCGGAAATCCCTTTTCGGCGCTCCAGCCTTTCATATACGCGATTTTTTTTGCATTGGTGGACGAACTCGAAGCTCCCATTACGGTCAGGTCATTGGCAACTACCCCGGCCGGCCGGCCGTCAACCAGACCATGGCCGATGAGCTTCCCATCGCCCGGAGTTTTGTCGGCGACTTCGGGCACGTAGGAGTGGGTGAAAAGTCCCATCTCCCGAAACGTTCCCGGATCGAACAAATAATCGATGCGTTCACGGACATTTAACTTTCCGGCTGAACGGCGGGCTTCGATTTTTTTATCACCCCCCATTTTGAGTTGATGGGCTTTTTTCGCTTCGAATTTGGCCATTATTTCTTGATGATTCATCTTTATTGTCTCCTCCGGTCTTTCGCCTGGTTATCCGCCAATCGACGGAATCAGTCGTCAACCTGCGATAAGATTGGGCAGCCAAGAGCTGATTTTGGGAAAAAGAAGCACAATTGCGGCATAAATCAAACCTAAGATAAAAAATGACGGGAATAGCGCCCGTATAACGCGGTCGGCGGGCTCCTGGGCCACGGCCGCCGCGGTATAAGCCCCGACACAGACCGGCGGGGTGATCAGGCCCATGCCTACAAAGGCGCCATTAACCACATACAGATGGACCATATTGATACCCAATGCCTCGGCGATAGGAGCTAAGATCGGTAAAGTCAAGTACATGATCGGCACGACCTCCATGAAAGTTCCCAGGATAAGAACAACTACTCCTGTTGACAGAAGGAACAATACGGGCGTAACGCCCAGATTGATGCCGAACTCGATGAGTTTTTGCGGCGCGCGGGTAAAGGTGAGCGCAATGGACAGAAAGCTCGCCGTGGCAATGATTGCGAAAATCATAGATGTTGTCATCGCCGTGCGTTTCAGGGCGGCCCAAAGGCCCTTCAAACTGAGTTCGCGATAAATACAAAAACCGACAAAAATAGACCATATCCCGGCAACGGCTGCCGATTCGGTTGGTGTCAGAATTCCGCTGTAAATTCCACCCAGGATGATGACTGGCGTCAAGATGGCTGGAAGGGCTATCCAGAAGTCCACGGCGAATTTTTGAAAGCTTGCCTGTGGCTGCTTTTCCATATCCCGGCAGCGCCACACTACCAGGATGATCAAAAGACCGGCGTAGACAAAAGCCGGGAAAATGCCTGCCGCAAATGTGCGTGACACCGGCTCGCCCGTAATGGCCGAAAAGATAATGGCGCCGTTGCTCGGAGGGATCAGGGCGTCCAGACTACCTGCGCAGCAGGCCAGGGCAGCCACAAAAGCTCTAGGGTATCCCTTTTCTTCCATAATCGGGATCATAACGCTGCCGACGGCGACCACTGCGGCCAGTATCGATCCGCACAAAGCGCCGAAAAACCCCATGGTCAAGACCATGGCGATTCCCAAACCGCCTCGCAGATGACCGACGGCGTCGATGAAAACATTGATGAGCCGACGCGCCATGCCGGCCTCCACCATGATCATGCCGGAAAAAATGAACAGGGGGATGGCCAGAAGAATGTATTTGGTAATGGCGTCAAAAGTAACCTGGGTGATCATGCTCCAGGGCAGATTCAGCGCACCGATCACAACCATGCTGCCCGAAAGAGCGAAGACAATAAAGATAGGCACAGAGATCAGCAGTGTGATAAGGCCGACAATAACTGCGGTGTAAATCATCGCTCGGTTCCTCGCGCTGCGGTAGATGCGGCATTTTTTGTCATTAGGAGGTACAGCTGCCAAATATCGCTGACGATTGATTCAAGGACAAAGATAATTAACAGCCCGAAACCCACGGGAAAGGTGAGGTAAATTAGCCACATTGGGACGACCCATTCGGTGACAGACATCAGCCCCATCATCTTAAAATGCGCGACTGCCTCGTTGCCGGCAAATAACAATTCGATCGCAACCCCCAGCACCACCAAACCGACCACAATCCTCAGAACTGCTTTAGGCTTGGGGGATAGTTTTTCCGGCAGCATGTCCACGGTAATATGTCTTCCGGTCTTATATAAAACTCCCAGCATGGGAAAGACAATAAAGGGCACCAGCAGACGCGGGAATTCTTCCATAAAAGCCCGGCTGCTGCCCATGATGTAACGGGTGACCGATTCGAAAAACAGGGAAAAAACATCCAGAGCAATGATGATTGCCGAAAAGGCGACAATAATCACTGCCAGAACGTGGGTTAGTTTTTGAAACCAGGCGACTGCTTTTCCCATTGATCTGCTCCGCGACCGGCCTGCTGGCGGAGAAGCCTTGGGATAAGGCTTCTCCCCAATTTGATCGGACGCTATTTGTAGCCCATGTAATCCTTGGCCGCTTGATAAAATTGTTCATCCATCTGCTTGCCGAGCACCGGCCAGACCTGGGTTCGATAGATTTCCCGCAGTTTGACCATCTCCTCACCCTTGATAGTGACCACCGTGCCGCCGTGTTGGGTCTTGAATTCCTCTAATATCTCATTGGAGTACTTTACGACGTCGTCCGTGGCTTCCTGGCCTACCCGCGGGGCGACATCTTCCATGATCGTCTTCTGAATATCGGCCGGCAGGCTGTTCCACCAGCTCGCATTGGCCACAATCCAGGCATCGACAAAGCTTACGTAGGGTAAGGTGGCGTATTTGGTGAAATCCCACCAGCTGTAAGCTTTCAGGGCTGAAGGATTGGTCGTGTAGGTATCGATCATGCCTTGCTTGAGGGCGGTATACATTTCGCTGGTGCCGACCGAGACCATGCTGATACCCAGGGCGGCCAGAGCCGGCTTTTCGGCGGCGGTCAGGTATCTGGATTTTCTGCCTCTTAGCTCTTCGACCGTGCCTTTCAATGGTTTGGTGCTGAACAGGGCCGAGGGTCCGACCGGGTCGTAACACAAAATCTTGACCCCCAGTTTTTTCTGAATTTCCTCCAACCTGGCTTTGCCCTGCGGGGTATTCTGATAAAAACCATGCAGCTTATCATAGCTGGGCCAGAAATATCCAAACAGGCTGATCATGAAATCCTTGTCCACGGCCGCAAAATTCAGGTCTAAAACGCCGGCCATCTGCACACTGCCGGAAGAAACAGCAGTCAAGGCTTGTCGGATATTGAACAATTGCCCGGAATGGAAGACTTCGATTTTCAGCCTGCCGTTGGTAGCTTTTTCCACTTCAGAGGCGAATTTGTCGGCGTAGATTGCTGCATGATGCTTGGGGAACCAATGGTAGGACAAACTTGCCTGGTATTGGTCAGCCGACCAGGCCGACTGGCCGGTTCCTGCGACCAGTAAAACGGTGAACAAACCAATAATGATACTTGATCTTAAAATTTTGGGGATGGAAGTCGATATGATCATTTTACCCTCCTTTGGTTTGGAGTAGTTGGTTTGGAATGCACATTTGTCCCGATCGCTTCGACCGATTATAGCCGAAAGCGGTTCACCTCCTTTCCGCAGCGCTTTCAGTCAATTTATTTAAGAGCTTGGCAACACCTCGAACCGGTCCTTTAGCAGCGTGCTCGGGTTAGACTCGCCGGCCCCGATTTCGCCAATAAGGTTCCTTGAGCTGGCGCCGCATGACTTTGCCGTAGGCATTGAGGGGCAGTTCGGCGACCACTTCTACGGACTTAGGTTTCTTATAGCCGGCGATGAGGGATTTACAATGATCTATCAGCTCCGCTTCGCTGATTTGGGCGCCGGGCTTTAGCACAACAAAGGCCTTGACCGCCTCGCCCCACACATCATCGGGCACACCTACCACAGCGGCGTTCGCCACGCTGTCGTGGGTCAGCAGGGCTTCCTCCACCTCTCGGGGATAGATATTGAAGCCGCCGCTGATAATCATGTCCTTCTTGCGGTCGACAATGTAGATATAGCCGTCTTCGTCTTGCATGGCCATGTCGCCGGTGTAAAACCATCCGTTCCTGAGAGCTTCGGCGGTTGCTTCCGGCTGGTTCCAGTATTCTTTCATGAGCTGCTGGTTATGGATTATAATTTCGCCAATTTGACCGGTTTTAACCTCATTGCCGTTCTCGTCGACAATTTTAAGGGCGATGCCCAGGGCTGGTTTGCCGGCTGAAGCCAATCGTCTCATTTGGGCTTCCGAACCTCCCCCCAGATGGTCTTCAGGCGCGAGATAAGTCACGGGTTGGGGCGATTCGGTCAAACCGTAATTCTGGCGGAAAACAGGCCCGAAAACATCGATGGCTTGCTTAAGCCGATCCGGCGACATTGGCGCCGTGCCGTACCATACACGTTTGACACTACTCAGGTCATAGGACCTTAAATTAGGGGTCATCAAAAGCATGACGATCATCGTCGGGACCAGGAGCAGGCTGCTGGCCCGCTCTTTTTCAATCGTGCGCAGGACTTCCTCCGGTTCGAACCCGGTCATAATTATATTTACCGCTCCGCGAGCGAAATAGGTGCTCATCATCAGACCGGCGGCATGTGTCAGCGGGCCGATGTTCACGTTCACGTCATCAGGCCAAATGGGCTGGTCCAAATTTATGAGGGTATTGGTCAAGCGATTGTAGGAGATTTGATATGTCGAAACTGCCCCTTTGGGACGGCCCGTTGTGCCTGATGTATACTGAATCCGATCGATGTCGTCGGGATGGACTCGAATATCCGGCGCTGTTTCGAAACGGCCGTCACACAGCTCGGCGTAGTTGTGATATCCCTCGATGCGGTCGCCCACGACGATCACGTGTTTGACCCGCGGTATTTCTTTTAGGGCAGGGGACAGCTTGCCCCACAGGTCCTGGCCGACAATTACGGCGTCCGATTCGGAGTCGTTTAAGATGTACGCATTTTCCGCTGCGCTGTGGCGGGCGTTGAGCGCAACTACGGCTAGCCCGGCCCTCGGAATACCAAAAATGCCTTCCACGGACTCCAGGGAATTGTTGAGCAAAATACCCACCTTATGGCCTGGATGTAAACCTAGAGATAAGAGTCCATGGCTCAGGCGGTTTATCCGCGCATCAACCTGGCGATAAGTCAATCGTTGATTCTGAAATACAACAGCCGTCTTATCCGCGTAGCGATGGAGCGGCCAGGATTGAATCAAACTCGGGTACATTTATACTCCTCCGTCAAGACAGGGTTTTTAAAATCCCGGCAGGATGTTGAATCAGACCTTATCGGCGCGCTTGATCTTAATTTCGTGTTTATAACCGGGACGATAAATACTATTTATATAGTAAACTGGAATGTATTCTTCGTTAAAGTAGGTGGTGTCCACCGACAAAACCAACGATCCCTGGCGGGCTTTCAGTTTTTCCGCCGCCTGCCGGCCGGCTCGACTCGGGTAAATGGATTGCATCCCCTCGATGATTTTGATTCCAAGCATTTCCTCAAACTGCGGGATGAAAGGCTTGTCGGTCAAACGATCGACCTGAATGCGGGCGCCAAATGTGCAGGGCAGATGATAGACGGCATAACTCAACGGTTGTTTCATCCAGTATCGAACCCCGCAAATCTTAAAGATGAACCGGTCCTGCGGATTCTGTAAATATTCGGCGATGCGCGGTGTGTTGGCCACCATGTGAAATTCCTGCAAATCAAAGGATGTGTCCTGGCCGCTCTGGACAATGTCTTCGATCTTGCTGAGGGGCTCCTTTTTTAATCGCCACTCGAGATTATCAGCGACGCGGCTTCCCGATCCCTGGATGGTCGCAATCAACCCCTCTTCCTCGAGTTTAGCTTTGGCTCGCCGCACGGTCTGGCGGCTGACCTCGTGCTGTTCAGCGAGTTGAGTTTCGGTAGGCAACTTGGCGCCGATGGACCAGCTTCCGCTCAAAATTTGTTTCTTGAGCAGGCTGCTCAAGCGGAAGTATAAAGGGAGGGGAAGATCCTGCGGTGGTTCGTTCAAGTTGATTCCTTTTGAAACGCTGTCAGAAACGAGTTGATCGAAAGACCGGCTGGACCTGATCCACCATCGCATCATAGGCCATATCGATCCAGTCGCAGAGGTACCTTCTCGTGTCCCGGGGATCGATAATGTCAATAACTCCGAAACGTTCGGCTGTTCGCAAGGGCGATTCGAACTTTCGGTAATACTCGATCAGTTCCTGCAACCGTGCCTCCGGGTCTTCGGCGGCCTGAATTTCACGCCAATAGGCGGCCTGGACCCCCCCCTCGATGGGCAGAGATCCCCAGTAGCCCGAAGGCCAGGCAATGCGCCAATTCAGGTCCCGTTGGCGGCCATAACCCGAACCGGCCACCCCAAAGGCTCGCCGGACGATCACAGCCATCCAGGGTATGCGGCTTTGTTCGATCGCGGATAGGGCGCGCATGGCTTTTCGAATCGTACCCTGCTTTTCTGAAGGAAGGCCGACGACGACACCGGGTTGATCGACAAAGTTGACCATCGGCAGGTGAAAGGCGTCGCAGAGGTCCACAAAACGGATAATTTTTTCGGCGGCTGCCGCGTCCATGCCGCCGCCGAAAAAATTGCAATCACTGGCCATAATCCCTGTCGGATATCCATTGAGTCGGCCGAACATGGAAATGACCGACTGACCCTGGTAACGGCCGATCTCAAACAGTGAGTCCTGATCAAAGACCATTTGCAACAGCTTGCGCGTGTTGTATGATTGGCGCCGCTTCCGGGGAATAATTGAAATCAAATCCTCTTCCCGCCGTGCAGGGTCATCCTGCGTGACTTTGCGGGAGGGCAGATGATAGGCGTTTTGCGGCAGGTATGACAAAAACCGGCGAATCTGTTCGAAAGCGTGTTCTTCGCTGTCGGCCTCGTTATCAACGACTCCGCTTCCGCGCGCGTGAATCCGGTAGCCGCCCAGTTCTTCCTTGGTTATGTCTTCACCCGTGGCCGGTTTGACCACGAAAGGACCGGCGGCGAACGCTTGACTCGTACCCTTGACCATGACCGAAAAATGGGATCCAACTACCCGGGCTGCACCCAGGCCGGCCACAGACCCCAAGCAAGCGGCCACCACTGGGATTAGCCCCAGCATTTCCCTGGTATCGTTGTTCGGATAGCCGGGAAGCTTGGTCCCCCCAGCCTGCTCCAATATCCTGATGCTGCCGCCGGCCGTGTCCACCAAACGCACCAAGGGCATTTTCATCTCCATGGCCAGACGCTCCGCCCAGATCCATTTCTCGGACCGCGTGGCTTCCGATGAACCGGCGCGAATCGTGAAATCCTCACCCGAAATGACGACGCGTTGTGCATTGATCCGCCCGGTCCCAATGACGATGTTGGCCGGAGTAAATCCAATCAGGTTTCCTTCCTGATCGTATTTAGCCGCCCCGGTCAGCACGCCGTATTCCCTGAAACTTTCTTTGTCCAGCAAGCTGTCGATGCGTTCGCGCACGGTCAGTTTACCGGCTCGGTGGTATTTGGCAATGGCCTCTTCACCGCCCATCTTTTTGGCTATTTCTTGACGCCGCTGTATTTCGTTTACTTCTGGCTGCCAACTCATGACGTTCTCCCTGTTGAATTTTTCATCTATAGCCCGCTACCATTAGTTATAAAAGTTGTCAACCATAAAATATGAATTTAAATAATTTGTTATACTGTAAATACAAATATAATTTGTAAAACAGAGGAAATAACCTGGAAACGATAGAGGATCGTCGAGAACTTAAGATGCTGCGTATAGGATTTCGGAGTCCTTCCAGTACCCACTCCCATGGCAGATTCTCCCGGAGGTAATCGTTCTGCTAAGCAAGCCTCTTGATGGTGATAAGCTGATATAGGGGCGGTTATTTGAAGGCTGTCAGGCTATATAGCGTTGGTTTTAGGCCCCTGAGGCAGGGCAGCGGTTTTAGGACCAAAGAAACTCGAAAAGTGCTTTTTCAAA
>CAVYNY010000022.1:0-774940 GCA_963769935.1 uncultured delta proteobacterium | reverse complement strand
CGGATATGCACGCCAACCCTGCACGGCCGGATCGTGGTTGTAGCCAACCAGAGCGGCGGAAACATAATTGGCGGCATCGGGGGAGCGCTGCGCCTCGGGCAATAAAATGTCGCTGATCGTGATGCGGTAAACCCGGTGTTTGGCATCGGCCTCAGCATCTCTTAGGCCCGGCATCCATAGGATCGGATGCTCTGCATCTTCGAACAGGTGCTGCTTTGCTTCCAGCGTCAGGCGCGTTGCCGGCAATGGTGCAATCTGATGAGAATCTATGGACGCCGGCGTTGCAATGGGAACTTCCCGATAGGGATCGCCCCAGTGCCGCTCTTCCAAGGTATCGACCCAGTCCAGTTCCCCGTCGGTTATCGAAGCACGCGCCGGCGCGATATATATTCTGAATGCGCTTGCTTTAGGTACATTCAAACGCTGGATTCCGGTCCAGGCCCAACGCACGCGGACGACCGCATCAAATTCAATAACCACAAGATCATCGACACCCGGTATCAGCATGGGGAACAAGGCTTCTCGCAATCGCAGGTTCAGGCTTCCGGCATCCAGCGCAGCTGATGCGATTTCGAAAACCTGCCTTTTTGGCGCGGCATCGATTTCAGCCGCCACACGAAAGCATTGGGCGTTATACCGGGCCAAATCGCCCGGCTCCAGTAAGGTACCTCCGGTGGTGCCGGCGGAGCTGCCGGTGGCCAGGATTGGAAAATTGATATCGGTTATATAATTATCGGCATCCCTGCGCACCAGCCTGCCGCGCAGCGGCAAAAAACAGCCGCCAATATTAACCGGTGCCGGGGGAGGAACGGTATCTTCGGCAACAACTCTGCGTTTGCTTGACCAGGGGCTGGTGCGGCCGAACACGTCCACACCCTGCACCTGGTAGTCATACCATCCATCGGGGACATTGTGCTCGATAAAATCGGTGTCAGCGGCATCGGCCGGCAAATCGGTTTTGTCTCTCAAGATAACGGGGCTGCTGGGTTCGGGCGCGCTCGACCAAATGAAAATATTGCTGATCAGGCCGCGAAAAAATGCGAGTGCGCTGGCGGTTTCCGAGACGTAATCGGCGCCGATGGCCAGTATTTCATCCTGATTTACGGCAATCGGCCCCAAAGATGCCGGCTCTTCGGTATCCGGCTCGCCATTGATTTGCGTTTGCACGCTGCGGCCATCGTAGCTCACGCTGAGGTGACTCCATTGACCCCAAGCGATTTCCGATTCGGTCAAAAAGCTCCGTCCGTTAAGCCAGGTTTGTACTCGATACCCCGTATCGGCCGGGGCCAGCTCCAACATGAAACTATCACTGCTGTTATCGATCAATACCGCCCGCGATTGGTGGGCGGCGGGATTCACCCATAGCTGTACCGTAAGCCGTTCATGATTTTTCAACGAAACCGGGTGCGATTCGACTTTCAGAAAGTTTCGACCGTCAAGTTTGAGCGAATGGGCCTTACTCGAAAAGGGGTGTTCCTGCTGAAAAATCTCGGACCCTTTGGGCTCGCCCGACGGTGCGGAACTCTCTGAAAATCCGATCAAAGACCGCATAAAATTTATCAATAACCAAAACAGGTCCGCGATGAATTGGAAAATGTTCGATGGTGTGCCCGGCGGCTCAGGCAATGCTTTCGATAAAACCGGCTCAATGATTAATGGAATATCACTCCGTCCATCAATCAATGAGCGATCCAGTGGGAAGGCCGCAAGCAGGTCGGACAAATCCAGCTGAGGCGCCTGATAAAAATCACCCCAGATCTGAACTTCGGCAATTGCGCCCGAAAAGGGGAAATGCCCGGCAAGGTCATCGGCGTCGGATGCGGTATATTCGGCACCCAGGCACAAAGTCTTTTCAGGGTTGGCTTGAACCGAACCCAATCGTGCCGGATGAACGCTGTCAACAACACCATTTATGGAGAAGCACAAAGACTTGCCATTGTATTCGACACCCACCTGCGACCAGTAAAGCGCATTGCGGTTTGCCGGAATCGTACCGCTCGATGAATAGCGTTGATTGTTCAGCCAGAAACGCAAGCGAAAATGCTCATCGCTCTCGCTGCTTTCCAATCCCAGCCAGAATCCTTGCTGATAATTGTTTCCGATCAGGGTTGGGAAACTTTGTCCGGGGCGCGGCGCCACCCAGCACTGCAGGCGCAGATAATTCCTCAGCGAGTAGAGTTCGACAATCTTCGAATATCGAACAAACCCGCCCCGCGTTTTAGCCTCTGAGTTCTCGGTATATAGCTCAAGCGCCTGCCGCCGGGTTTGCACACCGGAGATAAATTTCAAACTGCTGAAGAACAGATAGTTGGGCGCACCGAAATTTTCGCCATCGTAACGCGCACCGTCCACACTATCGCGCGAATCGCGGCTGCTACCATCCAACTTCCAGGCCGCAATCAGTCGCTGCTGCCGGATCCGGGATATACCGTTATCGGTCAACAGCACTTCGCCCCGGCTGCCGTTTCGATGGTTGCGCCGCACGTGCATGCGCACCGGCGAAAGCGGGCCGGCGATATTGCTTCGATTGTCGTCGATGCGCGCCGCCAACTCCACCTGCGTAGTACTCAGTGGCACGGTACCGTCCTCGCCCAACGACAAGGGTTTATCGCTGGTGTCGAGCGTATGCACGCTCGGCGTGATTACGGGACGATCAAGTAAAATATCGCGGCGGACAAACGGGGTGGTCAAGCTGGGCGGGTTGACGTGCAATACCTGGCTATCGAGATCATCATTTGGCTCGCTATGCTGTCGGTAGCCAATGCCGAGTAACTCCCAATAACTTAAGCCTTCGTCGTCGTACAATTCGAGGCGCTTGATTCCGAATCCGTGTTCCGCGGTAATCGTAACCCTGTCGGCGGTACCGCTTAACGTAGTGTGGGGGCTGCCGGCAACATCATAAACCTGGTCCGCATAAATAATGTCGACATAACTGCTGGCCAGTGCCCGCCATTGTGGCTCACCGTCCGTACGGCGAATGTCAATCTGTATTTCTTCAACCAGCTCGGGAAACACCAATCGCAAGGGCAATGCGGGTGTGCCGCGCAGGGCCAACAGATAATGATCTTCAGCGGGACTAGTGCCGGCGACAAAAGACACCTCAACGGCCCTGGCACTGGTAGCCACAATGTCATCCAGCTGCCAGCAACCTGGTGGCGGATCAGTGATAGGTTCACAACGACGATTGGAGAAGCGACGGTACTTAAGCGGCCAGGAACTGTGCCCCCATTGACCACGAACGAAATAATCTACCGGCTCCCCGGGCGCCACGTCGTTATCGATATAATAAAGCCCCAGCATACGGGCGGCATAAGGATCAAGACCTGCTAAAAGCAATATGTCCTGAATGCCGATAGACACCGTATCGCCAGGTTTGTTCAGTCTCGAGTTATACATGTCGGAGGGTAGCAGCAAATCCAGCAGATCAATCAATTCGCCGGCTTTGCGTCGGTATGTGGCAAGTCGTGGATTCATAATACTGGTTTCGAGGCGCGCCAGGGCCAGGTTCAGGCCGGAGGCCTTGTCAGCCGCACTCGATGGACGTCCAGTACGATTTAAATGCGGCAAACCCAGGTTGGCAATGCGTTGCCAAGGTTGACGTTCCAGTCCGAATTCGGTTTGACTGTGGCGTCGACGGTAAAGCTCAAAACCATTCTGGGGAAACCCCATTTCCGGAGTAAAGGCCCAGCGGAGATGCACCCCGGGTATGACGACGGAGCCATCATAAAGATAGTCCATTCCATCAACTGGGATTGCGGTAATGTTTAAGCTGGCGTTTGTTGCTCGGGCCATCCGCTCATCCATTAGCAAGGAAGTATTAATTCGCAGAGACTTACCAGCACAAAGGCTTTAACCTCAGTCGAATTTTTCTACATCTTGGAAAAGTACTTCAAAGAGAAGGTGAGTATTGCATTAGCCATAATATAGGTAGAATATCTATCTCCACTGCCCCAGCGGATTCAAATCTCTTTACGGCTTAAAGTAATACATGGTGGTAGGTTGTCAATAATGGACTACGCCCGGAAGGTTGCTTTTAAATATTAGAGGCTTTTTGAGAGTATCTAAAAAAAAACGGAAATTGCGCTATCCCAACTCAACATAACTTGCACGACTTGATATCTATCGCAGTCGAATTATTCCCCCGCCATTTTCACCGGCAGCGTCAACCGAAACGTGGCGCCCTGACCTTTGCGGCTGTCGATTTTAATATCTCCTCCCAGGCAGTGGGCCAAAATCTGGGCGCCCGCCAGGCCGAGGCCATGACCTCTGCGGGGGACCATGGAACATTCCGCAACCTGGACGTAGCGTTTGAATATCATTTCGTGATGCTCGGGCCCGACTCCCGGCCCGTCATCGGTCACCGCCAGCAACAGATGGTCGCCGGCAACATCCATCGAGATGTTGACCCGCTCCCGCCGATGGTGGAGGGCATTTTTAAATAGATTGCCCGCAATCTGCCTGAATTTGACTTCATCCTGGAAAACCTCGGTGTTTTGCACCTGGGCGGAAATTTCAACAAGGATCCCGTTTCGCAGCAACAGCTCAGCGGCATCTTTTTCGGCCTGGTATTTGCCGATTTCATCCGATAAGGGACCGGTCATAATTTCCAGAGCATCCTTCAAAGCCTGATATACGGAGCTTGCCGGACGAAAATGAGAACAGCTGTAACAGCCGGATTCCGAACGTCCGATTTCAAGCAAATCATTGAGCATCGCCCGGGCTTTTTTGGTGTTTCGCAGGGTGCGTCTGAGCGTATTTTCCTGCTTGGAAGACAGGGCGCCGAATTTATCCTGTTTCTCCAGCAGGGTCCGCAAGCCGGTTTCGATAACCGCGATCGGGTCTTTGAGCTCGTGAATGAGAAATTGAATTTCAACTTCACGAAAAAATTGATTCGATATTTGCGGATTCCCCTGGGGCAAAGGATTTTTCTGATCTGATTGGTTCATAATAAATATTTCCTGTAAGATGATGCAAATTATTCCCCAATAGAAACAAATTTTGATTTTGGCTCACTCCACCTTTCGGGTTTCAGGTGTCAGTGCCAGCCCAGCCGCCGGCCAAAACAACGGCCGGTCTGATCGAAAAAGAAACATAATAGTTCACCGCAGAGCCCGCCGCCTCTGGCCCATAGGGCCTACGCCCCGGTGGGAGAACGCCGAGAAAGAAAAGTTAAATTAATCTCTGCGCTCTCAGCGCTCTCAGCGGTGAGACACTTCGTAAAAATGGCATCGAATTTAAGGAGGTTTCAGATGAGGTGTCAGGTGTCGGCATTGACGAACGACAACCTCCTGTTTACTGTTTTTCAAACCACTCTGCCGGATAAAACTGAACCGTCACCGTGGTGCCACTTGAATCCAGACAATTCTCAGATTGCCTGTCACGGACGCATTCTTCAACATTGCCCGGGCAGGTATTCGCCTCCTCTGATATCAGGCGGCAGCGTTTGGATCTCATGTTGAGTTTGAAATGATAGCGCTCCGAGAAAATTCTCATCCGCAGCAAGTCAAATCCTTTGCCGCCGGCGCCGAAATCGTAGGGTTTGCGGGAGGAATACTGCATGGTGTCATAGGCCGTGAAGTAATTATCAAATATCAGCCGCTGATTTTGCTCGCTGATGCCGATACCGGTATCGGCGATCTCCAATTCAGGTCCGATTTTTCCTTCCCTCACCGAAACGATGATGCGGCCGCTATCCGGGGTGTTCTCGACAGCATTTCGCACCAGGCCTTCGACAATTTTATCGAGAACATCCACCGGAATCCAAATAGCCGGTACGGCCACTGTCCGGGTTTCGACCCGGCAGCGGCGATGGGCGAAACGCGGCTGCAAAGCCTTGATTTTCTTCTCGACAAACTGATCCAGCCGGATTGTCTCTAATTTGACATCGTAACGTCCGAAAAGGTTGTCTATATGCTGCCGCAGCCGATCAATAATGTCATTTTCTGCCAGGTGCTCGGTTACCAGGGCCTCCAGTTCATCAGCGCAGGCATCCAGCAATGATGACAGCATATAATGGATCTTATAATCCTTTTTCCTCAGGATGTCCTCAATCTCATACTGCATTTCAAGCAGGCGGTCCAGGTTTCTTTGCGCGCGATCAATGATGTTATCCCAGTTGCGATCCTCGAGCCCTTCGAGCCTTTTTCTCAGAATGCTCAGGGAGGCACTTAAGATGGATACCGGCGTTTTCAGTTCGTGGGAAAGATGATGAATAACACGGTCCTTGGCGCGGTTCAGGTTCTGGACCTCCTGATAAGAGCGTTTGAGCTCTTCATTGATGGCGGCGTTTTCAATGGGGAGCGCGACATAGTTGGCGATGGCTGTCAGCAGATCAATGTCCGGCTGATCGAAGATTCGGTCTTTCTTGTTCACGGCGCACAGCACGCCGATCAGACGATCCTGGATCTGAAGGGGCACGTCCAGCATGCTGCGCGTCTGATGACTGGATTTTTCGTCCACCTCACGAAAAAAATAAGGATCTTGGCTGTAATCCGGCGCTATGTAGGGCTTGCCGGTCCGATAAACATGGCCCGCCACTCCTTTGTCAACCGGGAATCGGATGACCTTCATTTTCCGGCCGGTTTCACCATCATCATAGGCCGATTCACGAAAGAAAAACTCCTTTTTATCCTCATCCAGCAAAATGACGGATGCGCCTTCCACCTGCATTAACTGCTGAACTTCTTTTGTGATGAACTCAAGACGCTCGTCCAGACCGCGATATTGATGCAGCGCTCTGGCAATGCGCAAAAGCGCCTGGTTGATTCTGGCATCACGCTTTTCGCGGGTTATGTCCCTCAGCGTAATTACCTGCCCGGCCGGCTGATTTTCCTCATCATAAAAAATAGCGCCGTCGATGACGATATCCAACAGACGGCCGTCCTTGGTGAAACGTTTGGTTTCAAAGCTGTGCAGAACTTTTTCATCGAACAACTGCTGAATGCCCTCACGGGTCGCCTGTTTCAAATCGTCGGGTATAAACGACGGTATGATCCTACCTTCCAATTCCGCCAGGGTCCAGCCGAAAACTTTCTCGAAGGCCGGATTCAGATAGGATACGGTACCGTCCAGATTAAAAGCGAATACGGGGTAGGGCAAAAAATTAAGGAAGCCGAGGTAGCGCTGTTCGGCGAGGCGGCTGGTCTGAGACAGCTCCAGGGCACACTCTTCAGAGGTTTTCAGGGCATGTTCGGCCAAAACCCGATCAGTGACATCCCGGGCAATACCCCTGAATCCGATGCCTTGACCTTGTTCATCTGCAATCAGGTTGGCGGATATCTCCAGATGCCGATTTTTGCCATCCTTGCGGGAGATCTGCCACTTGATATCAACAATGCCCTCGCCGGTTGTATAAATCCGGTTAAATGACTCGTAGGCAATGCGGGCATTGGCTTCATCCATGAACTCGGTGAAATTGTGATCCTGAATCTCCTCTCTCGCATATCCGAAAATTCGACACAGCGCATCGTTGAAAAACTTGAAGTTTCCGTTCAGGTCGACTTCGTAAAATCCATCGGCCACATCCTCGATAAGCACCCGGTAGCGGTCTTTCTGGATTTTTGTTTCTTCGATCTCCGGCCTGATGTCTCTTTCCTTGCGGGTCATAGACGCACCGACGAAGTCAAGTTAGGGGCTTCGCCCCAAATGGAATGTTAGGATTCATTTTCAAGAATGCCGAAAGCATCCGCATCCAGTAAATTGACTTTATTGGCCTGCAATACTTCGATGGCCCTGTCATTGTCGCTGAAACGAAAAATCATCACCGCTTTGCCCTGGGAAAAACCGATGAAGGCATACGTGTGAATTACCTGAACATTTGCCTCGTAAAGCAGTTTGAGAACCTGTGCCAGACTGCCGGGTTTATCCGCGATTTCAACCGCGACGACTTCATTAATATGGGCCGGTATGGCCATTTCCATCAGAATCCGCCTGGCTTTGGTCACGTTTGAAACCAGCAGCCGCAGCTGACCGAATGCGCCGGTGTCCACCAGATTGAGCGCTCTCAGGTTGATGCCGGCCTGTCCCAGCGCATTGGTGACTTCATATAAACGGCCCGGAGCGTTTTCAATGGATACCACAATTTGTTTTAACTTCATCAGTTCCTCCATTAAAAATTTATAGATGATATTCGGGGGATGTCCTGCCGTGAAACCGAAAACTTAATATTTATCGCCTGGGAAGTCTAAAAGAAATTAAGGGGTTGTGTCAAGTGCGAAAGCACGGGAATGTGGTAAGAAGGGATCTTCGACAAGCGCAGCGCTCCTTATTTCTCGGAGCGCTCCGCCGGCGGCCAAAGGCCTTTTTCCTGGAGCACTGATTTTAAGGTTTTCAAGGCCGAGTTGGTTGCCGGCATTCCGCCGTAAATGGCGGTTTGAAAAATGACCTCGGCGATTTCATGGGGGGTGCAGCCCACATTCAAGGCCGCCTGAATGTGCAGCCGAAGTTCATCAAGCCGGGATAAAACCGTCAGCGCCGCCACGGTTATCAGTTGGCGGGTCTTGTGGGGTATTTTTTCCCGGGCATACATCTGCCCGGTAATAAACAAGGAGAGATCCCGGGCCAACCCCCTGTCAAATGCCCGCCACAGGTCAAACGGTTTTTCTTCCGTTACGCCTTTGAAATACAGCTCTGCCGTCCGTTTGGTTTTTTCGACAATATCATCGTCGCTCACAATAAACCCCTTTTTGTGCGCTGATAGCTGAATAGAGAGTCATGGCGGACATCAGTTTTTTGGATGCCCCCGGAATTGAATATTGAAGATTGCAGATTGAATATTTGTGGGATGCTGTCGTTTTCAGCTTTTTTTAGATAATGAAAGTCCCAATAAATTAAAAAGACGGAACGCCTTAAATATTCAATTTTCAATCTTCAATTCACAAAATAGAATACTTAGGTCCTCCGCCCCCTTCGGGGCAGGTCCAGATGATATTTCTAAGCGGATCTTTGATCTCGCAAGTCTTGCAATGCAGGCAGTTGGAAGGATTCAATTTCAACCGTCTGGCTCCATCCGGATCCTCTTCCAGTTCATACACCTGCGCCGGGCAGAAACGCGTGCAGGGACTGCCAAATTTATTGTAGCATTCGGTCATGCAGAGGTCCGGATACGGAATTTTGAGATGACAGGGCTGGTTTTCCTCATGGGAGGTGCCGGAAAGGTAAAGTCCGGTCAGCTTATCCAGGTAGAGCTTGCCGTCAAAGTCCTGAGTTTCCGGGGATTCGGTCCGGCTTGCGATTCGGCCCTCCAGGGGTTTCAAAGTGGTGCAATCCTCCTCAATGGGCATCGCATCGATAAATCCCCGGCCGCCGCTCAGATACTGAGCGCCGATCGTGATAAATTTGCCGATTCCCTTTTTAGAGAGCGCCTGGCTGAAATTGCGCGCGGCATAAAGTTCTTTCTGAATCCAGCTGTCGGAAACCTTCCGCTCATACAGACTTAATGCCTCTCTGGAAAAATCATTTTTCTCAAGCGCTTCGATGATGGCTTCGGCGGCCAGCATGCCGGATTTCATGGCTGTGTGTATGCCTTTCAACCTCTGGATGTTCAGCATGGAGGCACTGTCCCCGACAAAAACCGCACCGTCCACCGCCAGCCGCGGCATGGTATAAAAACCGCCGGCCGACAGGGTCTTGGCCCCCTGCTGCAGCACCTTGCCGCCCTTTATGATCTCGGCTATCAGCGGATGTCTTTTAAAACTCAAAAAGGCCTGGTAAGGTTCCAGCAGGGAATCTTCATATTCCAACCCCACCACGAACCCCAGCGCCACCCGGTTGTCTTTCATCTTGTAGAGGAATCCGCCGCCCTTGGTATCCAGGCCTAATGGATAACCGAAGCTGTGCATGACCGTCGTCGCTGAGGAGTTGAAAGCATTGGATTTCGGAATTTCGATCACTTCCTTGACGGCGGTCTCAAACACCTGAGGCATTTTACCTTCAAATATGCCCAGCTTTTTGCCCACCTCGCGCAGCAGGCTGCCCTTGGGTCCTTCACCGAAGACGGTTGTTTTGGCCTTCAGATCGACACCCGGTTCGAAGTTGGAGCGTTTATTACCGTCTTTGTCAATGCCTTTATCGCCGGTTCGCACGCCGATGATTCGGTTGCCGTCCGAGTCATAGAGCACCTCTGTTCCGGCAAAACCGGGAAATACATTGACGCCCAGCTCTTCGGCCATTTCCCCCAGCCAGACACAGAATTTTGAAAGGCTGATGATATGACATCCATCGTTGTGCATGTAACCGGGGGTAAACGGAACGCCAAATTTGCGGGTACGGGTCAGATAGTAGAATTCATCCCGGCATTCGGATTGTTCGATCGGGCACCCCTTGGTCAAATAATCCGGTACGAGTTCTTTCACGGCAACAGGGTCCAAGATAGCCCCGCTCAAGGAGTGGGCGCCGATGGTTTCCGCCTTTTCTATCAGGCAAACCTCGATCTCCATTTTCTTCTGCCGTGCCAGATTCGACAAATGGATGGCACCGGCCAGATTGGCCGGGCCGCCGCCGACAAAAAGCACATCAAACTCCAACGCTTCTCTGGTTTCGTCCATTCAAGATTCCTCTACTTTGTAGTTGGTATTTCATCACGAAACCACGAAATTTGGAAAACTCGCAATTAAATTTATCTATTTATCGTGCTTTCGTGCTTTCGCGCTTTCGTGATTAATTTATTTTTTTCTGGTCACCCCCTAAACCGGGAATAAAGAATCAGCTCTTGATCTTCTTCACTTCTTCTACAACCGCCGGGACTACTTCAAACAGATCTCCGACAATTCCCAGGTCCGCTTTGGAGAAAATGGGTGCTTCCGGATCTTTGTTGATGGCCACGATGTATTTGGAAGTCGACATACCGGCCAGATGCTGGATCGCACCGGAGATACCGCAGGCGACATACATACCGGGCGAGACGACTTTGCCGGTCTGCCCGACCTGATCACTGTGGGGCCGCCAGCCTTCGTCAACCGCGGAACGCGAAGCGCCAACCGCTCCACCTAAAGCAGCTGCCAGCTGTTCAATCGGATCGAATTTGCCGCCGGTACCGCGGCCGCCGGAAACCACGATATCGGCCTCGGTCAACTCGATTTTATCTCCGGTATCCATACTTTTTTCAACCACCGATGTTTTAACTTCACCCACCTGGACGTCAGCCTTTTCGGTCGCACACGCCCTGGATGTTTCGGCAATATCCATAACATTCGGACGAATGGCAACAATTTGCAGGCCGCCTTCGATTTCTACATCGGCGAATATTTTCCCGCCGAACATCGGACGGGTAAAGGTCAATTTGCCGTTATCCAGTTTGATTGCCGTACTATCCATGGCCAACCCCGCATCCAGCCTGGCAGCTAATCTTGCCGACAGATCCTTGCCCTGGGAAGAGGCGCCGATAACGATCAAAGCCGGGTCCACGGATTGCACCAAACCGGCAATGACATTGGAATAAGCATCGGTTGTGTAATCCGTCAGGGACGGATCATCAGCTACCAGAATTTTATCGGGACCATATTTTTCGAGTTCACCTGCGATACCCTCAATGCCGGAACCCAAAACCACCGCGGTCACCTCGGCGCCCAGACCATCAGCCACACGTCTGCCTTCACTGACGGCTTCGAAAGACACTTTGCGAAAAGCACCATCTCTTTGTTCTGTAATAACAAACACACCCTGTGCCATATCGATCTCCTTATGTTTGGAACTTCGCCCCAAATGGAATATTGGAACGTTGGAATAGTGGAATTTGCAGATTGCTCCCCTTAGATTAACTTCACTTCCTCATGCAGAACCCGCACGAGCTCGGCGGCTTTGTCCCGGACGCTTTCGCCCTCAATCATTCTAACCGCCTGTCTTTCAGGCGGAAAATTCAGCGTTTTAATCTTTACCTTCCGGTTGGCCGCGCCGACCGTGGCCGGATCGATGCCCAGATCAGCAATAGTTTTCACATCCACGGGTTTCTTTTTGGCCTTCATAATGCCCGGCAGGGAGGCATAGCGGGGTTCATTCAGCCCGCGCTGGGTCGTAAAAAGGGCCGGCAGCGCCGCGTCAACGGTGACGGTGCCGCCTTCAATAGTGCGCTGGCATCTGATTTTGCCGTCCAGCAATTCGGCTTTGATCACCATCGAAATCTGGGGAATTCCCAAAAATTCAGCTACGCCGGATGCGACCTGGTAATTGTCTTCATCCACTGCACGATGCCCGGCAATGATCAACTCAAATGGAATTTCTTTGCAAACGGCCGCCAGAATTTTTGCGGTTGCCAGCGCATCACTGCCTTCGGCAGCCGGATCGTTGATGTGAACCCCTTTATCAGCGCCCATTGCCAGAGCCGTGCGGATCGTCTCAATCGCCTTCTGGCCGCCCAGGGAAACAACGGTCACGCTCCCGCCCTGGGCTTCCCTGATTTGCAGGGCTTCCTCGACCGCAATTTCGTCGTAGGGATTCATCACCCATTTTATATCCTGTTTTTTGATGGACACCCCATCATCTGCAATCTCGACGAGCGATTCGGTGTCCGGCACCTGTTTGACCAGTACTATTATCTCCATAACGAATTCCTCTCAGATTAATGAAATTGGTTCATATAGTATTGTATTTTATTTAGAAGCTTCTAACCTGATTTAGAGTTAGCCCGTTTCCGGTTGGCCCGTTTGCCGGTTAAAAAGGACTAAATCGATTTAATCAGTAAATGTGATGCGGCGGATTAACCGCTAAACGGGTGAACCGCCTAACCGGCACACGGGCAAACCGGCCAACGGGCCAACGGATTTATCGGTTCGCCTTGCGAATTCCCAGCTGATCCAGCGCGATAATCCATTTGCAGATATTGGACGAGCCCTCCACCATGGAATAAGTGGGGGCATCTCTGAAAAAGCGCGCCACCGGATACTCGGTGGAATATCCGTAGGCACCCAGAATCCGCATGGCGTAATTGGCGCATTTGGTCGCTACCTCACCGGCCAGGTACTTGGCCTGGGCCACATCCAGTCCGTTGTTCAACCGGCCCTGATCTTTGGCCCAGGCCGCTTTATACACCATAAGCCGTGCGGCTTCGATTTCAGCCGACATCTGGGCGATCAGGTCCTGGTTCATCTGAAATTCACCGATGAGCTTGCCGAACTGCTTGCGTTCCTTGCAATATTTAATGGCCTCATCCAGACAAGCCTGGGCCACGCCGATTCCTCCGGCAGCTGCCGAAAGCCGGGTCTGGTTGAGTGAACCAAAAAGGATCTTGGCCCCGTCGCCCGGCTTTCCCAGAATGTTTTCCTTGGGAACGCGGGTATCGGTCAGGTAGATTTCACCGGTGGGCGATGAGCGGGAACCCATTTTATCCAAAGCTGTTGTCCGGATATCGTTAAAGTTCTTCACTTCGACAACAAAGGCCGAAAGCCCTTTGGCCCCTTGGGATGGATCGGTGTAGGCATAGTAAACGATGGCATCGGCAACATCCGCATTGGAGATCCAGGTCTTGGATCCGTTCATTAACCAGTGGTCGCCTTTGTCTTCCGCCCTGGATTTCATGGCCATGACATCGGAGCCTGCATCCGGTTCGGTCATGGCAAACGCACCCATGTACTCGGCACTCACGAGTTTGGGGATATATTTCTGTTTGAGTTCATCACTGCCGTAAGTATAAATCGTATAGGCACAGCCCAGTGTCTGCATATTTATCTGGACCCGCAGCGAACTTGATGCCCGGGCGATTTCTTCGGTGACGATCATGGCCGCCAACCAGCCCATATCCGACCCGCCGTATTGCTCCGGAATAACCGTCCCGAACAGACCCAGCTCTCCCATCGGTTTGACAACCTCTTCATACGGAAAATAATGTTTTTCATCCCACTCGTCAGCGAATGGCGCAATTTTCTCACTGGCGAAATCACGCACCATGTCCCTGAGCATCTCAAGTTCTTCCGGCAGGCTAAAGTCCATTTTAAATCCTCCTGATTATATTTTTGTTAAATCGGTATTCCTGTTGTCCAAAACGGCTAAAATCGGCGATCAAAGAAACGGATCATCATCATCGGAACATCAATAAAGTAACCGTATACTGTATACGATTTTAAAGTTTAAGATTTCGAATATAAAGGAAGGCGGAAGGTGTGTCAAGCAAGAAAGCTCGGAAAATCAGCAGGAATCAGGGGTTCAAATTCCCTTGTCCAGAATTCTTTTATCGTGCTTGAGACGCTCTTGAATACCTTTTCCGATCTGATAGGTTCGACTGAATTTTGACCAGAATTCACGGTCTTTTTCTTTCCATTCGTCCCCGAAACGTTGATCAAAATAATCGCCGAGTTTTTCAAAAAGCAGCTTCCACGGCGGTTCTCCGCTCTGGTAAGCTTCCAGCAGCTCGTTTAGCAGACTATCCAGGTCGACCAGCCTCTCTTTGGGAAGATAGGAAATGGCACCTTTTTGAATGGAATCCATCAGCGTTGCGGGACTGATGGCATGGGCGGTGAGCATTACAGCCGGGATCTGCCTTGCCACGGCTTCTTCCAGCAGCTGCAGGCCGTTCACCCCCATAATGTCCAGAATGGCCAGATCATAGCGCCGCCCTTTTAACTTGTCGGAAGCACTTTTGTAGTCGCGTGCCGTATCGACTTCGGATTCTTCCAGAAGTTCAACGATGCTGTCCAATACATCCTGCTCGTCATCCACAGCCAGAATATGCTTGCCCTTGAGAAAGGATTGCTTTGCCGTCATTGTAAACGCGTCTCCTTAATTTTAGTCAATCTTGTCCGCCATTTTTTAGGCGGATTAGGCAACGTCGTCATCTATAACCGGTACTATCTCAGGTAGCCCATCATTCTCGGCAGCCACAGCACCGCATCCGGAAAATAGGTTATCAGAAATAGCACAGCGGTTTGAATGGCGAGAAACGGTATAACCGACTTGGAAACATAGATCAGATCTTTGTTGGCGATGGCACCGGTAATATAGAGACTGACGCCCATCGGCGGCGTGCAGTACCCGATGGCCAGGTTGACCGTCATAATCAATCCAAAATGCATCCAGTTCACGTGAAAAGCGTCCAGCATGGGCAGGAATACCGGACCCAGGATCATGGTGGCGGAAATGATGTCCATAAACATGCCCACGATCAGCAGCAAAATGTTCATCGCCAGCAAAAACATGACCGGTGATTGAATCGTGGCAATTACGGATTCGGTAATTTTCCCGGGAATATCCTCCATCGTCAGCAGCCGGCCGAAACAGGTGGCACCGGCCACGATGATCAACAAAGTGGCCGAGGTCACCGCCGAGCTTACGGTAATTTTTTTAACATCTTTAAACTTAACGGTCTTGTGTATGAAAAGCTCCACGATAAAGGCATAAACACAGGCGACAACGGCCGCTTCGTTGGCCGTAAAGGCGCCGGAAAAGATGCCGCCGAATATTATCACCGGCAGCATCAGCGACCAGAAGCCGTCTTTAAAAACCAGCCATAGCTGTTTCGGGCTGGGAATCGGCATGCGTATAATTTCTTTTTTCCGGCGAAACACAAAATAGGTATAAACGCAGGCCCCGAACATGATCAGGATACCGGGCAGGAATCCGGTCGCAAAAAGCCCTTCCAGGGAAACGTTGCTGATCATGCTGTAAAGAATCATCCCGATGCTGGGAGGGATAATCACCCCGAGATTCGGCGAGGTGGTCATCAATCCCAGGGCATATTTCTGCGGATAGCCGTTGTCTATCAGGGCCGGAATCATGAAACCGCCCAGGGCCACCACGGTTGCCACGGTGGATCCGGAAATGGCGCCGAACAGACCGCAGGCCAGAACGCCCGCCATACCTAAACCGCCCGGCAGCCAGCTGACCACGGAATTGGCAACATTGATCAGCTTTTCGACAATCGAACCGGCTGTCATGATGTTGCCGCATAAAATGAAAAAAAGAACCACCACCAGGGCAAAATTATCCATGCTGCGAAAAAGGCTCTGGGCCAACAGCAGGATCGGAACGTCGGTGAAAAAAACAAAACCCAAAACCGCCGTAAAAAACAGGCACATAAAAACGGGAACATAGGTCGCCATGCATCCCAATAAAATCGACAGAATAATAATGTGGCTCAACTCCATTTACCGAATCTCCCCGTTTGGCAGCTTAATCCGTAGAAGCTAATTTTCGTCTTTCTTGGCGCGCTGTTCCATAATGTCTTCGTAAGTAACCTGGATCGCCCGAATGAACATCATCACGCCCATCAACGGCAGGATGGCATACAAAATGACCAGAGGAATCTCCATGATAATGGTCTTCTGGTGGGTGCGCTGCTGGAGTTCCACCATTAACCAGCCGTAGTACATCATCAGGACGGAAAAAACCATGATGACAAAATTGCTGAAATACGTCAGTGGCATCTTGAGTTTGGGCAGCAGCTGTACCGATGCGTCGATTTTAATCATCGTCCGATTCTTAACCGCCGCACTGCAGCCGATAAAGGTGGTGTAAATGATGACCTCCCGCACGAGCTCCTCCGACCAGGCCAGGGAATAGTTGAAGCCGTAGCGTAATACAACGTTGAAAAACAGAGCAATCAGGGCGACGATCACGCTGATAAACAAGGTCCATTCCTCAAAGAAGGTCAAAACTCGGTCCAAAAATTTTAAGATCTTTCCAAACATGGATGAAGCCCTCAGCGAACAACCTTTACAGAAGAACAACAGGGGGCTTATTAAGCCCCCCTTCGGTAAAGCTTATGCAAAAATAAACAGCTGACTCCGAAATTTACGGTTTATAGCCCATGTAATCCTGTACTTCCTTCAGGTAATCTTTCGGCCGGTACTGATCGCTGCTGTAAAGTTCGTTGATTTCCGGAGCAAATTTTTTATGGACTGAATCTGCTTCTTTGGTAAGGGTCTGCATGTCGGCTGGGGACAATTGAAAGAATTCGACACCGTAATCCTTCTGGGCAATCTGGCGTTGTTCCAGCTCCTGCTGTTTGGCGGCGACCCGCGCTTGGGCACAGGCATCTTTCACCGTTGCAACAAGGGTTTTCTGAAGATCGGCCGGCAGACTGTTGAACCAGGTCTTGTTGAAAATCCAGATAAAAAGACCCTGGGCATAATTCACCTCGGTGAAATACTTGGCCACCTCGAATTTCTTGGTAATACTGCAGACCGTCAGGGTATGGTCCAGACCGGTGATAACGCCCTGCTTCAAGGCTACGGGGACATCGGGCCACGGCATGACAACCGGGTTAAAGCCCCAGGCCTGGTAGGTCAGCTTGTTCACGGCAGCTTCGGCGATGCGGAATTTAACTTTTTTGGCATCGGCGATGTCCCTGACCGGCACGGTCGTTGCCCAACCGTAATTACCATAGCTGCAGATATCGACACCCATGATGCCCTGATGATCCATGGCCATCAAAAAATGATCAAATAGCTTGCCGCTGTGGACGAATTTGTCCAATTTTTCAAAGGAATCAATCAAAAACGGAAGGTTTACCAAGCCAAAACGCGGTCCAAGGTTGGTTGACGCGACCGAACTGACCGCCATGCCCTGGATGGCTCCCATTTGCAGCTGGTTAAGCACCTCGACCTCGCCGCCCAGCATGGAAAAAGGTTTGTAATCCAGATACATTTGTCCGTTGGTGCGCTTCCAGAGTTCATCCCGAATGGCAAAACCGGCGTATACCCCTTTCAACACCGGGTGAGAAACATTGGAGACGATAAATTTATATTTGGCACCCGACGGATCGAAGGCGGGTTTCCAGGCATCCAGGGATGGGCCGGCAGCCAAAGCCGGACCTACGACCAGACAGAAGACGACGAGCACGAGTGTCACGCAAGATGATAACCGTTTCATTTTCATCACAACCTCCTTTTAGTAGTTCAACCGTTTACCCTAAAACCCATTCATTTTCCAAAGAGCGTTTAAATATTTGTGGCTATATCACATCAATGTTTTCTATTTCAAGAGAAAATCCTAAAGATTAAAATCCTCAATTTGCCATTCGTCATTTGTCATTTGTCATTCGTCAATCTGTCAGTCCCCTGACCAGTACCCCGCGGGATCAAATCGTCGGATCATTTCCAGTTCTTTTGAGGTTGGCGCCGGCGTCACAGCCAAGTCATCGGCAACCTTTAGGGGCCACCCCGTGTTTTGACAGACTTGCTCGACGGTCACTCCGGGGTGAGTTGCGCTGAGGACCATTTCACAGGTAGCCGGATCAAAGCGCAATACACCAAGCGTGGTAATGACGGCAGCGGGTCCCCCCCTTGGAAGACCCATCTGAACGCGCCAGCCGGCACCATTGCCGTAACCGGGGGAAGTTATATAGTCCACCCTGGGGACAAAGCGTCTTTTTTGGTGGTTCATGATTATGATATGCCGCTTTCCCAGGCAGGCCAGATCACACGCGCCGCCGCTGCCCGGCAGGCGGGTTTCGATTTTTTCGATGCCTCCGATATAGCTGGTATTTAGATTGCCGAAACGATCCACCTGGGCCCCGCCGATAAAACTGACATCCACCCCTCCCTGCTGCAGCAATCCCATGGCGTCGGCCGTGTCGGCCAGCCACTGGGCGCGGTGCAGGTTCGGCAAATCTCCCATGGTCAAAATCGGTTCCGGCGCAACCGTATTGCGCACAATGCCCAACTCATAAACCCCTATGGCTTCAGGCGCATGGGTGCTTTTGGCCAGCAGAAAACCGAGCAGGGGCAGGCGCATGCCGACAAAAACCACCTCTCCATCGGCAATTTCCCGAGCGGCCGCCGTAATCATCAGCAGGGAGGGATTATAGCTTTTAGGGTGGTTGTGCATAAATTTTATTCTCTTCAATTAAGGCAACTTCTAATTGTCTGGGCCGTCTGTTGCGCGTTACGGGTTGCGGGTTACGGGTTAAGTACAGGTTATAGGATATCTGATCCTAAAAAAACGATGATTGACTTTTAGTAGGATTGGGTTGCAGCCACGACCATAGGTATCTGCCAGACCGAGTTAATCGCGGTTAAAAACCGCTCCCACTGTCAAAATCGTTTACACCGTACACCTTAAACCTTATATCAGATACCCCAGTCTATGCTCCCTACGCTGCCAACCCTCAACTATCAACAATGAACTATCATCTATCAACTATCAGCTATTAGCTATGAACCGGCACGCCCGGGCGCCCCACTCGCAATCCGCAACTTGGCACTCAAGTCTTTTCAATCCAAAATCCGCAATCGAATACCCCGCAACCCGCAACGCGCAACCCGCACCCCGTTAATATCCATAATCAACCGGTTCCGACCAATCATGATTTTTTATGGTCAACCCTTCCAACCGTTCCTGACCCAGCAAATCCAAGTACTCCTGAGGACCGCGGATGCCGTCCACCCAGCGTTTCTGCCAATCCGCAAACAGCGCCGGAGTTTGGCTCTCGTCGCGATAGTCGATAAAGGCCTGATGATCACGGTTATAGCAGCCCGGTACCGGGGACGGGTGTCCTCCCCACGGGGAATGAACCACGGCACTGACACGAAACCCGGGCGTTATCACGCGGTTGGGATCACGGCTGATTAAATCCGCAGACACTATTTCTTCAGCCGTAATGATAACCCGGCGGCTGGCCAGACAGGCGTCACGGGCTACTCCCAGGTTGCCCCAGGCGTGGGCATTGCCATATTCATCCGAACGCTGAACATGAACGATGGCAACATCGGGGGTGATTGCCGCTACAGCAGTCAGCCGATCACCGGTAAAGGGGCAGATTATCGTTTTCAAAGCAGTATTGGTCTTAAACAGATCACTGCCCAGCGCTGTGCGGGCGGGCATAAAGGGAACTCCCATGGCGCCGGCGCGAAGCGCCATGGCCAGGGTTAGATTGGAGTGGTCCTCTATTGCGAGGCAGCCGGTCTCGATTTCCCGACGAAAATTGTAGCAGGAGCCCGTGATGACATTTCCAACCCACGCCGCCCGGACATGCCGCACGCATCCGCCGCCAATAACCTGATCAAACAAAATATCGGATATCGGTCCGATTAAAGTGAGATTTTTTTTGTGCTGCCGGATAATCTCATGGGCGGCGGCAAAAGGTATGAGAGATTCAAGCGAAAGTCCCAGGGCGACCGAACTGCCGTCGGGAACAAACCGCTGGATGGTTTCAGGAAGGGGTAACAGCTTTGAGACAGGCAAGTTTTGGTAGACCTCCCCGGCAATTTAAGCCGGCCATAACGCTGGGGTTGCTGAGCTTGTATCAGCCAGCGTGTCTGTTATTTTGTGCTTAGGGCTCACTCAAAAATAACTTCACATTTTATACGCCGCTGCATCCCGTCTGGCTGCGTTGCGAAAGCTCGGAATATCCAGATATTCCTGCGTTTTCGCGCCTTGCCAGCCGGGCGCCGCAACGCCTAAAATTGTGAACTAATTTTTTCGTGAACCCTTAGTGTTTGGTGTGCATTTGCGTCTTGAGTTAATCTACTATTTCTCATTCTTTTGCAGCAGAATGGTTTTTTCAAATTCCTCGAAAAATTTGTTGCGTTCTTTCCAGTCCGGTCCAAAGTGTTTATTAAAAAAGCCGCCAAGCTTGTCAAAAAGTTTTCCCCACACCGGTTGACCGCCTTTGAGGACAACATCTGCGATGAAATCATCCAACTCGCTCATTTTTTCCTTTGGTAAAAAGGAGACCGCTCCCAGTTTGATGGATCTTTCGAGGGCTTCGGGCGTCAAGGCATAGGCCGTCAGCATGACGGTAGGAAAGCCGCGTTTGACGGAAATTTTCAAGAGCTCGAAGCCGTTTACCCCCATGATATCCAGAATAACGATATCAAAGGTGTAGCTCATCAAGTATTGACGCGCCGTATCGTAATCATTCGCCGTGCGGACCAAGCACATATCCAGGACTTCGCTCACGGTATCCGTCACATCCACCTCATCATCGACCATCAGCACAATCTTATCCTGCAGGATTTTTGAGGTATTCATCGGTTTTTCTCCTTTCTCCTATTTGAGAAATGAACCATATCACCGTCAAAAGCGATTAGTCAATGACCTTTGGCTCTCCATAGGTTTCGCGGTGCGCGTTGCGGGTGGTGGCAGAAATAACCGGCCGCGGCCGCACCATGGCAGCCGAAGTAATCAACTTCTTATGGGAAGGATTTCACCGGCAGCCCGACCAGGTGAAAGGAGATATTCTCTATATGTTCGGGAAAATCGGTGACCGCCGGGCGCAGCATGGCTGGAAGAGGTGCTGGCCGGAGAATATAACGCAGAAGTGAAAGAAGCGGCGAAGGAGGCTTTAGAAAAAATGTCTAAAGTGCCTAAAATGCACTAAAATGCCTAAAATTATGGACGCTAATCATTTTTATTAAAAAATAGGTTATGCCGGTAATTTTCGATCTATCCCAAATGGCAGGCATTTCAACCAAACAACAGAAAGCCCCGTCGCATCAGCGACGGGGCTTTTATTTGCTCAGCCTTCAAACGAATATGAACCAACGGTTGGAGGCTACTTGTCTTCTTCGATGTTTTTGGGTTTCGCTTCCTTTTTTTTCGCGGAATCGGGGGCGTCCTCTTTTTTAGCCGCGGCCTTTTTTTCGGGAGCAGCCTTGGCCGTTTTTTCAGCCTTATCTTCCTTCGCGGCCTCGCCGGTTTTCATCCCAGCTGTATCTTCCGTGTCCGCATCCGTTTTATCTGCTTTTTTGGTGGTGGCTTTCTTTTTCGGAGGCTCCTTGGCAGCAGGTTTTTCCGCCTCCGCATCGCCCGCTTCCTTGGGTTCGGCTTTGGCCTTAGCCGTCTTCTGGGTCTTCACTCCGGACTTGGCCGCTTTTCCAGCCGCAGCACCTTTTGCTTTGGCGGTTTTTGCCGGCTTCTGGTCCTCGCCTTTTTCCGTCTTCTCCTCGGCCGCGGCTTTTTTATCATCGGCCGCTTTCGGGGGTGCCGCCTTGGCTTTAGTTTTTTTCTTTTTGGTTTTCTTCGTTGGGGTGTCCTGCGACACCACCAGTTCAATCAGCGATACCGGCGCGGCATCGCCCGGCCGCCTTCCCAGTTTAACGACTCGGGTATAGCCGCCGGCAATTGCACCAAACCGCTCGGCAGCATTTTCAAATAATTTGTGCACAACCTCTTTTTCTCTCACAATGGCAAGGGCCTGACGCCTGGCGTGCAAGTCACCCCGCTTGGCCAATGTAACCAAGTAATCCGCCCAGCGCCTGAGTTCTTTAGCTTTGGTCTCGGTGGTCTGGATACGATCATATTTAAGCAATGAAGTCACCATGTTTCTGAACATGGCATTGCGATGACTAGTGGTTCGATTCAGTTTTATTCCGGCTTTACGATGTCTCATAGCGCTGCCTACTCTCCTTCTTCAGTTTCTTCCTCGGACGGCGTAAACCCTTCAAGCTTCATCCCAAGCGAAAGGCCCATTTCAGATAATACTTCTTTGATCTCATTCAGTGATTTTCGGCCAAAATTTTTTGTTTTCAACATTTCCGCTTCAGTTTTGCTGACCAGTTGATAAATTTTGTTAATATCTGCATTTTTCAAGCAATTCGCACTGCGGACGGAAAGCTCAAGCTCTTCAACACTGCGGTAAAGGTTTTCATTAAAGTCCGGTGACTCCCGGTCTTCGGCCTTTTTGGGCTGCTTGGGTTCAGCCTTTTCATCAAAGTTGATAAACATTGACATCTGCTCTTTTAAAATTTTGGCCGAATAGGCCACCGCATCCTCCGGCACAATACTGCCGTCCGTCCAGATTTCCAGAGTAAGTTTATCATAGTCGGTGCGCTGGCCAACCCGGGCGTTTCCAACCGTGAAGTTAACGCGCTTGATCGGTGAGAAAACGGAATCAATCGGTATGGTTCCTGCCGGTGCATCCTCATCCTTGTTGGCTTCAGCCAGCGAATAGCCTTTGCCGATCTGAACTTTCATCTCCATTTTGAGAACCGCTTGATCGGAAAGCGTGGCGATATGCTGCTTGGGGTTGAGCACTTCGCATCTGCCGTCGTCGCTGATAATATCGCCGGCCATGACTTCTTTTTCACCGCTTGTATCAATGTGCACCATCTTGGGTTCCGGATCGGCAACCTTGAATCGCACTTCTTTTAAATTCAAAATAATCTCGGAAACGTCTTCCAGAATGCCTGGGATAGCACTAAATTCATGCATCACTGCATCAAATTTTACCGACACAATGGCGGCACCATACAAAGAAGAAAGAATGATTCTTCTCAGCGAGTTGCCAATTGTAATCCCAAAGCCTCTTTCAAGTGGTTCACAAACAAATTTCCCATAGGATGGATTGCTGGTAACCTGAACTTTTTCTGGCATCATCATTTCTTGCCAGTTCATGTACATAAGGTCCTCTGACGGCATTTTTAATCTCCTGACTATTTCAGGTTTTGATTTTTCGACCGCAATCTGCGGTCACTCAGGCCCCGGTAGCAAAAACGACAGGCGGCATCAGGTTCAACTTTCCGGCGTTTGGCCCTCACTCCTCAGAAACCGTCGGCCATTCTTCGACGTCGATCCTTGAACCTCTGAACCTGGAATCCCATAACCCGCTAACGACAACCCGATAAAAACGAGTTGGTAAATATTATTTGGAGTAAAGCTCAACGATGAGCTGTTCCTGCATCGGCATGGTGAGATCTTCACGCACCGGAAATCCCTTTATGTTGCCTTTCATGGCATCTTTTTCGAGATCAAGCCATTGGGGAACACCTCTGCGAACCACCGCATCCATTGAGTCCTGCAGCGACTGTATCTTTTTGCTTTTTTCGCGCACCTCGACAGTATCGCCGATTTTGACCAGAAAAGACGGAATGTTGACCCGTTTTCCGTTAATCAAAAAGTGCTTATGGAGAACATATTGCCGGGCCTGGGCCCGCGAGTTGGCAAAACCCAACCGATAGACGACGTTGTCCAGACGACGCTCCAGCAAGACAAGCAGATTGGTGCCGGTGATGCCTTTCTGACGATCCGCCCGTTCAAAAAACAAATGAAATTGCTTTTCAGAAAGACCGTACATCCGCTTTACTTTTTGCTTCTCACGCAGCTGGATACCGTAGTCCGACAGTTTTCGGCTGCGGCGCTCGCCATGCTCTCCCGGCGGATATCCCCGACGATCAAAGGCACACTTATCCGAATAACAGCGATCGCCCTTAAGAAAGAGTTTTAGATTTTCCCGTCGGCAATGCCGACAAACGGAATCTGTATATCGTGCCAAATTTTTCCTCCCTGTATTACTGAAGTTATCAGCTATTTGTTATTGGTTATTCGAATAACCCTTAACAAATAACAATTAACTATTAAACCCTGCGTCGTTTCGGTGGACGACAACCATTGTGAGGAATGGGAGTCACATCTTTGATGGTCACAACGTTGAACCCGGTGGTCTGAAGGGCTCGCAGAGCAGATTCCCTCCCGGGGCCGGGTCCTTTGACATAAACTTCCACAGTTCTCATTCCATGTTCCATGGCCTTTTTAGCAGCGTCCTGAGCTGCCATCTGAGCAGCAAAGGGGGTGCTTTTGCGTGATCCCTTGAATCCCTGAGCACCGGCACTTGACCAGGAAACAACATTTCCCACCGAATCGGTTATCGTCACAATCGTGTTGTTAAATGTCGATTGAATATGAACCACACCATTGGAGACGTTCTTTTTTACCTTTTTTTTAATCCGCGTTTTTTTAGCCATGAATTTTCCCTGCAATAAATCTATAGTTTGGGCAGTCACCATTTTTTTAAAGATGACAGGTTATAAAAACGATATTCTTCCTTCAAATAATCCGCAATCCGAATTCCTAAATCCGAAATCACCAGAAGCTACTTCTTCTTCGTAGCGGCACCCTTCTTCTTTACTGCGGCCCGTTTGGGTCCCTTACGGGTGCGGGCATTGGTGCTTGTGCGCTGACCTCTGGCCGGCAACCCCTTCCGATGACGAAGCCCCCGATAGCTGCCGAGATCCATCAACCGTTTAATGTTCAATGAGACCTCCGTACGGAGCTCACCTTCCACTTTATAGTTGCTATCAATGGCCTTGCGGATATTGTTAATCTGCTCTTCGGTCAAATCATCGGTTTTGGTTTCAGGATCGATGTGAAGCTGGCTAAGTATATTCTGGGATGCCGTTCTGCCGATCCCATATATATAGGTCAGACCAATTTCAATCCGTTTTTTCCTGGGTAAATCAACCCCTGCAATTCTTGCCAAAACGTAACCTCCTTTATCCCTGTCTCTGTTTGTGTCGCTTGTTCTCGCAAATTACCCGCACGACCCCTTTTCTTTTGACGATCTTGCATTTGGGGCAAATCTTCTTGGTCGATGCTCTGACTTTCATTTAAAACTCCTATTTTATTGAAAATTGAATATTGAATATTTGTGGAATGCTGTCGTTATTATATTTTGTGCCATATTCTCAAAAGGATCAAATAATCCCGTCGCTTGTTAAAATTTAATTTGTCCCGCCAACAACACCTGATAATTGAAGATTGAAAACCTCAAATATTCAATTTTCATTATTCAATCTTCAATTTCCTTACTTTGACCGGTAGGTTATTCGGCCGCGCGAAAGATCATAGGGTGACAATTCAACCGTCACTTTATCACCTGGCAGAATTTTAATAAAGTGCATGCGCATCTTGCCGGAGATATGCGCCAGCACCTGGTGCTTGTTCTCCAGCTCTACCTTAAACATCGCATTCGGCAAAGTCTCAAGCACAACGCCTTCCACTTTAATGGCCTCTTCTTTCGCCATAGCTAATATCGCCCTTTCATTTTACTACCGCTCTTTTTTAAGAAACCCTCATAATGCCGGCTCAACATATGAGATTCCATCTGGGCTACCGTATCAATAGCCACGCCAACGACGATCAAAAGGGCTGTGCCGCCGAAATAAAACGGTACGTTGAATCTCGTGATCAGAATCGAAGGGAGCACGCAAACTGCTGAAACATAAATTGCACCGCCCAGGGTAATGCGTGTCAACACCTTATCGATATAATCTGCCGTGCGCTTGCCCGGACGGATACCCGGAATATACCCGCCCGCTTTTTTCATGTTGTCGGCGACGTCAACCGGGTTAAAGGTGACGGCAGTGTAAAAATAGCAAAAGAAAAATATAAATCCGACAAACAGCAGCTCGTAAACAACATTGCCGGGCCGCATGGCACCAGTGATATTTTGAATCCAGCTTATTTTAACAAAGCTGCCGATGGTTGCCGGAAACATAATAATTGAAGAAGCAAAAATCGGCGGAATGACACCGGAAGTATTTATTTTCAACGGAAGGTGGGTGCTCTGGCCGCCATACATTCTGCGTCCGACCACCCGTTTGGCATATTGCACCGGGATGCGGCGCTGTCCCTGTTCGACAAAAATGATAAACGCGACAACTGCGACCATTAACACGACTAAAATTAATATCGCAAATATTCCCATCTCCCCGGTCGATAACAGACGCCCGGTATTGAAGCTTGCCGCCGGCAGTCGGCAGACGATTCCGGCAAATATAATCAAAGATATGCCGTTGCCGACGCCCCGTTCGGTGATCTGCTCGCCCAGCCACATGATAAAGGCCGTACCGGCAGTCAGGGTAATAACGGTCATCAACCGGAATCCCCATCCCGGCAACATGACAACGGGGGCACCGCCGGGTGAGGTCATGCTTTCAAGACCGACACTGATACCGAATCCCTGAATAATGCTCAAGATCACCGTACCGTAACGGGTATACTGGGTGATCTTTTTGCGCCCCTGTTCACCTTCTTTTTTCAACTGCTCGAGATGCGGAATTACGACCGTCAGAAGCTGCAGGATAATCGAGGCACTGATGTAAGGCATAATGCCAAGGGCAAACACGGAAAGCTTTTGGAAAGCGCCCCCGGAAAACATATTAAAAATTCCGAAGATGGTCCCTTCAGCCTGTTTGAAAAATGAAGCCAGCGCGATGCTGTCGATACCCGGCACCGGCACATGCACGCCGATACGATAGACAACGAGAAGCGCCATCGTGAAAAAAATTCTTTTTTTCAGTTCGGGTATTTTGAATATGTTTTGGAACCCGCTGCCGATCATTATAATACCTCTACGCTTGCCGCCAGCTGCTTCAATTTTTTCCCTGGCACTCTGGCTGGCTGAGTTGACTTTTACATCCAAGGCGAATTTTGATTTCGCCATGTCCCAGAAGCTTGACTGCCGTCTCTTTTGCCCTTGACCAGTCCCGCCTGAGCAGCGCCGCCGCGTCCACCACACTGCCCTTGTCAAATTTTGCCAGATCCCGGATATTAATTACCACGATATTTTTCTTGAATTTATTGGTGAATCCACGCTTGGGCAGACGGCGCTGCAACGGCATCTGACCGCCTTCATAGCCGGGACGGACACCTCCGCCGGAGCGGGAATTCAATCCCTTGGTGCCGCGACCGGCGGTCTTACCGCGGCCGGATCCTACGCCGCGGCCGAGACGTTTTGGAGCTTTGCGCGATCCCCTGGCCGGTGATAATTCATTTAGCTTCATTTATTTTCTCCTCAGCTTTTACCAAATGAGAAACGGCATTGATCATCCCCCGAATGGAGGCGTGTCCTGCAGTTCAACGGTTCGATTGAGCTTGGTCAATCCCATTCCTCTTAAAACTTTACGATGCTTTTCGGGCCGACCGATCATACTTTTTACAAGTGTAACTTTTAACATTCCTGCCATCTGAGTATTATACCTTTCCTTCTTCGCCGGGTATTGGTTTGGGGCCCTTGGCCCAACGTCTTTTGGCAGCTAAAGCCATCAGAAAACTGAGCTGCAGGTTTTCCCCAATCTGCCGTTGTCTGTTTGACGACTTCACTATCCGGCGAGCTAAGTGCCCGCCGGCAACATGCGCATTGCAAAAAGTCGCTGATCGCCAGTGACCGCTCTACAAATCCTCAACACCGATGCCGCGTCTGGAGGCGACCTGCGCGCGGCTTTCAATTGCTGAAGTCCCTCGATGGTTGCCTTTACCAGATTATGCGGGTTGTGCGATCCCAGGCATTTGGTCAGAATATTCTGCACACCGACAGCCTCGAGAACGGCCCGTACCGCGCCGCCGGCGATCACACCGGTGCCCTGGGCAGCAGGCTTCAGCATGACCCGTCCAGCACCGAATTTACCAACCACCTCATAAGGGATGGTACCTTCAATGAGCGGTACGCTAACCATGCTTTTTTTGGCTTTCTCAACCCCTTTGCGTATGGCTTCCGGCACCTCACCGGCTTTGCCCAGACCGAAGCCAACAGAACCATCGCCGTCCCCGACGACAACGATGGCGCTGAAACTGAATCGGCGGCCGCCTTTAACGACTTTGGCCACCCGATTGATATGAACCACTTTGTCGATTAACTGAAATTCATCTGAATCCTGTTTTGACAAGATCCTGCCTCCTTCGCTCGAAAAATAAGTAAAAGAAATATCAAAAATACGCGATTAAAAAACCAGCCCGGCTTCGCGGGCACCTTCTGAGAGAGACTTTATTCGCCCATGATATAAAAACCCGTTACGATCAAACACTACCTGCTTAATCCCTTTATCAAGCGCTCGTTGGCCGATAAGTTTACCGACAAGTTTTGCCGCTGCAACCTTGTTTTCGAATTCAGGCGCATCTTTGGCTTTAGATCCAACGGTAGATGCCGCCATCAGCGTACGGCCCTGCGAATCATCTAATGATTTGCGCATAGGTGTGTCGTGCGCTGCGGAATACACTGAGCCTTGGTCGCTGAGCCGTCCCCTGAATTTTTTTTCTGATTCTTTTCTGTCTCTTCAAACGAGCCTGTTGTCGAATGTTCATAGACCCCATAATGTTTTCCTCTTGGAAATGTCAAATGACTAATGACAATTGACTAATTGTGGATGCCGCTTCGCTTGGCGGTTCTTGATAGATTTAGTTTGGAAGCATTCCATAATTATTCAATATTCAATATTCAATTTGCATTATTCATTCTACTTGGTGCCGGTCTTGCCGGCTTTTCTTTGAATATGTTCCTCGGCATACTTGATGCCTTTGCCTTTGTAAGGTTCAGGCGGCCGAATTCTTCGAATTGCAGCTGCTGCAAGACCGACTTTTTGTTTGTCGATGCCGAACAGCTTGATATTGTTGTTTTTTTCAACGGTGGCCGTTATTCCATCCGGCAGGTCGAAAGCAACGGGATTTGAATACCCGACGTGCAGAATTATTTGCCTGCCGCTGACTTCGGCACGATAACCGATGCCGTTTATTTCCAGCCTGCGTTCAAACCCCTGACTCACACCGACAATCATATTGGCCACCAGACTGCGCGTAAGCCCCTGCAAAGCCCGGCTGTTCCGACCTTCGGTATCCAGGGTCACATTCAAGACGCCATCTTCAATAGCTAAATCGATGGCCGGATGAACGGTGTGGCTCAGCTTGCCCTTGTCACCTTCGACGACCAGCAACTTGTCGCTATAAGTTATTTTGGTTTTACCGGGTATTGTTATCGGTTTTTTGCCTACTCGAGACATATGCTACTCCCCCTAAATGCTACCAGACCTGGCAGAGTACTTCACCGCCGACTTTTTCCTGCCGGGCCTTTTTATCCGTCATGACTCCCCTGGAAGTCGATAAAATCGCAATCCCCATGCCGTTGTACACCGGCTTTATCTCCTTGCATCTCAGATAAATCCGCCTGCTGGGCTTGCTGATACGTTTGAGCCCGTAAATCACATTGGATTGGCCCGCGCCATATTTGAGGTAAACGCGTAGAATACCCTGTTTGCCGTCTTTGAGGAATTTATAGTTCCGGATGTATCCTTCACTTTTCAATATTTTTGCCACCTCGATTTTTAAAGTCGAACCAGGGATATCTACGCTGTTAAATTTTGCCTTGGCCGCATTGCGGATGCGGGTTAACATGTCAGCTATTGGATCACTAATCGCCATTGTTTTCTCCTGTTAATCTTTTTTTCGGCTCCTGGTTTCCGGCTTCTGGTCACTGGTTACCAGCTTGATTTCACCACGCCGGGCAGTTTGCCCTCGGATGCAAATACGCGAAAGCAAATCCGACAAACGCCGAACTTTCTCAAAAAAGCCCGCGGTCGGCCACAAATCGGACATCTATTATAAGATCTGACTTTAAACTTTGGTTTTTGCACCGCTTTGTTTCTAAGCGCTTTTTTTGCCAAAACATCCTCCTAATAAATGATGGTTCCATGGTTCAGGTTTCTGCGTTCAAGGTTATTTGGATAGCAGTTCAATTTTTATTTAAAGCCTTTGTATGAAACTTCATGCAAGAAGTTTCCTCTTCGATCAAACTGGCCGCCCTCCAAGGCGCTTGGACTCCGGCGGCCGGCGGCGGCGCTGAACCCTGAACCTCTGAACCTCTGAACCTCAATTTTTAAACGGCATGCCTAACAGCCGCAGAAGTTCCCGGCCCTCATCGTCGGTTTTAGCACTGGTCACGACACAAATGTTTAGGCCCTTGACGATGTCGATTTTATCGTAATCAATTTCGGGGAATATAATATGTTCTCTGACCCCCAGGGAATAATTGCCGCGGCCATCAAACGCCTTTCTTGAAATTCCCCTGAAATCGCGGACTCGAGGCAGAGCGATATTCACCAATTTGTAAAAAAAGTCATACATCCGAATGCGTCTTAAAGTAACCATGCAACCGATAGGCATTCCCTCACGCAGCTTGAAGGCGGCAATCGATTTCTTGGCACGCGTAATTACCGGCTGCTGGCCGGCTATAATTTTGAGCTCCGCGGCAGCCGAATCCAGCAGTTTAATATTTTGAATCGCATCGCCCAGCCCCATATTGAGAACAATCTTTTCAAGCCTGGGCACTTGCATGGCATTTTTATAATTAAAAGCCTTGATCAGCTCCGGTACAGCTTCTTTTTCGTAAAACTCTTGCAACTGTGACATTATGATCCTCCGGCAAACGATACTAGGTGTCCAGCGTTTCACCGCATTTTGCACAAACGCGGACTTTATTCCCATCCTCCAGGCGCTGCATCTTGACACGTGCAGGCGTAACACATTTGTTGCACATCACCATGACATTGGACCATTGGATCGGCATCTCTTTTTCGACGATTCCGCCCTGTCTGTTACTCTGCGACGGTCTGGTGTGACGCTTGACAATATTTATCTTCTCGACAAGGAGGCGATTTGTTTTGCGATTGACCTTCAATACTTTCCCGATTTTGCCTTTGTCCTTGCCGGCAATAACTTTGATCTTATCGTCTTTTTTTATATTGATTTTACTTGCCTTCATAAGCCATTTTCTCCAACGAATAGCTGTTATTAGTTACTTGTTATTAGCAGCAAAGGAGTGGAATCTGCTTTTATGCTTCATAGCTCTGCATTTATCTGCCAAGTCGATTAAATTCCGCCGCTGAATAACAAATAACCAATAACCAATAACTAAAATTTAAAGCACTTCCGGTGCCAAGGAAATAATTTTCATGAATCTTTTAGCGCGCAGCTCCCGGGCTACGGGACCGAAGATGCGGGTTCCGATGGGCTCTCTGGAAGCATTGATTAATACGGCCGAATTATCGTCAAATCGAATGAAGGAACCATCCGGTCGTCTGATCTCCTTTTTGGTTCGCACAATCACGGCCTTTAAAACATCTCCCTTTTTGACTTTGGCATTCGGAATGGCTTCTTTAACTGATACGACGATAATGTCTCCGACGGATGCATACCGCCTGCGGGAGCCGCCCAGCACTTTGATGCAATAGAGCACCTTGGCTCCTGAATTGTCAGCCACGGTTAGTCGTGTTTCTGCCTGAATCATTTTCTTTTTTTCCCTTTATAATCAAACAGCCTTTTCAACGATTCTGACCACCCGCCACCTTTTTGTTTTACTCAGCGGGCGAGACTCCGAAATCAGCACCTTGTCACCTATCTGACAATCATTGCGAGCGTCATGAGCGGTGAACTTGGCGCGTCTTCTTACAAATTTTTGATACATCTGATGTTTAACCAATCGCTCTACCAGTACGGTTGCCGTTTTGTCCGCCTTATTGCTGACGACCGTCCCGACCAACTCTCTTTTCATTCCTCGTTGTTTCATGGCAGCCACTATCTGTTATCTTCCTTTTCCTTGATGCTAGCTTCTTTGATAATCGTTTTCAGCCTGGCAATATCTCGTTTGGCCTGTTTCATCCGCTGAGGATTTTCCAGCTGGCCGATTTCATGCTGAAATCGCAAATTAAACAACTCCTCTTTTAAATCAGAAACCTTGCGATGCATCTCGTCCAGGTTCATGTCTCTGATCTCACTGGCTTTCATAAGGCTTCGCTCCTCTCGACGAATTTCGTTCTTACCGCGAGCTTATGGGCAGCAAGCCGCAGAGCTTCTTTGGCCATTTCCTTGGAAACTCCCTGCATCTCATAAAGAATTCGGCCGGGACGAATGACAGCCTCCCATCCCTCCACCGGGCCTTTACCCTTACCCATCCTGACTTCAGCGGGTTTCTTGGTAAACGGTTTATCAGGGAAAATACGAATCCAAATTCGCCCCCCCCTTTTCACATGGCGGGTCATCGCAATACGGGCGGCCTCAATTTGCTTGGCACTGACTTTCCCGCATTCGGTAGCCTGCAAACCGTATTCGCCGAAATTCAGGGTACAGCCACGCAGCGCGACACCGCGCATTCGGCCCTTTTGCTGTTTGCGAAATTTTACTTTTTTGGGGCTCAGCATAGTACTAACTCCTGGGGCATGCGGTGCAAGGCGTATTACCTGTTAAAATTCAGCTTTGTGAGAACCGAACCGGCCCTGCAAAACATGCGTCGAAAATCAATTGTTACAGGTTTAAAATTTCAAGATAAAAAAGTCCGTCGAGCGATTGCTACAGTGCCCTAAGCGGGCTCGACCTGGAGCTGATCTTTTTTCAGGATTTCTCCTTTAAAAATGAACACTTTAACACCAATGATCCCATAGGTGGTGCGGGCCTCGATAAAACCGTAATCTATATCGGCACGCAGCGTGTGCAAGGGCACACGTCCTTCCCGATACCATTCGGTGCGGGCCATCTCAGCGCCCCCCAAGCGTCCGGCACAGATGATCTTCACCCCCAACGCACCAAAACGCATGGCAGAGGAAACACCGCGCTTCATAGCGCGACGGAAGGCGACTCTTCGTTCAATCTGCAGGGCGACATTTTCTGCTACGAGTTGGGCCTCTATCTCCGGCTTCCTGACTTCCTGGATGTCGATGAGAACTTCATGGACGGTCATTTTCTCGAGCTCTTTTTTAAGCTGCGATATCTCGGCCCCCTTTTTTCCGATCACGATTCCTGGTCTGGAAGTATAGATGCGCAGCCGGACACGCTTGGACGATCGCTCGATTTCGATCCGTGAAACACCGGCATGAAAGAGTTTTTGCTTGATAAATTTGCGAAGTTTGTGATCTTCCAGAATATATTCGGCATATTTCTTTCCTCCAAACCAGCGTGATTCCCACGTTTTTACGATGCCTAATCTTAATCCGATCGGATTTACTTTTTGGCCCAACCTTGACCTCCTTTATGCTAACGCCGTTTCTTCTGCTAAAATAACGGTAATATGACTGGTTCTTTTCAAAATGCGCGTACCCCTGCCCCGTGCTCGCGCCCGCCAACGTTTCAGGGTCGGCCCCTGGTCGGCTGTTATATTGCGTATAACCAGCAAATCGATATCGATATCGGCATTTTGATCTGCATTGGCAACGGCTGAACGAATGGTCTTTTCCAAAATACCCGCCGCTTTTTGAGGCAGGAACTTAAGTATCTGCAGCCCGCTTTCGACCGGTTTGCCTTTAATTGCACCAACCAGTTTATGTACCTTAAGCGGCGAAATGCGAACGTATTTTGAGACGGCTCTAACTTCCATCGTCGTTTTCCTTTTTCCAGAGTGTTGCGGTTTACCGCTTTAGCTTGGACTTCTTATCACCCGCGTGCCCGTAAAAGGTTCGAGTAGGCGAAAATTCTCCCAATTTGTGGCCAACCATATTTTCCGATATAAATACCGGCACAAATTTACGGCCGTTATGAACGGCCAGGGTAATACCAACCATTTCCGGAACAATTGTTGAACGCCTTGACCATGTTCGGATGACCCTGCTGCTGCGAGTCTCCTGGGCCACCAGCACCTTATTCAACAGCTTCTGTTCAATGTATGGACCTTTTTTTAACGAGCGCGGCATAAATACCCTCACGGACTGTTTGATAGTTATTCGTTACTGGTTATTAGTTAAAGCGGATCAGGTATCAGGATAAGGAGACGAATCTTAAACCTCTGAACCCTGAGTGGTTATAAACTATTTCTTAGTGCGCCTTTTAACGATCAGACGATCGCTGGTCTTATTTTTGCGGGTTTTGTAGCCTTTGGTAGGCATCCCCCACGGACTGCAGGGATGGCGACCGCCGGAAGAACGTCCTTCGCCACCTCCCATGGGATGGTCAACCGGATTCATCGCAACACCTCTGACCTTCGGTCTTCTTCCCAGCCACCGTTTGCGCCCGGCCTTGCCAAGGTCGATGTTCTCGTGGGCCACATTGCCCAGCTGCCCGATGGTGGCTTTGCAATTCATTAAAACCATGCGCACCTCACCGGACGGCAATTTAATCAATGCATACCGATCTTCTTTGGCCATTAACTGAGCGAACGTTCCGGCACTCCTTACAATCTGGCCGCCTTTTCCGGGACGCAGTTCAATGTTGTGGATCTGGGTACCCAACGGTATGTTGCTCAAAGGCAGCGAATTGCCCGGCTTGATATCAGCCTCAGGACCGGACTGGACGATATCGTTGACTGCCAGGTTCAGCGGAGCCAGGATATAGCGCTTTTCACCGTCGACATAATGCAGCAATGCAATTCTGCACGAACGGTTGGGATCATATTCGATCGCAGCAACTTTGGCGGGAATACCGATTTTATCACGTTTAAAGTCGATGATCCGGTAGTGCCGTTTGCTGCCTCCGCCGCGATGCCTGCAGGTTATGCGGCCGTAAACATTGCGGCCGCCCGATTTCTTAAGCACTTTCAAAAGCTGCTTTTCGGGCGTGGATTTCGTGACCTCTTCAAACGAGGAGTAAGCTTGAAAGCGTCTTCCCGGAGATGTCGGTTTCACTTTTCTAATTGCCATTATATTCTCCCAGCCTTATTTCTAGACCCCTTCAAAAAATTCAATTTTTGCCCCGGGCGTCAATTTAACAATCGCTTTTTTCCAGTCACGCCGTTTGCCGAGGGTCCGTCCCCGGCGTTTGGTTTTACCCATCATCTGCATCGTTTTTATGTCGGCAACCCTGACCTTGAAAATAGTCTCAATCGCCCGCTTGATTTCAATCCGATTGGCCCGCCGATCGACCTCGAAACTCACCTGATTGAACATTTCCTTTTGGATACTGGTTTTTTCGGTGATCAGGGGTCTTATGATAATCTCATGTGCAGTCATGCGCGCAGTCTCCCCTCAATATTCTTTACCGCAGGCTCCAGCAGAACCAATGTCCGGTATTTAAGAATGTCGTAGACATTCAAGCCTTCGCTTCTGAGTACTTTCACGTCCGGCACGTTGCGGGATGAAAGTTCCAAGTTCTCATTCTTTTTTTCGGTTATAAACAGAGCATTTTCAAGCTTCAACTGTTTCAGGACATCGACGAAGGCGCCGGTTTTAATTTTTTCCAGTTCAAACCGGTCCAGCACCATCACCTCATTTTCATTCAACTTGCTGCTCAACGCCATCTTCAGTGCCAGCTTTCTGACCTTCTTGGGAACTTTTTGGGTATAATTTCTTCCATCAGGTCCGAATACAACACCGCCGCCCCGCAACAGAGGGGACTTTATGTCTCCCCGGCGTGCACGGCCCGTTCCTTTCTGGCGGTAAAGCTTTCTCGTGCTGCCCTTTACATCGCCGCGATGCTTGACAGCGGCGGTACCTGCTCGTCGGTTGGCCAACTGCATGGTGACGACCTGATGCAGGACGTTGGCTTTAACCGGCACACCGAAAACATCATCCGCAAGCTCCACCTGGGAGATTTTTTTGCCTTCTACATTTTGGACATCTAAGACCGGCATATCTTTCCTCATTCACCTTGTCAATCCATGTCACCGGATCATTTAATCTCGTTTGAATTTGAGTTTATTAACAGTCACCAGGCCGCGTTCGGCTCCGGGAACCGCCCCTTTTACCAAAATCAAATTGTCGTCGGAGCGGATGTCGATGATCTCAAGATTGCGAATCGTCCTGCGATCATCACCGAAATGACCCGGCATTTTCTTGCCTTTGACCACTCTGCTGGGCCAGGCGCTCGAACCGATGGATCCCGGCGGACGAACATTCTTGCTGCCATGGGTCATGGGACCGCGATGAAAACCATGGCGCTTGATGGCGCCGGCGAAACCGCGTCCCTTTGTTTTCCCCGCGACATCGACTCTCTCGCCTACCTTGAACATTTCAACGGTGATTTCCTGACCAACATTGAAATCAGCAGGATTTTCAACCGCAAATTCCTTCACATATTCAAAGCATCGTTCACCGCTCTTTTTAAAATGGCCCTGCAGCGGTTTGTTCACCCGTTCTGTCTTTTTGGCGCCAAATCCCAGTTGCAGCGCATCATAACCGTCCGCAGCCTTGGTTTTGATCTGGGTGACCACACACGGGCCGGCTTCAATAACCGTAGCCGGGATATATCGTCCTTGCGGGGTGAACACCCCCGTCATCCCCAATTTTTTTCCTAAAAGTCCTCTACTCATAGCCAAACACATCCCTTGTGAACAGGCATTATCTTTCTAATCGCCTCAGTTATTAGCAGGTATGATTGCTCAGTCTTGACGGGAACCAAGAATTTAGGGGTTCGAAAATCATCAATTGTCATACCCCCCAACCCCTCAAACCCCTAAATGGAGGATGGCAAACTAAAGCTTTATCTCGACATCGACCCCCGGCGAAAGATCCAGCTTCATCAACGCATCTACTGTCTGTTGCGTGGGCTCAAGGATATCTAAAAGTCTTTTGTGTGTTCGCATTTCAAATTGCTCACGTGATTTTTTATCAATGTGAGGCGAACGCAGCACACAATACTTATTGATCCGTGTCGGCAAGGGAATCGGTCCCACCACCTTGGCGCCGGTCTTTGTCGCTGTATCAACAATATCCGTAGCAGACTGATCCAACAGCTTGTGATCGTAAGCCTTGAGCCGGATCCTGATCTTGGTATTCGTTATCATTACCTTAACTCTTTCCTTTTATTCGATAATTTCACTGACGACCCCTGCGCCCACCGTACGACCACCCTCGCGTACCGCAAAGCGAACTTCCTTCTCCATGGCAATCGGCGTTATCAACTGCGCCTCGATCGTTACGTTGTCGCCGGGCATCACCATCTCCACACCCTCGGGCAACGTCAATATCCCCGTTACATCCGTCGTGCGAAAATAAAACTGCGGCCGATAGCCGCTGAAAAACGGCGTGTGTCGACCCCCTTCCTCCTTGCTCAATACATACACCTCCGCCTTGAACTTGGTGTGCGGCGTGATCGAGCCCGGTACCGCCACCACCTGCCCGCGCTCCACTTCATCGCGCTTGGTGCCGCGCAGCAAGACCCCGATGTTGTCGCCCGCCTGACCCTCATCCAACAGCTTGCGGAACATCTCCACTCCCGTGCACACCGTCTTAAACGTCGGCCGGATCCCCACTATCTCTACATCATCGCCCACATGCACCACCCCGCGCTCCACGCGCCCCGTCACCACCGTGCCCCGTCCCGAAATGCTGAATACATCCTCAATCGGCATCAAAAACGGCTTGTCGATATCGCGCTGCGGCTCCGGAATAAACGAGTCGATCGCATCCATTAACTCAAATATGCACTTGGCCTCTCGCCGAATCCGGATCATCACTCTCCAACGCCTTTAACGCACTGCCCCGGATAATCGGCGTGTCATCGCCCGGAAACTCATACTTGTCCAATAACTCCCGCAACTCCAGCTCCACCAGCTCGATCAACTCCTCATCATCCACCATGTCACACTTGTTTAAAAATACCACGATCTGCGGCACCCCCACCTGGCGCGCCAGCAATATGTGCTCCCGTGTCTGCGGCATCGGACCATCATCGGCGCCCACCACCAGTATCGCTCCGTCCATCTGCGCCGCTCCGGTGATCATGTTCTTGATATAGTCCGCATGCCCCGGACAGTCCACATGCGCATAATGACGCTTGGCGGTCTGATACTCCACATGCGCCGTGGCGATCGTGATGCCACGCTCCTTCTCCTCCGGCGCCTTGTCGATCTGATCAAACGGAACAAAATCCGCCATCCCCTTCATGCCCAAATGCTTGGTGATCGCCGCCGTTAACGTCGTCTTGCCATGATCGATATGACCGATCGTGCCTACGTTCACATGCGGCTTGGTCCGCTCAAACTTTGCCTTCGACATCGTCCCTTCCTCCCCTTTTGAATTGATCATTGACCATTGATGATCTGCGGTCGCATTCCGCGCCACGGATCAATCTTTAATTGTCAATTGACCCTCTTCAATTTCTTGACTTACCAGCGAAAATGCGCAAATGCCTTGTTGGCTTCCGCCATTTTATGGGTGTCTTCCTTTTTCTTTACCGATGCGCCGCGATTGTTGGCCGCATCCATGAGTTCTGCCGCCAGTTTTTTGGCCATCCCTTTTTCCGGTCGTTGGCGTGCATACCCGATAATCCATCGGATCCCCAGCGCGGTTCGCCGCGAGGGGCGAATTTCAGTGGGAACTTGATAGGTCGAACCGCCGACTCGTCTGGATTTTACTTCAATCAACGGCCGGACGTTGTCTACCGCCTGTTCAAAAATCTTGACCGGTGATTCCTTGGATTTTTCTTTCATGATGCCAAAAGCATCGTATAGAAGCGACTGAGCGGTACTTTTTTTGCCGTCTCGCATGACGCAATTGATGAATTTCGACACCAGCTTGCTGTCGTAGTTGGGATCGGCGGTAACCGGTCGCTCCGGTACTTCTCTTCTTCTCGGCATGCTTTCACCACTGTTTGTTAATAGTTATTAATTATCGGTTGATGGTTATCAGTTATCCGTCGATCACTGCCTGTACCTGCTGGATTGGGAATTGTGCTCTCCCGTAACGAATAAAGGATAACTTTCATCCCATTTTTACTTCGGTTTTTTGGCCCCGTATTTTGAACGGCTCTGTCTTCGATCTTCAACCCCCAGCGTATCCAGGGTTCCCCGGACGATATGATACCTCACGCCCGGCAGGTCTTTGACCCGGCCGCCGCGAACCAGAACCACCGAGTGCTCCTGCAAATTATGCCCGATGCCGGGAATATATGCGGTAACTTCAACACCGGTGGTTAGTCGAACGCGCGCAACTTTGCGCAGGGCGGAATTCGGCTTTTTGGGCGTGGATGTATAAACACGGGTGCACACCCCTCTTTTCTGGGGCGCCCTCTTGAGGGCCGGTGTATTGGTTTTTTTCTTGATCCGCTTGCGGCCCTTCCTAATTAACTGGTTGATTGTCGGCATCTTTTCCTCATTTTTCCGATTTGGGTAGCTTTAAAATATGACGGTTGCAAAATGTCGATATGTATACATGAAGGCTTGTAATGTCAAGACTTTTGTTGCACTTTTAGATGTTTTTTTTATCGGCTTGATTGCGCCACCTCGACTTCGACAGCATTGTACAAGCCCATTCCGGTTCCGGCCGGAATAAGTCTTCCCATGATGACATTTTCTTTCAGCCCTCTCAGCATATCAACGGATCCGGCAATGCTGGCATCGGTAAGAACTTTGGTGGTCTCCTGAAACGAGGCCGCTGAAATAAAGCTGTCGGTGCTCAAAGAAGCCTTGGTAATTCCGAGAATCAAGGGTTCGGCCACGGCCGGCTTGCCGCCATTTTCAATCGCAGCCCGGTTGGCCTCCTCAAATTTTATCTTGTCAACCTGCTCTTCCATGATGAAGTCCGTATCTCCCACGCTGGTCACCTTGACCCGTCTCATCATCTGGCGCACGATGACCTCGATATGCTTGTCGTTTATGCGCACGCCCTGCAGACGGTAGACCTCCTGGACTTCATTGACAAGATATCGTGCCAGAGCGACCTCACCTTTTATACTGAGAATGTCCTGGGGTATGGCGGAGCCGCCGATCAGCGGTTCACCGGCTCTGACATAATCGCCTTCATAGACGTTTATGTGTTTACCCCTGGGTATCAAATACTCTTTCTTTTCGCCGACATCCACCGGTGTCACCGTCACCTTTTGTTTGCCTTTCTTGGTGCTTTTGGCAATCGATACATACCCGTCAATTTCACTGAGCACCGAAATCTCCTTGGGCTTGCGCACTTCAAACAGCTCCGCTACTCTCGGCAAACCACCGGTGATGTCCTTGGTTTTGGTGGTTGCCCTGGGCAGTTTGGCCACCACGTCGCCGGCTTTGACGTCATCGCCTTCCTCCACCAGCAAAATTGCATTGATCGGAAGGATATAACGGGCCACACCGGATGAGGTCGGAAGTTTTGCGGTTCGACCCTCAATATCTTTAATGGAGATTCGGGGGCGTTCGTCGGCGTTTTTCGATTCGATGATCGTATGGCTGGATTTCCCGGTAACCGGATCCACTTTCTCCTGCATGGTCCGTCCGATGACAATGTCACCGAATTTAACATTTCCATCCACCTCCGCGATAATCGGGGTGGTAAAAGGATCCCAGGTCGCCAGCAGATCGCCGGATTTCACCTTATCACCGTCTTTAACCTGCAGGTGGGCGCCGTAGATAACGGGGAAGCTTTCCAACTCCCGCCCGGTATCGCTTAAAATGTTAAACTTGCCCCCGCGTCGATTCATGACCACGTGTTGATTTTCAGAATTCGTGGCCACCGTCAGGTCGACAAATTTAATCGTGCCATCCACCCTGGCCCGGATATCCGCCTGTTCAACCCGCCGGCTGGCCGTACCACCAATGTGGAAAGTCCGCATGGTCAACTGGGTACCGGGCTCACCGATGGACTGCGCCGCCAAAATACCGACGGCCTGACCGACCTCCACCGGCCTGCCGTGGGCCAGATCCCGGCCGTAGCATTTAGAGCACACGCCGGTTTTGGCTCGGCAGGTCAATACCGATCTTATTTTAAGTCGATTCAGACCGGCTTCTTCGATCTTTTGCACGAGAAGTTCGTCGATTTCCTGTCCACCTTTGCAGATAACGTCTTCCGTGAAGGGATCGAGAATATCTTCAGTCGCCACGCGTCCCAAAATCCGTTCACCAAGTCGTTGAATGACTTCGCCGCCTTCCATCAGGGGCTCGACCTCAACGCCCATCATGGTCCCGCAATCTTGTTCCAGCACGACACAATCCTGGGCAACATCCGCCAGCCTGCGGGTCAGATAACCGGAATTGGCGGTCTTTAAGGCGGTGTCGGCCAGACCTTTGCGGGCTCCGTGGGTTGAAATAAAATATTGCAGCACGGACAGACCCTCACGGAAATTGGCCACGATAGGGGTTTCGATGATTTCACCGGAAGGTTTGGCCATCAGGCCTCGCATACCGGCCAGTTGGCGCATTTGGTCCTTGCTGCCCCGGGCTCCGGAATCAGCCATCATGTATATCGGATTAAAACTTTCTCCAATAAGCGCAACTCCCTTTTCATCGAGCACGGGATTACCGGCTTTATCCAGAACCGTATCTATCTTCATAGCCTCCATCATCTCGTTGGCAACATCGTCGGTTGCTTTGGCCCAGATATCGACCACTTTATTGTATTTTTCACCCTGGGTGATCAGCCCCTCGGTATATTGGCGGCTGATTTCAGCCACCTGATTCTCGGCATCTGTTATGATGGCCTGCTTGCCGTCGGGAGTTATCATCGCATCGATTGAAATCGAAAGTCCGCCCTGGGTTGAGAATTTATAGCCCAGGTCTTTTAACCGGTCGGATAAAATCACCGTGGCTTTGGGACCCAGATTCCGGTAAACATAATCCACCAGCTCCCGCAGCATCTTTTTGTCCATGACATGGTTGACGATATCAAACGGGATCGCCGGTTTTTTGTCCAGCACCTCAAACAGATGATAGCCCGCATCGCCATGCAATGCGGCAATACTGTGCTCGCCGGGTTTGAGTGAATAGACCATTTCCACATCGGCATCATCACAACCGAAGACACTTTTAAATTCGTTGAAGGTCAGATTGCCGAGCAGGCCGTCGTTGTCTTTGTCGGCCGCCAGGGAACATTCGCGCACAAGATCGACAAATGCCTCTCCGGCGCTGAGCCGCTCCACAATCTGCCGGGCATCCTCTTCGGCCGCCACCCGGAGGTGGCGCATCTCCACAATGTCAACCTTGGGAATGATTTCCCACAGCAGCACCCGGCCGACCGTGGTATCATAACGCTGGCCGTACATGCGCAGCTTAATTTTCGAATGCAGACCCACCGCCCCGGCATCATAGGCGGATCGAACCTCTTCGGGGTTGGCAAAGGTATTTTCTTTGCCCTCGGGGTCAACAATGTGCCGCGTCATGTAGTAAATCCCCAGCACGATATCCTGGCTCGGAACAATAATGGGGCTGCCGTTGGCCGGAGACAGAATGTTGTTGCTGGACAACATCAACACCCGGGCTTCAATTTGAGCTTCCACAGATAACGGCACATGCACTGCCATTTGATCGCCGTCAAAATCCGCATTGAAGGCGGTACAGACAAGGGGGTGCAGCTGCAGGGCTTTGCCTTCGACCAGAATCGGTTCAAAGGCCTGGATTCCCAAACGGTGCAGCGTGGGCGCGCGATTCAATAAAACCGGATATTCCTTTACGACCTCGTCCAGGGTGTCCCAGACTTCAGGAATTTCGCGTTCGACCATTTTCTTGGCACTTTTAACGGTTGACACCAGTCCTTTTTGTTCGAGTCGGTAGTACACAAAAGGCTTGAACAGCTCCAGCGCCATCTGTTTCGGCAGGCCGCACTGGTGGAGCCGCAAATCGGGCCCCACCGTAATCACGGTCCGTCCTGAATAATCCACCCGTTTACCCAGCAAATTCTGGCGAAACCTTCCCTGCTTGCCCTTCAGCGTATCACTGAGGGATTTCAAGGGACGCTTATTGGTTCCGGTGATGACGCGGCCGTGCCGGCCGTTGTCGAACAGGACGTCGACCGACTCCTGCAGCATCCTTTTTTCGTTGCGAACGATAATATCGGGGGCTTTTAAATCAATCAGCCGTTTTAGCCGGTTGTTGCGATTAATGACCCGACGATAGAGATCATTAAGATCGGATGTGGCAAAACGTCCGCCTTCAAGCGGTACCAGGGGGCGCAGATCCGGTGGCAGAACCGGAATCACATCCATGATCATCCAGACCGGATTAACACCTGATCTTCGGAAAGCATCGACAATTTTAAGGCGTTTGGCCAGTTTTTGCCGTTTGGCCACCGATCCGGTCGCGCGAATATCAATGCGCAGTTCGTTATAGAGTTCATCCAGATTGAGGGTTTCCAACATGGCCTTGACGGCTTCGGCGCCGATGCCGACTTCAAAATTAGGACCATAGGTTTCCTGTGCTTCCTGGTACTTGTCATCGGACAGCAGCTGTCCCCGGCTCAACGGGGTGGTCTTGGGATCCAGCACGATATAGCTGTCAAAATACAGCACTTTTTCCATGTTCTTAAGCGTAAGGTCAAGCAGATTGCCGATCTTGCTGGGCAAACTCTTTAAAAACCAGATGTGCGAAACCGGGGTCGCCAGTTCAATATGGGCCATGCGCTCCCGGCGCACCTTGGATTGGATGACTTCGACACCGCACTTCTCACAGATAACGCCTCTGTGTTTCATGCGTTTATATTTACCACAGTTACACTCATAGTCTTTGGTCGGGCCGAAAATCTTTGCACAGAAAAGACCATCACGTTCCGGTTTAAAAGTTCGATAGTTGATGGTCTCCGGTTTTTTAATCTCGCCATGGGACCATTTTCGAATTTGCTCCGGTGAAGCCAATGCCAGGCGAATCGCCTGGTAGCGTTTCGGATCCGTAGGTTTTGCAAAGAAATCATACAGAGTTTCCATGGTTATTTCCTATTTTTTTTTGGGTTATATTTTAAAACCAAAAGTTTTTATAAATGTAAAATGTGTTCATTTTAGGGGTGTGCTTTGGAGTTTGTGTTCATCGTTCAGCAGCAGCCTAGAAAGCAGGTCGATTGAATCGGAACAGAACGCCAGGCCCCAGACACGAGACACCGGATAAATTCGGTTGCTCACGAATTCATCAACTTTGCTCCACCTCTTCCAGCAGGGCGATATCGAGACCCAGGGCCTGCAGCTCTTTGGTCATAACCCGGAAAGATTCCGGTATGCCGGGTTCCAGTACGTTTTGACCCTTGACGATTTTTTCGTACATACGGGTCCGGCCGGCCATATCGTCGGATTTAACGGTTAGAAATTCCTGCAGCGCATAGGCGGCGCCATAAGCTTCCATGGCCCATACCTCCATTTCGCCGAGCCGCTGTCCGCCGAACTGAGCCTTGCCGCCCAGCGGCTGCTGGGTAACCAGTGAATAAGGCCCGATAGAGCGGGCGTGAATTTTATCGTCGACCAGATGGTGCAGTTTCATGACATACATGGTGCCGACCGTAATCTTCTTATCAAAGGGTTGACCGGTGCGGCCGTCAAACAACGTCGTCTGCCCGGAACTGTCAAGACCTGCTTCCACCAGGAGCTCTTTAATTTCACTCTCTTTGGCGCCGTCAAAAACCGGTGTCGCCATGAAGACGCCGTCTTTGTAATAAGTGGCAAACTCGGTCATCTGGGTGTCGTCCATTTGGCCGATTTCCTTCTTATCATCAGACTTGGTGAATATTTTTTTCAGTTTATCGCGCAATGCCTTTATTTTTTGCTCTTCCAACAGCAGTTTCAGCTGGTCTCCCAGCACTTTGGCGGCCCGCCCCAAATGGATTTCCAAAATTTGCCCCACGTTCATACGGGACGGCACTCCCAGGGGATTCAGTACCATGTCGACCGGACTTCCATCCTCGAAATACGGCAAATCTTCAATCGGCAGGATTCTGGATACGACGCCTTTGTTGCCGTGGCGACCGGCCATTTTGTCTCCGACCGACAATTTGCGCTTCATGGCGACGTAGACTTTGACCAGTTTAATCACGCCGGGGGGGAGATCATCGCCTTTTTCGTAGCGGCCGACTTGCTGTTCAAAGGCCAGCCGGCAAAGCTCGCATTGATCCCGGTAACGCTCGATGGTTTCATGAACCTGCTGGGTCAATTTGGGATCCTTTAACACCAGACCCTCAAGTTGGACGACCGGTATCTTGGCCAGGACTTTGGCATCTATTATACCACCGTTTGCAATGACTACCTTTTTGCCCTTTTTCAGAGGCGCAAACGCTTTTTTCCCATCCAAAAGCTTTTCTATCTGGGATCTGACGACATCCTCAACGACGTTGAGTTCGTCATCGCGATCCTTTTCCAGCGCGGCGATCTCTTCATCTTCTATCAGTCGCGCGCGATCATCTTTTTCGATACCCCTTCTTGAAAACACTTTGGCATCAATGACAATACCCTGGACACCGGGCGGAACCCTCAAGGAGGTATCTTTCACATCGCCGGCTTTTTCGCCGAAAATGGCCCGTAGAAGTTTTTCTTCAGGCGAAAGCTGGGTTTCTCCCTTGGGCGTTATCTTGCCCACCAGAATGTCTCCCGGATTAACTTCAGCACCCAAACGGATTATGCCGGATTCATCCAGATTTCTTAAGGCCTCCTCGCCGACATTGGGAATATCTCTGGTAATTTCCTCTTTGCCAAGTTTTGTATCCCTGGCCACAATCTCAAATTCCTCAATATGCACGGATGTGTATACGCCGTCCCTGACCAGGCTTTCGCTGACAAGGATCGAGTCCTCAAAATTGTATCCGCCCCACGGCATAAAGGCTACGGTAACATTCTTGCCGAGTGCCAGCTCACCTTGTTCTGTGGCCGGCCCGTCGGCAATGATATCCCGGGCGGCAACCCGCTGACCTTTTTTTACGATAGGCCGGTGATTGAAGCAGGTATTCTGATTGGACCGGATAAATTTAGAAAGGCTGTAGATGGACACATCCTTTTCGTTGGGATCATCGGAGGGATCATGTTTAAGCACAATGCGCGAAGCATCGACATCCACCACCGTTGCATCGCGCTTGGCCACAATGGCGACACCGGAATCCTTGGCCACGACCTCCTCTATGCCCGTGCCGACCAGGGGTGCCTGATTCATCAGCAGCGGCACTGCCTGGCGCTGCATGTTGGAACCCATCAGGGCCCGGTTGGCGTCGTCGTTTTCCAGAAACGGTATCAGCGATGCAGATACACTCACCAGCTGATTGGGAGAGATATCCATCAGTTCAATCTCCTCGCGCGGGACCATCACGAATTCTCCGGCAACCCGTGAGGTAACCAGCTGGTTGACGAATTCTCCCTTGTCATCGACCGGTGCATTGGCCTGCGCAATGGGCTGCTCTTTTTCTTCGAAGGCATCCATGAACCGGACATCTTTGGTAATTCTGGCATTTTTGACGACCCGGTAAGGTGTTTCAATGAAGCCGTAATCATTCACCCGGGCATAGGTGCTGAGAGATACGATCAGTCCAATATTGGGGCCTTCCGGAGTTTCGATCGGGCAGATCCGTCCATAGTGGGAAGGATGCACATCCCGCACCTCAAAACCGGCTCGTTCGCGGGTTAATCCGCCGGGGCCCAGCGCGCTCAACCGCCGTTTATGGGTTGTCTCCGAAAGCGGATTGGTCTGGTCCATAAATTGGGATAATTGACTGGTGCCGAAAAATTCTTTGACAACCGCCGATACCGGTTTCGGGTTCACCAGATCATGGGGCATGAGGGCATCTACCTCCTGCAGGCTCATGCGCTCTTTAATGGCACGCTCCATGCGGACCAGTCCAATGCGGTATTGATTTTCCAAAAGCTCTCCCACGGCACGCACCCTGCGATTGCCGAGGTGATCGATGTCGTCGACAACCCCCTGGGTATCCCTGAGTACGATCAACGCCTTGGCGGTCAGCAGTATATCCTCTTTGCGGAGGATGTTTAAGTTAATTTCACTGTTGATGCCCAGACGCTGGTTAATCTTCAAGCGCCCCACGCCCGAAAGATCGTAGTATGTACTCTTGAAAAACAAATTGTCGATGAAATCCTGGGCCACTTCCGGCGTCGCCGGGTTGCCCGGCCTGAGCCGTCGATAAATTTCAATCAGCGCTTCTTCTTTGTTTTCGACTTTATCCATCAGCAGCGTTTTGCGAATCGAATCGCCGGAGGTATACCCATCGATAAACAGCAGCTCAAATTCATTGATACCGGCCTCGGCCAGCTTGGCCAGGTTTTCTTCATCGACCGTTTCATTGGCTTTAACGATAAGTTCCCCGGTTTCCGGATGCAGAATATTGATGGCAAACGCCCCGCTGATAACCTCGTCGGAATGGATGGGAATCAAATCCGCTTTGGCGATTTTAAGGCGCTTGATGGTCCGCTGGGCAAAAATGCGACCTTTTTTCACAAGCACTTCACCGGTCTCAGGGTCTTTGACATCTTTGCTGGCCCGGCGTCCCTTCAAAAAATCTTCATTGAATTCTTTAAAAAATCTCTTGCCGCTGATAACGACTTTTTCTTTTCGGTAGAAGTAGGACAGCAGATCTTCAACACTGTAGCCGAAGGCTTTAAAAAGAATCGTTACCGGAAATTTGCGCCGCCGGTCGATACGAATGTAGACAATATCTTTAGGATCGATTTCCATATCGATCCAGGAACCCCTTACGGGAATAATCCGCGAGCTGTAAATTATTTTGCCGCTTGAATGGGTTTTGCCCTTGTCGTGGTCAAAAAACACGCCGGATGAACGATGCAGCTGGCTGACGACCACGCGCTCGGTACCGTTGATGATAAAGGTGCCCTTCTCGGTCATCAAAGGTATGGTGCCGAAATAAATTTCCTGTTCTTTTATATCGCGGATATTGGAAACCCCGGTTTCACTGTCGACATCATAAACCACCAATCGGGCCGTAATCCGAACCGGGATTTCATAGGTCATGCCCCGGTGAATGCATTCTTCGATGCTGTGTTTAACTTCTCCAAAACGATAGGAGACAAACTCAAGTGATGCGCTCCCGGTAAAATCTTTAATCGGAAATACGGATTTAAAAACTGCCTGCAAACCGATATCTCTCCTTTTTTCCGGCGCGATATCCATCTGCAAAAATCGTTGAAATGATTCACGCTGCATCCCGATTAGATCAGGGATGTCGACGAGCTTTTTAATTTTGCCGAAATTTTTCCGTATGCGCTTAATTGCCAAAGGGCTTTCAGACATGGCATCTCCCATTATTGTATGTTGTTATTTTTCAGTAGTTCGTCGGTGCGGAAGGAAGACACATTAATGACCGGGATTTTCATCTTTTAGTGCGAACGATCTCTGAAAAAGCTTTAAATTCAGCTACCACTTCAGCTGTCGGCGGTCAGTTGCCCCTGCAAAAAGCCATTGATCCAAATTCGCTATTTTGCAACGCATCCGCAAGCAGCGGAACAACCGGCAACTGACAACCAACAACTGACAGAAAGTTATTTGATCTCTACCTGGGCGCCGGCTTCTTCCAGTTGCGCCTTGATCTTTTCAGCCTCATCTTTGGGAACCCCCTCTTTGACGGGCTTGGGTGCACCGTCAACGAGGTCTTTGGCATCCTTGAGACCCAGTCCGGTAATCGCCCTGACCTCTTTGATGACCTGAATTTTCTTATCGCCGTACGCGGTCAGGATAACATCAAACTCGGTTTTTTCCTCCTCCGCTTCCGCACCAGCGCCTGCCGCCGGTCCGGCGGCCATCATGGCTACCGGCGCAGCCGCCGAAACACCGAACTTTTCTTCCATTTCTTTGACCAGTTCGGATAGTTCCAGAACTGACATGTTTGCAATAAACTCAATAACATCATCCTTAGTGATATCTGCTTGCGCCATTTTATCCTCCAGTTAATCTTTCAATTTAACCTGTTTGTTTGATTTGATCTTATGTGAATGATCGTAAGACCCGAGAAAATCAGGCGGCTTCCTTTTGATCCCTGATCGCTGTCAACACATTCAGCATACTTCTGGGAACTTCAGCCAGCACTCTCACAAAAGAAGCCGGAACCGCGTTCATCGTCGCAAGAAGCTGCGCCAGGAGCACCTCTCTGGCAGGCAGGGATGCGAGCGCCTTGATGGCGTTGGCATCCAGCACCTTGCCGTTCAGAACGCCGACTTTAATCTCAAGTTTGTCATTTTCTTTGGCAAACTGAGTCAACACCTTGGCCGGAGCAACCGGATCTTCATAGCTGATCGCAACCGCACTGGGACCCTTAAAATACTTTTTTATGAGAGCCGCCTCGGTATCATCCGACGCCCGCACCAGCAGAGAGTTTTTGACAACCCGGTATTCGACTGCTTCTGCTCTTAGCTTGCGGCGCAAATCGTTCATCGCGGCAACATTCAACCCCTTATAGTCGGTCACGACGATGATTGCGGATCTGGAAAATCGATCATGCAGATCTTCAGCAATTTTTTTCTTGGCATCTAATCTCAACTTTTAACGTCACCTCCTTTCCTTGTCTGATCAAAAACCGGAGGAAATCAGCGAAACTGATCTGTGACGGCGACCTTGAACTTAAGTATTGTCAAAGGGCAATCACATTTCTGTCTTGGTAGGCCGGCAATGCCGATTAAACACAATCTTTGTCAGCCTTATTGAAAGTGGACCTACGGTCTTTGACAGAATGATTTTGATTTGAACCTCCACCCCAATTGGCAGCAGAGGCTATTTTTCAGTGAATTGATTCGTCTCCTGCGATATCTGTTGGCCGGCGGAATCGAATGGTAGAATATTGCTAATGAACTATTTGACCAAATCCTTGACTTGAGCAGCGTCGATTTTGACTCCGGGGCCCATGGTCGTAGACAGAGCGATACCTTTCAGGTAAGTACCTTTGCTGGAAGCCGGCTTGAGACGTAAGATGGTTTCTACAAAAGCAGCAACATTCTGAACGATTTTTTCGACGCCAAAAGAAACCTTTCCCATAGGCGCGTGAATGATACCGGCCTTTTCGACCCTGAAGTCGATCTTGCCGGCCTTGAGTTCATTAACCGCCTTGGCAATATCAAAGGTAACGGTTCCGGTTTTGGCATTGGGCATCAGCCCTCTGGGGCCCAGCAGTTTTCCGATTTTTCCGACGGCGCCCATCATATCGGGGGTGGCGATGGCCTTGTCAAAACCAAACCATCCTTCTTTGATTTTTTCTACGAGATCATCATTACCCACGAAATCGGCGCCGGCATCAAGTGCCTCTTTTTCCTTCTCACCTTTCGCAAATACGAGAATTTTAACCTCTTTGCCGGTTCCGTTCGGCAAGACCACGCTTCCCCGCACCATCTGGTCCGCATGTCTGGGGTCCACTCCCAGACGAACGGCGACATCAACGGTCTCATCGAATTTGGCAAAAGATGATTCCAGGGCTCTTTTCACAGCCTCTTCAAAACCGCTGGCCGGTTGGTTGCTATCTTTTTTTTCGCTTCGATATATCTTTTTACCCCGCTTCGGCATCTTCTGTATCATCTCCTTGAATCGAGTTGCGCGTTTCGAGTTGCGAGTCACGCGTTGCAAGTTACGGGTTGTTGGTGTAATGCGCTGGCATTTACTCCGTTGCCACGAAACGCGCAACCCGCAACGTGCTAATATTCTTATCCAATCTCTATCCCCATGCTTCTGGCCGTACCCGCAATTATTTTACAGGCAGCGGCCAGATCGTTCGCATTGAGATCAACCATTTTCAGTTTGGCAATCTCTTCGAGCTGCTGCTGGGTCACCGAGCCGACCCGATCCCGCTTCGGATCCCCGGCACCTTTGGCAATTTTAGCCGCCTTTTTCAGCAAAACGGCAGCCGGCGGTGTTTTTGTGATAAACGTAAACGATCGATCCTGATAAACTGTTATAACCACCGGAATGATCATGCCTTCATCTTGAGCCGTCCTGGAATTAAATGTCTTGCAGAAGTCCATAATATTAACTCCGTGCTGTCCCAGTGCGGGACCGATCGGCGGGGATGGATTGGCCTTTCCGGCTTCAACCTGCAGTTTGATCAGCGCCATTACCTTTTTTGCCATTTTAACTCTATCTCTCCTATTCCGATTCCCGTATTAGCGGGGCAACGATAATAAAAATCCAGATATCCCTCGGGCTACATTTTCTGGACCTGGACAAAATCCAATTCCACCGGTGTAGAGCGGCCGAAGATGCTCACCAGCACTTTAATTTTGCCTTTTTCATGATTGACTTCTTCCACCGTACCGTTGAAATTGGTAAATGGTCCGTCAATGACCCGAATCTCATCGCCGGATTCGAAAAAATACTTCGGCTGGGGTTTCAATTTGCCGGCGGCCATGCGGTTTAAAATTTGATCCGCTTCTTCGTCGGAAAGCGGTGTCGGCTTTTCGCGTCCGCCTAAGAATCCGGTTACCTTGGCGGTATCATTGACGATATGCCAGGTTTCATCATCGAGTTGCATTCTGACCAGAATGTATCCGGGATAAAATTTCCTGGAAGATGTCTTGCGCCTCCCTTTAACCAGTTCGACTATTTCTTCCGTGGGCACCAGAACTTCGCCGAATTTTTCCGGATGAGGGCAAGCGGCAATTCGCTCTTGCAGAGCCGCTTTAACCTTGTTTTCGAAGCCCGAGTATACATGCACTATGTACCATTTAAGCGCCACTCTTCTCTCTCCTCAAGCTATTGAAGAACTATACGAATCAAACTGGATATGCCGAAATCTACAACGCCAAGAAATAAGGAAATAAGCATCACCAGCACAATAACCACTACAGTAGAGCCGACGGTTTGTTTGCGGGACGGCCATGTTACTTTTTTAAGCTCCACCTTGACTTCCCGCAAGAATTGGGCCGATTTGCTGAATATATTGTCTTGGGGTTTCGTTGCCGCCGGAGTCGCCGCCGGGAGTTGCTTTTTTTGCAGGAAAACCGTCTTCTTCTTGGCGACACTGAGGGCAGTTTCTCCGGAAGATGCAGTTTGTTACTGCGTTCTCCTTATCATCCTGAAGGCCGGCGACCGTCTGATTTTCAACCCCCGCTTCTTTTTCTTTCTCGAGCCTGGTGCCTTTTTTCGTTGTATCCGTCCCATTGTGCTCCTAAAACGGCGAAAGCTCTGAGCATAACATCATAAGGAAGTCCATTTCATCCCCTGTTTTCAGGCTCTGAGCTTCACCAACAAAAAGTGTGGCAGGCCAGGAGGGATTCGAACCCCCAACACCCGGATTTGGAGTCCGATGCTCTACCGTTAGAGCTACTGGCCTGCATCATCGGTTTCGCAATTGGCAATTGCCAATGATCAGCCGAGTTTGCAAGTTCCTGTATTGAATTACGACAATGCTGCGTCCCTCGATCTGCTTGATCCGCGTGTGATCGCCTATTTTGTTTCCTTATGCGGCGTATGCTTGCGGCAAAACCGGCAATATTTGCTAAATTCCAGCTTATCCGGCGTCGTGCGCTTATTCTTGGTTGTCGAGTAATTTCTGCGTTTGCATTCAGTGCATGCAAGGGTAACAATTATTCTCACCTGAAGGACTCCTTAGCTTTTATTCGATAATTTCGCTGACGACCCCTGCGCCCACCGTACGGCCACCTTCGCGTACCGCAAAGCGAAGCTCCTTCTCCATGGCAATCGGCGTGATCAGACTGCGCTTCGATCGTTACATTGTCGCCGGGCATCACCATCTCCACACCCTCGGGCAACGTCAATATCCCCGTCACATCCGTGGTGCGAAAATAAAACTGCGGCCGATAGCCGCTGAAAAACGGCGTGTGCCGGCCCCCTTCCTCCTTGCTCAATACGTATACCTCCGCCTTGAACTTGGTGTGCGGCGTGATCGAGCCCGGTACCGCCACCACCTGACCGCGCTCCACTTCATCGCGCTTGGTCCCGCGCAGCAAGACCCCGATGTTGTCGCCCGCCTGACCCTCGTCCAACAGCTTGCGAAACATCTCCACTCCCGTGCACACCGTCTTAAACGTCGGCCGGATCCCCACGATCTCTACATCATCGCCCACATGGACCACCCCGCGCTCCACGCGGCCCGTCACCACCGTGCCCCGTCCCGATATGCTGAATACATCCTCAATCGGCATCAAAAACGGCTTGTCGATATCGCGCTTGCGGCTCCGGAATAAACGAATCGATCGCATCCATTAACTCAAATATGCACTTGGCCTCCGTCGCCATCCGGATCGTCGCTCTCCAACGCCTTTAACGCACTGCCCCGGATAATCGGCGTGTCGTCGCCCGGAAACTCATACTTGTCCAACAACTCCCGCAGCTCCAACTCCACCAGCTCGATCAACTCCTCATCATCCACCATGTCGCACTTGTTTAAAAATACCACGATCTGCGGCACCCCCACCTGACGCGCCAGCAATATGTGCTCGCGCGTCTGCGGCATCGGACCATCATCGGCGCCCACCACCAATATCGCTCCGTCCATCTGCGCCGCTCCCGTGATCATGTTCTTGATATAGTCCGCATGCCCCGGACAATCCACATGCGCATAATGACGCTTGGCGGTCGATACTCCACATGCGCCGTGGCGATCGTGATCCCACGCTCCTTCTCCTCCGGCGCCTTGTCGATCTGATCAAACGGAACAAAATCCGCCATCCCCTTCATACCCAAATGCTTGGTGATCGCCGCCGTCAACGTCGTCTTGCCATGATCGATATGACCGATCGTGCCTACGTTCACATGCGGCTTGGTCCGCTCAAACTTTGCCTTTGACATCGTTCCTTCCTCCCATGGTTTTTAGGATATTATTTCATGTCGAGGTTTCCGTCTGAAAATGCAACCCGCGTAAAGACCGCACCCAAGTTGCGATCGTAATTTGACCGGCAGGTTTTTCAGTGGAGCCCACGAACGGAATCGAACCGTTGAACCTCTTCCTTACCAAGGAAGCGCTCTACCTACTGAGCTACGTGGGCGATTTGTATTGGGTACCTTTTTAGTTTCCCTTTTTACCTGCTCGGGTAAATCTCCATAAAAAAATCAGTCTGGAGCGGGAGACGAGACTCGAACTCGCGACATCCAGCTTGGAAGGCTGAAGCTCTACCAACTGAGCTACTCCCGCTCGTACGATTACAGGCGTTATCCCCGACACAGAGACATCAGTGAAGGCAACGACAAAAGGTTCCTCTAACCGTGCAATAAACTCCTGCAGGAAGCCATGTAGTCTCTCAACGATCCCGATATAATGTTCCGAAATCTCCTACATACGCCTTATCTTCAGGCTGGTGGTGGGGGGAGGATTCGAACCTCCGTAGGCTTCGCCGACAGATTTACAGTCTGTTCCCTTTGGCCGCTCGGGAACCCCACCGTGCTGGTTATTGACAAATTGGTCCGGAGACCCTGCGAGGTCGGACGATGATTATCGTGCCCGTCATCCTCCGGATCCAGCCGAACCTTTAAAATTAGGATTATGAGCCTTATTGTCTCGGCAACATTCATTTTCAGCCGGCTCCGCCAGACGGCTGCGGCCGAAATTACATCTGGAGCCAGCGAAGGGATTCGAACCCCCGGCCTACTGATTACAAATCAGTTGCTCTACCAGCTGAGCTACGCTGGCCTCACAACTTAACCTCTTAAAATCATATCAAAAATGATTGATAATGGTTGAGACAGGCCCCCTACACTTAAAACAAACTTTTTTAACGATCTCTAATGAAAATATCAAGTCCAATAAAATACAACTATTCATCATAAAATCCGATTATAAGACTATAATTGCTTATTTTATCTTTAATTATCGATTTTCTCTAAATTTCAAACAAATCCTTTAAAAATTGCTTCTGCCCAATTTAAAGTACCCGTAACGTCAAAATGTAACCTCCAGTATATGTAAAGAATCCTGGCCCAGAGGGCCGGGCTTTGACTTCACTCCAGCTTCCGGCTCGCAGAGCCTACGGCTCGGAGAGAGGGGTGGTGTTTGCCGCCAGAAAACTCATGGAATAATGGAATACTGGAAAAATGGAATATTGAAAGTCAAAAGCAGATGATCGTCTGATTTTATTTTCGGCTCCCCGCTATCCATAATACACATAAAAAAGGTTGTCTTTACGTATATGATAAATCTGCTTAAATTTCAATAATTAAAATTAACCGTCAAAAATTTGTCTGATTTTTCGGTTTGGACGCCTGCAGTTCCCGTCAAATATAAAAAATTTTAATGATATCAACGCCCCCCCTCGTAAGAAATTATATCCGGAATCAACTGTCGTTCCTGTGTACAGCTCTGCAAAATAAGCATTATTTTTGATTTGAAAAGGGACTTTGAAAATTTTGGCATAAAATTAGCATTGATCGAAAGGGATAGTTGAAATATCCCCCGGCAGCCGGTTTCTTTTATCGATAAAAAAAAATTTTATAAACCCTTGACAATTTTACTTATTTTTGATTAATCAATACTTGTGTGCAAATTAAAATCAAAAATGAGCGCCGGTTTCCGAAAGTTGTTTTGAATATCTGACTACCCTAAGGAATTGAATTGATGAATCTACGCCAGTTGTTTCCGCCCATTCTGCTGCTTTTTTTCTTAAGCGCATGCTCCCACGTTTCTTTCAACCATAATGGATCACCCAACCCCAATCTTCAGGAAAAAACCGCCGGCCTTGCGGCAGGAGAAGATCAACAGCTGGATTCTACTGCCGATAGTGAGCCGGATCAAACAGATGCCGGAAACGCCACCGCCGGGCAGGCGAAAAGTGATGACGGCCTGGAAACCGATGCCTCTTCCACCCAGAAGATCCAGACGGATCTTGATGAAGCCCTCGAGTTATGTGAATCATCCCAGGACTACTGGCAGCAGGGTGAACTCGAAAATGCATTGGATGCTCTGGATCGGGCCTATGCCTTAATTCTGGGTGTTGATACGGCGGATCAACCCAAACTTATTCAGCAAAAAGAAGACTTGCGCTTTATGATTTCCAAACGCATTCTGGAAATCTATGCTTCGCGTAATATCGTGGTCAACGGAAGCCATAATGAGATTCCGGTGGTTGTAAATCAACACGTTCAAGCTGAGATCAACCTTTTCACGGAAGGCAGCGAAAGCAGCTTTTTTAAGGAAGCCTTCCGGCGCTCCGGCCGTTATCGCCAGGATATTGCAAAGGCTTTCCGGGAAGCCGGCTTGCCGGAAGAGTTGTCATGGCTGCCGTTAATCGAAAGCGGCTTCAAGGTCAATGCCCTTTCAAGATCCAGGGCCCTGGGCCTGTGGCAGTTTATTCCCTCAACCGGCTATAAATTCGGCCTGCATCGCAACAAATTCGTCGATGAGCGCATGGACCCGGCCAAGTCAACCGAGGCCGCCATCGAATATCTCAAAGAACTTCACAACATATTCGGTGACTGGGCCACAGTTCTGGCAGCCTACAATTGCGGTGAAGGAAGGGTATTGATGGTCATTCGCAGTCAAAATGTCAACTACCTGGACAACTTCTGGGATCTGTACGAACGCCTGCCCCGGGAAACCGCCCGCTACGTGCCGCGCTTTCTGGCCACCCTGCACGTGCTGAACAACCTGGAAAAGTATGGGCTGGATCAGGTCTCCGTCGAGCCGCCCCTGGAATTCGATACCGTCCTTGTCAACAAACAGGTCAGTCTGAAAGATGTAGCCAAATTTATCCATGTCGATGATCAGGTTTTAAAAGAGCTGAATCCGGAACTGCGTTATCACATCTTACCGGGCGACAACTATGCGCTTAAAATTCCGCAGGGCTCCGGCGAATCGCTGCTGGCCCAATTGGATCAAATTCCCATATCGAATCCTCCCCAGCCGGCGTATGTCTATCACCGTGTTCGGCACGGAGAAACACTGTCGGTTATTGCACGAAAGTATCGTACCAGCGTCGGCGGAATTATGCGGGCCAATAATTTGCGTCGTTCAAATTTCATTGTGGCCGGTCAACGCTTAAAAGTTCCCCAGCGCGGTTATATGAAAAGTGAACCGCAGACTGTCCGGCAGGCGGCGTATGCCGAGACCGTTACCCACATCGTCGCCAAAGGCGATTCGCTGTGGACCATCGCCAGAAAATACGGCACGACGACGACCAAAATCCAGGAACTTAACAATCTGACTACCACCAATCTTTATCAGGGGCAGCTCCTGACGATTTTTGCGGGCGACAAGGCGCCGGCGGCGGTCGACGGATTGTCTACCTATGAGGTGAAGCCGGGCGACAGTCCTTTCGTAATCGCCGTCCGTCACAATATGTCGCTCAATCGCCTGCTTTTTTTAAACCAGCTTTATTCCGGAAGTAAAATCTATCCTGGACAAAAGCTCTATATCGAATAAGAGCAGCGGCCGGAAGACAGAGAACAGAAATAAGGAAGACGCCATGGCGCAATTGTCTTTCAATCTTGAAAATAAAGTATTTGTTGTGACCGGCGGCAGCCGGGGTATAGGGTTGGAAATCGCCGGACTTCTGTTGAATCAGAAAGCCAAGGTTGTAATTTGCGGCCGCAAACAGGAAGGATTGGATGCGGCCGCTGCGGCGATCAATGCCGGCGACTGTTTAAAAACCGTTCAAGCCCATGTCGCCAAGACCGAAGAAGTTGACCGGCTGTTCCAAACGGCCATCGAGGCCTTCGGCCGCATCGACGGACTCATCAACAACGTAGGTATGAACATTGCGACGGGCTTGGTAGATGCCGACCCCGGACTATGGAATAAAATCATCGACAGCAATTTGAACGGTGCATTTTTGTGTGCTCGTAAAGCGGGTCAACTCATGCGGGGACAGAAAAAAGGCAAGATTGTAAGCATATCATCGATTGCCGCAAGGCGTTCGGCGCCCTTTATGGGAATTTACGGGGTGGCCAAGGCCGGCCTTGAGATGATGACCAAGGTTATGGCCCAGGAATTGGCTCCCTTTAACATTCAGGCCAACGCGGTCGCACCCTGCATGGTTCGCACCAAATTCAGTGAGCCGTTCTGGTCGGATGCAAATCTTTATGAGCAAATCGTAAAAACCATTCCCCTGGGAAGAATTGCTGCGCCGGTGGACGTGGCCTGGCCCGTTTTATTCTTATGTTCGGAAGCCTCGGATTTTATCACCGGACAGACGCTGTTGGTGGATGGCGGTGCGAGCGCAGTTTAGACCGCCATCAGGCTTGTCTGGATGACTTGCAACCAACCTCTCCATTCAACAGTCGGGCCGGTTTAATATGTTTGCCGGACAAGATTTTCCCCACCCGGCAACGAACAAATGATGATTTCCGCCCGCAGGCGCCGACCGTTGCAATCCCATATGAGTTTTTGCTCACCCCCGGGATTCTTTTTCTGCTTGGATATAATCCGTGATCACCTGGTAAAGATCGTCGCTCAGCAACTTGACTTCATTGAGCCATTTAAAGGCCTCGGAAACGTTGAATAGAACGTGGGGCCGGATGTTGTTGGACAGGAGGAATTCGCGCCCTCCCTGCTCTCTGTCTAAAAGCACTACCAGCTCGGTGACCTGTCCGCCTTGCTCCCGGGCGCCTTCTGCCGCCTGAACCACACTCTTACCGGTGGTGATAAGATCGTCTATCATGAGGATGCGGTCATTTGCATCCATCTTGCCTTCAATTTTTTTGCGGACACCATGTTCTTTCTTTTCCTTGCGGTAGTAGAGCATGGGCTTGGACAACTTTTGGCACACGAGGGCCGTGAAAGGGACGCCCGCTGTCGGAACTCCCATTATCTTGTCGAATTTGTCGCGGCCAACTTCATTGTCTATGATTCGAGCCAGGGATTCGGCAATCAAATCCATGGTCGCCGGATCTGAGATTGTCTGCCGGAGGTCGATGTAATAGGGGCTCTTTTTCCCGGAGTAAAGTATAAACTCGCCGATTCGCAACGCATCACTAACTATCAGGTCAAAAGCAACTTTTTTCATCAGATGCTTTTTCTCTTCTTGCCAGATGAGGTGTCTTATCTCTTCATACTTGTTGTGAAGCATTGGCGGTAATCCTTTCAGCGCTGATTATTTTCCGGTGCCGAGAAACGTATCTAATTTTAAGGCAAAATACAAACTGAATTTACAGCCCCGGTCGGACCTTGAATCACAGCCGCCAGTATGAAAGGCCCATTTCTAGGGCCTGGGTCGGGCTGAAACACCCTTTGACATCCACAATCAGTGCCTTGCTGTCGGTGCCCAACCGCGCGAGACCCTCCAAACCACCTTCGCGGTAGGCCTTGTGCATGACGGCCAGAATGACGGCATCCACAGCTCGAATCGCTTCGAGGGGCAGCAGTTCTACGCCATAGTATTTTTGCGCCTCGTCCGGGTCGGCCAGCGGGTCGCTGACCAGAACGTTGATACCGTAATCTTTTAATTCCTTGATGATATCGACCACCCTGGTGTTGCGCAGGTCGGGCACGTCTTCCTTGAACGTGATGCCCAGTATGGCCACCCGGGCGCCGCGCACCTGTTTGCCGGCCCCGATGAGCATTTTCACCGTCCGCTCGGCAATATGTTTGCCCATGCCGTCGTTGATCCGCCGGCCCGCCAGAATCATTTCAGGGTGATAGCCCAAAGCCTCGGCCTTGAATGTCAGATAATAGGGATCGACACCGATACAATGGCCGCCCACCAGGCCGGGCCTGAACGGCAAAAAATTCCATTTCGTTCCTGCGGCTTCCAGAACCTCATGGGTGTCAATGCCGATAATCTCAAATATCTTGGCCAGCTCGTTCATCAGGGCAATATTCAGATCCCGCTGAGTATTCTCGATCACTTTGGCAGCCTCGGCCACTTTAATTGAGGATGCGCGATGGATTCCCGCCTGCACGACCTTGCCGTACACCTTGGACAGCATCTCGCAAGTGGCTGGGTCCGAGCCGGCGACAATCTTCATGATTCTGTCCAACGTGTGAACCTTGTCACCCGGATTAATGCGCTCCGGAGAGTATCCCGCCGTAAAATCCTGCCCACACTTCAAACCGGATTCCGCCTCCAGAATCGGGATGCAAACCTCTTCGGTAGCTCCCGGGTATACGGTGGATTCATAGACAACGCATGAATCCTTTTGCAAATGCTTTCCGACGATTTGCGATGCTCCCCGCAGCGGACTCAGGTCCGGAATCCGGTATTCGTCAATGGGGGTTGGAACGGCTATTATAATCAGCCGGCAGGCTGTCAGGTCTGCCGGATCATCCGTATAGTGTAAATCGGATTTGCCGAGCTGCGCTTTTGAAGTTTCGAGGGTGCGGTCAAAGCCGGATCGAAGCTCCTGAATTCTTTTGGTCTTCAAATCAAATCCGACAACCGAAAAATGGTCTGCCAGCTGAACCGCCAGTGGCAAGCCGACATATCCCAGACCGACTATGGCAATCTTAGTTTGCCTGGCAATCAATGCTTCAAAGGTAATCATAATTGCTGCTCCACCCTTTTTTATTCAATTTTAGACTGCGCTCAGCAAAAATATAAAAAAAAGCGTTGATCTCACAGAAGCCTTGTGAAAATAGTACCACAAAAGTTTCCAAGTTTCAGCAAAATAGGTAGAAGTGAGAGGAATTGTCGACATCGCAGAATATTCTAAATTTGTCCTTGCTCGTCCCGAATAATCGGGGATAGGAGATGATGCGTTTCTTTCTCGGTTAAATGGCGCCAGCTTCCCAGGGGCAGGCGCCCCAGGTTGACGTCGCCGACCCGGATGCGTTTAAGCCGGGTCACCTGACCGCCCACTTTACGAACCATGCGGCGGATTTGGCGGTTTCTCCCTTCCTGTAAAATAATCCGAAACCTTTTGCCTGATATCCGACGGACCCGTGCCGGGCGGGTTTTGGTGCCCATCAGCGGCAGCCCGGCGGCCAGTTTGGCCAAGGCACCATCCGTGATGGTTTGGGCCGTGGTGACGTCGTATTCCTTTTCATGGTCAAAGGAGGGATGGCTGAGCCGATGGTGCAGCCGTCCGTCATTGGTTAAAAGCAACAGGCCGGTGGAATCTTTATCCAGTCTGCCGATCGGATAAATCCGCTGGGAAATATCCACCAGGTCAATCACAACCTTTTCGCCCGGATGGCTGCAGCTGGTGACATACTCCTGCGGTTTGTTCAATGCGATATAAACATAAGGCTGGGAAGATTTGACCGATTTTCCGTCCACCTGCACCAGATCCCTGTCCGGATCAATTTTTGTGCCGAGTTCAGCTGCAATTTGGCCGTTGACGGCAACCCGCCCGGCTTTGATGTATTCCTCGCCTTTCCGGCGCGAGCAGACGCCGGCCGCGGAAAGAAACTTTTGAAGGCGCATGAGGGTCATGGCTATGGATTATTGAATATTTTCGATTGAATATTGAATATTTAAGAAATTCTGGCCATTTTTAGAAAAACGGAGCGAAGCGACATCCAAAAATATTCAATTTTCAATATTCAATTTTCAATTCTCCGCCTCCGGCGGATCAGGATTACGTTCTATAATTCGCGTTGATTTTTACATAGTCGATGGAAAAATCGCAGGTGAAGACGCTGGCGGTCCCACTGCCCATTTTCAGATCAATGGTAATCTCGAACTCGGGTTGCTTGAGAATTCTGGTGGCCTCGGCCTCCACCGCCTTACCGCAGCCGAGACCGTTTTGCACCATTAAAACCGGTCCGAACGCAATATCAATTTTTACCGGCTCAAGCGGCACCCCGGCACGGCCGGCGGCTGCCAGAATTCTGCCCCAGTTGGCGTCTTCGCCGAAGAGGGCCGTCTTGGTCAGATTGGAATTGGCAATCGTGTCGGCAATCCTGTGGGCATCCTGATCCGATGCCGCACCCTTAACGATAACTTCTACCAGCTTGGTGGCCCCCTCGCCATCTTTGATCAGCCATTTGGCCATGGTGATCAGAACATCATCAAGTACGGACTGAAACGCATGCCGCTGGATCTGATTATCAACCGCGATGCCGGACAGGCCGTTGGCCATTAAGAGAACCGTGTCGTTGGTGCTCGTATCCCCATCCACTGTGATCCGGTTTAAGGAGCGATCGACCGATTCCGCCAGCATCTCCCTGAGCGCAGCGGCCGAGGCCTGAATATCGGTCATGACAAAACACAGCATAGTGGCCATATCCGGACGGATCATGCCGGCCCCTTTGGCTACGGCTGCCACGGTAAATGTTTTGCCCTCAAGTTCCGCCTGGCGGCGGACAACCTTGGGGACGGTATCCGTGGTCATGATCGCTTCGGCGAGATCCCCGATTCCCTCTGGGTGCATGGCGGCGATCAACCCCGGGACGGCGGCCTCTATTTTTTCCACGGGCAACGGCTCGCCGATGACTCCCGTCGACGCCACCAGCATCTCTTCTTCGGCCACTCCCAGGCTGCGGGCAGCTGTTTGCGCCATCCGCAGCGCAGCCTGCATGCCCTGCTCCCCGGTGCAGCAGTTGGCGTTACCGCTGTTTACAATAAGGCCGCGGCAGATGCCGGTGCTGATTCGTCGCCGGTCGAGCAGGACCGGAGCCGCCTGCACCCGATTGCGGGTAAATAATCCGGCAACATTGGCCGGCAGTTCCGAATAAATAAGTCCCAGATCCTTGCGTCCGTTTTTTTTCAGTCCGCATGCCGTTCCCGCAGCTTTAAAACCCGGACATCCCATCTTTTCCATCATATTTTTCCTTTTATTCTTATCCGTAAGACTTCATCTTTAAAAAATATCATCCGGCTGGTGAGGGTTTCATTTGACAGAATCGCACAAAATTGTCAATTAACATATATGGTCTTAAATAGTCTGTTTCCGGTTTTTGCATTGATTTTTTTCGGCAGTTTGTTGAAGCGTTGGCAGCTTACAAATGATGTGTTCCTGAAAACGGCCGACCGGCTTGTTTACTATATTTTCTTCCCCCTGCTGCTTTTCTGGAAAATCGGCGGCGCTTCCACGGCTTTGTCCAGCAGCTCCGGCCTGTACAAAGCCGTCATTTGTGCTGTATTGACCGTTTATGTGCTGAGCACGACCTTCATCGTGCTTTGCAAAGTGCCCGACTATAAAGCAGGCTCCTTCTCGCAAGGCTGTTACCGATTCAACTCGTACATTGGTGTGGCCATTGTCTTGACTGCGCTCGGCGAGGAAGGCATCCAGCATTTCGGAATTTTAATCGGGATAATCATTCCCATCATCAATGTGCTGTGTGTATCCACCCTCATCTGGTTCTCAGGAGTAAAAATGCTGCCGGCCGAGCGTATCCGCCAGACCGCTAAAGGTTTAATCACCAACCCCCTGATACTGGCCTGCATCTGCGGTATATTGTACGCCCATTGGGCGCAAGGCTTCCCGCCGTTCATAGACAGCACGCTGCGGTTGTGTTCATTCGTAGCCCTGCCGATGGCCATGCTTTCCATCGGCGGAGCGCTATCATTGGACGGCATCAAAGATCATTTTAAACTGTCGCTGATTGCATCGACATTCAAGCTGCTCGTACTGCCGGCCGCCGGTTTCCTGTTCTTAACGGCGTTCGGGGTTTCGGGCATCGCCCTGAAAGTGGGCCTGATCTATTTTGCTTTACCCACCTCGCCGGCACTGTATATCCTTTCCTCCCAATTGAACAGTGATACGAAACTCGCCTCGGCCGCCATCGCGCTGTCAACCCTGTTATCATTTATTTCGCTGTCCGCGGCGTTGTTGATATAAGTAAAAAATCCTGTGCCAAAGGGCCAGGCTTTCAATGTTGGAATAAACGGGATAGACGACCCATGGTCAAAAATTTTAAAATGATCATTGAGTACGACGGCACCGATTACCATGGTTGGCAGCGCCAAAAGGAAGATCGGAGTGTTCAGGCGGAAATCGAAAAGGCGTTGCTGGCAATGACCGCCAGACAGGTCGTTCTATGCGCCTCCGGACGGACGGACGCCGGCGTGCATGCCTGCGGTCAGGTGGCCAATTTCCGCTGCGAAACGGAATTGGCGCCGGAAGCAATTCAAAAAGGACTCAACAGTTTATTACCGGATGATATTGTGATTAAAGATTGTCGACGAGTCGACGAATCGTTTCACGCCCGTTATGATGCCAAGAGCAAAATTTATCATTATAGAATGCTGAATCGGTGTTTACCGTCAGCGATTGGAAGACAATATGCGTTGTTCATCCGCCGCAATCTGAAGACCGCCGCCATGCGACTGGCCATGGCCCACATTATCGGAAGTCATGATTTTAAAGCATTTGAGGGCACCGGCAGTCCCAGGTCCCATACCAACCGCAAGGTCATGGCAGCGGAACTTACCGAAAATGCTGACGGACAGGTGACGTTCAAGATAGAGGCCGACGGTTTCCTGCGATTTATGGTGCGAAATATTGTCGGAACGCTGATTGATGTCGGACGGGGCAAAACCACTCCCGCGGAATTTAAAAAAATCCTGGAATCCAAAGATCGCAGTCAAGCCGGCGCTACCGCGCCGGCGCACGGGCTGTTTTTAATGGAGGTTAAATATTAGGTTTCAACTGCCCTCTTCCACTTCATCCTTCGGCGCCGCACGACCGGTTTTGATCTTCTGAACCTGCTGATTGTAAAACGCAATGACTTCGCGCCGGTTTAACATGCCGATTAGGTCCGTGTGATCGTCTGCTTTAACGACGGGTAGACTATCGATGTTTTTCGTGGTGAACTTTCTTAAGACGGTATTTAAATCTTCGGCCGGGGTCGTCACAATGATGTCCGACGTTCCGATGTCTTTCATGACCACCAGGCTTTCAATCTCCGGTGAGAACAGCACACCACGCACATCATTAATGGAAAAAATACTGCTCAATCTTTTATTCTGGTCCATCACCGGGAAATAGTGCTGGTCGGATTCCGAAAAATACCTCTTGAAATCGGAAAACGTCATGTCCTGCGGAATGAGCGTAACTATTCTCACCTGTTCCATCACATCTTTCACTTTGATGGTTTGCAAAATATCGACGAAAAAATCGCCGGCATGGGCCTGTGAGTCGACCCGGTTTTTGACCTGCCGGTAATAAATAGTGTACCGCCTGGCAGATAGATAGGCCACGGAACATACCAGCAGTGCGGGCAGCAGCAGATGATAGGAGTTCGTCATTTCACTGACGAAAATAATTGTGGAAATCGGAGTGTTGGAAACGGCGGTGAAAAATCCGGCCATCCCGACCACCACAAACGCCCCGGGCTCGGCTACCACCCCCGGCATAATTTGATGAAAAAATTGCCCGACAGCACCTCCCATAGCCCCCCCGATGACGATCGACGGACCGAAAACACCGCCGCTGCCGCCGGAGCCGATGGTGAATGAAGTCGTCAGAATTTTCCCCAGGGCCAGGGATAAAAGAAAAGGAATGGTCAATTGATTGTCGATCGCCTGCTGGGCAAAGCCATAACCGAAAGCCAGCGTTTGCGGCAAAAAAAATCCAATGATGCCGGTACACAGCCCGCCGATGGCGGGTTTTATGTGGTTGGGGATTTTGAGGGAATGGAAAAACCCGGTGATCCCATAGAATGATTTCACATAAAAAGCCCCGGTGGCGGCCAGGATCAGCGCCAATATGAGATAGGGTCCCAGTTCCAGAGGATTTTGAAACTTGAAATCAGGTGACTGAAACAAAGATCCCCAGCCGAATACCAGGCAAAACAGGCAGTACGCAACTACCGATGAAATTCCGGCCGGAATGATCACCTCCGATTCAAATTCAGGGTCCCGGTATAGGACTTCGGCTGCAAATAAGGCGCCTGCCAACGGCGCGCGGAATATGCTGCCGACGCCGGCACCGACACCGGCAGCCATCATGATACGGCGTTCGCGGGTTGAAAGCTTTAAGCTGGTTGCCAAAAAAGATCCGAAACCGGCTCCGATCTGGGCAATCGGTCCCTCTCTACCGCCCGAACCGCCTGTTGTGAGCGTGAGGGCGGAAGCGATCGTTTTAATAAACGGGACCCTGGCGCGTATGAACCCGCCGGCATTATGATAGGCATTTATGGCCGCATCAGTTCCGTGGCCTTCGGCCTCCGGAGCAAACGTGTAGACGATCCAGCCGCTGAAAATGCCGCCGAAAGCCGGCAGAAACAAAAGAATCCAGCGGTTAAAAGCGCGGGCGGTGTGCGGGAACAGGTCGTGTTCTCCGGCCGGTGCCGGCGGACGGTAACCGGCCAGCATATCCATAAAATAGTGGAGGCCGATCTGGCACAGATAGTGGAAAATGATGGCTCCGAATCCGGCGATGATGCCGATACCGATAAAATAAAAAGTCCACTTGCCGGCCTTGGAGACCCGGCCGGGAAGATCATGCCTGACAAGCGTATCGATGCGTTCCTGTATCGTTCTCAAAGAAGACATGTGCAAATTCCGATTCTAAGTTCTGTAATCACAATGGAGTTCTCTATTTCGCTATGATCCCGAGTCCGGAAGGCAGCCTGTCAGCGCCCATTAGTATTGCGCAGGTGATGGCTTGCCTACCGGCTCGGCGTCGCCTTTTTGGCGCTTTTTCTAATCGTTTAAAAACTAATTTGCAAGAACAAATTCACCTCGTTGATGAATCTGTTTTGAAAAAAGAGCTGCCGGGTGTGGATAAAACCCATTTGTTCGTTGAATTCTGATTAAAAAAGATGAAAAAAAGCGCACCATCAACTACTTAATCCCCCGGACCTTCGATCCAACGTCCGGCTTCAATTTTCAAAGAACAATCTACAACGCTGAATGTGCTTTTTCCAAGGCGGATTAATTAGTCCTTGCCGGCGTATACTGGCGGTGGTATATAAACCGGCAAGCACTTGAAATAATATAACTACACATTTGGCAATTGCCAGAAAAAAGTAAATAGGATCACATTAAATGACGGATTTTAGCAAGCTCAGCAGCCAACAATTGCAGCGGTTCAAGGACAACCTCCTTAATCAGTATCATGGATTTAAGTCCAGGGGCATCACCCTTGACATAACCCGAGGAAAACCCTGCAGCGAGCAGCTGGATCTTGCCCTTGAAATGCTGGATTGCGTAAACAGCAAGGATTACCGGTCGGAAGACGGAACCGACAGCCGAAATTACGGCGGGCTGGACGGGATTCCGGAAGCCAAAAAATTATTTGCCCGGTACCTGGAGGTAGCGCCTGAGGAAATTATAATCGGCGGCAATTCAAGTCTTAACCTGATGCATGACACTCTCCTGCGAGCCATGGTGAAAGGCGTCAGCGAGGGCAGTCCGCCCTGGGGCAAACTGCCGAACATAAAGTTTTTGTGTCCCAGTCCCGGTTATGATCGGCATTTTTTCATCTGTGATTATTTAGGCATTGAGATGATACCGGTTGAGATGAACGCAGCCGGTCCCGATATTGACGTTATTGAACAAATGGTCGCCGGGGATGAAAGCATCAAAGGAATCTGGTGTGTACCCAAATACAGCAATCCCACCGGCGCTGTCTATTCCGATGAAATCGTCGATCGTCTGGCTTCGATGCATGCCAAAGCCGCTGATTTCCGCATTTTCTGGGATAACGCTTACGCCGTCCATCATCTGGATGGTAAACCGCCACAGCTAAAAAATATCCTGGCCGCCTGCAAAAAAGCCGGCCATCCGGAACGGGTTTTGGTTTTCGGCTCGACCTCCAAAATCGCATTCGCCGGCAGCGGATTGGCCATGATGGCCGCCAGTGAAAAAAATATTGCAATGATCAAAAAACAGATAACCTTTCAAACCATAGGCCCGGATAAACTCAACCAGCTGCGTCATGTGAAATTTTTCAGGGATTTGGAGGGAATAGAAGACCACATGCAAAAGCATAGGGCAATTCTAAAACCTAAATTTGATGCGGTGCATAGCGCACTGGAAAGAGAATTGGGCGGCAAGAATATTGCCCGGTGGAGTCATCCCGCCGGAGGTTATTTCGTCAGCATCGATACCCTGGAGGGGTGCGCCGCTGCGGTTGTACAACTAGCTGCCGAAGCGGGCTTGAAATTGACCCCGGCCGGCTCCACCTACCCATATATGCACGACCCCCTGGATCGCAATATACGCATTGCGCCGTCATTTCCGCCCTTGGAGAATGTTCATTCGGCGATGCAGCTGGTGTGTATTTGTATCCAGCTGGCCAGCATCGACAAGCTATCCTAGGATTGAATATTTAAGATTGAAGATTGAATATTTAAGGTCCGCCTCCGGCGGATCAATTTAAAAGGGACCAAATTAAAAAGTGGTGGCGCGACACGCGGCGCAAGCGAGGGCGTTGCGCAAGCGAGTTCCACTAATATTCAATTTTCATTATTCAATATAAGTGCGGACCCCGCTCCGGCTGAGAGCGGGGTTTGCCGGTGGATCGCAAGCCGCATTAGCGGTTGCCTCTTTTGGAAGCTTTGAGCGGATTGAGCTTGATCTGAGCGGAGGAGGTCTCTGCGCTGACATGCGAAGCCAGGTTGCATTTGCCGTTCTTCCACTTGATGGCCGGTTCCGGACAAGATGTGCAGTACCAACCGGACGACAGTTCCGTGCCGCGGTTGCAACCCTGGCACTGCTCTACGATCTGATGGCAAATCCCGCCTTTATATGAACACCCCTTAGCAGACATAAACGGGCATTCCATACCTTCTTTAATGGTTGTACAAATCATTGGTATCACTCCCTTTCTAATTAAATTTTGCAAAAAAAAAAATGCCGGGAATTATGTGGACCCGGCCCTAACCGATCACAAAAAGTTGCCGGAACATAATCGCCCCGGCCTTAAAAGTCAATAGAATTTTAAAACTTTTTTTTAATTTCTGCAACCATATTGTGCCCTTGATTTTTTTCTTACAATCAACGACAATAGTCGACATAGCATCTGCAATGGCTAAATTTGCGATTCAACTGAAAATCAGCTGCACCCCCGAATGGCGTCCAGCCGATGGAAGACCTTTTGAGAATTAACAATGACCAGTTGCCCAATCAACAGCAAAAAGCACCGGAAAACCGACGAGTGCGTCCAAAAAGCGATCGCGGTCTTAAAGATCGAAGCCGACGGCATCCTTAATTTAATCGATCGGATCGATGAAAATTTTTCCGAAATGGTCGAAATGATCTGCAATTCCCGCGGACGGCTCATTGTAAGTGGAATCGGAAAATCAGGGATCGTCGGCCGCAAGATAGTTGCCACTTTAAACAGCACGGGAACAAGGTCCTTTTTTTTGCATCCTGTCGAGGCCATGCACGGAGATCTGGGGCAGGTATCCGGCGACGACATATTTATTGCGCTGTCCAAAAGTGGTGAGACGGATGAATTAAATATTCTCCTGTCAAGCATCCGCCGAATCGGCTGCAAAATAATAGCCTTTACCGGTGAAAAAAAATCGACCCTGGCCAGACTCAGCGATGTTGTGATCGACGTGGGCGTTGCCGGTGAGGCGTGTCCGCTGGGCCTTGCGCCGACAGCCAGCACCACCGCCCTGCTGGCCATGGGAGACGCCCTGGCAGTGGTCTTGCTGGAAAAAAAGAATTTTAATTCAAGCGACTTCAAAATGTACCACCCCGGCGGCAACCTCGGTCAACGCCTGACCACCCGCATAAAAGATCTGATGTTATCCGGCAAATCCGTACCCCGGGTGGACGAGGGGACGCCCATGCCGGATGCGGTCCTTGAAATTGACCGCGGCGGGTTGGGAACTAGCCTGGTGACGGGCCCGCATAATATGCTCAGCGGCATCATCACCGACGGCGATATCCGGCGCATGGTGGTCTCCGGCCGTCCGATTTCCGAACTCAGGGTGGAAGATGTCATGTCCGCAAATCCCCGGACCCTGAAGGAAGACGCCCCCGCCTATGACGCTTTATACATGATGGAACAGCATCAAATCACGGTCCTGCCGGTTGTCAATGCAGCCGGCGAGGTCCAAGGCATTCTGCACCTGCACGATGTACTGGGCAAAGGTGCATTCAAGTTTAATGGAACCTGAGCCGATACACCGGATAAAGTAAAGCGCCCTGATCCAAAGATCCATAAAATCCATGAGGCATTCATGAACGCAAAAACCATGATAACCGTAATTCCCGCCCTCGGCGAGGCCAAAATTCCTACACCGGTTCAAAAAAGAGCAGACGGCACGGAAGGCATCAGTTTTGTATCGGACGCAAATCGGATCGTCATCGAAATCGATGACTGCCAGATCTTGAAGATGTTTGAGGAGGGTCAACGTCTGCCCTGCTTTGAATTGGCGGGGCCAAGGCGCAATATCTTCTTTGATCCGAGCAAATTAAAATGTGCGCTGGTGTCATGCGGTGGATTATGCCCGGGTTTAAACGAAATTATTCGATCAATCGTGTTGGAATTGCATTACGGTTACGGAGTGCGCAACATCTTCGGCATCCGTTACGGTCTGCAAGGCTTTATTCCACGCTACGGCCATGACCTGATTGACCTGGCACCCAAAACGGTCGTCGATATTCACGACCGGGGCGGAACCGTGCTCGGATCGAGCCGCGGTCCCCAGGATATTGATGAAATAATTGACAGCCTGGAAAGAATGAACATCGGATTGCTGTTTATGATCGGGGGCGATGGAACGCTCACGGCTGCCGGCCGGATAGCCGATACAATTTTAATGCGGGGATTGAAGATCGGAGTTGTCGGGGTCCCCAAAACCATCGACAATGACATTCACATGGTTTCCCGCTCTTTTGGGTTTGATTCGGCGGTAGATGTCGCCACCAAAGCAATCATTGCCGCCAGCAACGAAGCCGAGGGCTATCCCAACGGCATCGGCCTGATCAAATTAATGGGGCGGCATTCAGGATTTATCGCCGCAACGGCGGTTCTGGCCCAGCAGGATGTCAATTTTGTACTCATTCCCGAGGTCGACTTCGATCTGGCAGGGCCCCATGGCCTGTTGACTGCTCTGGAAAAGCGCCTGGCAGATCGAAAACACGCGGTGATCGTGGTCGCGGAAGGAGCCGGCCAAAAATTTTTTGAAAATAAACAAAACGAGCGGGATGCCTCCGGCAACATCAAGCTCAAGGATATCGGAATATACCTCAAAGAGGCCATCTCATCTTACTTTGCGGAAAAAGGAATTGAAATCTCTATTAAATACATCGATCCCAGCTATATGATCCGGAGCCTGCCTGCCAATGCCAATGATCGCGTATTTTGCAGCTTTTTAGGCCGCAACGCCGTGCATGCCGGCATGGCCGGCAAAACGAGTATGCTCATCGGTCATTGGAACAACCAGTTTGTCCATGTGCCGATGAAATTGATTGCCGAAAAACGAAAGCAGATAAATCCGGGGGGCAGTCTATGGCGCAGCACCCTCGAGGCAACCGGTCAGGGGTCGTTGAAGAATCCAGGATGATTGAATATTGTAAATTGAATATTGAATATTTATGGATGTCGCTTCGCTTAATCTTTTTAATGAATTCTTAAAATCGATTCGCCGCAGGCGTACCTTAAATATTCAATTTACAATATTCAATTTACAATTATTTCAGCTCCACAAACCGCTTGCCTTTTATTCTTAATAAATACATCTTTTTTTGGGCCTCACCGTTTTCATCGAAACGGGTGATGCCGGTGACTCCCGGGAAATTATCCAGACCGAGCAGCTCATCCCTTATATCGTTGCGGTATCGAATGTGGGAGCGGCTGACCGCCTGAAACAGTATCATGGCGGAATCATACACTACCGCCTCGATATAATCAGGCTTTTCCTGATAAGTCTCCTCAAAAGCTTTGACAAATTCTTGCACGATTGGTGAATCACTTTCGCCGAAATATCCATCCGGCATTATAGCGCCCTGAACATACTGGTCGGCTATTTTTATCAAAGAATCGGAATGCCAAAGGTTGGTGCCAAGCAGATAAACATCCTTAATGTCAAAATATGCCAACTGGGGAACTATCAGGCCGGCTTTTCCGGGTGAATCAGGGATAAAAATGGCATCGAAATCGACAATGGGTTGCGGCTCCTGCGCTTGGGCCTTTTCATCAGCCGCCGCCCGGGTTGGGTCGTCGGAACTCCTTGACGCATCGCCTTCATCCCGGCTTCCGGTTAAACCGTTTTCCGACTTGAGGTCTTCGGGCACGTCATAATAAAGCCCGATAAGTTTTTTAATGGGATCGGTAAAATCGGTGCTTTGCGGTTTGTATGCTTCCACCCCGACCACCTTGCCGCCCAATTCTATCAATTCGTCCCAAAAAAGATTCATGAAAGTAATGCCATAGGTTTCATCAGGATAAAGAATCGCAAAGCGATACAATCCCAGAGTTTCAACTGCAAAGGAAGCAATGGCCTGCACCTGCATTTTGGGAGTGATAAAATTTCTAAATACCTTGTCGCCAATTTCCGGGATATTATCCTTCTGGGTCAAAGTAATAATGGGAATCCCCATTTTTTGGGCTTCACGGGCGGCAATTTCTGAGTTGACAATGGGCCCGAGAATGGCGGCAACCTGATTTTGATTTAGTTCCTCCATTGCCCTAACCGTTTTATCCGGATCGGCTTCGGTGTCTTTGACAATGATATTGATCGGCGGGTTATCGCTTTGGGAACTGAACCGGCCCAGGGCCAGCTCGATTCCTTTCAGAGCCCGCTGCCCGAACGCCTCATAGGAACCGCTCAGCGGCAACAGGACACCGATGGTATTGCGATTGAAAACGGCATTTTTTTTGATCTCATCGATCAGGCTGGCAACCAAATTTCGATTTTCACTGGCGGGATATCGATTATTAAACTCGGCCAAGATGGTTAAGGCCTCGTCGTATTTTTCTGCCAGGGCATAGTTCAGGCCCAACTGATACAGCAGATAGTCCATCGGCAGACTCTCATCCGGATGATCGACAAGAATCCTTATATCGGCCGTATCGAGCTGGGCGATAGCCTCCTTAAGTTTGGCTTTAATGGGCTCCTGTTCGAGCTCGGATGCATACTCCTGGGCCCGGGCGTAGTAATCGATGGCGTCGATGGGAGCGCCCAGCGCCAGATAAGTATCCCCGATGAGGGCATAGGTTCTAAAAAAATGCAGGTTGGAATCGATGCGCTGGAGCGCAGCGGGGGCAAGTTGGATAACATCCCCGTATCGCCCTTGCTGGTAATAAGTAGAAAGTTCTTCAACCAGCGCATCCTGGACAAAGGAACTGGCGGGATACTCGGATCCAATCCGACGGTAAGCAGCCCGGGACGCTTCGAAATCACCGTTAACCGCCTGAATATACCCGATCTTCATCAACGCCGCTGCCGCCAGCGGTGCTTTCTCATATAGCCTTAAATACTCATCGTACAGGGCCAAGGCCTCATCGTAAGACCCGGCGCCGAACAGATCTTCAGCTCTGGTAAAAAGCGCGTCTCCTTTTTCAGCCGGGACAGACTCCGGGGGCACCCCGGATTTGCCGGCACAGGAGCAGACCATAAATATGACCCCAAAAAATAAAATAAGGTGCTTTAGCTTCATAAGTTTCGACCAATATCGGTTTAAGAATATGTTGTCCCACCGGGAGTTATTCGATCCCAACCCTTTGAGATCATAATCAGTTTACACCACATTGGAAGATTGTCAAACGTTATTTGACTCAATATTTCAGGCCGCTGGCAAACCATAAAAGCAGACCGGCGCAAATAACGAATATGAAGTTTAACCTGTTGTCAAAGAGAATCGTCGGGGTACCTTTTTTGAATAGACCGCAGAACATCGAGGCAGGAAAAGAAGATTTCCACCAGTTCCGGATTAAAATGATGGCCGGCACCTGCTTGAATTTGATCCAGAACCTTCGATTCATCCCAGGCGTCCTTGTACACCCTCCGGCTGGAAAGCGCGTCATAAACATCGGCCAGGGCGACGATTTGACCGTAGATTGGAATTTCATCACCCCTTTTACCCCTGGCCGAACCGTCGTCTTTGGCGTACCCGTTAACTGGTTTATCAGCAGTGATATCAAAATACCCGGGATAACCGCTGCCATCCCACCGTTCATGGTGGGTTAAGGCCACCTGGGCGGCGGCGGCATCAAAGTCGGACTGCCGACCCAAGAATAAACGCGCACCTGAAACGGTGTGCAGTTTCATCGTTTCAAACTCGTCTTTATTTAATCGACCGGGTTTTTTTAAAACCAGATCGGATATGGCAACCTTGCCGACATCATGGAGCATGGCCGCCATGCGCAGCATATCACGGTTTTTATCAATATCTTTTTGCAATACCTGGTGGCGGCGGGCCCATTTTTCATAGATTTCGACGGCGTAGCCCCCAACCCGGTTCACATGCGTGCCTGTTTCTTTGGGATCCCGCATCTCGGCCATTTTCATCATCCGCAGTAACATGGCGCGGGTCATCTGAGCACGGGCCAAGGCAACAGCTGCGATGCTGGCAAAGTGCATCATCATTTTTTCGTCTGTGAAAGTGAAGGGGATAACATTCAGGTTCTCGTCCTGGGCGTTGATAATCTGAAGAATCCCGAGTAATTCGCCTTTGGAGGTCTGCAGGGGTATGGTTAAAACCGAGCGCGTGATGTAAGCGGCCGTATCATCGAATTCTTTATCAAAACGATACGGGCAGGTCGGATCAATACGATAAACATCGGGCAGGTTTAGCGGTCGACCGGATTCGGCCGAAAAACCTGCAATGCTGTTGCCGTTTATGGGAATCCTAAAGGTGGAATATATCAGCTTCCGCCCCTCTCCTAATCTTCCTTGCAGCGTATCATTTTGGGTGTATGTGAAATGAAGCAGGTCTTTGTCCCGGATGTAAATTGAGCCGGCATCGGCGTTGACAAAGCGCCGGGCTTCGGTAAGGATGCTTTCCATTAATATATCCAGATCCTGGATCTGATTGAGGTCGACTCCCAGACGTGTCAGGGCATCCAGCTTTTCCTTTTCACTTAGCATGGCAACTCCCCCATAAACGGTCGATTCAATAAAGAATCCTGGTCGACAGGACCAGGTTTTCAATGTTAGAATAAACTTGCCGAAAAATAATTCCCAAATTCGTTCCGCCGAATATAGAATATTTAGGGGATCTCCTGTCAAGTAACTATTGCAGATGGCAGAGAAAATATTTATTAAACTTTTCATATTAGCGGACGATATTAAATATTGAGTTGGGCAGGCACCTGTTTTGACACATTTGCTATGAGGATGGACTTATGATAGATATTTAAGGCGGGCAACATTAACCTTGTTGCGCCAATAAATGAGTTTGGATTCTCATCATAGCGATCACAGGCTGTCGCATGAAGAAAACCCAATCATAGACAAGATGGAGGACAATCCCTTGAAATTAATAAGATGTTTAGTTGTCTTGGCAATTTGCCTCTTGGCCTTCCATGTTCAGGCCGAAATTTACAAGTACGTCGATGAAGAGGGCAACTATCATTTCACAGATGATTTAAACCAGGTTCCCCCGGATCAAAGAGAGGCTATGGAAGCCAGCCAGGAGTATGAAAGTGACGTAGACGCCAAGCAAGGCAATGTCCAGGCGGAACCCGAGCAGGCTGCCGAATCGGAGCAGGCAGCCGGATCGGTGCAGGGGGAAGAAACGGACCCGGAGCTGGAGAGCAGCTACAAGGATGAGCCGGTAGAAACGGATACCAGCGACGAGAAGACTGAGGTAAAGGAAGAGGGAGAGGAAGAGTCCCAGGTTGCAGCGGACATCCCCAAGGATGCGGACGACCTGGATGCGAACCGCGCGCGGCTGGAAACCATGAAAAAAGAAATTGACAATGAATATCGCGAGATCCTCAACGAAAAGAAAACGCTTGCCAAAGAGAAGGAGTCTTTAACTAATCGCGATGATATTTTAAAATACAATGCCAAAGTGGAGGAACTGAATAAACGAGCTGAGGCCTATGTGCAAAAGGGGAAACAATACAAAGAACAGGTTGAAGCCTATAATGATCTTGTGACTCAGCGAAACGCCGAAGTACAGCATAAAAAGGATAAAAACGTAGAATAAAGGACTGATAGTTCCCCCGGCGGCAATGCGTCCTCGGTAGTTTTTTATAAGCCGGAGGTTTAATCCATCATTTATGGATTTGCTCCGTGGGACTCAAATAACGCTTTATACTTGACATATCTGCCAATTCTCCTCTATATTCTTTGCCGGACGGTCGGCAACACTCCATACTCTTTAAAGTAAAAAATCCTGGTTAAGGTAATAAGTTTCCAGATGGATATTCCTTCAAACAACAACCAGCTCATTCCTTATTATCCGGATCAACACCAGGTTATGCCCCAAACAGCGGGTATTTCGGATGCCGTTCCTGTTTTCGCGGACCGTAGATTAATGCGATACAACCTGCTGGGCCTGAAAGATTTCTCCGGTAGCCTAACCCCGCCAGACCTTCATGAACCTGAGTATAGTTCCGACCGGCGCCTTAACACACCAAAATTAAATCAGGTTGGTTTACTTATCGATATTTATGCTTAGGTTTTCATATTAAACTTAATTGATGCCCTGCCGCGAGATACGCGGCTTTGGGATGCCCTTCAGCGGGTCAAGCCATCGACCAATTTTTAGGATCACGGCAATGCCGCAAGAATCTGGACTACAACTGGTTGAAGTCGCCATTTTGGAAAATGCCATCGAAGCTCAGTTTATCAGCTCGATATTGGATCAACGGCAGATTCCCTATCGCCTCCGATCGTATCACGACACGGCCTATAACGGATTATTCCAGCTGCAAAACGGCTGGGGAAAATTGTACGCACCGCAATCCCACCAGCAGGAAATACTCCAGTTGATCGAAGACGTGCGTTCTAACGATTATTTTCATGATGAAAACGACATACCGCAACTGTTAACCCCACAGGAAGGAGGTTATGTTATGGCAGAAACCAAGACGGGTAATTCTGCAGATTTTGAAAAAGCCCTGCAAATCGGCCGGCCGCCGAACATCGTCAAATGCTTTCCAAACTCCAGAGCTCTGATCGTCAGTGGAAAATTCATTGACCGATCCATGCTCGCGAAACGAGGCGCCATCGCTATTGCAGCCAACGGCAGAAACAGTTTTGTCATTCGCGGCGCATTAAAGGCGGCCCAGCGAGCCAATGCCGCCCTTATCATTGAAATTGCCAAATCGGAAGGCGGAGCCAATGCCTATTGCGCGGTGAACTACTGGAATATTGCCCGAATCGTTGATGCCGCCTGTAATGAATTGGGGATAACCATCCCGGTTGCAATTCATGCCGACCATTACGGGTTAAAAAGCGACCAGGATGTTGAAGCCGCCAAAATCGAAATTCCCTCGATGTTTGAGGCCGGTATAACCTCCATCGCCATTGACGCATCTCATATGCCGGATGATAAAAATCTGCTGGCTAATCTGGCGCTGAATCCGTCTATACCCGAATGGGCCGGCCTGGAAACTGAAATCGGGGAAATCAAAGGCAAGGAAGGGCTGTCAACCGTGGAAGAGGCCCTGTTTCTCATCCAGGGATTGAATGCCCATGACATCTTCCCGGACTGGATCGCCTTGAACAACGGCACGACTCACGGAATCGAGGCCAGCGACCAGGGCATCCAGGTGGATCTGACCGCTCGGATTCATGCCGCCCTCGAGAAATATAAAGTTTCCGGAGCTCAGCATGGTACGTCCGGCAACAATTCCGACCGCCTGCGTGAAATAGCTTCCAAAACCAGAACCACAAAAGCCAATGTCGCCACGGCCCTGCAAATGATCTCATGGGGTCTTGAAATCAATGACTACGGCAATGCTCAGCTTGACGGCCAGGGAGAGTTTATCAAAGTCCAAGATCAAGGCGTTACCGCCCAGATGTGGGCTGAGATGGCCGCCTACGCTCAGAAGCAGGGATGGAAGGCCGGTGATTATAAAAAACTCAATTTACCATTTGAAAATAAATTGCTCGGCCAGGACCGTGAAATCAGAGAACGCATGGTCAAAAGGGTTGAAGATTTCATTTATGGTATGCTGGTAAATGTATTCAGCGCCGAGAATACTGCACCCCTGGCCGTGGCGGCCATTCTCAGCGCCGGATCCTATGATGCCGGCCCCAAAGCAGAACGGATTGAAAAGCCTTCGGAATGGACGCCTGAAAAGATCGTGGCCCGGGCGGCAGCCATCCAGAATGATAAGGGGCCGCAAGGAAATTTCGAAGACTAGGAGGCCGATTCCAAGTCAGAACCGAGTAGCGAGGACTGAGGACCGAGTTTAGGCAATTTCCGGCGATAGCCAAAGTGAGACGCTCAGTCCTCAGCACTCGACCCTACTTTAATGACCCTGAACGCAGCGACCGGATTCTCTGACATGCTGCTGTATTCTATTCAATCTTCCGTCCATCTCACAGCGGTTCCTCCGCACATTCCTTCCAAGTGGCATTATCAATAATTTAAAATGGTTAACACAATATATCGCCAATCATTTTCAGCATTTCAATTATTTTTCTAAAGTCTGCGGTAGACGGTGCCGATAATCAGGTCAGGAGGGATTGCGGCATGTATGTTCCAAGCTATCAAATGCACAATGTCTTAAATGTCTACAGCAAGCAGCTTAAACAAAATGTATCCTCAGGTAACAATAATCCGGCCGCAAGGATGCTGACGGATCGGGTAAATTTGACCCCAGAGGAAAAACGACAGGCAACGATTGAAAAAGTATCAAAGGACATTTTAAGCAAAATTACGAGATTCGGTTCGCTGGCCGAAACTCGCCAAAGAATCACCGCAGAAAATGAAATGATTCCGCCTAATAATTCTCCGGCGGATGAAAAGCAAGAAACAACGTTCGTGTTTAATGCCATTGATTCTATAAACCAGAAAATTACAAATACGCTTTCTGTTGAAGATTCCGGCTTTTTGATTCAAAAGCTTGAGCAGTTGGCCAAAGAGTCTGGCAACAAAAAAACGGGATCGTGGGTCTGACTATCGGGGGAAGTTTCGACCAGTGGATGCGGATAACGGATGAGCGTCGAGTAAAAGGAGGACGAAATGATTAACGCAATTGGTGAAGCCACGATGCAGCAATTTGTGCGCACGAGCTATTACGCAGAAACCTATAATAAAGATCTGGAAGTCCGGAAAACCGATAAGATCAAAGCCCAGCGGCCGATCGAAAAAAGCAATGATGGTCAGAAGCCTGAGATGAATTTGCAGACCGACGAAAACCTTAAGTCGCGCAATAGCCTGGAAAACGGCCAACTGATCGTCGAAAAGTACACCGAGGATGGTAAATTGATCAAAAAAATTCCGCCGGGGTATCTTCCCTTTGGCGAAACGGTTTAAATGAAAGTCCCCTCCTTCGCCGACAGAAGGGCGGCAACGGATGTCGGATGACATCGTTGCCAAAGGGGGCTTTCAGTTTTAATCCGACGGCTTTGATACAAAGCCGGAGTCAAACGCCCAAGTTGAGAGCACAGGCGACTGGTTTCTGAAAACTCGTCCGGTTACTGCGTGGGTGCTCTCGAAAGCATATCCTTCAGCGGCTGCCGGGGACCTCACCCGCTGCCGGCCATCGAATGGCTTTTTGCCGGCCGACTCTGTTCGATCGCAGAACCGGCTTATAAGACGTTCTTTTGTAATTTCTGCCAGATCAGTTTTTTTTCGTCAACACTGACCTCTGCAAACTCCCGCTTGCTTTCAGACACCACCTCTTCCATCTTCTTAAATCGTTGCTCAAACCGCTTTACGGATCCGGCCAAGGCCGTTTCCGGATGGATTTTACCAATGCGGGCAAGGTTTACCACGGCAAACAGCAAGTCGCCAACTTGCTCTGCGGCAACGTTTTTATCCTGACATCGCAATCCTGCTTTTAGACTATCCAAAGCGTTTTGGGCCTTGTTCAGATTACTGTCAATATCCGTGTCGTCAAACGCGGCTCTGGCAACCCGGTCGGAGATGCGGTAAGCACGCAATAAGGCCGGGAGTTTTGCGGGTACTGAATCAAGAAGCGATTGTCCGGCCTCCGGCTTTTTTTCCTCAAGTTTGATTTTGTGCCAGTTTTGAATGACCTCTTCGCTGCTGCTGATCTTTGTTTCGCCAAAAACATGGGGGTGGCGACGAATCATCTTGCGGGTAATCGTTTGAGCAACTGCCGCCAGGTCGAATTCGGCGCGCTCCTGAAACATCCGGGCGATAAAAACGATGTGAAATAGAACGTCTCCCAGTTCATCACGGATTTGATCGGGGTCGGCTGTTTCAATCGCTTCAGCCAGCTCGAAGACTTCCTCCATCAGGTAAATACTGACGGTTTCCGGTGTTTGCTTTTTATCCCACGGACAGCCATTTTTACCCCGCAAGGTTTCGACCAATTGCAATAGTGCTTCTAATTCCGTATGGACTTGTTTTAATTTGATATTTTCCATGATTTTTTGAGCCCCCCCAGTTTGATCATAAACTCCTCTTTCATTTGTTTGGAGACCACTTTTGCCATTTTTTCTGAAACCCAGGCGACATGGGGAGCCAGAACGGAGTCCTTGATAAAAGAAGATCCTTTGGGGAGAAATGCAGTCAGCGAAATGAAAAGAACGGAGACGATTAGAATGGCTTTAATGCCGCCGAAGACCAGACCGCTGATCCGGTCGACCCAGCCTAAAAAGGCAATGTTCAGCAAGTATTTGATAATAATTCCTAAAACACTGACAATGATCAGAACACAGCAAAAAACGATCAGAAAACTCAATATATTAAGGTATGAAACGTCATGAATCAATCCGGCGAGAACCTTGGCGAGAACCGCATAATAGGTATAGGCTGCATAAAACCCGCCAAAGACCCCGATGATAGAGGATATCTCCTTGACCAGTCCCCTGAAAAGGCCTCTTACCAGGCTGTAGCCCAATATGACCACGATTAAAATATCAAACGGATTCATATAAAATCACTGGCAAATTCATGCCGCCCATCTTATTTTACGAAATGAAACGATATCGATTTTGGTTAATCGGGTCAAGTAACAAAAGCGTATATAGAACGTCAAGGTATTTTTCTTTTTCAAGGCGTATGGAAATTGGCGTTTGCAATCGCTTCCAAGAATATGATAAAAGAAAAGTTTTGGAACGACATGCTAATTACGCCGCCCTGAAAAATAGCGATACCGCGTTTGGATAAAACATAATGGCAGAGAAACTCCCAAACAAACAAACCAATCTGGAATTCGCCAATATTGATTTGACCCGACAGCTTTTCGGAGAACGCAACACCAATCTGCAAAAGGTTGCCAAGTCCATCGGCGTCACCATTAATGCAAGGGGGAACACCGTCTTTATTACCGGGGACGAAATCGCGGCCGAACTGGCGGCTAAGGTGCTCCAACAGCTCTACAGTCTTCTGAAGGAAGGCTATCCCATCCACCCCAATGATATCGACTTTGCAATCAACGTCTTAAGCGCCGACGATCACATTGATTTGAAGACTATTTTTCTGGATCGGGTATTCATCACTGCGAAAAAGAGTGCGATTACCCCCAAAAGCCTGGCCCAGAAAGAATATATTGATGCTATCCGCAAATATGATATCGTGTTCGGCATCGGACCGGCAGGAACCGGCAAAACTTATCTGGCAATGGCAATGGCGGTCTCCGCCTTGTCGAAGGGAATCGTCAGCCGGATCATTTTAACCCGTCCGGCCGTTGAAGCGGGGGAAGCCCTCGGATTTTTGCCGGGAGACTTGGCTGAAAAGGTCGACCCATATCTAAGACCGCTGTATGATGCGCTTCACGACATGATGCGGTTCGAAAAAACGGCCGCCCTCATGCAAAAAGGAGTTATTGAAGTCGCCCCCATTGCCTTTATGCGAGGACGCACTTTAAATGATTCCTTTATCATCCTGGATGAAGCCCAAAACACCACCTCGGAACAGATGAAAATGTTCTTAACCCGGATCGGGTTCAATTCAAAAGCGGTTATTACCGGCGATATCACCCAGATTGATCTGCCGTCGAATAGAACTTCCGGCCTGATCGAATCCAAGAATATTTTACAGGATATCGATGGAATTGAATTCGTATTTTTCTCAAAAAAGGATGTTGTCAGGCATAAACTGGTCCAGGAAATTATCCGCGCTTACGAAGAACTTGAAGACGAAAAGCAGAAACGGAAGCTGGCCAATGACCGTTTAACCTGAAAAGCGCTGATGTCCCGGATAGATATGTATCCAACCGATACGATGTTATATTTTTTACCGTCGGCAAATTGAGATCGCGGTCCGCAGTTGAATTGATGGAATGCGGGAACAAATGGATAATTACTGAGACGTTCGGTTATCATTCGGGCATTTTTCCGAACTATTTTAAATATGAGCAAAGAAAAAACTAAAGAATCCGGCGCTAAGAATATCGATTACGACCGACGCATGCGCTGGGGAATTCTGGGTTGCGTGACGATTCTTTTCTCGATGATCCTGTTTCCAAGCCTGGTGATCACCAAACACCAATATAAGCTGGGAGATGTTGCGGAAAGGGATATCAAATCTCCCAGGGATTTTTTTATCGAAGATAAGGCGGCTACTGAGTTAAACCGGCAGAAGGCCGCCGAAAACGTGATCACAGTTTATGATTATGACGCGGGGCTTGCCGAGAGATTGACCCGCAAGGTTGGCGAGGTCTTTACTAAATTGAGGACCGTTGCCGCGCCGCTAGACGCATCCGATCAGCCGCCGCCAGTTGCTGAAGCTTCCGACCAGGCGTCGGCGGTGAGCAAAACCCCGCCGCAAAATTCCATCGGCGACGGACGCCAATACCTTGAAGAAGAGCTGGGCATTCGGGTAAGCGCGGGCGCCTTTGCTGCGCTTGAAAATATCGGCTTTTCAAAGGAAATTGCAGACATCATAAACCAGATATTAACGTCGATATTAGACAATGGCGTCGTTACCAACAAGGAGATCCTGCTCAAAGAATCTGAAAAGGGCATTCGTCTGCGGGACGTGGGCACCAAAGAAGAAAAAGAGCTGCACCAGTTAAAAAAAATTTACGGACTCGACCAGGCTAAAACCATGGTTCGAATTGTCGGCCAGCCGCAGCTGAAAGATTTGGACTATGGATTGTTGAATCTGGTGGTGGATTTTGTTCAGCGACTCATTCAGCCCAATATCACTTTAAACCGCAGCGAAACTGAGGAACGCAAAGAAAAGGCCGTGGCGGACATTAAACCGGTACTTCATAAAATAAAAGCCGGGGAGATGCTTTTGCGCGAAGGCGAGCGGGTCACGGAAGTCCAGCTGTTGAAACTGGCAACGCTGGAGACCCAGACCAAAAAAGAGCAGGTTTTTTTAACCAGCATTGGTGCCGCGCTGATGCTGATGCTGCTGTTGACAACCACTTATGTTCTTCATTTAAACCCTGCGGGGCGGCTGTCGGCAGCCCATAATAAAAGTCTGCTTTTCATCGCAAGTGTGTTTTTAACCTTCTTCCTGCTGGCCGAAATCTGTTTTAAATTATCCGAAGTGCTGACGCTCAACGCGACCATCCCCATTCAGATGTCTTCACTGTGGTATGGGATACCCTTGGCGTCCGGTGCTATGATTATCTGTCTGTTCATGGGGTTGAGGGTCGCCGTGCCGCTGGCATCGATCATGGCGGTCGCTTTTGCGTTGATATTCGAAAACAGCCTGACTGTTTTTATTTACTATCTGATAAACGGCACCATGGCAGCCTATTGGATCCGACACTGCCAGGAGCGCAAGGTCTTTATAATTGCCGGCGCCAAGCTTGGATTGCTCAATATTCTGCAGGTCACCGCCATTAGTTTCTACCTGGCGGATTTGTCCGGCACCAAGCTTTTATGGGATTGGACGTTTGCTTTTATGGGAGGAATGGGCGCCGGAATTGTTACCGCCGGCCTTGCGCCGCTGGTTGAAATCGCTTTCGGCTACACGACGGATATTTCACTGCTTGAGCTGGCAAACCTGGAGCGGCCGATCCTGAGAAGGCTCATGTTCGAAGCGGCGGGAACCTACCATCATTCGGTGATCGTCGGATCGCTGGTGGAAGCTGCGGCATCCGAAATTGGAGCCAACCATTTGCTGGCCAAAGTATGCGGATATTATCATGATGTCGGCAAAATTAGAAAACCCCTTTATTTTATCGAGAATCAAGAACCCGGCAAAAACAAGCATGATAAATTGGCTCCATCCATGTCCAGCCTGATCCTGATTGCCCATGTTAAAGACGGGGTGGAAGTTGCCAGAGAAAACAAACTGGGTCAGGTCATCATCGATACCATCCGGCAGCACCATGGCACCAGTCTTATCAAATATTTTTTTGAAAAGGCCAAACAGATCAAGGGAGAAGATACCGTCAACATTGATGACTACCGATACCCGGGCCCCAAGCCGCAAACCCGGGAAGCCGGACTGGTCATGTTGGCCGATGTCGTTGAAGCGGCCTCGCGAACCCTTGAGAACCCGACACCCTCCAGGATCCAAGGCCTGGTCCAAAACCTCATCAACAACATTTTTTCAGATGGTCAGCTGGACGAGTGCGAATTAACCCTGAAAGACCTGCACAAAATTGCCAGGAGTTTTAACAAGTTATTAAACGGCATTCATCATCATCGGGTCGAATATATCGAAAAACGAGCACCAGCCGCTGAAAATGGCAAAGGGAAATCACGGAATGCAAGTCCTGATAGACAACAGGCAAAGCAGGTTCAAAATCTCGCCGAAGAAGATAAAGCAAACGGTTCGGGCCATCTTAAGCGCCTTGGACTTTCCTGATGGAGAAATTTCCATCCTTATCGTGGATGATCTGCAGATCGAAAAACTCAATCGCCAATATCTCAACCGCCCGGGTCCAACAAATGTAATTGCTTTTGCCATGCGCGAGGGCGAATTTTCACATGTCACCCCCCATCTTTTGGGCGACGTGGTAATATCTGCAGATACAGCCGCCACAGAAGCACAAAATTGCGGCATGAGCACCGAGCGCAGATTCTATGAACTGCTGGTTCACGGAATCCTGCATTTGTTTGGTTATGACCATGAAGATTCAGCAAGTGAAGCCCGGCGCATGGACGCAAAGAGCCGGGAACTTTTGGAATTGATACGATTGAGAATGACGATTGACTGATAATGATGAACGACGAATTGGAAGGAATTCTATCGGTTAAAATCAATAATTCTATAACGATTCGGATTGCGAAGATTTGACGATCATTCTAATCGATTGGATTCGTACATTATCGTCCTTCAGTATCATTCGTCATTCAAAAGGGGGAGACTCGTCGATGACAGGATTAGCGGTAAAAGTTGATCAGGTGGCGGCCTTAAGAGCGGCTCGGGGAAGTCAATTTCCTGACCCGGTAACAGCTGCGGCCTTGGCTGAAGTGTCAGGGGCCGACGGCATCATTGTGCACCTCCGACAGGATCGCCGGTACATCAAAGATAGAGATGTTCGCATCCTGCGCAGCATTGTGCAGACCAAACTGATTCTGGAAATGGCATCGACGTCGGAGATGGTCGGTGTTGCCCTGGATATAAAGCCCGATCTGGTGACACTGGTACCCGAAAAACGCGATGAGTCCACTGCCAACGGCGGGTTGGATCTTATTGTGACCCGTGATGATATTTCCGAGACCGTGACGACATTGCAAAACAGCGGCATTCCGGTGGGACTGCTGGTCGACCCGGAACCCGAACAGGTTAAACTGGCCCATAAGAGCAACGCCACCATGATTGAAGTCCATACCGGAAGTTACTGTGAGGCTAAAACTGCTCAAAAAAGACATCAGGCCTTTCTGAATATTGTCGATGCCGTGAAACTCGCCTACAAGCTTAAGTTAAGTGTCAAAGCCGGCCGCGGGCTGTGCTATAAAACAATCAAGGCCTTTAAGGGCATCCCGGAAATCGATGAATTCAGCATCGGCCACAGCATAATATCCCGGGCCGTCCTGACGGGAATGCAAGCCGCCGTCACGGAAATGATCCGGCTGATTAAAGCGCTTTAGATCTGAACGCTGTCCTCTGAATACAAAATGGGGAGCATGATATGATTATTGTAACCGCCAGTGAAATGCAGCAAATCGATCGCCGGACCATTGAGGAATTTGGAATTCCCGGCATGGTTTTAATGGAAAATGCCGGCCGGGGAGCGACGCATTTTTTGCTCGAGCAATTCCCGGATTTAAAAAATCAACGGATCGGGGTGCTATCCGGCCGGGGCAACAACGGCGGCGACGGATTTGTAATTGCCCGCTACCTGAAGCAAAAGGGCCTGGCGGTATCCGTTTACCTGCTTGCCGATTCCGGCAAGGTTCAAGGTGATGCGGCAGCCAATCTCAGGTTCCTGAAACCGCTGAACATCCCGTTGGTTGAACTTCCGGATGCAGCCTCATTTTCCCGCCTGAAATCTGAATTGACCGGGTTGGATGTATGGGTCGATGCTCTGCTCGGCACCGGGCTGAAATCGGATGTTAAAGGCTATTTCAAGACTGTTATCGAGTTTATCAACGAACTCAACAAACCGGTGTTTGCCGTTGATATCCCCTCGGGTTTGAATTCCGATACCGGTCATGCATGCGGCGCCTGCATACGTGCCCGGGCTACGGCAACCTTTGCATTTGCCAAAATCGGCCACATGGTATACCCGGGGGCTGATCTCACCGGAGCCCTCGAAATCGTTGATATCGGAATACCCCCTCCCATTGTGGAAGCTGTGCGTCCCAAACAGTTTCTGTTAACCGCCCGGCGCATTCGATCTTACTTTAAACCTCGACCGCCGGACGCCCATAAAGGCCGCACCGGACACCTGCTGGTTATCGCCGGATCCACCGGTAAAACCGGGGCGGCTGCGATGACCTGCCACTCGGCACTGCGCGCGGGCGCCGGCCTGGTAACCCTGGGAATTGCGGAAAGTTTAAACCCTATCCTGGAAGCCGGGATGCTGGAAGCCATGACGGCCCCGCTGCCGGAAAGCCGGGCCGGAATTATCACCGAATCCGCCGCCGCTGCAATTAGAAATTTGATGGCCGGCAAAAAATGCCTGGCCATCGGACCCGGCCTGGGTCAGGAACCGGAAACCGGTGAGCTTGTCCGGAGAATCATTAAGGACAGCGAAATTCCGGTCGTCGTTGATGCCGACGGTATAAACCATCTGGCCGGCCGGCTGGAAATCCTTCAAAGAACGAAAGCCCCCGTCATTTTAACCCCCCACCCCGGTGAAATGGCCCGGCTGGTGGACGCTGAAGTCAGCACGGTGCAAAGCGACCGGGTTAAATGTGCCAGGGAATTTGCAGTCGGCTGCCGGGTGCATGTCGTTCTCAAAGGTGCCCGCACTGTGATTGCCCATCCGGACGGCCGGGTTTTCATCAATCCTACCGGCAATTCCGGAATGGCCTCGGGCGGCATGGGGGATGTCCTGACCGGAATCATTGCCGGAATGGTGACCCAGGGTTTTTCTCCCGAGACCGCCTCCCATGCCGGCACCTATCTGCACGGCGCCGCTGCCGATACCCTTGCAGAAGCCATCGGACCGTATGGTTTTCTGGCCGGTGATGTCATTAAGGCAATTCCGGGGGAGATTAAAAAAATGATTCGTAACTTCTGATATTTATGGTTGGCAAAAGATTAAATTTGGCAACTCATTCGGACGATGAAACCCGCGAACTGGGCCGGAAAATCGGTATACTGATAAAGCAGCCGTGTATCATCGCCCTGATCGGTGATCTCGGCTGCGGCAAAACCGCCTTGGTACAGGGTTTGGCCCAGGGATTGGGAGTCCCGGCCGGTTACTATATCACCAGCCCGACCTTCACCCTGATCAATGAATATCCCGGCCGCTTGCCTCTGTTTCATATCGATCTTTATCGCCTGGAGGGCCTCAACGATTTTGAAGACATCGGCCTGGACGAACTGCTGCATGATCAGGCCGTTATTGCCATTGAGTGGGCGGATAAACTGCCGGATGCCGTTTTTGACGCGTATCTGTCCCTGACGTTTGAAATTATTGCTGACAATAGCCGCAAAATCCGGATCAAAGCGTCTGGACAAAATGAAATTGGTTTGATAAAAGCCCTTGAGCGCATTAGTTAACGGAAGATTGAAATGAGTTTAATCGTTCAAAAATACGGTGGAACATCAGTAGCAAATCTTGAGCGTATTCGAAATGTCGCCCGACGCGTAGTCAAAACCTATGAACAGGGCAACAATGTGGTTGTCATTCTGTCGGCGATGGCCGGAATTACCGATAAATTAATCGGCATGGCCCAGGAGGTAACGGAGCTGCCGGACCGTCGGGAGCTCGATGTACTTTTGGCGACCGGCGAGCAAACCACCGCCGCCTTACTGGCCATGATGCTGAAGTCGATGAATTACCCCGCCCAGTCCCTGCTGGGATACCAGGCCGAAGTGGTCACGAACCGTTGCTTCGGAAACGCCCGCATCGTTGATATTAAAACCGATCGAATCAAAGAACTTCTTAAAAGCCGCAACCTTGTTGTGATCGCCGGATTCCAGGGCTGCGATCCCCAGGGCAACATCACGACCCTGGGGCGCGGCGGCTCCGACACCTCGGCGGTGGCCATCGCCGCGGCCTTGAAGGCGGACGTCTGTGAAATTTACACCGATGTGGACGGTGTCTATACCGCCGATCCGAATATATGCGACAAAGCCCGCAAGCTCAAAGCCATATCCTATGATGAAATGCTGAACATGGCCAGCCTCGGCGCCAAAGTGCTCCAGATCCGGTCGGTCGGTTTTGCCAAAAAATACAACATTCCTGTGCACGTAAGATCATCGTTCACTGAAGAGGAGGGAACCATGGTCGTCAATGAAGATTCCGGGATGGAACGACTCGTCGTCTCCGGTGTCACCCATGATAAAAATCAGGCCCGCATCACCCTGAAAAAGGTCCCGGATCAGCCGGGAATAGCAGCCAAAATTTTCACCCCCCTGGCTGAGGCCGGGATCGTGGTGGATATGATTATTCAAAATACCCGGGCCGGCGGGCAAACCGACCTCACTTTCACGGTACCCAGGGCAAGCTATAATACGGCCCTGGACATCCAAAAACAGATTGCCCGGGAAATCGGGGCCGAAGATGTGTACGGCGATGTAAAAATTGCCATGGTCTCCGTCATCGGCGTTGGGATGAAGGATCACTCCGGGGTGGCCTCCACCATGTTTGCCACGCTGGCTGCCGAAAATATTAACATTCTGCTGATCAGCACGTCGGAAATCAGAATTTCCTGCATTATCGAAGAAAAATATACGGAGCTGGCCGTCAGGGTGCTGCACACGGCCTTCGGTTTGGACAAAGAATAAAATGAGGAAATTCAGCCCCGCTCAACAGATACTGGCGCTTCTTCTGGGGGCAATTCTTCTAGGATTAACGATATACCGGATCTTTCATACCTTTTGACGGAAGCCAGCGGCATTTTTTTCCGGTGTTGCAGCTTGGGGCGGCCGGGCGCTGATCTCGTTCTTGGCCATGTCGATCCAACCCATAGTGCGTTTGATCAGTGCGGCATGACGCTGATCTTTTCCGAGGTCCAAAAACCCTTCTTTATGTGCCTTTATTTCATCCAGCATGACCAGATCCTGGGTCGTACCGACACGTCCGAAGCCGCGGATTAAAGCGGCCAGGTGCTGTATCAAAGGTGTCATGAGCCCTTCGCTTTCCGGCAGGTGATATACCTGCGAATCGGGTTTGCCGTATACCTTCAGCGCACTTCGCAATACCATGGCCGCGGTATTCCCCCCTGCCAGCGCTAAAAATATGTGGATTTCCCGTTCGAGAGCCAGCAAAAATCGAATGGGTAAAAATCCTTCATCTTTATGAGAGGCCGTGAGCAACTCAATCAATCGCCGGCGAATCATAACGATTTTTTCCAAAAACTTTTTCTGCTGCCCATCAACGCGCCAGGCGGCATATGCGGCGGCTTTCTGATCGAGACCGATTTTAACCAGAAGCACCTCTTCCGGGGTAATCTCAATGTCCATATTTATTTCTTTATTGTAGGTGCGCAGAAATTGATTCGCCAGCATGATGGCATTTCGATCCGGAAAACCGATTGCCGAAGGATTCATCATAAAATCCGACAACAGGAGTTTTATTGCTTTAATGGGCTGACGGGTCTCTCGGATCAGCAGCTGAAAGGAATTTAAAAACGGCAAACGATCCTTGCCCTCCGGGGTTTCCTTGAGAAATTCCCATAACACCTCGAAAATAATTCCTTCATAGCGCATGAGCTCGGAAATAATTCTGGCAAAGGCGGCTCTTTGAAAATTACCCTGCTTATCGAAGCATTTCTGAAATAAAGAAACAATTTCAGTGGCATCCGCGGCCGTGACATCAAATCGCTCGGCCAGCGTCTGATAGTCTTCATCCGCAAGCTTTTCATAAGGATTAATAGGGGACCTGCCCTTTTTGCGCTCAATTGACCGTCTTTTGGAGACTTCGAGAACATCCAGCAGGTTATTGTCGGCCTCACCGACCACGATCTCTTTTTCTCCGGACCAAAATTTGACCAAATTATCCTGCACGACCATATCATCGAGCAGATCGTCCGGCACTTGATCGATACCCGTCTGCAGTGTTTCAAGCACGCTGTCAAGGATCTTCTCCCCCCTGGGATTTTTCTGCATCATCTTTAATAGAGGGGAAAGCAACTTGATTCGCTGGCTGAGTATTTTCAAATTAACTTGGTTGTAGTCCCGCGCAAAGACACTTTTCAGCGCCAACTTGGCATGCTGCAGCGATCCTTTGAAAGCGGCCTTGGCAAACTGGGCCACACCGGTTTTGAGGGTCGCCGGATCGATATTTGAAGCTGAAGGGCCGGCCGAACTGCTGTCATACTCCTTGACCACAATCTCATGCGGGGCGGTCTCGCCCCGGCTCATGAACATGGCCAGAGAATTGTTGCTGTTGACCTCCAGCGGCGGCCGCATCAGCTTCTCCCGCAGATTTTTAACCTTAAAAACGGTTTGGTAGACGCTTGAGTGAGGTTGTTCGGAAAATTCATCGGAATTTCGACCGGCCACGGGTGCCACCTTGCGAACCAATTGCTGCATGGTCGTTTCATCCAAGTTGTTGAGCGCAGCCAGCAGCGTCAGGTTGGGATCCGGTTGATCGAATTCGTCGACTATCGGCATCAAAGAGCATTGTTTATCGCTCTTTTCAAATGTAATCGGAGACAGGGTCTCGGCCGCCTGATTGAAGCAGGAAAAAATCCGCAGCGAAATTTGCATCATTTCCAACGACCGTTGAGACCTCCCCGGAATTTTCAAAGAGACACTGCTGATGGCCTGCTCAGCAAAAGCCTCAAAAGCTTTTTTGATCCGCCCCTCAAAATGCTTGAACCGAATTCCCTGACGTTTAATCAATTCGGCAACCACGTTATAGTCAACCACCAAATCACCGAATTGAATAATATAATCGAGCTTGGCGGGCAGATCAGTCAGCTGTGACCCGCGATAGTTGATATGAACGGTTTCGTCGTGCTTGGGCATGCGATCGAGTTCATGCAATGTTTTGACTAGTTGAAGAAAGGTATCCTGCTTTTTTTTCACGCCTTCCCAGTAGTGGACGTCTCGAAAAGATGCATTCAGTACATAGGCCAATTCCACCAGCAGGACATGCCATTTGTCCAGGTCATTTGATTCAGCGGATAGACCTTCAAGGAAGGCTTCTGACGATGGTTCAGAAGATTCATCGGTCTCGTTGGTCCCGATCCCACCGAGTTCTTCAAGCAGTTTTGTCGCAATGTCGTTCATTGAACCCTCTTTAGCGAGCTTGGGGCGGAATTTCCCTGGATAAGTTGATTACCCCGGCGTTTGCTCAAGCAACGATTTTGTCATTATCAGGTACTATCGGCACTACTGTTTGAAATCTTTAGAAAATACCATCATTTTTTGATCGGGTGACACGTTAAGAATCCTGGCCCGGAGAGCCAGGTTTTCAATGTTGGAATAAAATCCTCCTTCGTCATTCGACATTTGATAATATGGCTGCCTCAATTTCTTCGGCGACATTGACAGCTGCCCGGACGGGATCGCGCGCGTTCCGAATGGGTCTGCCGATTACGAGGTAATCCGAGCCGTTGCGGATGGCCCGGGCGGGTGTCATGACGCGCTGCTGATCATCCGGTTTACCCAGGGACCATTGCGGACGAATCCCCGGGGTGACGGCGGCAAATTCTTTTCCAAACTCACGCTTGATCATGGCAGCTTCATGGCCCGAGCAAATCACTCCGGCGCAACCGGCGGTTTTAGCCATGGCAGCCCGGTTTATTACCAAACTGGCCAAATCCGGATAATCTTCCGACCGATAGCCGGCCAGCCGGATGTCGTCGGCCGACACGCTGGTCAGCACCGTTACAGCCAGAATGTCCACCGCGCCTCGGCCGCCCTCAACCGCCGCCTCAAGCATTCTAGGCGTCTCGCCGCAATGCACCGTAGCATATCGAACGCCAAGATCGGCTATTCCGGACATGGCACGGGATACGGTGGCCGGAATATCATGCAGTTTCAGGTCCAGAAACACCCCGGCCCCTCCGTCGGCGTTGATAAATCGGACGATATCAGGTCCGGAGCGAATAAACAGTTCCAGTCCCACTTTGAACAGCCCCACATGACCGGCCAGCAGTTCGACATATCGCTTGGCCTCATCTGGCGAAGCGACATCCAGTGGAAATATAATATAGTCTTTCGGTTGTCTCATTTTAGTAACCTTTAGAAATGTCGCATGACGATTGACGAATGATGGTATCGCTTCGCTCTTGCATTTTAATGATCATAGATAGGATTCATCAATTCGACACTTGTCCGCCTCGGGTGGATTCGACATTCTTCATTCACCATAGTGTTCTTCCATCCATTTCAAATATTCCCCGCTTTTGACCCTTTGTATCCACTGCGGATTGTCCAGATACCATTGAATCGTCTTTCTGAGTCCGGATTCAAAAGATTCCCGGGGCGCCCAGCCCAGTTCATTTTCCAGCTTGCTGCAGTCGATGGCATATCTCAAATCATGGCCTGGCCTGTCTTTTACAAAGGTGATCAAATCCCGGCGGGAAGATTGGTCGGCCCGGGGCGCCATCTCATCCAGCAAATCGCAAAGCATGTTGACGGTATCGAGATTGGCCAATTCACAGCGGCCCCCGATATTGTAGGTTTGTCCCCGTGTGCCCCTTTTCATGATTTCCCACACGGCCCGGCAGTGATCCTCGACATACAGCCAGTCCCTGACATTTTTGCCTTCACCGTAGACCGGCAGTGGTTTGTCTTCCAGAGCATTTAATATCATCAGCGGTATCAATTTTTCGGGAAACTGGTAAGGGCCGTAATTATTTGAACAATTGGATATGGTTACCGGCAGACGCGTAAGTTTTGCTGTAGGCCCGGACCAGGTGATCGGAGGCCGCCTTGGACGCCGAGTACGGGCTGTTGGGCCTGTATGGGGTTTGTTCGGTAAAAAAACCGTCCGCTCCCAGCGAACCGTAGACTTCATCGGTGCTCACATGATGAAAGAGAACCAGCCGGTTGGAATGCCGTCGGGCGGCTTCAAGCAGGTTGAATGTTCCCGCAATATTGGTTTTGATAAAGGCATCCGGCGCAACAATCGAACGGTCGACATGCGATTCGGCCGCAAAATGGCACACCGCATCGATCTCGTATCTGTCAAATGCCCGGCTAACAGCGTTCGCATCACATATATCGGCCTTTATGAAAATATAGCGTCCGGTGGCCGCCTGGCTGAAATCGGCTAGATTTTCGGGATTGCCGGCATAGGTAAGCTTGTCGAGGTTAATTATGCGCCCGTCAAAGTCGGAATCCAGCAGCAGATGACGAATAAAACCGGTCCCGATAAAACCGCAACCGCCGGTAACCAGAATATTTTGCATGGCACCTCCAGACTTATGCGTTCAAAGTTGATAAATTCTTATTAGATTAAAAGATTCTGTAAGACAATAAAATTTCAAATCCCAAGCACCAAATTACAAATAATATCCAAATCCGAAATTCCAATGAACAAACCATCCCGATCACTTAATTGACTCTCCGCAACAATTGGACCTGTTTTGAATTTTGAATTTCGGTCATTGGTATTCGTTTGGAATTTGGTTTTTGGTGCTTGGAATTTTCGTAATCTTCAGCAAGCAAGTTGTTGTCATATTTTAATTAAATAAACTGTGTAAATAACGCAGTCTAGCTGCCCGGGGTACAGAAATTTATTGAAATAATCGACCATACACGGTATATATATCTATTTGTAATATTTACAGGCAAATACCATTAACCTGGAAATTTCATGCAAACTCGACAGCACTACCATGTTGCCTCCGGCAGTTACTACATAAGTCGTATGAAACCGCTTGTTCTTGAGGCTTTTCTCGGGACCTGCGTCGGCGTTGCCCTCTACGACGCGCAAACGGGAGTGGGCGGCCTGATGCATTTGCTGCTGCCCGAGCCGATTTCTTTGTCCGGCTCCTTCCAGCCGGAAAAGTATGCGTCAACCGGATTCCCCATTTTTCTCAAGTCCCTTTTCGATGAAGGTGCTTCAAAAAAACATCTAAAAGCCTATATTGCCGGCGGCGCCCTGGTGGGCCCCGTGTTCAGCAGGGATTTGCAATTGGACATCGGCGGACGGACGGCTGAAACGGTCATGAGCTTTCTCAAAGAAGAAAATATTCCGATCGAACAATCAGAAACCGGCGGATTTTTTACCTGCAGTTTGAGTCTGGATTTAACCACCTGGCAGTGTGACATCAAACCATCCGGCTTTGATAAGGCTGCCGCCGGCAGCCGGACTCAAATTCAGGTACCATCGACGAGGGAAATCGAGCAGTCCCTGGAGTCCATCCAGCCGATACCCCAGGTCGCGCTTAAAATTCTGCGGCTGATCGATGAGGAGGAATACGATATCAAAGCGCTGACCACGGAAATACGCAAAGATCAGGTGATCAGCGCTAAAACGCTGAAGCTTTGCAACAGTGTCATATTTGCCGGCAGCAATAAAATCGAGTCCCTTGATCATGCCCTGATTTACATCGGGTTGCAAATGCTTATTAAACTGGTTATTTCCGCTTCAGTGGACAACTTTTTCAGCTATTCGGGGTCGGGATATTCATTGTGCAAGGGCGGTCTTTTTCATCATGCGATCGGTACGGCCGTCATCGCGGAGAAACTGGCCGATTTGACGGGCCGGGTAAAACCAGGCTCGGCCTATACGGCGGGGCTGCTGCATGATATCGGCAAGGTCGTACTCGATCAATATGTGAGCTCGGCGTATCCCCTTTTTTACCGCAAGCTGAATGAAGAAGAAAATAATTTTTCGGAAACCGAAAAGACAATTCTCGGCATCGATCATACGGAGGTCGGCAGCGAGCTGGCCCGCCGCTGGTCCTTTCCGGAATCTTTAATCGACGTTATCCGGCATCATCACAAGCCGGAAAACGCTATCCAAAATCTTGAACTGGCGCACACCGTTTATCTGGCGGATCTTCTGATGTCCAGGTTCCACGCCGGCCTGGAGCTCGACCGGCTGGATACTGCCGCCCTTTCGGCCAGGCTGGCGGTTCTGGGATTGTCAATTGAAAGATTTCCCGATATTGTGGACCTTATCCCGCTGCGGGTATTTGAATCGTCACCGGAACTGGCCTTGGGGCAAAAGTAAAGATGAATTTAACCGACAATCAGCAAAAGCTGCTGCGCATGCTGCCCGGCGTGGATCTGGTCCTGGAGCGTTGCAAACATGACCCGTTTTTCGAGGACATTCCGAAAACGGTGGTGGTCAGCTCCGTCCGGCAGACATTGGATTCCCGCCGCCGTCGTATTCTGGCCGCCGATCAAAACCTCGCCGCCGAAAGCCTGCCGGATTGCGCTGATAATGGATTCGGTCAAGGCAGCCGTCGGCAGGGCCATGACGCCCGAATTTGAAGCATCTCGTCAATGCCACCGGAGTCGTCGTACACACCAATCTGGGCCGTTCACTGCTCCCGGAAGTGGTATTGGAAAACGTGGCGCTGATTGCCGGCTGCTATTCCAATCTGGAGTACGATCTTGAGGCCGGCAAACGGGGCTCCCGCTACAGCAGCATCGAAGAAATCCTGTGTGAGATCAGCGGCGCTGAGGCCGGATTGGTGGTCAACAACAATGCGGCGGCGGTGCTGCTCTGCCTGGAAACCATCGCTCAGGAACAAAGAGGTCATCGTCTCCCGGGGCGAATTGGTGGAAATCGGCGGCTCCTTCAGAGTACCGGATGTAATGGCAAAAAGCGGGGGGATTTTAAGAGAAGTCGGCACTACCAACCGCACTCATCTGAAAGACTATGAACTGGCGATTAATGAGCGCACCGCCCTGTTGCTGAAGGTCCATCGCAGCAATTACAGCATCGTAGGATTTACGGCCGAAGTCTCGCTGAAGGAACTGGTTGCGCTGGGCGCCCGGCACGGCCAACCGGTCATGGAAGACCTCGGCAGCGGCACGTTTGTCGATTTTTCAAAATACGGTCTGGTCAAAGAACCGACCGTGCAGGAGTCGGTCGCCGCCGGAGCGGATGTGGTGACTTTCAGCGGCGATAAACTCCTCGGCGGTCCTCAGGCCGGATTAATCGTTGGTAAAAAACCGATCCTGGACCAGGTCAGGCAAAACCCGCTGGCCCGAGCCCTGCGCATCGACAAAATGACCCTGGCGGCCCTGGAAGCCACTTTGCGTTTATATCGTGAGGAAGAAAAAGCAATTCGCACCATTCCAACTCTGCGAATGTTGACCATGCACCTGGACGCAATCGTAAACCGCGCGTCCCGACTTGCTGAAAGTCTCAATGAAATCGGCGACTCCCGTCTGCAAATCACCCTGGTCGATCTTTCATCCAAGGCCGGCGGCGGTGCCCTGCCGCTTTTGGATCTGCCGAGCAGATGCCTGAGAATAAAGATTCAGGGCATATCGGTCAACACCCTGGAAAAAAATATGCGCCAAAATTCCCCACCGATTATCGGACGCATCGAAGATGATGGGTTTGTCGTGGACCCCAGAACTCTCCAGGAAGATGATCTGCCGATTATTCGGTCGGCCTTTGAAACTGTGCTGAAAAGAGTATGAACATGACCGCTGGAAAAACCTCCCTGCTTCCCAGCCGCGGATCTGCGCGGCCCTTTTTGTTTTCCAAGACGGACACCGGGCGTTTAAAAGAAGTCGACCGTCATGAGAGCGACGACGCGGATCGGGTGCTGCAACTAACTTATCCGGATATACTTTGGGATGCTCACTTCCTCGATCAGGCCCTGCAACAACTGGAATCTGCCGGTCGGTTCGCCGCCATGGCAATCCGGCTGGATCCGGCCCTGCCGGGAGATGAAAATTCGGCCGGTCCGGAACCGGTTGGCAGGCCGGCTGAAGTTTTCGCAATCCTGGCGTCGCTGTGCCGGGAAGAAAACGGAATGTGGGGTGCCTTTAAATCCGGACAGCTGAGCGGATTTTTCCCGGATAAAACCGGAACGCAAGCCCTTGCGATGGCCCGCGATGTTCAGAGACGCCTGAAGGACAATACCCGGCAGACGATTACGGTCGGCGTTGCCGCATATCCCACCCTTGCGTATCAGAAATCCGAAATTCTGGACAATGCCCGCAAGGCCCTTGAACATGCAACTTTTTTGGGTCCCGACAGCGCGGTGATTTTCGACAGTGTCAGTTTGAATATCAGCGGTGACCAACTCTATGAACAGGGCCAAATTCAGGAGGCCATCGCCGAGTTTAAAAAAGCACTCGAACTTGACCCCTCCAATTTCAATGTGCACAACAGCCTCGGCGTATGCTATGGTCTGCAGGGCGACTATCCCAAGGCGATCAAAGAATTCGAATCGGCCCTGTCATTAGAAACTGAAGAGTATATGGCCCTTTACAACCTGGGATTGGTCCATGTGTTGACGGAACAGCCGGAACGGGCCCTTGAACTTTTCCTTGCGGCGGATAAAATAAACGGCGCTGCTTATGAAGTGGCTTTCCAAACCGGCAAGCTCTATCTGGATCTGGGTGAATCGGCCAAAGGCCGGCCATTTCTCGAGCGGGCGGCAGCGCTCGAACCGAAATCCGGTGCGGTGTATCGCTTTCTGGGTGACTGCTATGCCGCCGACAACAGCCCGCAGGAGGCCATCTCGGCCTATAGAAAAGCCATTAAGCTGAATCCGCAGGATGCAGCCTCCATGTCGTCCCTGGGATGTCTGTTTGATGTCCAGGGCGAAAATCCGGAAATTACACTGATGTTCTGCCGCGAGAGCGTGGGACTGGCACCCGACAACGGTCTTTTCCGTTATCGCCTGGGCCGGCTTTATTCCAATCAAAGCCGCTTCGAAGACGCCTTGAAAGAGTTTAAAATGGCAGTAAAACTGGGTTACGATGCCTCGGCGGATATTAAAGAAATTGAAAAAAATCATCCTGAATATACTCGAAGACAGCATCGCGGCAAAGCGTAGTTGCATCGAAAACAATATCGACACCATCCGGCAGGCGGCGGAGATGCTGGCCGACTGTATCACAGCGGGCAACAAGGTACTTATCTTCGGCAACGGCGGCAGCGCGGCCGATGCCCAGCATCTGGCAGCCGAACTCGTCAACCGCTTTCAGATCGAACGCCCTCCCCTGGCCGCCGTCGCCCTGACAACGGACACCTCCATTCTCACCAGCATTGGTAATGATTATGATTTTGTCGACATCTTTGCCAAACAGATTGAAGCCCTCGGTAAGCCGGGAGACATTGCCTGGGGCATCAGTACCAGCGGCAATTCCGCCAATGTCATCAAGGCCATAAAATCGGGACGTATAATTGGGATGAGAACCATCGGCATGACCGGGCGCGGCGGTGAACTGGCGGCCTGTGCCGACCTGGTTTTTTCGGTGGCGTCCGATACAACCGCCAGAATCCAGGAAAGCCACATTACATTGGGTCATATTCTATGCGAGCTGCTGGAAAGAAAGCTGTACCCCGATGAATTTAGGGATTAGGGAGCTATGAATAACGTAATGGGGAACGAGGAATTCGGAGTAATTATGAAAATGACTGCCAATTCGTCCTAAATTCATATTTTTAAAAATTTATGTGCGGTCTGTTGTCTGGCTGCAGACCGCAGACGTAACTAACCTGTATTTATTAATTCATTCGTTGCCCAGCAAACAACACACAACAGACAACTTACATCAGGCAAATACGCCTGATTGAGAACAAAGTCTTCTGAACAACAAGTATCCAATAACCAATAACAAACAACAGATCCCCCAGGAATAATATGTCCGACAAATTCAAACCTATCGACCTAAGCGGCATCCATACTTACAGCTTGGCCGACCGTAAAAGCAAAGTCAGCACCGGCGATTTTGCCAAAACCTGGCGGAAAGGATCCTCCTACCGCGATTTCCTGGCGAATTTGCCCGACATCCTGGCCGGCAGGCAGCTTAAAGACGTCATATCCGCCATTATAAAGGCCTATCGAACTGAACGGACCATCATTTTCGGCATGGGCGCCCATGTAATTAAAGTCGGACTCAATCCCGTCGTCATCGACCTGATGGAACGCGGCATCATAACCGCTGTGGCAATGAACGGCGCGGGCATCATCCATGATCTGGAACTCGCCCTGCTCGGACAAACCTCCGAGGATGTCGCCGCGGCCATCGGTGATGGTTCGTTCGGCATGGCACGGGAAACCTGCGGGCTTATTGCGGATGCCCTGGCGCTCACTGCTGATGATAAGACGGGACTCGGCGAGGCGGTCGGCCGGGTAATATTGGAAAAGAGGCTGCCTCTGGCGGACAAAAGTATCCTGGCGGCGGGCGCCCGTCTGGGCATTCCGGTAACCGTTCATGTTGCCATCGGTACCGATATTATTCACATGCATCCTGAATTTGATGCGGCAAGAGCCGGCGCAGCTTCCCACCGCGATTTTCGCCTGTTTGCCTCCCTTGTAGCCGCCCTTGAAAAGGGGGTTTATTTAAACGTGGGGTCGGCCGTCATTTTGCCGGAAATATTTCTAAAGGCCGCCACCCTGGCCCGCAATCTGGGGTATGAACTTTCGGACTTTACCACGGTCAACTTGGATTTCATCAAGCATTACCGTCCCCTTACGAATGTGGTCAACCGGCCCACAGCCAAAGGCGGCCGCGGATTCAACCTCGTCGGACATCATGAAATTCTGCTGCCTCTGATCGCTGCGGGTGTTATCGAAGAGATCGGATAGACGCGGGGCAAAGGGCCAACGGCGCAGGGCAGAGGGAATATGACTGAAGGAGAAAGGATGAAGATTGTTAATAATATATCCAGCGGAATACAATCACGTAAAGGCGGCCTGCCGTTCAATGCAAAAAAGAAGAGTGCACTCCCAAACTTCCGGCGGCCGCTGGTTTTTGGATATCTTGAATTCTAATCGTCGATGATTATCATTTTGTCTTGATTTTAATTTATCGACCTGAAAAATAATGAAATTGAAAAGACAAAAAAAACAGACATAATAAAATGCGAAGCCTAAAGTAATTAATCCGCCGGAGCTTCGATCTAATGACTTTATTCGGTTTTAAATGAATATTATACAACCCTGAACCTCCTGTTTTTCAGGGCGGATTAATGCGGATTAATAAGGAGGAAATTGAATGCCGATTTATGAGTATCACTGCCAGAAATGCGGAGAAAATTTTGAATGCCTGATCATCGGTTCAGATACCCCGGAGTGCACCAAATGCAACAGCAAAAAGGTGACCAGGCTCATGTCCGCCTGCGGTTTTGTCAGTAAGGGTTCCGGCGGCCAGACCGTGTCATCCTCGGCCGGCTCTTCCTGCGGCGGCTGCTCCGCCGGCAGTTGTGCCGGGTGCGGCCACGCATGAATATCTCCATCAAAATCGGTACCCGGGCCAGCAAGCTTGCATTGTGGCAGGCCGAATGGGTCAAGTCGGCGCTGAACGAAAAATTCCCCGGACAGCCGGTCGAACTGGTTACCATCAAAACCAAGGGCGATAAGATTCTGGATGTGCCGCTTGCCAAGGTGGGCGGCAAAGGCCTTTTTGTCAAAGAAATCGAACAGGCCCTGCTGGATCATCGCATTGATATCGCGGTCCACAGCATGAAGGATATGCCGGGGGAAATACCGGACGGTCTTTGCATCGGTGCGATTCCGCAGCGCGAAGAAGCCGCCGATGTGTTGATATCGAAATCCGCCCGGCGCTTTGCCGAGCTGCGCCGGGAGGCGGTGATTGGAACCAGCAGCCTGCGCCGCGCCGCCCAGCTGCGCCATGCCAGGCCGGATATTGAAATCGTGCCGCTGCGGGGAAATCTGGATACACGCCTCAAAAAGCTGCAATCCGACGATCTGGACGCCATTGTTCTGGCGGCAGCAGGCATCCTACGGCTTGAACTCGAACACCGCATTACCCAGTACCTGGACGCCGACCTTATGCTTCCGGCGGTCGGACAGGGTGCCCTGTGCATTGAGATCCGGCAGTCCGATCCGGATATCGAATCGATGACAACCGCCCTGGATCATCCCGACTCCCGGGCGATCGTTATGGGGGAACGCGCCTTTTTAAACCGCCTGGGCGGCAGCTGCCAGGTGCCCATCGCCGGTCACGGCGAGATTCAGGGCCGCCAATTTCACCTCACCGGCCTGGTAGCGGACCTGAACGGTTCACAGGTGTTCAAATCAAAGTTAGCGGGTCCCGTGGCGTCTTCAGAGTCCATCGGAATCGATCTCGCGGAACAGCTTCTTTCCCGGGGTGCGGGTAAGATATTGGAACAGCTGCAGACAATGGGAACTGAAAATGGCTAAAGCTAAAGTTTATCTGGTCGGCGCCGGCCCCGGAGACCCGGGCTTGATTACCGTCAAAGGCCGGCAATGTATTGAAGACGCCCAGGTCATTGTCTATGATTATCTCGCCTCACCGGAGCTGTTGAAACACGCTCGGAAAAACGCCGAACTCATTTATGTCGGCAAAAAAGGCGGTGATCACACCTTGCCTCAGGCTGAGATCAATGCCCTGATGGTGAAAAAAGCCGAGGCCGGTCTGAAAGTTTGTCGGCTAAAAGGCGGCGATCCGTTTATCTTCGGCCGTGGTGGTGAAGAAGCTGAAGAACTGGTGGCCAACGGAATTCCTTTTGAGGTGGTGCCCGGTGTGACATCGGCTGTCGCTGCCGCGGCCTATGCCGGGATTCCCTTGACCCATCGTAAGCTCACCGCCACGCTGGCATTCATTACCGGCCATGAAGACCCCCGCAAGGAAGAATCAAACATCGACTGGGATGCCTTGGCCCGCGGAATTGGAACCCTGGTGTTTTTCATGGGGGTAAAAAATTTACCGGACATCACCCAAAAATTAATTGCCAACGGCCGGTCGCCGAATACGCCGGTGGCTCTGATCAGCTGGGGCACCACACCCGCCCAGCAAACCGTAGCCGGCAACCTTGACAACATTGCCGAGCGGGTAAAAAAAGCCGGCCTCCAAGCGCCGGCGATCATCGTGGTCGGCGAAGTTGTGCAATTGAGAGAAAGTCTGAAATGGTTTGAAAACCGCCCGTTGCTGGGTAAACGGATCGTCGTTACCCGGGCGCGCGAACAGGCCAGCGACCTGATCAAACGGCTGTCCGACCTGGGGGCCGAGTGCCTGGAGTATCCAACCATCCGGGTCGTTGCCCCGGATGACGCCAAGCCCCTCAACGATGCCATCCATAAGCTGAACACCTATGATTGGATTGTGTTCACCAGCGTCAACGGTGTTAAATTTTTCTTTGAACGCCTTTTTGGCCTGGGCCGGGATGTCCGCGCCTTAAACCGTCTGCGAACCGCCGCCATCGGCCCGGTCACGGCCGAGAAACTATTCGTCTACGGATTAAAAAGCGACATTATCCCGGCCGACTACCGGGCGGAAGCCTTGGTTGAAGCCTTTCGCCAAGAAGATTTGAAAGACAAAAAAATTCTGCTGCCGCGGGCCGCCGGAGCGCGGCCGGTGCTGCCGGACGAGTTGCGCACGCTGGGGGCCCAGGTCGATGAAGTGACCACCTATCGAACCGAAAATGTACAGGATAACGCCAAGCTGCTCATCGAACGGCTGAATGCCAAGACCGTTGATCTCATTACCTTCACCAGTTCGTCCACCGTTAAAAATTTCAAGGCGCTTTTACCTTCGAAAAATTTCAAAGACCTGATTGCCGGTGTTGCCGTTGCCAGCATCGGTCCGATTACCACCGATACGGCCGTTGAAGCAGGCTTTGAAGTCCAGATTACCGCCAAATCCTTCACCATCCCCGGCTTATGCGATGCGATATTAAGCTATTACGGCAGTCGGGCGGCCTCATATGAAACTTGATTAGATCCGATACCATTTTACGAAGTTCCTTACCGCTGAGAGTGCAGAGATCGCGGAGATTAATTATATTTTTCTTTCCCGGCGTTCTCCCACCGGGGCGCAGGCCCTATGGGCCGGAGGCTGCGAGCTATGCGCTGAACGATTGAGTTTCTTCTTCGATCAGACCGGCCGCTTTCAGGCCGGCGGCGCCGCTGAAATCAAAGAAACATTGACCTTTTTATCGGTTTTGGTATAGATTGAACCGTCTGCTCTCCGTCGGCTTTGAAGGAGCATGGGCTTTTTGGCACCCGGCGTGCGGTTGGCTGCACACCGGACAAACGACCGTCTCAAGCCGCAATGATCGCCATACGGGTTGCCTGACCGAGGGTGAGGCGACCGCCGGATAAAAAGTCAGGAATTCCCGATGGAAGATTTTCTCCAAAACCTGCCGAATCTGGTCACTGAAATCAAAGCTGCCCGCGATATCATCATCACCAATGTCGTTTTGATCGGCCAGATACCCGCACCCACCTTTAAAGAAAAGCGCCGCAGCGCGGTCTTCATGGAAAGGCTGGCCGAGTTCGGGGTCGATGAAGTTACGACCGACGGCTATCGCAACCCGATTGGAATCATTCGCGGCACGGCTTCCGATAAACCGCCTATTTTCGTGGTGGCCCATCTGGATACCTTTTTTGATAAGGACTTCGATCACAATTACACTATCAAAAAAGATTCCATCACCGGCCCGGGAATTCTGGACAACTCCCTGGGGGTCGGCGTGTTGATGTCGCTGCCGATACTTTTCAAACAACTGGGTATCCGTTTTGAATCGAACATCGTGCTGGCCGGCATCATTCAATCCATCGGCAAGGGAAACCTGCGGGGCGTCCGGCACCTGTTAAAAACCTGGCCGACTCCGATTCGAGGGGCCATTTGTCTGGAGGGTGTCGACCTGGGACGGCTCAATTACTTTTCGGACGGCATGATCAGAGGCGAAATCCAATGCACCATCTCCGAAGAAAAGGGTGCCCTGTATAAATTCACGCCCAATGCCATTTTGATATTAAATGAAGTTATCAACGAAATCATGAGCCTGCATCTTCCCCAGAGACCGCGCTCACGCATCGTCATCGGGAAAATAGCCGGCGGGGTCAATCACGGTAAAATTGCCTATGAGGCCACCCTGGGCTTTGAAATTCGCAGTGATTCCTACAGAATGGTCAAGTCGATTTATGGCAACATTAAGGATATTGTCGATGGGATCAGTCACGAAAATGAAGTAGATTTGAGCATAAAAACCATCAGCAATCTGAAAGCGGCCAGATTAAAATTCAATCATCCGATGGTAAAGAGCGCGGCTGCGGTTCTGGCAGCACTGGATATCAAGCCGATCAGCAAATCAACCGAGTCAGCGCTTTCCATATTTCTTTCATACAAGATCCCGGCCTTAACCCTTGGCATCACCTTTGGCGAGAACTATTACACGGAAAAGGCCACCATGGAAATTGAGCCGATGTTCAAGGGCATTGCCCAGGTTATCGCCGTGATTAAGGCCATCGACAGCGGGGTTTGCGATGAATAACGAATGGCTCGAAACCAATACGTTCCATTATTCCGAGTTCGGTGATATTCATCGCCTGGTCGAAGAAAAGCACAAGAAGAATATTAAAATATCCCTGTGCCTGCCGGCCCTGAACGAGGAGAAAACCATCGCCAAGGAAATCATTGTCATGCGGTCCGAACTCATGACCCGCTACCCCCTGGTGGATGAACTTATCGTCATCGATTCGGGTTCGACCGACAATACGGTGGACATTGCCGCTTCTTTCGGCGCTGAAGTGTATATCGCCAATGAAATTCTGCCTCACCTGGATCAATTCAAAGGCAAAGGCGAAAATCTGTGGAAAGCGCTTTACATCACCAAAGGCGACATCATCGTCTATATTGATGCCGATATAAAGAATATTCACCACCGATTTGCCTATGGCCTGATCGGCCCGCTCCTGGTTTATGACCACATAAAATATACCAAGGCGTTCTATGACCGGCCGATAGCCATCGGCAAAAACAAAATCAGACCCACCGGCGGCGGCCGTGTTACGGAGCTGGTTATCAGACCGCTGTTTTCGCTGTTTTTCCCGGAGCTCACCCAGCTCATTCAACCCTTATCAGGGGAATATGCCGGCTACCGGGAAATATTTGAAAAAATCCCTTTCCCAATCGGGTACGGCATAGAAACCAGTATGATTCTCGATATTTACCAAAAGTGGGGCTTGAACGTCATGGCCCAGGTGGATCTGGATCGTCGCGTCCACCGCAATCAGGATACAAAAGCCCTGGGCAGAATGTCTTTTGCCATTCTAAAGACTTTTATCAACCGTCAGAAAAGATTGGGTCTGATTGATTTTAAGGGGGCGCTTTATGACGAAATCATTCAGTATAACCTGGTCGACAACGAGTTCCAACCGGAAACATTACAAATCAAAGGTCTCGAAAGGCCGCCGATGATTACGATTCCCGAGTATCGCGAGAAGTTTGATATTACCAATTAGGGTAGGCTGAGGGCTGACCTATCGTCATTTTGGAGTTGATGTTTTCGGAGGCTGTGTTATCTATAAATGATGAATTCGAAATTTTACGAATTCAGCAAATTTCTTTTTCGAGGTTTTTTAAATTGTCTGAACTGAAACTGATAGACCCTTGCAATCGACATCTGAACTACTTGCGCATATCCATTACCGATCGGTGCAACCTGAAATGCATTTACTGCGTGCCGCGGGATCATATCACCAGGCTTTCACATGCTGAAATTTTAACCTATGAAGAAATCCTGCGCCTGGTGAAGGTCGGCATTCAACTTGGGATATCAAAAGTGCGGGTTACCGGCGGGGAACCTCTGGTCAGAAAGGGCGTATACGAATTTTTAAGCGAATTGAGCCGGATCAGCGGGCTGGCAGACTTATCGCTTACCACCAACGGTGTCACCTTGAGAGACAACCTGGAAAAAATAAAATCCAGCGGTATCAAGCGCATAAATATCAGCCTGGATACGCTCAAACGCCAAAAATTTGCAGAAATAACCGGTCTTGATCTTTTTAATCAGGTCTGGCAGGGCATCGAAAAGGCGCGGGAAATGGCGTTTCACCCCATTAAGATAAACGTCGTCGCCCTAAATGGTGTCAACGACGATGAATTGGTTGACCTGGCGCACCTGTCTATTGAATATCCCTTTCACATTCGTTTCATCGAATACATGCCTATCGGCGACTCCCAGATGGGCAACGCCCCCCTGCTGCTGGCGCCCGAAATAAAGAAGCGCATCAGCGTACTGGGCAACCTCATTCCGATCCGCAATTCGATAAACGACGGTCCGGCGCAGAGATATCGCTTTGACGACGCGCTGGGGGAGGTCGGTTTTATCCATGCTTTGAGCCACCACTTTTGTGACAGCTGCAATCGTCTCAGGTTGACCGCCAGCGGCCAGCTCAGGCCCTGCCTGCTGTCCGGCCATCAGGAGGATATTAAAGGACCGCTGCGGGCAGGATGTTCGGACGATGATCTGGCGCAGATTTTCTTTCAAGCAGTGCGTCACAAGCCCACGGACCACAACCTTGCAATCGGGAATCCGTCCCGGGTATGCGGCCAGATGCGCGCCATCGGAGGATAGACAGGAACCCGGGCACGGAAGGCACAATTTGTGTTTCACCTATGAGGGGTTGTGTTGGCAGTCAAACAACGAATGGAATAATGGAATATTGGGGATGAGATTTCGATGTCAGGCGAGAAGAAGCCTGAGCCGCAGCAGTGGGAGGCTACATTTACTCGCACAATCAGCATAGTACGGCTCAGGCTAATGCGAATGCCCATCTTTGCATAACCGCTGGTAATCGGGTACAGGTAGATTAGGCATTATAAGATTTGCCCTTTAGCAGGCCAAAAACAACAAATCAAGGCTTTTTTTTTGAATTTCGTTTTTTAATTAAACGGAGCGAACTATGGAAATTAAAAGGGTCCTCATCGAAAATCCGGGCAGCTTGAACATGATCTTAGGACAGTCGCACTTTATCAAAACCGTCGAGGACATCTATGAAGCCATGGTCACCACGGTCCCGATGGCCAAGTTCGGTCTGGCTTTTTGTGAGGCCTCCGATGTTTGCCTGGTACGGCACACCGGCACCGACGACGAAATGCGTGAGCTGGCCAAAAAAAATGCCTTCGCGCTTTCAGCCGGTCACAGTTTTATCATATTCATGAAGGACATGTACCCGGTTAACGTCTTGAATGCGATCAAAAACGTACCGGAAGTATGTCGTATCTTTTGCGCCACGGCCAATCCCGTAGAGGTTATTTTAGCGGAGACGGATCTGGGACGCGGCATTCTTGGCGTCATCGACGGGTATGCTTCCAAAGGGATTGAAACCGAAGAAGATATTACGGCTCGCAAAAACCTGCTGCGCCAAATCGGTTACAAGCAGTGATGGGAGTTTGGTGCCGGAGAACCCGAGGACCAGATAATCAATGTTGGAATAAAAGCGTCACCCGCTCCAAAAAATCGTTGACTTAAGACCGCATCATTTTATTTTGACATTCGCAGTTCAATGATCTATAGGGTACATTCATCCGACCGTCGTTTCGCTCAAATTGTCAAATAACCGTCTTTAATGTAAGCCATCATTCTTCATTTTCAAGGCAGAGCAACCATGGCAACGACTCCCGACCTTCGAAACGACACCCGCATCAAGCACAAAGCTGAAATTCAATTTGAAAATTATTTCTCGGACACGCATTACACGGCCCGGATGTACAACTACAGTCTGGGTGGAATGTATTTTGAGGCCGACTATGCCCCTTTGCCCGGTACGGAAATTTTTATTGGAATAAAAGATTCGCCGTATGATGCAGGCGCCGATGTGTATCACGCCCAAATTCGATGGCGCCGGCCATTAACGAAGGGGAACTCCACCCACCATTTCGGGGTGGGGGTTCGATATTGCAATCCGGACGATGCGTGATCGTTTCATTTTGGTAAATCCCGGCCTGAATTAAGACCTTAGGGTCGCGGTTAACCTCAGCGGTTTGCGCAGCAGTTCCAGCGCCGCGACAATGCCGGTGCAAACCACATCAGCGGCGACCAACGTTTCAATCGCGGCACCTTCCTCCAGAATAACGGCGATGCCCAGAGCCGCCTCTTTGAGCATGAGACGGTCATTGCGGCCATTGCCGATACACACGCTGTGTTGGGCTCCGATTTCGTTCACATAGGTCAGTTTGCTGATCTCCTGGTATTCATCGGCAATCACTGAAACTTCACAAGGTATATCCTCAAGAAAGCTGCGGGCCCGACCAAAGGTGTCGGCCGTTAGAACATGGATCGTAAGCACATCGGCCAGAGCGCTGAGACCTTCTTTCACTCCGGATAGCAATTTCCCGTCGCAGGCAATGGTGCCGTTGTAATCCAGGACCAGATGGTTCAGCCGTAATATTTTAAACCCCGGAATATCAATTTCAATCATTGTCTCCCGTCCTCTATACGATGAACTATGAGTTATGAGCTTTTTTGTCGGTCTTCTGTTCTCTGTCATCTGTCATCTGTCTTCCGACCTCTGTCCTTTTTACCGGTCTTTCAACGCCGCACTCATCCGTCGGAGCGCTTTTTCCAGTAAGATTCTGGGGCATCCGAAATTAAGGCGCATAAAACCGGGTCCGTCGAATTCAATCCCATCCTGCAGCCCCACGCCGGCTGCTTCAAAAAAGGCTGTCGGATTGTTCAAGCCTGCCTTACGCACGTCGATCCATGCCAGATAGGTTCCTTCCACCGGAGCCATCGACAGCCGGTCCATACGGCCGACAGCGCGCTCAACGGCGTCGCGGTTGCCCCGCAAATAATCAAGCAGCGCGGCCTGCCAGTCGGCACCATCTTCAAAGGCCGCCCGGGCGGCGGTGTAACCCAGCGCATTGACCCCGGGAACGATGCCGGCCATGGCTTTTTTAAATTTTTGCCGCAGATTCTGCTCCGAAATCACGGCAAAAGCGCAGCCTAAACCGGGAATATTATAGGTCTTACTGGGGGCCATCAGGGTAATGGTTCGGGCCGCAACTTCCGGATCCAGCGTGGCGGTTGGAATGTGGCGCTTTTCCCGGTCTAAAATCAGGTCGCAGTGAATTTCATCCGAACATATGAGCATGTCGTGCCTGCGGCAGATGGCAGCCAGCGCAGCGAGTTCATCCCGTTGATAGACCCGCCCGATGGGGTTGTGAGGGTTGCAGAGCATAAAAAGCCGGGTTTTGGCCGTGATCGATTGTTCCAGCCGGTCAAAGTCAAACTGCCAGCGGTTGTTATCCTCTTTTAAGGCGACTTTGATCAAGTTGCGGCGAAAATGGCCGGGTGCGCTTAAAAACGGGGGATAGACCGGCACCGCCGTGATCACATCATCCCCATCCTGCCCTACGGTGCGGCAGGCCACATTGAGTCCGGTAACCAGTCCCGGCAGCCAAACCAACCATTCGGGCTGCACTTTCCAGCCATATCTGGCTTCGAGCAACGCCACCACGGTCTGACTTAATTCATCCGGTGCGATGGTATAGCCGAACACCCCGTAATCGACCCGGTTCTTCAGAGCACGGATTACGGCCGGCGGCGACCGAAAGTCCATATCGGCCACCCAGAGGGGGATAACATCGCGCGCTTTGTACTTTTCCCATTTCATGCTGGCGGTTCCGCGCCGCTCCACCGGTGTATCGAAGTTATACATTTTATCTTGATCCAATTTGAAAAATTGATGGTTGTACGACTGCAGTTAGTGAAAATATGTCATCTTGGCAGTATTACCGGATCGCATTGAACCTATCTCTTCATTTTCATCAATTGCGGAACAATTTATGCGGCATCCGTTCGATATGGCGCTGATCCGTGAGACCAAATTTCAGGAAATGCAGCCGGCGCTTGTCGAAACTGTGCAGGGGCGTCTCTATTTTGTCCGCCGGCTTTGTTTTTCTTCGATTTGGCCGTTTATTTTTTCAGATGCCAGGACCAAGAAAAATGCCTAACTAAACGCCGATATCCCGGTGATTTCCTGCCCCAGCACCAGCGTATGCATACCGGCCGTTCCCTCCAGGGTGCTGATGGCCTCCAGATCGCAAAGGTGGCGGATGATGTGATGATCGGCCAGAATCCCCCGGGCCCCGGTGATGTCCCGGGCCAGATGCGCTATTTTAATCGCTTCGCGAACATTGTTCAACTTGGCCAGTGAAATCTGGGGCGGCCGGGCCTGGTTGTCATCGAGCAAGCGGCCCAGATGAAAACTGATCAGCTGGGCCTTGGTGATTTCAATCAGCATCCGGGCCAGTTGATCCTGAACCAGCTGGTAAGAAGCCACCGGCCGGTCAAAGACCTGCCGTTTGACGGCAAAATCTCGGGCGGCCTGGTAGCACGCAATCGAGGATCCGAGGGCACCACATGCTACCCCGTAGCGGGCATGATTCAAGCATTGAAAGACGGCTTTAAGCCCGCGCGCTCCCGGCAGAATATTGTCTGCCGGAATCTCACATTCCTTTAAATCAATAAATGCTGTGGGAGACGTCCGGTAGGAAAATTTGCGCTGGATCGGCGCAGCGCGAAATCCGGGTCGATCGGTCTCCACGATAAACCCTCTGATCTCACCCTCCAGTTTAGCCCAGATAACGGCCACATCGGCAATCGTTCCGTTGGTGATCCACATCTTTTTGCCGCTGAGGATATACTGCCCACCCCGGCGGCGGGCGGTGGTAATCATGCCAGCCGGGTTGGAACCGTAATCGGGTTCTGAAAGACCGAAACACCCGACGGCTTCCGCCCGGGCCATTTTCGGCAGCCATTCCCGGCGCTGCTCTTCAGAACCGAATTTGAAAATGGGAAACATCACCAGCGAATTCTGCACGGAAAACATGGCGCGCAATCCGCTGTCGCAGCGACCCAGCTCCTGACATATCAGGCCATATTCCATGTGGCTTCGCTTGCGGCAGGCGTAACCATCGACGTGGCATCCGAACAGCTCCATGGCAGCCATGCGCGCAATCGTCTGCATGGGAAACGTGCCCCGGTCGAAATAGTCCGCGATGACGGGCATACATTCCCGGTCGACAAACCCACGCACTGCATCGCGAACTTTCTTTTCCTCTGCGGTCAGCAATGAATCAATCCCGTAAAAATCCACATACTCTTCATTGCTCATGGAATTGCTCCTCTTTCAGCACCTTGCGACTAAAGTAAGGGCATTTGGTGACAGGAAATTTTTATGACTACCTGCCAAATCAATTTTTCAGTTTCCGAAGTTTGTCGGCCGCCCGGAAAAATCCTTTCATTGCCATCGTATATTTCTATATGCCCGACGGATGATTCTGTCAACGCTGTCTTTTCACCGGCAAACGGGTAGAAATCGTCCCGCGCCTATTCGAGCGTTGATTCTTGAAGCCACCCTGCCGACTGATCGAGCTTGTCAAGCTTCGCTCAGTGATTAGATTAAAACAATCAAAATTAAAAAGCTTTCAACAAGGGAGGGGAATACATGCGATTTCAAGTACTGGGCAAATCGGAGCTGAAACTCTCATCTGTAATCATGGGTACCTGGCAAGCCGGCAAAGAAATGTGGACCGGGATCGACGACAAACAGACCACCGCTGCCATTCGAACCGCCTTTGAAGCCGGCATAACTACCTTCGATACTGCTGAGGCCTATGGCAAAGGACATTCGGAACGTATTCTCGGCCAGGCACTGGCCGATGTCCGGGACCGGGTCGTGCTGGCCACCAAAGTCTTTGCCAACCACCTGAAGTTTGACCAGGTCATGGACGCCTGTCATAGATCACTGAAAAATCTGCAAACCGATTGGATCGACCTTTACCAGATCCACTGGCCGGCGGGTTCCTTCGGCGGCCAAAAGGTTCCGGTGGAAGAAACCATGGCGGCTATGAATAAGCTCAGGGAGCAGGGTAAAATTCGAGTCATCGGTGTTTCCAATTTTTCACGTGCCCAGCTGGAAGAAGCTGTTCACTATGGACCGATTGACAGTCTTCAGCCACCCTACTCACTTTTCTGGCGCCAGGTTGAAAAGGATGCCATGCCCTATTGTATTGATAACAAAATCAGCATCCTGGCCTATGCCCCCATGGCCCAAGGCCTGCTGACCGGAAAATTCGGACCGGATCATGAATTTGAAAAAGGAGATCACCGCGCCAAGAACAAACTGTTTCAGACGGATAATTTTAAGCGTGCCCATCAGGCCCTTGATCGCTTGCGACCGATGGCGGAGAAGCTGGGCGTCAGCACGGGACAGCTGGCCCTGGCGTGGGTAATTTCACACCCCGGCACATGTGCGATTGCCGGAGCACGCAACAGCGTGCAGGCGGCTGCAAATTCCCGGGCAGCCGATCTGGCACTATCGCCGGATGACATGGCCCGCCTGGATGAAATCGGGCGGCTGGTCACAGATGATTTGGACGACAACCCCGTTATGTGGAGCTTCTAACATTTGTAGGGGTAAAAGTGATGATAACAATACCCCTCGGGATCACCCCATTGCATTTCGGTATCTATCAGACACTGCCCGATCGTCTGTTTGGATATTTCCTCATAATCATCGCGTTTTTCCTCCTCCTTTTTGCAGGCCATACAAATGGCTTCATGATCGACCACGGAGAGGATTCTCGGGTCAGTGGGCGCCATCTTCCGGCTGCAGCGCTCACATTGTATAGCACACGACAATTTTTCCGCCCAGGCATCCGTCATTTTTCGGTCCTCCTTCATGTTTTAAGCGATTTCAAGATTTTTTCATCAGATCTGAGATCAGATCTTTCATAATGGCGACGACATTGCTGCCTCTCTGGCGGGCTATCTGGTGGGCCTCCTTGACAATTTTACCGGCCTGACGCGCCAGTTCGGCATCAGGGGGTACCGGCAGCTTCAATTTTTGATACTGCCAGGTCAGAAATCGCATCGCCAGATTTTCTTCCTGCTGTCTGAAAAATCCCATAGTGCAATTCTCCAATCAGAAGCCAGAGGACAGAAGGCAGAGGCTGACCACTTCGGATTTCGGAATAGAAAGGCAAAATCCTTTCTCCCCTATCCTTTTTCCTTTGACCTTTCCTTTAACCTATCACCCATCAGCTCCGAGCTATCAGCTCCGAGCTATGAACCGGCGCGCAGAGCCCCCTGCCTTCCACCACTTACCTTTTACTTTTCTCCCCTATTCCATTTACCGTGAATTAAATACCTTACGCCCCGAGTCTCAGCCCTCATACCTGCTTCCAGAATCCTAATCGACAAGCAGCCGCTGTCATTCGAACCGACCCAGTCATCCAAATCCACTCAGTCATCTCAGTCAACTCAATCAACCCAACGAACTCAATAAACTCAACGAACTTCCTCAACTTCCCTGCGGCAAATGCTTAAAATGACTTTCTCCAAAACAAGCCGGAGGTTCTGTCCGCCGGATTTCAGCTGCGTATCGGCGGCGTTCAGCGTTTCAAATGCGTTGATGAGTTCTTCTTTTGAAAATCGCAAGGACTTTTTCAGCAGCAGATAAATCGGGTACGGATTGTTCGGATTTTTGGCAATGAGCAGATCGGTGCCGATTTTGGCTTTTTTCTTTTTCGTTTTTTTTGCCGCCGATCCGGCTGCGGGCGATGCGCTGTCGTTATCCAGCATGGCTTGCCAGTCCTCAAGCCGGCTCAGCAGCCGGCGGTCGTATTCGGCAATTGCCGGCATCACACGTTTTTGGAAGTAATCATAGGGGCAGGCGGCCTGCCATTCACGGCCGTATGGACTTTCAACAAAATCTTTGACCAGCAGCAGCTTGCGGACCTGGTTGGTCAGTGCTGTAAAAATCTGAAGCGGATGAATTCCGGAGGCCTGGACCGATTCCAGCAGTAAAAGGGTCGCCTCCGCTTTACGGTCCGCCAGGGCATTGGTCAATTCATAGATGGGATCGATCTTGGTGCGCTGCAACGCTGCTTCGACATCCGCAATCGTAATTTCCGGTCGATCGCCAACGAAGCTTATCAATTTTTCCACATTGCTGGAAAAAGTGCGCAGATCAAAGCCGGTCATTTCATATAGGGCCATATAGGCGGCCCGGTTCATGGTCTTTCCGCCTTCGGCGAGCATTGCATTCATCGTTTCAACCAGAACCGATTCCTGGGCTATCCGGTCGGCCCGGCGGTCACCCTTGGGCACCGAACAGTCAATGACCACCCCCTTGCTGCTCAAGGATTTAAACAGGGCCCGGCGTTTATCCGCCATGTCGGTGGTGATAATCAGGTGATTATTTGCGGGAAAACCTTTTTCAACCGCCTGCTGCAGGATTTGAGTATCATCACCGGCAGCGGGAACGGAAAGATTGTTTTCCCGGCAGTAGGCGATGAGCTCGTCCAGCCAGGCGTCATCCACTGCCGGCGCATCGCTTTGCCCCAGGCTCTTATTCCGGCCGGTTTGGCCGATATCTTCAAAGGTGAGATTTAAGAGCCCCATCAGATGCAGCATATGCCCGGCAGCCTTTTTGATATCATCATCGTCGTAGGCTTTTTTTGCATTCTCGAGCAGGCGATCCCGGTCCTGTCCGGCATAAAAAATCCGGGAGTCCCGCAGCGCAATAACCTTGGTCCCGGGCATCAGCGAATACGTATTGACCTGGGCGATAACCGCGTGAATATTTTCGCGGGTCCCGTCCAGCGGTTCATAATTGAGGTTGCGCTCTGAAGCCGGAACCAGGGCATCCAACAAGGCGTCGAAAGCGCTTTTGACCAGCATTTCTTCCCCGAAAATCAGGTAAACGGAAGCCCAAGGAGCATTGCCCCGCTCATTTAAATGTGTTGCCAGGTCTTTGTAGCCGATGATGGGCATGATTAAAAATTGTGGAGTGCTGGAGTATTGGAGTGATGGAGTAATGGAATAACGCTACTCGGAAGTTGGGTGCGCGTATCAGTTGACAGGAATTATATTCCGGGACTGATACTTAAATCAAAAACGTCCTCCGAAAAACGCACCAAGTCCGCTTTTTTTAAGCAGCCTGTATTTACGCCGTCCTGGATTTAGTCCAATACTCCAGTACTCCAACACTCCAATACTCCCTTGTGATATTATAGGTATTCAATATCCCGACCTCGATCTCTGAGACCGCGGTCTTACGATTCGCGGTTGTTCAATCCGGCATTTTCTTAAACACCAGATGGTATATGAAAATAAGAATACCCACCGTAATCGCGCTGTCGGCAATGTTAAAGGCCGGCCAATGATGATTGCCGATGTAAAAATCCAGGAAGTCGATCACGGTGCCGAAGCGAACCCTGTCGATCAGGTTTCCAATGGCGCCGCCGAATATCAGGGCAAATCCGGTTGCCAGCAGCTTATAGGTCGGGGGCGTCTTGTAGTAGAAATAGAAAATCAATCCCACGGCCATCGAGGAGATAAAGAGAAAAACAATGGTACGCACAACCACGCTCATATCGGCCATAAGGCCGAAGGCCCCGCCCGGATTGAGTATGTGGGTGATATCAAACAAACCGGCAATGACCGGAATGCTGTGGTGCAGCGGCAGGTTGTTTAGAATGAGCGCTTTGGAAATCTGGTCTGCCGACACGACCATTCCGGCCACGATTGCCAGTCTTGAATATTTGTTTAGCAGCATGTCAAATAAGGATCTATCCGATCTGGGTCAGGGCATCCCGGCAGCGATGACAGATGGTCGGCTGCTCGCTGTCGTTTCCAACCGAGGTTTCATGTACCCAGCAGCGTTCACATTTATCGCCCGGCGCCGGCGCCACTTTAATCAGCAAGTCTTCGATTTCAATGCCCCTGAACGCACCGTTCAGGGCTTCACCCCTGACCAGCTCGGCTTTGGATACGATCAGCAATGATCTTAAATCGGCTGCCAGCGGTTCCAGGGCGTCAAAGGCCGCCCCTTGGGCCGAGATGGTCACCGCGGCGTCCAGGGGATGTCCGATCAGCTTTTGAGCACGCGCCTCCTCCAGGGCCCGGGTGACTTCCCCGCGCACTTTCAGCAGAAATTCCCACCGGCCGGCCAGAGCCTCATCCTTGAAGGAGGGATTTACCTCCGGCAGCCGGGACAGATGAATATTGGATTCTTTGCCGCTGCGGACCGGCATGTACTGCCAGATTTCATCGGAAGTGAACGGCAAAATCGGTGCCATCAGGCGCGCAATGGTGTCCAGGATAATATGCAAAACGCTCTGGGCGCTTCGGCGCGCTACGGATTGCGGCGGAGAGGTGTACAACCGATCCTTGAGGATATCCAGGTAAAATGCCGAGAGATCCAGCGTACAGTAGTTATAAAGGGCATGATAGATCACATGAAACTCATAGGTATCATAGGCTTTGCGCGCTTTTTCGGCCAGCAGCTGCAGCTTGTGCAGCGCAAAACGATCGACTTCCAGCATGGATTCATAGGCCACTGCGGTTTGATCGGGATCGAAATCATAGAGGTTGCCCAGCATAAAGCGGCTCGTGTTTCGGATGCGCCGGTAGGCGTCGCTGAGCTGCTTTAAGATGTTGTCGGATATGCGAATATCCTCCCGGTAGTCCGATGCAGAAACCCAGAGACGCAGAATTTCGGCACCGTATTTTTCGATCACCTCACTGGGAGAGATGACGTTGCCGATGGACTTGGACATCTTGTGTCCTTCGGCGTCCACCACGAAGCCGTGGGTTAAAACGGCTTCGTAGGGTGCCCGTTGGCGTGTGCCGACTGCCGTCAGCAGGGCGCTGTGAAACCATCCGCGGTGCTGATCGCTGCCCTCCAGGTAAAGATCCGCCGGCCATCTTAAATAGGGCCGGTGCTCGAGCACCGCGGCATGACTCACCCCGGAATCAAACCAGACGTCCAGAATGTCGGTTTCTTTAACGAAACTTTTATTGCCGCACGCCCGGCAGACGACGTTGTCCGGCAACAGCTCGTCGACATCTTTTTCGAACCAGATATCCGCACCGTGGGCTTCAAACATCTGATAGATATTTTCCATGATCTGCTGATCCAGCAGCAGCGTCTCGCATTGGTCACAATAAAAGACCGTGATCGGCACCCCCCAGGCCCGCTGCCGTGAAACGCACCAGTCCGGCCGGTTTTCAATCATGCCGTAAATTCTGTCACGCCCCCAGTGGGGTATCCATTTGACGGTGTCGATGGCCGCCAGCGAATTTTTGCGCAGATCATTTTTTTCCATAGAGATAAACCACTGGGGCGTCGCCCGGAAAATGACCGGCTGTTTGCAGCGCCAGCAATGCGGATAGGAATGCTCAAAACTTTCCTCCTTGACCAGCGCACCGGCCTCCTTGAGTTTGGCGTTGATGCTTTTATTGGCGTCAAAGACAAATTGTCCTTGGAAAAATTCAACCTCATCGGTAAAGCAGCCCTTGTTGTCTACCGGCGAGTAGACTTCCAGATCGTACAGCAAACCCACCTCGTGATCTTCGCGACCGTGGCCGGGGGCGGTATGCACGCAGCCGGTGCCGGCATCCAGGGTGACATGCGGTCCCAGGATGATCAGGGAATCACGTGGATACAGCGGGTGGGTGCAGCGTTTTTTCTCCAGGATCCGGGGATCGAGGCTGCCGATGACGGAATATTCGGCGATGCCGAAGGTCCGCATGCAGGCCTCGACAAGTTCCCGCGCCATAATATACACCTCGTCGCCGGTATCCACGGCTGCGTATTCAAAGTCGGGGTGCAGTGCAATGGCCAGATTGGCCGGAATTGTCCACGGGGTGGTGGTCCAGATGACCACGTAAACCTTTTTGCCGGCCAGTTCGGGCAGCTCGCTGCTGAGATCGTCCTTCAGCCGAAATTTTACATAAATCGAAGGCGTGGTATCATCTTGATATTCGATTTCAGCTTCGGCCAGAGCAGTCTGGCAGGTATAACACCAGTAAATCGGTTTTTTGCTGCGAAACAGACCGCCGTTCAGGGCGAATTTGCCGCATTCCCGGGCGATGGTGGCTTCATAATCATAGTTCATGGTCAGATAAGGATCATCCCAGACGCCCATCACTCCCAGCCGCTTGAATTCTTCACGCTGGATGTCGATATACTTTTCGGCATAGGCCCGACACAACCGGCGCACCTGGGGCATGCTCAGTTCTTTCTTTTTATGCCCGAGCTCTTTATCGACGTTATGCTCGATGGGAAGTCCATGGCAGTCCCAGCCCGGCACGTAAATGGCATCGTAGCCGGCCATCTGCTTTGAGCGGACAATGATGTCTTTCAGTATTTTGTTGAGGGCGGTTCCAATATGAATATATCCGTTGGCATAGGGGGGGCCGTCGTGTAGGATAAACTGCTCCCTGCCTTTGGAATCCTCACGGATCTTATCGTACAGACGGGTTTGCTGCCATATTGCCAGCTGTTCCGGTTCCCGTTTGGCCAGGCTGGCTTTCATGGGAAACTGGGTTGACGGAAGGTTGAGTGTCTTTTTATAGTCCATTGAATCCCCCTGCTTCGGATAATTTTTTAAACGTTGATTTGTACTCTGTATCCGGGAGTGTGTCAAGGAAATATCAGAAGACAGAAGACGGAGGACAGATAAAACCGCTCATAGCTGATAGCTCATAGTGCATAGTCAGAAGACCGAGGGCGGAGGACAGAAGTTGAGAGGTTGGGAAGGTGCTATGGGATAGGCGAAAGGCCCACGGCACAAGGCACAAGGCAAAAAAAGAAGGGGAGAAGGTGAGAAATTGTGCCCGCCGCCTATAGCTTTTAGCCTTTGGCCTTTAACCTTAGACCTTACACCTTAAACCATATACCGTTCGCCGTGCGCCGTATGCCTTGGGCCTTAAACCTTATAGCCTGCACCCATTACAATCTACCATCCCGTATCCAGTATCGCAGCATCCAGCATCCAGAAACCCAACAAGCTATGAGCTATAGGCCTAAACGCTAAAAACTCAGGCCAATTCCATCCTCCTCGTCGGCGATATCTACTAGATAGCGCCCGTAGTCATTTTGCTTGTAATTGGAGGCCAGCAGCCTGAGCTGCTCACTGTCGATGTATCCCTGTCGAAAGGCGACCTCTTCCACACAGGATATTTTCAGACCCTGCCTTTCCTGAATCGCCTGCACGTAGCTGGCAGCCTGCTGGAGAGCTTCATGGGTTCCGGTATCCAGCCAGGCAAAGCCCCTTCCCAACAGTTCTACCTTCAAATCGCCGCGCTTCAAATAGGCCAGGTTGACGTCGGTGATCTCCAGTTCGCCGCGCGCCGAAGGCTTCAGATCCCGGGCGATATCCACGACCTCATTGTCATAAAAATAAAGTCCGGGCACCGCATAGTGCGAACGCGGTTTTTGGGGTTTTTCGATAATGTCCGTTACCAGGCCGTCCGCATTGAATTCGACAACGCCGTATCTTTCGGGATCGCGCACCAGGTATCCGAAAATCAGGCCGCCTTTTGAAATTAGGACGGCACGTTGCAGGATGTTGGAAAGACCCTGACCGTAGAAAATATTATCCCCGAGAATCAGACAGACCGGATCGTGCCCGATAAATGAGCGCCCGATGACAAAGGCCTGGGCCAGCCCTTCGGGGCGCGGCTGTTCGGCATAGTAAAACGACATACCCAAATGCGAACCGTCGCCGAGGATTTTACGAAAAATCGGCAGATCGTGCGGCGTGGATATGAATAAAATATCGCGGATTCCCGCCGTCATTAACACTGACAGCGGGTAATATATCATGGGTTTGTCATATACCGGCAACAGCTGTTTGCTGACGCCGAGGGTTAGCGGATACAGTCTTGAACCCGATCCACCCGCCAGGATTATCCCTTTCATGATGTCTTTGGCCCTGACCTTTCAATTGAATATTTGAGGAATTCTCCAAATTTAAAAAAGTTCCATCAAAAGTATGACGGAGCGACAGCCGCAAGTATTCAATTTTCAATATTCAATTTCCCGCCTTACGCCGGCGTCATTACCATTGAGCCGACGGCCAGGTATGAGTATTTTTTGGCCAGCAGCTCGCCGTAATCGGGAATCATGCGTCTTCCGTCCATCACCAGATAGGGAGGTTTCACCGTATCTTCAATGGTGCGGGAAAAACCTCTGAACTCCTCACAGTCCGAAGATATGAAAAGTGCGTGAGATTTGGAGGATGGCTTCTTTGGCAGAGTTAAAATATTTAATCTTTTCAAACAGAATGTTTTTGGAGGGATCAAAAACCACCCTGGCCGTGTCATTGGCCAGCGGATCATAGGCATGGATGGCGGCCACCCCTTTCCCGAGCAGGGATTCGATGACTTTTATGGAGGAGGCATCCCGCATGTCATTGGTGTGCTTTTTGAAAGCCAGACCTATCACGGCCACGGTCTTGTTGTTGAATTTGAACCCGGCTTCGGTAATGGCCCGGTCAATCAGATAAACCTTTTGGTACTCGTTGACTTCAAAAGACGCCTCCAGCATCTTGGTACTCACGTTCACCCGGCGCATCTGATAAATAAGGGATGCGATATCTTTGCCGAAACAACTGCCCCCCGCGCCGTTGCTGACAAACGAACCCCAGGTGCTGATGCGGTCGTCGGCCGTCACCCCGAGCCGGAGGTCATCGATGTTGACGTTGACCATTTTTTCGCCGATTTTAGCGCCGACACCGTTCCAGAAGGAAATATAGGTCAGCAGCATGCTGTTGGCCACGTATTTGATGGCCTCGGCCGTCTCCGGCGTGGTCTCGATGTATTTGATGCGCACATGATGCACAAACTGCGAGTAGACCCGCCTCAGGATGTTGAAGTCTTCAGCCGTGTCGCAGCCCACCACCACCCGGTCCGGCCGCCGCGCGTCCACCACCGCGGTGCCTTCGGCCAGAAACTCCGGATTGGAGGCCACCCCGAAATTTTCAACCTCGTGGGTCCGCAATATATCTTCCAGATGCCGCGCCGTGCCGATGGGGACCGTGCTTTTGTTCACCAGAACCACCCGGCGCTTATCTTTTCTGCCGGCAAGTACTTCCGCAATGCGCTCGGCCGCGGCATCATAAAACATCAGGTTGGTAGATCCGTCAATATTGGAAGGCGTCGGCAGACACATAAAAATCGCATCGGTCCCTTCCATAATGGCTTTGAAATCATGGGAAAAAAACAGGGATTTTCCGAGGGTATCCCGGATAATATTGACCAGACCGGGCTCGTTGACGTGTTTTTCAATCTGATCGGCCTGCCCGCTGGAAAAGGCGTCGATCTTCTCCTTGTCTATATCGTGCGCGTTGACTTCATGGCCGTACTCCGAGCACACCGCTGCATGCACGAGACCAACGTATCCGGTACCGACAACAATTATCTTCATATTCTCCTCATTCTTTAATTCGTTTGGATGGTGGTTGAATCGTCCTTTTGGGGCTCCCCTATAGGCCGTGATCTCCGATAGGCGCCGGCCGGCTTGCCGGGATTAAGGACCGGGTTAGAAGACACCCAGTTCCCGCAGGACATCGTGAATGCCCAGACTTTCAAATTTTAATCGCAAAAATTCGGAAATGGTCGGCTGATAGGGTTTAAACTTGAGATACATTCGCGCTTCACTGGGGGTGCGGCCGCCTTTTTCCAAATTGCATGCCTTACAGGCTGCCACGCAATTTTCAAACGTCATCTTGCCCCCCCTTGATTTGGGTATGATGTGATCAATGGACAGCCTTTCCTTGCTGGCGCCGCAGTAAGCGCATTTGAAATGATCTCTGATCAGTACGTTTCTTTTGGTAAAGGTGACACTGGTTCGATAAATGGTTCGGATCAGCTTGATCAGCCGCATCACGGCCGGAACTTTCAACTCCCCGCCGCTGGCATTGCGAACGGTGCGCTGGGAGTCTTTTACCACCTCCACCTTGCCTTTGGCCATCAAACAAATCGCCCGCTTCCAGTTTACCAGATTTAAAAACGTGTAGTCGGCATTTAACAACACACAGTGTGTCATCACGGACTCTCCTGACGCGCGGGACCCGATGCCAAATCGTCTGCTTGGGGTCTAAAACCCTGTCAGAAAACCGGCAGGGTCCCATCTGATGTAAATGCTTGCTGAAAAAGCAAAAGAATGTTGACCAGCACCGATTAAAATTAGAATAGCGTAATTGGTTGATTAAATCAATACTGCAGTGCACGGCGGATAGTTAGGGCCCTGTGCATATCTGACAGATTGCGACAATGAATAAATGTTCTTGCATGTCGGCCGGCCGCCAAGTATGATCAAATTCCAAAAGTACGAATTTATACTGGATGCCCCATGCTCGATCATTTCGACTTCATCGCCTCCATCTACGACCGTCTGATCGGTCCGCCGGACACCGGGCGTCTGCGGCAGCTTTTGCGACTGCCGACCGCAGGTTGGCTGCTGGACGGCGGCGGCGGAACCGGCCGGGTTTCAGCGCATCTCCGGTCACTGGCGGGCCATACCGTCATCAGCGACTTGTCCCGGCGCATGCTGCAAAAGGCGCTGGAGAAGCAGTTAAACCCCGTTTGTGCCCATATCGAGCGTCTGCCGTTCAGCGACGGCTGTTTCGACCGGATACTGGTGGTTGACGCACTGCATCACTTCTGCGACCAGCAGGAGGCGATCGAAGATATGCTGCGCGTTCTCAAACCCGGCGGCCGACTGGTCATCGAAGAGCCCGATTTTAATCACAAAGGAGTCAAGGTTCTGGCCCTGATTGAAAAGTTGCTGTTGATGCGCAGCCATTTTTACGCCCCCGAAAAAATACACGATATGATCGCCGACCATGGATATCGGCCCGCCATTGAAAGCGACGGCCGCTACACCGCCTGGATTGTGGTAGATAAAATGAAAATGCAGTAAAGAATCCCGGCCCGAAGTAAACAACAAGGCAAAAATTTCACCTGCGGCGCCGGCGTCGGAATGACCATGGACACCACCGTGATGATCTACGGCGTCAGCCCTGAGAAAGGTACCGGTAAGGAGCCCCCCATGACGTGGTCCTGGGAAAATCCGGCTGTGGGTTATATGCTCAGCACCCTGACCGATCCCTGGCTGATGTACCCGCTGGCCGCCGTTCGCAAGGGTATCGGGCCGGCGCTGCGCTGGCTGCAGTGGAATAATCGGATTTCCTCCCTTGTTCTAATTCCGAAATCCGAAATCTAGAACCTGAAATTGTTTCCGATAGGTAACAGGATGCCCCAACCACTTTTCTTGCAAAATATCATCGCCTGCATCTGGGACTTCGATAAAACCCTGATCCCCGGCTACATGCAGGAGCCGCTTTTCGCGTACTACCAGGTCGATCCTAAAATATTCTGGCAGGAAGTCGCCGGGCTGCCGAATTACTACCGCAAAAGCGGTCTGGAAATGATTGCCTCCGACACGGCCTACCTCAATCACATTCTAACCTACACCCGGGAAGGCGTCTTCAAAGGGCTGAACAACCACACCTTGCGCTCGCTGGGAGCTGAGATAAAATTTTATCAGGGACTGCCGGGCTTTTTCGATGAGGTAAAAAATTTTGTGCGGGACAACCCCGGCTACCGGCAGCATGAAATCCAGGTCGAGCACTATGTTGTCTCCACCGGCCTGCTGCAAATGATACTGGGCAGTGAGATTGCACCCTACATCGATGGTGTCTGGGGCTGTGAGTTCGTGGAGCAGCCGCCGCCGCCCGGCTATCTGACACCGTCCAAGTCCGGCAAGCCGGCGCCGCCGAAAATCATTTCGCAGCTGGCCTATGCCCTGGACAACACCACCAAAACCAGGGCCATATTTGAAATCAACAAGGGCAGCAACAAAATCCCGGATATCGATGTCAACGCCAAGATTCCGGACGAGGATCGCCGCGTACCCTTTCAGAACATGATCTATGTCGCCGACGGGCCGAGCGACGTTCCCGTGTTTTCGATTGTCAACCGCTTCGGAGGTCGAACCTTTGCCGTCTACCGCCCCGGTTCGAAAGAAGAATTCTCCCAGGTCAACAACCTTCAAAAGCAGGGCCGGGTGCAGTCGTTCGGCGAAGCCAACTACATCGAGGGCTCCCAAACCGCCATGTGGCTTAAAAATGCGATCAGTGAAATAGCGGACTTAATCGTGGAAAACCGGGAAAGAGCGCTGGGAGACAAAATCGGCAAACCGCCCAGGCACCTGGATTGAACGGAGGGAAATATGATAAGAATTATCTCTCACAGAGATCGCGAAGAACACAGAGAAACCTAAAATAGCCAATCAGGGACTTTCAAATTGGCCTGATTTTTTTTCTCTTTTAAAATCAGACCACAAAAACAAATCGCCTCTGCGCCCTCTGCGAACTCGAGCGAAGCGGGCGTGAGATTACAAACCTAAAAATGAGGTCGAATATGACCAAAGTAGAACCTCTCAAAAAAATCACCCTCACCGTCCGGGCCGGCACTTCACCAGACAGGATGGACCTCATCCCGAAGCACCCCGAATTTCAATTCATCTTCGGCCTGGCCCCGGAGGGCATGACGCCTTTTGAATACGAATTGGTGGAAAAAGCGGCAGGCGAAGAAATTCTACTTCATCTGGAAAGGGAAACGCTCCACAAATTCTTCGAACATTTGCTTCCGCCGATTTGGGACCTTTTTGAAGGCCGGGATGGGGTATACTTGAAAGCCAAAATCTGTGAAATATCGGCTGTTGACAGCAGGGACATCGTGCGCGCCCTGGCCGATATGACCGCGCATGGCGGCGGAGAGTGTAACTGCGGCTGTGGCTGCGGATGATAAGGGTCAACAAAATGACGAGCGGACGGGAACGCCGAACACAAATCAAGGCTCGGCGCGCTGAGCGCTCTGCAAGACGTGCGGAGCGCGAACAAGCAGCGCACCGGGAACCGCTGGGGAGAAGAGTCGTGGTTGTGAACGAAAGCGCGCTCCGCCCGTACAATAGCTACGGGGCCCCGCAGTTCGTCTATCGTGGTTACTACGTAGCCACGCCGTTTCGGTGCAAAGACTGCGGAAAGGAAGAAGTCTGGACGGCGACGCAACAGAAGTGGTGGTATGAGATTGCCAAAGGTTACGTCTACTCCACCGCTACACGCTGTAGAAGTTGTCGGCGTAAGGACCAGGCCCGTCGAAGCGAAGCGCGCCGAGAGCACCTTGAAGGTCTGTCGCGCAAGCGGGCCAAGGATGCCTGACCAATGGATGAACCAGACGGGAAAAGGATGCGGTTTTACGTATCTGTAAGTCTGCAAACCTCAATCATATCATATAGTTAATGAACTCGGACAGGTTTTTGTTGCATTGACAACCCCAAAACGGTAGAATTTTTAGTAGAAAACGAATTCAAAGATATGAAAGACTATAAATGAATACTGCATCGACTTTAATTTGGGGAATTATATTTGGGTCAATCGGTTTGGGGTTTTTTGTATACGGCAAAAAACAAAAAGCAATTATTCCGATTTTAAGCGGTATCGGGCTAATGGCATTTCCCTATTTTATTTCAAATATATATATCATGATTCTGTCAGGTCTCATTTTGGTCGCATTGCCTTATTTTATAAGATCATAAGGCACATATTCAAATTGAAATATAACCAGCGGTGTCGATGTGAATCGCCTGAATGAGGTTAAAATGCGACGCAAGATTATGATAGCGTGCTTTCTTTCGGCGGTATTTTTTTTCGTTCCAAAATTCAGCCTGGCGGAAAATGACAAAAACGATGATACTCTTGAAATAGTGACGGACTATACATACCGAATAGGCCCTGGTGACTCTCAAAAAAAATATGAGGCACTGGGCTTGTTCGGCGCAAAACATAAGGCTGTCGAGTTAGCGGCCAAATACCTCGGCCATAAAGATCTGTTGGAGAATTATGGCAAAAAACAGAAGGAAATATATTGTCTGGCCGTAAACCAGTTAAAATCTGCGGTAATTGAAAAAAAATTAATCGATAATGGGAGCTCCTTTTACATAAAAATTAAATCTAAAGTTGACAGCCTCGACTTTATAAGAGCCGAGATCAAAGACCTTGAGCTTGAAAAAGATGAAAAGAATTTTTCATTGCAGGAAAAAATGGAACAGCATATCTCCAAAACCATCGATCCGGCCCAGGAGCTGTCCCGCGCCTTTAGATATATCAGAAAGATGCAATGGCGAATTGCTATTATTGATTTAGAGCATCTTGAGAGGAAATATCCGAATTGGTCGGAGATTTATCTGGCCAAGGCCATCGCATTTTATGCAATTCATGAAATCCAAAGCATGATGGATGCGCTAAGAACTTCGTGCGCATTGGGAAGTCGAGAGGCCTGCGAGGACATAAAAGGATTGAAACAATCAGACAATAAAGATATAAAACTCAAGGCAGAATGAGCAGATAGCCCTTGCATTTGGCTGAGCCTGAGCGGTCTTCAGCCGAGTAACTGCGCCGTCGATGATCCGGAAAATACCATGGATGTTGAACAAAAATATTTTCTCTGCAGCCGGCGTCTGGGCTTCAGGCGTTGGCGCCAAAGTGATTTCGACCTGGCCTATGGACTCTGGGGAGATCCCCGAGTTACCGAACTGATCGATTCGCGCGGGCAGCTTTCCGAAAACCAAGTGAGGGAGCGGATCGCACACGAAATTGCGACCGCTGAGTCCTACGATGTGCAGTACTGGCCTATATTTCTTCTCTCAAACGGCTGTCATGTCGGCTGCTGCGGCCTTCGACCGTACGAGTTGTCTCAACGAATTTACGAGATCGGCTTCCACATTCGGTCAAAATACTGGCGGCGCGGCTTTGCCTCCGAAGCTGCGCGGACCGTCATGGAATACGCCTTCGAAAGTTTAGAAGCGGCCGGTTTGTTCGCAGGCCACAATCCCAAAAATGCCGCCTCGCGTTGCCTGCTTGTAAAACTGGGCTTTCGCTACACGCACGTCGAATACTACGCGCCGACGGGACTTGATCATCCTTCGTACTTAATGAAGGCGGATGACTACGCATGCTTTAGCAATTAAACCGTCTGTGTTTATGCGCCCCTGCGCGCCCGGTCTTCCGGATATTCCGAGCTTTCGCAACGCAACCGGACGGGATGCAGCAGCGTAAAAAATGTGAAGTTATTTTTGAATGAGATATCGCATGGCCAAAGATATTTATACCTGCTTTGAGGCGCTGAAATCTCATGAAAAATTAAACCGGGACTATAAAATATGGGTCAGCGATGTGGGATCGCCGCTAACCATCATGGCGCCCCATGGCGGCCGGATTGAACCCCGAACGTCATATATTGCCAAAAAAATCGCCCGGGATAAATTTAACTGCTACTGTTTTGAAGGCATTAAACCCGACAAAAACGGGCGCCTGCATATAACCAGCCACAATTTCGACGAACCGCAAGCCCTAAAATTAATCGCACGCTCGCAATCCGTGGTGACGGTGCATGCCTGTACCGACAAGGAAGGCCGGGTTTACCTGGGCGGTCTGGATAATAGGTTGATTTCGGCGATTGCCGGCCGCTTGAAAGTCGGGGGCATCGTGCGGGCAGGGACAAATCAGAGGTACCCGGGATTAAACCCGGATAACATTTGCAATCGCGGAATCACCCGAAAAGGTGCCCAGCTTGAAGTCAGCCGGGGGCTGAGGGATAATTTGAACCAATTAGATCTTCTGGCCGCTGCCATTCACGCTGCCTTGACAGACTTCATTGCAGGAGAAAAGACTGCTGCCGCTCCTAAGCGGGCTTCAAATCGTCTGCCGGGTAAAACCGGGTAAATCAGACAACAAAATTTTCCATATCAATACACGACCCTGTAAACGATACGAGTGTCTGGAGGCCGATCGGCCGATTCGCCCATAGAATTTAGCAAGTTTGGATCAGGAATCCGGCCTAGGCATAAACAGCGGCACGATGATTTTAAGACACATCCGAGGCAGGCTTGGCAGGCTATCTTTCCAGCGCCGTGAATCCGGAGCGCGCCACCTCGATAATCCGATCGGCCCCGAGCTCCTGCAGAAAATCATCGATCATTTTTGATGTCCCGGCCAGCTGGACAATGAAAACCCCCTGGTTCCGGCGATCGAGTATCTCGATGCGATATTTGCCGGTAAGCTGTTCCATTTTATCACTATCGGCTTCAAATTTTACGATCGCCACCTCGCGCCAGAAGCTCCGGTCGATGTGCAGTTCCCGGGCGGATATAACCTCCGTTACCTTTTCTATCTGCCGGACGACCTGCGCCATCTTGTCGTCACTGTCTTCATAAAGGGTCAGGGTCATGCGGCTGATGCCGGGCTTCGGGGTGGCGCAGGCCGTTATGGTTTCGACATTGTACATTTTGCGGCGAATCAACATTGAAATCTTGTTGAGAACCCCCGGGCGGTTCTGCATGAAAGCCAGGATGGCCCGCCGTTTCATCTGAGTCTTGGATGTCATAGAATCCTTCCGTTTTATAACCTGGTTGCTATTTTTTAGCAAATAGATGGTATTGGAAGATTTTCGCTGTCTTGCAGCGATTGAATATTTTATGAATTCTTTCCATCTTAGAAAGGACGGAGCAAAGCGACATCCACAAATATTCAATCTTCAATCTTCAATTCTAAGCGGGTCAGGGTCAAGCGGTTTTTTTCAGGGATACGATCATATCCGCTATACCCCCGCCGGCCGGTACCATCGGCAATATGATCTCACTGGGATCACACAAAAATTCCACCATGCAGGCGCCCTTGTGCTCCGCAGCCGTTTGAAGGGCATCGACTATTTGCGCGGGTTGCGACACGCATTGGTAGGGTATCTTGTAGGCACCGGCGATTGCACCGAAATCAGGGTTTTTCAGCGGCGTTCCGGCAAAGCGGCCATCGTAGAACATGGTTTGCCACTGCCTGACCATTCCCAAATAGCCGTTGTTGAAGAGCAGAATCTTGATATCGATTTGGTGCTCCATAATTGCTCCCAGTTCCTGAATATTCATCTGGAAGCCTCCGTCACCGCTGATCGACCATACCCGTTCATCCGGCCGGGCCAGCTTCACACCTACTGCCATAGGCAGGGCACACCCCATGGTACCGGCGCCGCCGGAATTGAACCAGCTGTTGGTGGTTTGGAAATTATAAAACCGAGCCAAAATCATCTGATGCTGCCCGACGTCGGAAACAATCAGATCCCGGCCGCGGGTTACATCCGACAGATGCTTGACGATGGTCTTCATCAGCAGCTGGCCGTCCCTGCCGACACCGGCTTCAATCTCAGCGGCGATTTCGGCGGCAATTTCAGCCCGAAATTTGTCCAGCTGTTCAAACCACGACCGTCTGGGCCTGTTGATCAGTTCAGGATCTTTTGCCAGCAGGACGAGGACCTGACCGGCATCGGCGTTGATGGCGAGGGAGGTTTTGACGTTTTTATCGATTTCGGACGGGTCGATTTCAACGTGGATAACCTTCGCACCAATGGCGAAAGCTGCCAGATTTCCCGTCACCCGGTCATCAAAGCGCATCCCGAAGGAGATGATCAGATCGGAATTCAGCAGCGCTCGATTGGCTTCCACGGTCCCGTGCATCCCCACCAGGCCGAGACTCAGCCGATGGTCGACCGGCAGGGCCGACAGACCATGCAGGGTGAAAGCTATGGGAATATGCGCCCTTTCAGCGAACTCCGCCAGATACCGGCCGGCATTGCTGTTGATGACCCCGTGCCCGCAGAGGATTATCGGCTGTTCGCTGCGGTTGATCAGGCCCACGGCCTTTTTGACAAGTTCACGATTCGGCACCGGTGAGTAGATAAATCCCGGCAGATTCGGCTCAAAGTTATGCGAATCGAAATGGTACCCGTCATCGGTGTCCGCGTTCTGGATATCCTTGGGAATGTCGACGACGACCGGTCCCCCGCGGCCCGTGGCGGCCACATACATCGCTTCATGGATCGATTCTTCGACATCGTTTACAGACAGGGGCATATACGTCTGCTTGGTCAGGGGCATCATCACGCCGACCACATCGCTTTCCTGAAAAGCATCGGTTGCTATGACGCCGGAGGGCACCTGCCCGGTTATAGCCAGCACCGGAACCGAATCCATCATGGCATCGGCAATACCGGTGACAAGATTCATGGCACCCGGACCCGATGTCGCCATACAGACACCGACTCGCGGGTTGGCGGTAGAGATCGAGGCCCGCGATATTCCCTGCGCCATGAAAACCGCCCCCTGTTCATGCCGCGACATGATAAACGAGAATATTTTTTGTTTTTCCATTTCGTCAAATATCGGCATGATGGCACCACCGGTATACCCGAAAATATATTTAACACCCATGTCAGACAACGCTTTGAGGGCTAATTCCTTTCCTTTCATTTTCTGACTTATCCTTTCTCTGGACTGCCTCCGGTGAACATCATACGGGTCAAGACGGAACCTGAAACAGATTCGGCACCGTGGACGCTTGCCGCCGGCCGGGTTTGCGGCCGGCGGCAGTTCCGTTGGCGAATCGTCCCTAAGCAGATGCTATGCTTACGGAGTAGACAAATTTGCGTCGATGCATAAAGACTAATATAATCTCTTTTTGGCCGCTTTCAAATTTATCGGTAAAGTAGGTTAAAAATCATGGACACTTTTATTGCCGTAATCATTACCGTTTACTTGACGGGGGCATCTCTTTTTGTCATATTACGTAATACTGGAATTTTTGCGAGTGTCGGGGCTTCAAATTTGTCCGGCCGTTGCCGGTAAAGTCAGCCGAATGCCTGCCCGGCAGCTAATCAGCAACCTATAGACTGTCCCGCCGGCCTGGTGATGAGACCCTGCGGCGGGCGGGAAACGCGAAGAGAATTGAAAATGGGAAAAACACTGTTCGAAAAAATCTGGGAACCACATGTTGTTCGCGAAATGCCCGATGGTTCGGCGCTGCTGTATATCGACCGTCATCTTGTCCACGAAGTTACCAGCCCGCAGGCATTTGAAGGCATGCGGCATATGGGCCGCCGACTCCGGCGCCCCGAGCTGACGTTTTCTACCATGGACCACAATGTTCCCACCACCGAAGATCGGCTGGACATCAAAGACCCGATTTCCAGAGCCCAGGTCGAAGCCTTGCGAAAAAACTGCAAAGATTTCGGGATCACCCTGTATGACCTTGGCGACGATCACCAGGGCATCGTGCACATTATCGGACCGGAGATGGGGCTCACCCTGCCGGGCCTGACCATCGTCTGCGGAGACTCCCACACCTCGACCCACGGTGCCTTCGGCGCCCTGGCCTTCGGCATCGGGACCTCTGAAGTGGAGCACGTACTGGTCACCCAGACCCTGAAGCAGCGCAAACCGCAAACTTGCAAAGTGGAGTTTACCGGCCGGCCGGGGCCGCATATCTTCTCCAAGGATATGGTGCTGAAAATGATCGGCACGATGGGCACCGCCGGCGGTGCCGGACATGTCCTCGAATACTGCGGCGAGGCGGTGCGCAACCTATCCATGGAAGCGCGCATGTCCATCTGCAATATGAGCATCGAGGCCGGCGCCCGGGCCGGTATGATCGCCCCGGATGAAACGACGTTTGAATACATCACCGGCCGGCAGCGCCGCTTTGCGCCGACCGGAAAAGCCCTGGAGCGCGCCTGGCTTACTGGCGAACCCTGCCAAGTGATGACGACGCCGAATTTGACCGGACGCTGGTCATCGATGCCGGCAGCATCAAACCCCAGATCACCTGGGGCACCAACCCCGGCATGGTGATCGATATCGACCAACCGGTTCCCGGCCCGGATTCGGCGGGCGGATACAGCCAGGCGGATGTGAGAAATGCCCTGGAATACATGGGGCTAAAACCCGGCACCCGCCTGACGGATGTTCCCCTGGATGTCGTTTTTATCGGCAGCTGCACCAACTCCCGCATCGAGGATCTGCGTCTGGCGGCCAATATCTTCAAAGACCGCAAAAAGGCCGATCATGTTAAAGTACTGGTGGTGCCCGGCTCTCAACAGGTTCGCCTGCAGGCCGAAGCCGAAGGCCTGCATCACATCTTCAAGGCGGCCGGCGCCGAATGGCGCTATGCCGGCTGCAGCATGTGCCTTGGCATGAACCCGGACCAGCTGCAACCCCGCCAGCGCTGTGCCTCGACTTCCAACCGTAATTTCGAAGGGCGTCAGGGCAAGGGCGGTCGCACGCACCTGGTCAGTCCGGAAATGGCGGCCGCCGCGGCCGTGGCCGGCAAGTTTGTCGATATTCGCAAATGGCCGCAGATTGATGCTTGAAACCTAAACCCGGATAGGCATGAGGCCGCGGGCCCAAAAAGAAAATATTAATCACGAAAACACGAAAGGACAAAGACACGAAAAAAAGATAAAATTAATTTCGTGCTTTCTGTATTTCGTGTTTTCGTGATGAAAATAGTTTTTCTCTCTAAAAATAAAAAGGAGAAGAATGTGAAACCATTTAAAAAGCACACCGGAATCATCGCCACCTTGGACCGGTCCAATGTGGACACCGATATCATCATACCCAAGCAGTTTTTAAAATCGATCAGCCGCACCGGGTATGGACCCAACGCTTTTTTCGATTTGCGCTACACCGCCGATGGGGTGCCTAACAGCGATTTTGAACTGAATCATCCCCGTTTTGAGGGCCGCTCCATCCTGGTGACCCGCAATAATTTCGGCTGCGGCTCCAGCCGGGAACATGCGGTCTGGGCCCTGGCCCAGGACGGCTATCAGGTAATTATCGCTCCCTGGAAAAAAATCGGTGAGGAACACATAAACGCCTTTGCCGATATATTTAAAACCAATGCTACCAAAAACGGGCTGCTGGTTATCGAATTGGCCGAAGAGGAAGTGGATATCATTTTCAAGCAAGTTGCGGCCAATGCAGGCCTGCAGGCGACGGTCGATCTGGTCGAACAAACGGTTGAGATTCACACAACCCCCCGGACAGTATTCAGTTTCACCATCGAAGAAGGTGATAAGGAGCAGCTGATCAACGGCCACGATGATATCGATCTGACCCTCAAGCACGAATCAGATATCACGCGCTTTGAAAAAACCCACGATCCGTTTACTAATTGAATATTGGATGTTGCAGATTGAATAATTAAGGATCTCAATCCGGTTAATTGATTTCCTTGGGTTCATTCATGAGCAATACGCGCAGGAAGTAACCCTTATACCGCAGATACTCTATTTTCAATTGAGAAGGCCTATAGGTTTTGTCGATGAATCCGGCAAGCCATTTGCTGATAAGCTGGGCTGTGGCAAACACGGCGGATCTGACTCGCCGGGACAGGATTTTGGTAACGCTTTGCGGCGTCATACCGGATATCGACGGCGCCGGCTTAATTGCCGAGTTGTTGACTGAAAATACAACATCGCCTCTGATCTGGTACAGCAAATATCATCACGTCCTGTGCCACAACCTGGGATTCGGCCTGTTGCTGGCAGCGATCGTCATTGTATTCAGTGTTCGCAAATGGGTGACCGCCATGCTTGCCCTGGCGGCTTTCCATCTACACCTTCTGGGAGATCTCGTCGGTTCCCGGGGCCCGGACAGTTATCAGTGGCCGATTCCCTATCTGTTTCCCTTTTCGGCGGACGGGCAGCTGACCTGGGACGGACAGTGGGGATTGAACGCCTGGCCCAATATTCTGATAACGCTGTGTTTCCTGGGGATCACGCTGTATTTGGCCTGGAAGCGCGGCCACTCGCCTCTCGAAATAATTTCGCCCAAGGCTGATACAATTTTTGTTTCTAAATTGCGCCAAAGATTCGGGGCGCCGTAATGGACGGAATTGCATGTCTATTGCTTAATGCTCGGCACCGCAGTTCAAGCGAAATCTTCAACTGCCGGAAAATTTAAGTGTTTGATTCCTTCCATCTTCCTGAGGAGATACGGTCATCGCCTATCGCTATTTCATCTGCCTGCTGGTATTTTTGTGCTACGTGCTGGTGTTTTTTCATCGGCTGTGTCCGGCGGTTATCGCTCTTGATATTCAGGCCTCGTTCGGTCTCAGCGGGACACTGCTGGGTGTGCTGGGTTCGGCCTATTTTTACGCCTATGCCATCATGCAGCTGCCCACCGGTCTCATGGCCGACTCCTGGGGTCCGCGTAAAACCATGTCGGCTTTTTTTATTCTGGCCGGCATCGGATCGGTGATGATGGGCGTTGCGCCGAACTTGCCGGCGGCCGTCATGGGTCGCATCCTGATAGGTATCGGCGTATCCACGGTCTTTGTCTGCAACTTCAAATTGCTGTCGGAATGGTTCACGGTGCGCCAATTTGTCATCATGGGGTCGGCCTTCATGGCCATGGGAGGCCTCGGGGCCTTGTCTTCCAGCGCCCCGCTGGCATGGATCAGCACCGCCGTCGGCTGGCGGATGGCGCTGATCGCGGTGGGTATCATAACCTTGCTGATGGCCGGCCTCGTTTATGCTTTTGTCCGCAATCGACCGTCTGATATAGGTCTGCCTTCAATACGACCCGACGGCAATGAGATGCAAAAAAAGATCGGTGTGCTGAGCGGCATGAAGATGGTGGTCTTTTCAGGCCGTTTCTGGCCGATCGCTGTCTGGGCTTTCTGCGTTATCGGGATATCCTTTGCCGTCGGCGGACTGTGGGCTGGGCCCTATCTCATGCAGGTTTACGGTCTTAGCAAATCCGCCGCGGGTGGCGTATTATCCACTTTTGCCCTGGCGATGATCTTCGGCAGCCCGCTACTGGGCTGGCTCAGCAACCGCTTTGGACGCAAACCGGTTCTTATCGGATGCAGCGTGATATTGATCGGCGTGACGGGAACAATGAGCTGGTTTGTGGACACCTTGTCGCTGTCGGCACTGTATCTTCTGTTTTTCTGCTTTTTTCTCACCGGCGGTGCTGTCGGTCCGATCGTTGCAGCCGTATCCAAGGAGCTGTTTCCCATCTCCATTTCCGGGACCGCCGTCGGGGTCGTCAATCTTTTTCCGTTCGCAGGGGCCGCCTTCTTTCAGATCCTGATCGGAGCGGTTTTGACAGCCCATACCCCGGTTCAGGACAATTACGCTGCGATCGGCTACCAGACCATGTTTCTGATATGTCTGGCCGGCGCCGTGCTGTCACTTGCGGCGGCCCTGCTAATGCAGGAAACCATGGAGATGCCAACCTAGGGTTGGGTCCCCCAAATACTTCGGAAAATTTTTAATTTGAGATTTGAGATTTGGAAATTATATGAAATTATGGAATAATGGAACTGTGAAAAGATGGGAAATTGGATGTGGAAAAATGGCTGCATTGCAGAAAATTACCATTGAAGAGCTGATCGAACGTTATGCGGTGCTGTTGCTGGATGCTTACGGCGTTCTCGTCAATGACTCTGGTGCGCTGGCCGGCGCGGCCGACCTGATCCGGTTGCTGAACCGCACCCAAAAGCCATACTACCTGCTGACCAATGACGCCTCCAAATTACCCCAGACCTCCTCCGGTCGATTTCAAAATTACGGGCTGGAAATAGCGCCGGTTCGAATTATCACCTCCGGCGGACTGCTCAAAGACTACTTTAAAACTCAGAACTTGCAGGGTGCACGTTGTGTGGTGCTGGGGCCGGACGACAGCGCGCGGTACGTTGCCAATGCCGGCGGCCGGGTGGTGTCGCCGGCAGATGGATTTGATGCGGTCGTCATCGGAGACGAGGCCGGGTTTCCTTTTGTTGAAACCGTGGATGCGGTTTTAACGGAGCTTTTTCACAAAGTGGAGCGCCGGGAAAGATTTCACCTGATGCTGCCCAATCCTGATTTGATCTACCCCAAAGCCGACCGCGGGATAGGCATTGCCAGCGGAAGCATCGCTCTGATAATCGAGGCGGCGTTGCAGCTGCGTTATCCCGACCGACCGCACCTGCGCTTTGCACGACTCGGCAAACCCCATGCGGCTATCTTCCGGGAAGCCCTGGTGCGCAGTGGTACCAAAGATATGGTAATGATCGGCGATCAATTGGAAACCGACATTCGCGGCGCCAACGCCTTCGGTCTGGACTCCGTGCTGGTAGACACCGGAATCACGGATACAACGGCAGTCGCGGCCCCGGATCAGCCGCGCCCGACGTATCTCCTGCATTCTATCGGGCTTGACAGGTCATCATGCGCTTGAGATGAAGCCTCAATTTTGCAATTAAATTGATTTGTGATATGTTTTTTTCGATTTGACCAGCAGTTCGCACAACCGAACCAGGAAGGAGAGTGGCTCCAATCAATGGCGAAAAAACCCTATAAGACTTATGATAAAAATCCAGATCACATACCGGGAATTTACAATTATTGCGATCGATGGTGCGAGCGGTGTCCCTTCACTGCGCGCTGTCTGAATTTTGAAATGAGCGAGGATAAATTCGGCGATCTTCAGGATGGTGATGTAAGCAACCAGGTTTTCTGGCAAAGATTAAGCGAAACGCTGCAGGAGACCATGAACATGCTGGTGGAAATGGCTGAAGAAAGGGGAATCGATCTGGACGCCCTCGAGGGGGAGGATGATGCGGATCCTGAAAACCCTCTGGCAGAAAAGCCCGTCGTTCATATTATCGCTCATATGGCCAAATCCTATATAACCACGATCGATAAATGGTTCGATGAAAATGTCTATATCTTTGAAGATGATGCCAGGCAGCTGGCGACAATCTCCGCGATGGCTCCCAGCCGGCATCAGGTTGATCAGGAAGATACCGTGACGCTGATAGATTCCGCGGAAGTTATTCGATGGTATCAGCATCAGATTTACGTCAAACTTCAAAGAGCCCTGCACAGTGTTGGAAATGAAGAGTTTGAAATATTAAATGGCTTCCCCAAGGATTCGGACGGCTCCGCAAAGGTGGCGCTGATCGGGATGGATCGATCCATCAGCGCCTGGGGTAAAATGATAAACTACTTTCCCCACCTGGAAGACAATATTCTTGGCGTTATCGCCCATCTTGAGCGCCTGCGCCGACGAACGGAAAACGAATTTCCCGCTGCCAGAGCCTTTGTGCGTCCCGGTTTCGATGAAATCAATCTTAAAAAGGAGCAATTGGAATGAATTTTCTGGATCGTCTCAACAATGATGTTGTCCTGGTGGCAGAAGGCTATGTTTTTGAACTGGAGCGACGGGGCTATTTAAAGGCCGGACCCTTCGTACCTGAAGTTGTACTGGAAAATCCCGCGGCCGTCGCCGAACTGCACGAGGAATTTTTGCGGGCCGGTTCGGATGTGGTTGTGGCCTGCACCTACTACGGCCACAGGGCCAAATTAAAGGCCATCGGCCGGGAGGACCGGCTGGAGGCGCTCAACATTGCGGCCCTTAAACTGGCCAAGGAGACCGCCGGGGCATTTGGCGCCCTGGTAGCCGGCAACCTTTCCAATACCTGGGAATATGATCCCGCTGTGGCAGCCTCCGCCAGGGCCGTCCGGGCAATTTTCGATGAACAGGTCGCCTGGGCGGTGCAGGAAGGGGCTGATTTTATCATCGCGGAAACCTTCGGCCACCTGGGGGAAGCCCGTCTGGCCCTGGAAGCCATTAAGGCCGGTGGGCTGCCGGCGGTCATCACCTTCAGCCCCGCTACCGGCCAAAGCTGTGACGGGTATTCGTGGGAAGATGCCTGTAAAAGCCTGCACGATGAGGGCGCCGATGTCGTGGGGTTGAATTGCGGCAACGGACCGGCCACCATGCTGCCTTATCTGGAAAAAATTCGACGCAAGATCGACGGCTGGGTTGCCGGGCTGCCAGTACCCTATCGCACCACTGAGGACCAACCCTGCTTTCAAAAACTGAAGCTGCCCAACGGCGGGACGGCCTTTCCGGTGTCGCTGGATCCCTTTCTGCTGTCCCGCTATGAAATGGCGGATTTTGCGCTCAAAGCCCGTGATATGGGGATCAATTATATCGGCATCTGCTGCGGGGCCGGACCGCATCACGTGCGGGCCATGGCGCAAGCTTTGGGACGCCAACCCGTGGCCGGCAAATACTCGCCGGATATGAGTCTGCACCCTATATTCGGCGACAAGGATACCCGGCAGCAGCACGTTGAATGCCTGTTCGGACCGGTAAAAAAGTGAAGAATCGATCAACGCTTATATTGCCGGTTATTATCGTTTCTCAATTTACGGGGACCTCGCTGTGGTTTGCCGGCAACGCTGTTCTGGGTGATCTGCAGCGGCAGTGGGAACTGGGCGATGCCGCTTTGAGCTATATGACCTCTTCGGTGCAGCTGGGATTTATCATCGGAACCCTTTTGTTCGCATTTTTTACCATATCGGACCGGTTCTCTCCGCGGGTGATCTTTTTTCTTTGCTCATTGCTGGGCGCCCTCTCCAACCTGGGTATTTACTTAGTGGCGGACGGTCTGATCTCACTGCTGGTATTGCGCTTCAGCACCGGATTTTTTTTGGCCGGCATCTATCCGGTCGGCATGAAAATAGCGGCCGGCTGGTATCGCAAAGGCCTGGGCCAGGCCCTGGGGTATCTGGTGGGTGCCCTGGTGGTGGGGACCGCCTTCCCGCATTTGCTGAAAAGTACCGGCCAGTCATTTCCCTGGGAGCATGTAATTCTCTCGATTTCAGCAATTTCAGCCTTCGGGGGTATTCTTATACTGGTGCTGGTTCCGGATGGACCTTATGTCGTAAAAGGGACCAAGTTCAACAGCAAAGCGTTTGCCACCATCTTTCGATCCAGGGACTTGCGATCAGCATCTTTTGGCTATTTCGGCCATATGTGGGAACTGTATACCTTGTGGGCATTTTTTCCGGTGCTGATCAAGGCTTACAGCACCGCTGCCCGGCAGCCGTTGAATGTTCCCTTCTGGTCTTTTTGGGTAATTGCCGTCGGATGTCTGGGATGCATCGGCGGCGGTATATTATCATTTAAACTGGGCAGCCCGTCGATCGCCTTTTTCCAGCTGCTGGCGTCGGGAATTTGCTGTCTGCTGTCTCCGTTTTTATTTCATGCCCCCTTGGAAATTTTTTTGGGATTTCTCATTTTATGGGGTATCGTGGTGGTCGGGGACTCACCGCAGTTTTCAGCCCTGACTGTCCAAACAGCGCCCCGGGAACTTGTCGGATCCGCTCTGACCATCGTCACCAGCATCGGATTCTTCATCACGATCATCAGCATCCAGTTCACCAATTATTTGACCGGTCTTATAACCCCGCAATATATTTTCCTGTTCCTGGTGGTGGGGCCCATGTTCGGTCTGATAAATTTATGGCCGTTATATTGCAAAAATCAGCTGGGTAAATTTCAGGTCGATTGAGTTAAGAATGCAAAATCAAATGATCCTGACACCGTTTTTTCTGGATGACCCACTGCCCGGACTTGAATCTCTGGCGGCATCCGGTTGGCTCATCAACAAACCGCTTTTGCCTGCCGGGGAAATGCAGCAGCGTTTGTCCGGCCTCCACCGCCCCCTGGCTGAATTCACGCAGCAATCCCTTTTAAGCGGAAAGCGCCCGGTCAGCATCGCAGGGGATTGCTGTGCCACCATCGGCGTGCTGGCCGGGTTGCAGCGTGCCGGACTGGATCCGGCCCTCGTCTGGTTTGATGCCCATGGCGACTTTAACACCTGGGAAACAACCCCCAGCGGCTTTCTGGGCGGGATGCCCCTGGCCATGCTGGTCGGCAGGGGAGAACAAACCATGTTGAAGGCCCTGAAACTAAAGCCGTTGGCTGAAAATCGGGTGATTTTAACCGGTGCCCGGGATCTTGATCCGGGTGAAACGCTGCTGGTCGAAGCGGCCGGGATTGTTCATTTAACCGATGTCAGCGAGCTATTGGGGTTAACTTTACCGGAAGGTCCTTTATATGTTCACATTGATACGGATATATTGGATCCGGCCGAAGCCCCGGCCATGAATTACCCCGCTGCCGGTGGTCCGTCTGCCGGACGATTGCAGACCGTGATGCAGCACCTGAACCGGACGGGAAGAATTGCGGCGGTCTCCGTTTCGACCTGGAATCCGGAGATGGATGAAGGCGGTCAAAGCCGCAAGGTGTGTATGGGGTTGCTGGATACGCTGATTAACGACCGCGCGACACGATGAAGTTGGGAAGATGAGAAATTGGGAAGCTTGGAAGCCGGGGTGAAGTCAAAGGTTGGTCCTTTGGGCCGGGATTCTTGGCTATATTTTACTAATGAAGGACAAGCGCTGATGAAAAGAGAAAACATTTCTTCCGGGGCCCCCTGGGAAAAGATTGTAGGCTATTCCAGGGCCGTAAAAATAGGACCTCACATCCATGTCTCCGGTACAACGGCGACGGACGCCAACGGCAAAATCGTCGGCGTCGGGGATCCGCATGCTCAAGCGGTTCAAGCCATTAAAAATATTGAAACGGCCTTGACCCGGGCGGGCGCCGCTCTTTCCGATGTCGTGCGAACCAGAATCTATGTGGTCAACATCGAAGACTGGGAGAAAATCGGCCAGGCCCACGGCGAATTTTTTAAAGACATACGGCCGGCCACCAGCATGGTCGAAGTCGGCCGGCTGATCTCGGCGGAAATTCTGGTGGAAATCGAGGCGGAGGCATACGTCGGATAGTATGCTGTAAGTAATTTACAAAATATGGAGAACTAAAAATATTTTCTATTAGCAGAGACCCGTTTTTTTAAATTTGAATTCACCTATGCCTGAAATCATATTTGATCAAATACGTGCTACATGTGAAGCGGTAGCCGCGCGGTCAAGGAACGTGCGAATCAATTACGATAAGATTCCCTCATATGCGTCTTCGCTGCCGTTGGAAAAAGCGGTCAGTCCCCAGCTTGATCCCAATTGTCACTACCTCGGCCGGCAAAAAGATACGGTGTCTTTTGTGCTGGTCCTTGACAGCATAAATTTCGGATCGGGCTATTTTCCGTATCTTCACAAAAGGCCGGGCATGTCGGGCTATTTCACGGTTGCATCAGCACTGCACGATTTTTATCTGGCAAACGGACCGCCGCCGGCCGACCAACTCGCAGCGATCACGGTTGAGGATTGCCTGTGGATATTCGGGCAGGATCCCGCCAATAAAATCATCAGTGAGCTGATGGCGCTTTTTAGCGCGGCCTTGAACCAGCTGGGCCGTTATTTGCTGAACCGGTTCTACGGCAGTTTTACCGGACTGGTGGAGGCGGCCGACTCATCGGCCGGAAAGCTTGTGTACCTGCTCAGGCAGATGCCCTATTTCAATGATGTAGCGCCGTATGCCGAACTCGAAGTGCCTTTTTTTAAAAGGGCCCAGATTATCGCGGCTGATCTGGCCATTGCCTTCCAGGGGCGGACGTGGGGATGCTTCCGCGATCTGGCACAGATGACCATCTTTGCCGATAACCTGGTCCCCCACGTGCTGCGTATGGACGGCATTTTAAGGTATGAAGACCAACTGCTCAGCCGCATCAATGCCCAGACTCTGATCCCGGCCGGCTCAGCCGAGGAAGTCGAGATCCGGGCCTGTGCAGTACATGCCGTGGAGCTGATCAAAAACGCAGTCCGTGATGCCGGACCATTTATCACTGCCCCGCAGCTGGATAATTTTCTCTGGAACCGCGGTCAGCAACCGCATTACAAGGCGGTTCCGAGGCATAGAACCAGAACCGTCTTTTACTGAAAAAAGGGTATACCCTGATCGCCGTCGGCGCGGATGCCCTGCACATGGCCCACTGTGCCAAAGCGACATTGCAGGCGATTAAGGCCGGGTAAAGCAATTTTGAAATTCGGTATATTTTCTCTCAAACTTTCAATTGCCGCATCTACCGCCCTGCTGGTCGTGCTGATTTATTCCAGCAGCTTAAGCGGACCTTTTTTGTTTGACGACGGCAGCAACATTCAGGAAAATCCCCACATCCGCCTGACCCGGCTCAGCTGGGAAGATTTGATGCGGGCCGGTTTCGAAAGCCCGCTAGCCAACCGACCGGTCGCAAATATAAGCTTTGCTTTGAACTACTATTTGGCCGGCTACCGCGTGGCGGGGTACCGCCTGCTCAATATTTTGATCCATATCCTCGCCGGCCTTTTTCTTTACTTATTTTTTAAAACCACCCTGAGCCTGCCGGCGGTGCAGGCGCGCTATGGAATTCACCCCTGGCTGCCTTATGCGGCGGCGCTCATCTGGCTGGTCCATCCCATTCACACCCAATCGGTCGCCTATGTAGTTCAAAGAATGAACAGCATGGCGGCCATGTTTTATGTGCTTGCCATGTGGCTTTACGCCAGGGCCCGTCTTGCAAAAAACCGGTTGAATCAGGGCCTCCTGTTGGCCGGCTGCATGTCATCCGGCTTGCTGGCTTTGGGCAGCAAGGAGATCGCGGCCACCCTGCCCTTATTTATTTTTCTCTATGAATGGTACTTCTTTCAGGATCTAAGCCGTACCTGGCTGAAACGCGGCCTCATTTTCGGTGCCGCCCTGCTGCTGCTGATCATCGGCGTGTCTTGTCTCTATCTGGATGGACACCCCCTCGCCAGATTGATGGCGGGTTACCAAACGCGTAATTTTACATTGGTCCAACGGGTGCTGACCGAAGGCCGGGTGATCATCCTCTATCTGAGTCTGTTGATATATCCCAACCCGAGCCGGTTGAATTTAGACTATGATTTTCCCATATCTTATTCCCTGCTGGACCCGATTACCACGCTGCTGTCTTTGAGTGTGCTCATCGCCGGCCTTGCCCTGGCGGTAAGGCTGGCGCGCAAAGATCGACTGTTTTCCTTCTGCCTGCTGTGGTTCTTCGCAAATCTGGCGATCGAATCCTCGGTTATCGGACTTGAAATGGTGTTTGAACACCGCACCTATTTGCCCTCGATGCTGATCATTTTGATGGGGCTGGTGCTGGCTGAGCGCTTTATAACATCCAAGACGCTCAAAATAACCGCGATTTGTTCGGTAGTCATGGTATTTTGCGCCTGGACCTTTGAAAGAAATACCGTTTGGAGCAGTGATGTCGCGATCTGGAGTGATACGGTTACAAAATCACCGCAAAAGGCAAGACCGCACAACAACCTCGGCAATGCGCTCAAACGCCGGGGAGATATTGCTGGAGCGATCGCTCAATATAAGGAAGCGCTGAGAATCAACCCCAATTATGCCAAAGCCTACAACAATTTGGGAAATGCGCTGGCCGCTCAGGGCGAATACGGCCTAGCCGTCGAACAATTAAAACATGCGTTGCAATTAAACCCCGCCTATGCGGAAGCCTACAACAATATTGGCGTAACCCTGGCCGGCCAGAAAAAATTCGAAGAATCGATCGCTTATTTCGCCGAAGCCCTGCGACTCAAACCCGATCATGCCGGCGCATACAACAACATGGGATCAGCCCTGGTGAGACTGGGCCGCTACCGGGATGCCCTGGCTCATTTTTATACGGCCCTGCGCCTTAACCCCCGCGATGAGGAAACCCGGAAAAACATAAAAATCTGCCGGCAGCTGATTCAAAGCCGGGCAGCTGCATCCCGGCCGGCACCGATCCCTAAGGGAGAGGGCATCGCGCCAAGCCGGAGTTCTGATGATAGATGATTAAAAATTGCTGATTTGTGGAAACCGGCAGAGATTTCTTAAAAATTCAATCTTCAATAGTCAATGGTCAATTGATTATGCCCGCCTGGATTTGGCTATTTATTATTTTGACAGGCAGCCTGTTCGGTCTTAAGATGATCTACATCCTGTGCGTTGCCGCGGCTCTGCCGGTTACGCAGGGTGCGCTCTACGTTTCGACCACAAGGGCTCGGATTGCCGCCTTTATCGCCGCCGTACCGATGAAGCCCGGACAGGTGCTGGTGGATCTCGGATGCGGTGACGGACGCGTGCTGCGGTATGCCCGGAGACGCTGCAACGTTAAAGCGATTGGATTTGAGGTGAATCTGCTGGCTTACCTCAAAGCTCAGGTACTCGGCCTCGGGCAGAAAAACATTGATATCCGGTTTAAAAACTTCTGGTCACAAAACCTGGCGGAGGCTGATGTCGTTTTTTGCTACCTGTACCCCGATGTCATGCAAAAATTATCGGCCAAATTAAAGGCGGAACTTAAACCCGGTACCCTGGTTGTATCGTGCAACTTTGTTCTGCCCGGATTTAACCCCCTCCGGATGTTGCGCCCTGAAGGCTCGTTGCATAACGATCCTCTGTATATCTACCGGGTTTAGATGCAGTAAAGAATCCCGGCCGACAGATCCGGTTTTGAACCTTGGAATGACGATGGGCTAAGATGAATTATTCATTTGCAACTGCGGATAATGAGCCTGAAATTAAGCTACTGCTGGCAGCCAGTGAACTCCACCACGAAGATCTTGAACCGCATCAATTAAAGCACTTTATGTTGGCGTGGGAGGGTTCCAAACTGGTGGGAGTAATCGGACTTGAAATAAAGGCTGACTGCGGGCTTTTGCGGTCGCTCGCGGTCGATGCTGTCTACCGCAATCGGAAAATTGCATCCAGACTGGTCCGTAGCATAGAGGACTATGCAAAATCATTGCAATTAAAAACACTATTTTTATTGACCATGACGGCTGAAGAATTTTTTTCCAGACGGGGTTTTCAAAAAACCGCCCGAAATTCTGCTCCGGCCGGAATACAGGAAACCACCGAGTTTAAAAATCTTTGTCCAGTTAGTGCGGTCTGTATGGTTAAATATCTGGTTGCAGATTGACATAGGAACATAACCCTGAACGGTAAACTTCGATCCTTTGAACGGTTAAAAAGTGGGGCATCAGATGACGGAAAATATTCTGGAAAAAATGCAAAAAGGTGTGTACTATCCCGGCAACCATCTGGGCAAAAGAGAGGAATTAGCGGACCTGGTCGATAAGGGCTATCTGAATCGAATGGATGGATCTTTTCTCTGCGGTCCGGACAGTGAACCGAATTACTGTCTCACGGATAAAGGACTCTTCTGCAAAGGGGAGAAGAAGCGGTGATTTTAGGTGGAATACATTAAAGACCCTGCCGAGCAAACCACCGCGATTACCGATCTCATCTTGGCCGCCGTCGCCTTGGGCGGCATTTTCTTTCTGCAGCGGGTTCCGTTGAATGGCAGTGACTTTTTCAGAATAACCATCTGGTCCGCTGCGCTCGGGTTCATCGGTTTAGCGGCGGCTTTGGGTGCCGCGGCTCACGGATTGGTTCTGGCACAGGCCCTGCATCAACGCCTCTGGCAGATCTTGAACGCGGCCCTGGCGCTGGCAGTGGCTATGTTTGTCGTGGGAGTGGTTTTTGATCTGTGGGGCAAGTCGGCTTCCTGCCAAGCCCTGCCGGTGTTGTTGTTGATAAGCCTGGGGTTTTACACGGCGACATCGATGTATCCCGGTATTTTTTTTGTGTTCATTGTGTTTGAAGGCCTGGCGCTTATTTTTGCGCTGATTGCTTATGTCTTTTTATCTTGGCGGGGCGAATTGCAGGGAGCCGGGTTGATCGCGGCCGGTATCCTGTTCAGTATCATTGCCGCCGGCATTCAGGCGAATAAATCAATATCCATAACCCTGATCTGGCAATTCAATCACAACGGAATTTATCATATCGTTCAGGTAGTGGGATTGCTGTTTCTGGTCTGTGGTCTGCGCTGGTCAATAAAGTGAATGTTATCTATTAATCCGCCAAGCGGAACTATTGAAGGACTTCTATCAATTTCCAAAATTTTAATTTACGGATTGATAAGACATCCACAAATCGTCAATCTTCAAACTTCAATTTTCAATGGCAAACGTGGATCTTGAAACCATCACAGACGATCTGGTGGACGAATTGCGGCCGTTGCGGTTCGACCTACCGGTTACCCACGTCTACAACCCGCTGACGTATGCCCGAACGCCTTATTCGAAATACCTGCAGCGCTATGCGAAACCACCCAAGCAGATTGTTCTGATCGGCATGAACCCCGGTCCCTGGGGGATGGCCCAGACCGGCATACCTTTCGGCGAAGTGACGGCGGTCAGGGATTGGCTTAAGATTGAAGCCCCGGTCGACACACCGCCTCATATGCACCCCAAGCGCCCGGTTACCGGATTCAAATGCCGCCGCAGTGAAATCAGCGGAAAACGTATTTGGGGTTGGGTGCAGAAAAGATTTAATACCCCGCAAAAATTTTTCTCGCGGTTTTTCATTGCCAACTATTGTCCGCTTCAGTTCATTGAAGCCGGCGGTCGCAACCGCACCCCCAACCAGCTTCGGTCAGCTGAACGCAATCCGCTTTTTAAAGCCTGCGACCGCGCCTTGCGCCGCACCATCGAACAGTTGAACCCCGAATACGTGGTAGGCGTCGGTCAGTTCACCACCGGCCGCGCCCGTATTGCATTGAGCGATCTGCAGCTGACCATCGGAGGCATCACGCATCCCAGTCCGGCCAACCCCAAAGCGAATCGAGGATGGGAGGCCCTGGTTGAAAGTGAACTGGCGAAGCTGGGGATAAGGATATAGGTAGGGCGGAATTCGGATTGTGGATTGAAAATGGGTCGTATATGTTGGCGAAAAAATTTAAATACATTATTTTTCTACTGATCGTGGTATTGCTGAATGCCTGCGCCGGTGCGCATCAGAGCGGTCCGGCCGCATCCGGCAGGGATAGTCCGGCAGCCGGACCGGAAGCACTTGCGTACCGGGAAAAAATTGCCGCTCTGAGCAATGATCTGGCGGCACTCAACGGTCATACAGATTCAGCGGAAGCCGAACAGCTGGCGGAGACAGCCATAAGTTACTCTTACTATCTGGCTGGAGAATACCGGCTGGTCCGCCCGCCGATTCTTCACAATCTGCTGGTTCGAATAGGCTTAAGGGATCGCGGTCTATGCTACCAATGGACGGAAGATCTGATGAAGCGCCTTTATTTGCTGGAGTTAAAAAATTTTCAACTGCACTGGGGCGTTGCCTACCGCGGCAGTGAGCTGCGGGAACACAACACGGTTGTGGTTACGGCCCCAGGACAGCCGTTTGCAGAAGGAATTGTGCTGGACCCGTGGAGAAATTCGGGAGAATTGTACTGGTCGCGCGTTAAAAAAGACAGCTATCCCTGGAAAGAAAGACTGCCGAACGAGTGAATATATTTTTAGGTTTCCGACCCATGCGCGCAGATTAAAGTTTATTAGGAGTTGTCCGTTGTTCTTTGAATGAAGACGCTCTGCTTTTAACAACGGACAACGGACCACTGACATAAAGTAATTTCGATATCAAGGCATATTTTATGAAAATCACAACGCAAGAAAATGACCTGTTCAATTTAGTAAAAGAAGCCCAACAAAGACTGCACGGCGCAGCGCACGTGACGCCGGTTATGACCTCGCAAACTTTAAACCAGCTGACCGGAGCGGAAGTGTTTCTGAAATGTGAAAATTTTCAGCGCATGGGAGCATTTAAATTTCGCGGGGCCTACAACGCCATGTCTCAATTAACCGGCGCGCAGAAGCAGCGCGGGGTGATTACGCATTCCTCAGGCAACCATGCTCAGGCCGTCGCCCTGGTCGGTCGACTGCTCGGAATTCAGACAACGGTGGTGATGCCGAATAACGCCCCGGCGGTTAAACGCACGGCCACCGAGGAATATGGCGCGGCCGTTATCGATTATGATACTGCCGAAACCACCCGCGAGAAGATCTGCCGGGAGCTTGTAAAAGAAAAAGGCTATACCCTGGTTCCCCCCTATGACCACCTCGATATTGTCACCGGCCAGGGAACCGCCGCTCTCGAATTGTTGGAAAGGGAAAAAGATCTGGGCATGTTGCTGGTTCCCTGCGGCGGTGGCGGACTGTTGAGCGGCTCGGCCATTGCCGCCCGGGGAATTAATCCGGCTTGCCGGGTCATCGGCATCGAACCGGAGTTGGCCGACGATGCCACCCGCTCTTTTCGCACCGGCAGCCTGCATACCGTAAAAAATCCGCCTACCATCGCGGACGGCACCCGCACACCGTCGCTGGGCAAGGTAACGTTTCCGCTGGTGCAGGAATTCGTCGACGACATGCAAACCGTTGCGGAATCCGCCATTATCGAAGCAGTCAAGTTTTTGTTCTATCGTATGAAACTTGTGGTGGAACCCTCGGGAGCCCTGGGAATTGCAGCGCTTTTAAGCGGCGCTGTAAAGCCAAAAGACCGGATCGGCGTCATCCTCTCCGGCGGCAATATTGACGCCGCCACGATGAAGCAGATATTGGATTGCTGAACACGTATCCTTCTGAAGCGCACCAATTGCTATTGACTTGAAGTCGGAAATACATAAATTTTAAAAAGTCGCTTCAGCCATGACTAAGACTCTAATTGAGATAAAGCACTCAAAGTGTGTTGCAGGAGGTAGTTATGAAGCATATGCTTTTAGCTATCAGTATTTTAGCCTTAGCGGCTTCAGCAAACGCCAAGGTTGTGTCGAAGCCGGTTGAATACAGCCAAAACGGCGCGGTCCTGGAAGGCTATCTGGCCTATGATGATGCCGCTCAGGGCAAGCGTCCCGGCGTGCTGGTTGTACACGAGTGGTGGGGGCTCAATGACTACGTCCGATCGCGGGTGGATAAGCTGGCCCGGCTCGGGTACGTGGCCTTTGCCCTGGACATGTACGGCAAGGGCATCTGGACCACAAATCCCGCAGAGGCCCAAGACCTTTCCGGCCATCTTATGGGAACGCCGCTGATGCGTGAGCGCGCCCGAGCCGGCCTGGACATATTAAGAAACAACAGTCGGGTAAATCCTAAAAAAATTGCCGCCATCGGTTACTGTTTCGGCGGCACCACCGTGTTGGAGCTGGCATACAGCGGTGCGGATTTAGCCGGTGTCGTAACCTTTCACGGCGGGCTGACGGCAGCCAAGGCCGAGGATCTCAGCCGCATTAAGGCCAGGTTTCTAATCTGCCACGGCGCTGATGACGGATTTATTTCGGCTGAAGCGATTAATGCTTTTCAGGAGGGCATGCGCAAATCCGGAGTCGACTGGCAAATGATCTTTTTCGGGGGCGCGGTTCACGGTTTTACCAATCCGGCTGCTGACAAATATGGTATTAAGGGACTGGCCTACAACAAGCTGGCGGACGAGCGCTCCTGGCACTATATGCAGTTCTTTTTCAAGGAAATTTTCTAGAAATGGGTTCAAAAGCTCGGATCAGGTTCAAGGGCAAGGCGCGAGCCGATGAAAAAGCGCAGCATACAAAGGAGTATTTGAGCATTTTGAAGAGGCTCGCAACGCAACCATTGGGCCTTAGACGAGGTTTTTAAAGCATTTCTAATACCGGGAGACACCATGAAGATATACACCGGCACCGGCGACCGCGGCAAAACCAGCCTTTTCAGCGGTGAACGGGTTCTAAAAAGCGATCGGCGGATCGAAGCCTACGGCGATGTCGATGAATTAAATTCGCTCTTAGGTGCCTTGACTGCCGAACTGAAGGAAAAAAACCCGGATATTGCCGATGACCTGCAGCGAATTCAGTCAGACCTGTTTCAGCTCGGCGCGATACTGGCCATAACGCCGGATTCCCCGGCCCTGGATTCGCTTGAAAAAATCACCGACAACCGGATCAGGGAGTTCGAGCAGGCTATCGATGATTTGGATGCAAAATTGCCGGCACTGAGCGGCTTTATCCTGCCTGGCGGCCATGCTGCGGCCGCCTGGGCCCATGTCTGCCGATCCGTCTGCCGCCGGGCGGAGCGGCATGTCATTCGTATTTCCGATGAATATTCCCGGGGGGCGGCGGCCGAACAGTTCCAGCTGGCCGTCGTTTACCTGAATCGTTTATCGGATTATCTGTTTGTGCTGGCCAGGTACATCAACCGGCTTCGGGGAGTTCCGGATACGCTTTGGAAGCAAAAATAAAAACTATTTCACTAACCTTGATTGAGCGCCGATGGCTTTCCCAGCGAGCTTTTGAAATTAAGTTCAGCCGGCCCTCAAACCTCGTATTCAGGCCCGGCCAGCGGCTGCGATTCCACCATCAAATAGCAGAAAGGGACTACACACCGGTTTCCACACCGCAGGAGCCTGAAATTGTCTTTTGCATTCGCATAGTTGATTCGGGTCTGCTCACCCCTGTGCTGAGTCAGGCTGAAATCGGGACCCGCTTTGAAATCTCAGGCCCGGACGGGTATTTCACCTTCAAGCCATCTGGACGCGCACCCGTTTTTGTTGCCACCGGTGCCGGCATCGCACCTTTTTGTTCAATGGTCCGCTCCGGCATAAGCGGCTTCACGTTGCTTCACGGCGTGAATAACCCTGACGATCTTTATTATGCGGCTGAGTTTGCAAGCGCCGCCGAACTATACGTTCCCTGCATTTCAAATGAATATCCATCATCCGGAAAACATTTCAGCGGCCGGGTGACGGACTATCTGCAGCGGCATCTGCCTCCGGCTGCTTATGATTTTTATCTATGCGGCCGCCGGGAGATGATCCGGGATGTCACCTGGCTGGTGGACGAAAAATTTGAGAATTCGAATATCTACACGGAAACATTCTATTAGGGGGAGGCAAAATGAATTTTGAGGCAATACCACGCGAGACAGTCTTATTGGATCCCAGCAACAATCTGGCCCCTAAGCATATCCCGAATGAAATCCGCAAAGACCCGCTCACCGGCAGAACCTCCCGCATCTGCCATTTCAGAGAACTTAATTGGAAAAAACCCGATTTAGAAAAACTGGTTGCCGGAACCGAGACCTGGTGCCCCTTTTGCCCGGAAAAAGTGCTGGTGGTCACGCCGTGTTTCCCCCCGGAAATCGTTCCTGAAGGCCGCATGACCCTGGGTGATAAGGTTTTATTTCCCAATATCGCACCCTATGACCGCATGGGAGCGGTGGCCACTTTGGGTCCCCGGCACTATATTCCGATGACGGAAATCGAGCCGCAGACCGTTGCCGACGGCTTCCGTCTGGCGTTGAAGTACTTCCGGCATCTGCACGCCATGAACCACCCGGAATCGGTATACCACCTGATCAGCTGGAACTACATGCCGGCCTCGGGCAGTTCCATCATCCATCCGCACCTGCAGGTATTTGCATCCTGCTTTGCTCCCAATTTGCTGCGCGAAAAGCTGGCAGCCGCCAAAACTTACCTGGAGGCCAATAAAACAAATTATTGGGATGATCTGATTGCTGCGGAAAAGGAAAACCGCACTCGGTTTTTAGGAGAGATCGGCCGCACGACGTGGCTCACGGTATTTGCGCCCCTGGGTACCGTCGGGGATGTCATCGCCGTCGCTGATGGTGTAAGATCAACGCTCGAGCTTACCGATGATGATCTGCTGGATCTGGCCACAGGTATGACAAAGTTGATGGCGGCCTACGATCGCATCGGTATCTACAATTTTAATATGAGCTTTTTCGCCGGATCACAAAATGATGATCATGCGCGCTTTCACCTTATTTTCTCGCCGCGCATCTATTTTAACCCGTCCATCGGCACGCCGGACGTCGCCTCCCTGGGCCGCCTTTTTGGCGAAAGCGTTTGTATGGGGTTTCCGGAGGAAATTAATGCGTTGTTGAAGCCCGAATTTTAATGAATCCGCCTTGAATACGGCATATTACGGGTTTAACATTTTTGTTTAAATATTGAAGTCAGTATCAACCAAATTAGAGGAGGGTATATGAATTTTGAGACCGTCTCCCGGGAGACCGTTATTCTTGATCCGGGCAATAAGATGACCCGCAAGGCCATTGCGAGTGAAATTCGCCGCGATCCGCTGACCGGGCGCACCGCCCGCATCTGCCATTTCATGGCACTTAAATGGGAAAAACCCGATTTTGACAAACTCGTGGCCGGGACCGAACAATGGTGCCCTTTCTGCCCGGATAAGGTGATGAAGGTTACCCCCTGTTTCCCGGAAGAAATTGTTGCTGAAGGCCGTATGGTACTGGATGACAAAGTGCTTTTCCCAAACATCGCACCCTATGACAGCCTCGGGGCGGTGGCCACTCTGGGAGCGCAGCACTATATTCCCATGACTCAAATCGAACCGCAGCGCATTGCAGGTGCCTTACGACTGGCGATGCGTTTTTTCCGGCGGATTCACGAGCTGAAACACCCGGAGTCGGTCTACCATCTGATAAACTGGAATTACATGCCGGCCTCAGGCAGCTCATTGATCCATCCTCATCTGCAGGTATTCGCCACCGCATTCGCTCCCAACCTGATGCGTGAGGAACTTGAGGCCGCGAAATGCTACATGGAAATCAACGGCACAAACTACTGGGATGATCTGGTTGCAGCCGAAACCAAAAGCGGCGAACGGTTTTTAGCTGAAATCGGCCGAACCCATTGGTTCAGTGCCTATGCGCCGATGGGAGTGGCCGGAGACGTCCTGGCGGTGGTTGAGGGCGTGGACTGCACGATCGAGCTGACGGATGAAGACCTGCTTGACATCGCCGCCGGACTGACCCGCGCCATGGCGGCTTATGATAAAATGGGCATCTACAATTTTAATATGAATTTTTTCACCGGAGCCCCGGGCGACGGATTTGCGCGCGTGCATCTGGTCTTCTCGCCGCGTACTTTTTTTAACCAGGCCTTGGGTACGCCGGACATCGGTGCGCTTCGCAACCTCTACAACGAGACCCTTTGTATGGCACTTGCCGGAGGAAATCAACCGAACCCTTAAGCCGGAATTTCAGCGGCAATGAATAAAGGATGATGACCCGGATGCCTCTCGCCGACGGCCAGGTTTGAATTCACCTCACAGAGGTGGTCTGGGCTGTCTGAAAACCCATGGAGTGATGGAGTGGTGGAGTAATGGAATATTGAATACAGCCGATCAAAAGCGGATGATGGTTTATTTTTATTTTCCGTCTTGCACCCTTCATATAAAAACCGATCTAATTCCACCTAACCCAATACTCCAACACTCCATTATTCCACTACCCCAAGTCATTCATTTACGGCACAACCAATTTCCCCTGACTTGGCCCAGAGAACCGGTTTTTCAATGTGGGTAAATGACAATAACGGAGGAGGAGGTCGATCATGGAGTTCAGGACACTGGTTAAGGCAAGGCGCAGCTGCCGGGCGTTTGAAAGTTCGGCGGTCACAGATAAACAGCTGGCGGTCATCCTGGAGGCCGGCCAATGGGCACCCAGCCCCTTGAATGCCCAGCCCTGGGAATTTATCGTCATCTCGGATGAAACCGTTAAGGCTCAAGTCCGCAAAATCGGCGAAGCAGCCAGGCAGGCTGTGCTTGACAACGGCGGTCCCGCCTGGGCGGCCAAGTATGGCATGGACTTTTTGCAGGAGGCGCCCGTCCTGATAGTCGTCACGGTTGATCCGGGCAAAGGCGGCTTGGGCGGCTTCTTCGGTCAGAAACACGGTGCGCTGCAGGCGGCTTCCGCCTGTATTCAAAACATGATGCTGGCGGCATCGGACATGGGGCTGGAGACGCTTTGGTTTACCTTCTTTGCGCCGGAAAAACTTCGCGAGGCCCTGGACATACCGCAGCATCTTGAAATCGCCGGAATATTGCCCATCGGCCAGGCCAGGGAATCGATTAAAGCGCCCCTTCGCAAGGCATCCAAGGTTCACTACCAGCGCTACCGGAAAGTGGATGACTAGACGGGAATTTACTGAAGGGCCCGACGGCTGCAAAGGCAGGGGAACCCGTCGTATGCTTATTCTTTAGCAATCCGCCGGCGCTCCTCGTCGCGGATTTCTCTGCGCAGCAATTTACCGACTTTGGATTTAGGCAGCATGTCCCGGAACTCGATGTAGCCCGGGACCTTATAGGGTGCCAGTTTCTCGCGACACCACTGGAGGAGCTCGGCCCCGCCCACCCCTCTGGCATCGGACTTCAAAACCACAATGGCCTTAACCCGCTCCCCGACTTTGGGGTCGGGAACTCCCACCACGCAGGCTCCGATCACCGTGGGATGGTCCTGCAGCACGGCCTCTACCTCCGAAGCGGAGATTCGGTAAGCTTTATGTTTGATAATATCGGCCGAACGCTCAATATAGACAAGTTCTCCGTCCGGATCCTGCCTGACAAAGTCACTCATGCGATAGTAGGTCTTTCCATTGATATCCACGTAGGAGCGCCGGGTTTCCTCGACCTTATTCCAATATTCTTTTACGGTATAGGGCGATGTGACCAGCAGTTCTCCGATTTCACCGGGAGGAACAGGCTTGAGGGTTTCCGGATCCACGACAATACATTCTCTGCTTTTCAGCGGAAGGCCAAGGGTGTTCGGCTTGGGGTTTTCTTCGATGCGGCTGTAAGTAACATGGCCGGCTTCAGTGGAACCGTAAACCTGGTAGATGGGAATCCCGAATCGCTCTTTCCAGCGGTTGAACACCTCCAGCGGCAGTACGTCTCCACCGCAGTAGCAATAGCGCAGAGAACTCAGATCGTATTGTTCGAGGCGGTCGTTTTCCAAAATCATACGGTATAAGGCGGGCACCCCGAGAAACCAGCGGACTTGATGGCGCCGGACCGTCTCAAGAATCGCATCCACCTGGGGCACCGGCATCAGGGCCGTGGCATTACCCTTGTTCAATCCCAGAGCCATGAACAGTCCTAACGCCATTATGTGAAAAAGGGGATTGACGGCGATATAAACATCGCCGCCTTCCTTGAGATGGTCGCCGGCCACGTCATCCGTTACGTCGTTCACATATGAGACCATCCCGATGTGATTGCCCGGAACACCTTTAGGAAATCCCGTTGTTCCTCCGGTGTAGAGTATATATGCAAGGTCTTGCCTGGGATCCAGATCGGCCCGGGTCTTTAGAGGCGGGTGTTTTAAAAGCGATCTGAACGCATATATTCCCTGGCCCTTTTCCACGGTGCCATGGGGAATTTTATCGAACAGAACACCCAGATACCGCTTCCAGAACGGCAGCAGGTCCGCCAGGTTGGTGACAATGATTCTTTTAAGCCCGGTTCCGGAAAAAACTTCGCTGGCATAGCAAAAATTTGTATCCAGGCAGATAATCGTTTCGGCCCCCGAGTCCTTGAGCATGTAATCAAGTTCGTGGGATGTATAGATGGGTGAGACCGGCACCAGCACGGCACCTATTTTCTGGATACCCAGAAAGGCGATGACCCACTGGATGCAGTTGGAGATATAGATCATGACCTTATCGCCCTTTTTAACCCCGAGATCGACCAGAGCACCGGCAAACCGTTCACTCAAGTCATGCAATTGTAAAAAAGAAAACTGTTCTCCCAGGTATATCACGGCGGTTTTTTCCGGATAACGGGCACTCATCTGCTCGAATCGCGTAAAGGTTAATTCCCGCTCCAGTGTCTCTGCCTTTTGGTTCATGCTCCGATTACTCCCTGATCCGGTTGGCCCGTTTGCCCGTGTGCCCGTTTGCCCGTATGCCCGTGTGCCCGTTGGCCCGTTGGCCCGTTGGCCCGTTGGCCCGTTAGCCCGTTTAAGTGGGATTTGTTTTTTGACCGGCTAACCGGCAAACGGGCTTAACCGGCCAACCGACCTACACTCCGAAATACGCAGACCGAATATCCGGATTATTCATCAGATCATCGCGGGTACCCTCCAGAACCGCGGCCCCATTTTCGAGAATAAACGCATAATCCACTATCGGCAGGACCGGCCTTGCATACTGTTCGGTGACGATGATGGAGATTCCCTGTTCATCGCGGATCTCCCGGGTTGCCCGCACCAGGATGGCCTGCATCAAGGGGCTTAGACCCAGTAAGGGTTCGTCCAGCAGCAGCAATTTGGGCTGAGCCATCAGGGCCCGTCCGATGGCCAGCATTTGCTGCTCGCCGCCGCTTAAGAATCCGCCGATCCTTTTTTGAAGTTTTTCCAAAGCCGGGAAAACCTTGAATACATATTCCAGCGTCGCTTTCGCCTGGGAGGCGGAAGCCAGATAGCCGCCGATCCGCAAATTTTCCAGCACCGTGCATTCCTTGAAAATCCGGCGTCTTTCCGGGCAGAGTACCAGCCCTTTTTTAGCCCGCCGGCTGGGTTTAAGCCCCATGATCTCTTCGCCTAAATATTTTATATTTCCGAGAACGCTGATCCGCTCGCCGCCGGCCATTTCTTCTTTTTTTCTAATATCCTCGATGATGCCGGATAGCATATACATCAGCGTCGATTTTCCGGCGCTGTTGGCCCCAAATACTCCCACAATTTGGTTCTCATCACATTTGATGGCGACATTATTCAATGCCAGCATGTTTTCGTAAAAGACCATCAGACCGGTAGCCTCAATCATAGTCCAGCGCCTCCTCGACCTCCTCCGATCCGAAATAGGCTTCTCTGACCCTCTCATCCGCCATGACCTCATCCGGCGAACCCTCTTTAAGCTTTTCCCCGAAGTTTAATACGAGGACCCGATTGGCTACCCTGAAAAGCTCCCGCAGACGATGTTCGATCATAATCAGCGTGATGCCCTCCATCTGCAGCCGCTCTATCAGCGGAACCATGCTGGCGATTTCACTCGCGCTCAGTCCGGAAAAAACCTCGTCACAGATGATAATTTCAGGCTGCAAAGCCAGACACCGGGCAAGCTCCAGGCGTTTCAGATATCCTGTGGGAAGGCTGGAGGCCATCTTGTAAGGAACAAAGGATTCCCTCTCGAAACCCAGTTCTTCCAGAATGTCGATGCTGACGGTATTGCGGTCGCCAAGCTTGCCGCCGCCCCGCCAACCTCCGGTGCGTTTGGCCCGCGGCGAAAACAGAGGTATCACGAGGTTTTTATAGGCAGCCAGACTGTAATACGGACGCATGATCTGGAAGGTGCGCGTGATGCCCATGTCGGCGATCTTATGCGGCGGTTTACCGCTGATGATTTTGCCCCGAAATAAGACCTCACCGGAAGTCATTCCAATAAATCCGGTGATGCAGTTCACCAGAGTCGTTTTACCGGAACCGTTAGGTCCGATGACGCCCAGGATATCACCTTCGTTTAAATCGAAGCTCACCTCATCTAAGGCAAAGATGCCCCCAAACGTTTTGGTCACATGATCCACTTGCAGAATCGGCGGTGCGCTCATACCTTAACCCATTTTTCAATTTGAAGATATTTTCTTTGGCCATAAACCATAATTCCCTCGCTGCGGAAGATGATAAAGGCCAGCAGAATCAGGGCATAAAAAACAATGCGCAGCGTTCCGAAAGCACGCAGCAACTCTGATATCGGCACCAGAATAAAGGCGCCCAGCACCGGCCCGACCAGCGTGCCGCTGCCGCCGATGACCGTTGCGGCGATGGGAAGAATAGAAAAATCCAGCGCCAGCATGGACAGACCGGCCCACATGTACAAATGTACCAGATAGGCGCCGCTCAAGCAGCCCATGGCCGAGGCAATGAACACGGCGATGGTTTTGTAGTAGGTAATGCTTATCCCCGAAGCCTTTACGGCCTGATCATTGTCTTTAACCGCCCGGAATACCAGGCCGATATCCTGGATAACCAGACGTCGTGTACCGAAAAGAAATAGAAGCACCATTCCAATGATGAAATACTGCTCCATCCAGCGGTTGACGAAGCTTTCGACCCCTAAAATTCCGTCGGTTCCACCCAGTATATCCAGGGCCTCGATGACCCGGGCGAGCAGCAGCGGATACATCAGGGTAACAATCGCAAAATAGACGCCCCTCAGTGGCAGACAGGGCAGCAGAAGCAGTGTGCAAAAAAATGCACCGATGATGGTGGCAAGGGGAATTGTCAATAGCGGCGGCAGCCCGAATGAGGTGTTCAGGATCGCAGCAATATAGCCGCCGGTTCCGATAAAAAAAGCGCCTCCCAAAGAAACCAACCCGACAAAATGCGCCAGAAAATCAAAGCTCAGGGCCAGCAGGGCGTAGATACAGACAATTGATATCACCCGCTGCCAGTACATGGTCGGCATAACCAGGGGCAGAATCAGTATCCCGACAATCAACACAAGCCTGGGCAAAGCCAGGTAGCTCAATTCACGCCAGGACATCAGCGCATAAAGCCCGTCGGAACGAACTTTGATACCGCGGTCCAATCTTTCTCTGCGGCGCGGTTCAGGATGTTTGGTCATACTCTTTCTTCCAATTCTTTCTGGCGTCCGAAGAGCCCTGAGGGTTTCAAAATTAGGGTAATGATGATCGCCAGCAGCGCGACCACCATCTGGAATTGAGCGCCCAGATAGACGACGGTAAGAATCTGGGCGAAACCGATCAGAAACGCAGCCAGAACGGCACCCATCCAACTTCCCAAGCCGCCCACAATACAGACGGCGATGGCCAGAATCAGAACATTATAGCCGGTTTCCACCACAATGTTGCCCAACGGGAGCAGCAAAACAGCGGCCAAAGCCGCCAGCATGGAACCGAATCCCATAGCCGCTACCGCCATCAGGTCGGAATCGATCCCCAGCATCATGGCGGCGCGCTCGTCCTGTGCCATCCCGCGCAGGGCCAGACCGACGCGTGTATAGTGCGTGAACAGCCACAGCAACGCCACCACCGCCGCCCCGATGCCGACGACCAGCAACCGCTGGTAGTCCACGGGTATGCCGGCAAGCTCCATACTGCCTCCGATAAAGGCCGGCAGCGTATAGGTCATGCCCTTAAACCCGCCCCATCGGAGTCCTTCCAAAATTGCCAGCCCCATGGCATAGGAGGCTATGATTTCGGAAATCTCCATGCCCCGGATGCGAATCAGCACAAACCGGTAGATCAACGAACCGATTATTCCGGTCATAAATATCGCCAGGATGATGCTGAACAGATAATTAAACCCCAGGGAATTAATAAAGGTCCAGGTGATGAAACCACTGAGAACGTATAGCGCACCATGCGCAAAATTGGGCAGGCGGCTGACCCCGTAAACCAAGGCAAATCCCAAGGCCAAAAGCGCCAGCGAGACACTATTTATGGTTCCGTAAATTAATATTTGCATGATATTTCGGAGGAGAGGTTTTTTGCCCTATCGGGTTGAAGGTGAAATTCTTGCTTCACCCTCAACCCGCCTATCCGGGGATGCACGGCTATTTATTCATCCACGGCGGCAACTCGATACTGCCCGTGGCGATGCTTTGGGGATAGACCACGATCCGCTTCCCGTTCTGCCACTGTAAAATGCTGCCCACCGCCCCCTTGGCGGGGTCTGTCGCCGGGATAACCTGGTGGCTTTTGGGATCAAAGCGAAGCCGTCCATAGACCCCCATCACATCGGTTTTTTCCAGCTCCGCCACCAACTTGTCCGAATCCAGGCTGCCGGCGCGTTCGATCGCATCCCGCAGCACATAAACGGCCATGTAACTGCTGGATGTTCCCAGTCCTTCCGGCTCCACGCCCCACATATCGGTGTAGGCCTTGTAAAATTTCATGGTCCAGGGGGTGGCTTCGGAGGGAGCGTTGCCGGCGTTGACCACATTGCAGAGGGTATACTCCCCTTTGCCGTCGGTGGCCTTCCAGAAACCGGGCTGTTCAGCCGCGGCCAGAGTCGAACCGAACGGCAGGGCCGGAATTTTCATCTCATACCATTGTTTAAGCAATATAGCGCTTTCCGGCATATCCATCCAAATATTGATAATTTCCGTTTTGGACTGTTTGGCCTTGAGCAGTCCCATGGAAAAATCGGTGGTTCCGGTCGGGTATATCTCCACCCCGGTGACGTTCCAGCCCTTTTTGACGGCCACCGCCTTCATGACATCGGCCGCCCCCCGGGCATGGGAGACATCCTGGGCCATGATGAATAAGTTATTGAAACCGTACTTTTCTTTCAAATCGGTGAAGTTGGCGAACATCTCACCCACAAGGTTCTTGGCCTCACCATGTATGCGGAAGCAGTATTTATATTTATCATACTGTTCGGCCACCAACGCAGTATACTTGGGCGTCAGAACGCCGGTAGTCACGATGGAGACTTTCTTATACTTGGATAAAAGCGGCATCGCCGCCAGAGCAGCTTCGGAACGAACCGGCCCGCCCACGATAAAATCGGCTTTCTTATCTAAAATCAGTTTTTCCACCGCCAGAAGGGCATCGCTCACGGGCACTCCGGGTTCCAGGTCTCTGGTGTCGATGACCTCCACTTTAAACGGCCGCTTTACGCCGCCCACGTTGACGCCGCCGGCGGCATTGATCTCTGAAATAGCCAGCTTGACAGCCCTCTCAGCGTCCCATCCGTAGAGATAGGAAGTAGCGAGCGGACAGCCGATGATAATAGGCTGTTCCGCCAATACAATTTTGCCGGGCAGAAACAGCAGAACCGCAGTTAGAACCAGTATTACCCATAGAGTCGATTTCCGTTTCATATTAAGCCCTCCTTTTTTCTTTAAAAACAGGTTACAAGTTTGGCAAAATCGCGGAATATCATGTCTCGGCCATAGATGTCCGCGATCTCGGATTTTGGACGACTGCAGCAAAAAATAATGAAAATCGAACCGAATCCTACGTTTATAAAGAATGAGAATTTAAATGTCAAGCCTTCTAAATTATGAATTTGATTCATCAAAGATACAATCCGGGATACAAGCTCTGAAAGAGACCGGCAGCACGACGATCCGCTAGGCCCCCAAAATTGATCTGGACTCATCAGAAGATTTCCATTATAGTTTTGCAACTACGGCACGTATCAATCAACAGTCGTGAACTATCCACTCAATCAACCAAGATCCCATCATGAAATTTAAAAACCTCGAATTCACCAACGCGGCCGGTCAAAAGCTTTCAGCCAGAATAGATCTGACTGCAGCTGAAAAACCGCTCGCCTACGCGCTTTTTGCCCATTGTTTTACCTGCTCCAAAAACATCAAAGCCATCAGCCATATCAGCCGGGCTTTAACCCGTAGAGGGATTGCCGTGCTGCGATTCGATTTTACCGGGCTGGGCGAGAGCGAAGGCGACTTTGCCGATACCAATTTTACCTCCAACGTTGACGACCTCGTCATGGCCGCCGATTTTTTGAAAAAAAATTTTGAGGCCCCGCAGATCTTAATCGGCCATTCCCTGGGGGGTGCGGCGGTGCTGCAGTCAGCAGCACGAATACCTTCCGCGGTAGCCGTAATCACCATCGCAGCACCGGCGGATCCCGCTCATGTATCCGTCGCCCTGAGCGAATCCTCAGAGATCATCGAACGCCGTGGGGAAGCCGATGTCGACTTGGCGGGCCGGACTTTTAAAATCAAAAAGCAGTTTCTCGACGATCTGGCAGCGGTGCGCATGCAGGAAACCATACGAAACTTGAACCGTGCCCTGCTTATTTTTCATTCACCGTATGACCGGATCGTCGGCATCGAAAATGCGGCCAAAATTTTTCAAACTGCACGCCACCCTAAAAGTTTTATTTCGCTGGACAAAGCCGACCATCTGCTGATGGACAAAAAAGATTCCTTGTATGTAGGCGCCATCAGCGCGATCTGGGCTCTCAAGTATATTGCGCCGGACCTGATTGCCGAACCCGGCTTTATTGATAAAAATTTTTAAACTTCAAGCCTACACCGGCCGCCCGGAATATAATTAAAAAGCATCGGATAAATCTTATCTTGTTTTGGTTTATAGAACCGAAAATTATTGTTTGGACCTCATTTTGGTTAACCCGGTAAAAGCATAAGTGAGGGAAAAGTGCTAAAATCCACTCCCCATATCCTCCTGATCATACTTCTTTTTGGCTCCGTTTTCCGGACCCCGAGCCTGGCGCAGGACCGCTTCATCGACAACGGCAACGGCACCGTTACCGACAGCCGGTCAGGGCTGATGTGGGCCCAAACGGACAACCAAGAGGATATATTCTGGAAACAGGCCAATAAATGGATCCAGGGCAGCTTTGCCGGGAGCCTTGATCGGAAGTATGAAAATTGGCGCTTGCCAACGGTGGCGGAGCTGCAAAGCCTGTATCGGGAAGATTCCGGCTACCAAGGTTATCAATCGGCTTGCGGATATGCGGTAAAGATTGTACCCCAGATTAAAATCAGCTGTATCCTGGTGTGGTCCTCCGACACGGCCCTGGGCTTGCCGCTGGCCTTTAATTACTACCTCGGCGACGCCTTCACGGTTGATTTACACGATAATAACGGCTGTCGGGTGCTGGCGGTCAGGAGTGCGCGGTAATTGTTGGATGAACCGCTAAAGCTCAATTAGTCGTTATTGGTTATTTGTTATTAAAAATTGAGGACCAATAACTAATAACCAATAACTCACCATTGCATGTGGTTTTTTAGGTCATATAAAGGAGACCTTAATAATGAAAGCTGAATCTAAAATCGATTACACGCCCCTCGATCGAACTGAAGTTCTGATGTATTTGTTTCACCCGCGTCCGGAGCCGGCAGGTTCACACTTCCCGACCGCCGATAGGACCGGCCCGCTTTCCAACGCCACGGATGTCATGATACCGGTCGCAGAGGCTGTTGCCGTCGGCGCGCGTTTTCACATGGCCGCAAAGTCCGGCGGTAATATTCTTTTTTTTCACGGTAATGGTGAAATTGTCGCGGACTATGATGAACTGGGTGGTGCGTATACTAAAATGGGGATCAATCTCCTGGCGGTGGATTATCGCGGATACGGTCGATCCTCCGGCAAACCGACGGTCACCGCCATGATGGGGGATTGTCATATCATCTTTGATTTTGTGCGCCAATGGCTGCAGAAAAATCATTTTACGGGTCCACTCATTCTGATGGGCAGATCGCTGGGCAGTGCTTCGGTTCTTGAACTGGCGGCGGCTTATAAAAATGAAGTTGACGGCCTTATCGTGGAAAGCGGGTTTGCCTATGCCGCCCCCTTGCTGCAGCTGCTGGGCATCAACTTGGAAGCGCTGGGATTCCGGGAAGAAAGAGGCTTCGGCAACCTTGATAAAATCAGGCAATTTGATAAAACAACGCTCATCATTCACGCCGAATTTGACCACATCATTCCATTTTCGGACGGACAGGCCCTCTACGATGCCTGCCCGACCGTCGACAAAACTTTCTTGATGATTCCCGGCGCCAACCACAATGATATTTTTATGCGCGGCCTCCAGGCCTATCTGGCGGCTGTCCAAAAGCTGGTTGAGACGGTTAAGTGAATGACGAACGACAAATGTCGAAGGTCGGAGGAAAGACAAACATCAGGACTGAGCAATGAGGACTGAGGACTGAGTTAAAAAAAATTCGGACAATGGAAACCGCAACACACTCAGTCCTCAACACTTTTCGGGTTAGACCGTGCGCCTGGCACCGTACCCTAACAACTATGACCTATCACCTATCAACTATTAACTAACTTAATCAACCCCACAAACGCCAATGCCCCACCTACCCCAACGATCTGCACGTTTCTAACCACCTCAATGATCTGCTACCTGAATTTTTAAACACCGAACATCGCTCGAAGTAAATTCTGAAAATGCAACTTCGGCGTTGTATATTAGATTTACGTGCAAAATTCAGGTACTAAGATCGCATTTTTGCTCAAGTTTTCAATTCGCTTAGACGATAACAATAAAGAGATGGTTTTGTTTAGATAGTTCTGAAAATAATAGATAATGGAATCCTATGGAAGCGGTACAGACAGACAAATTAAAACCCGGTCAGATTTTGGCCGAAGAGGTGCGTGATATAAACGGTCGACTCCTGCTGGCCAAAGGCAACGAAATCCAATCAAATCATATTCGAATTTTTAAAATTTGGGGAATTCCGGAGGTCAATGTTGCCGGGGCACGCCGCCGCAAAGACATATTGGATCCCCGGTTGGATCCGGAGCTGCTCGAACGGACCGCGGAAAACATGAAGCTTATCTGTCGTCATGTTGACTTGGAGCATCCGGCAATCAAGGAAATATTCAAAATAGCGGTGCAATTCAGATGCCGGCATGATCTGGTTGAAACTGCCGGCGATATGCAATTTCAAGATCGAAGGATGCCGGATAGGGCTCAAAAAATAAATTTTTTAGAGGAAATAAACAAAAAAAAGATAGTCCTGCCTGAAATTCCGTCCGTAGTTTTTGAAATAAATGAAGTCATTGCAAATCCCATGTCTTCGGCCGAACACATTGCCGAGGTGGTGAACAGAAGCCCGAGTTTAACCGCCCTGCTGTTGAAAATCGTAAATTCATCATTTTACGGGTTCCCGACCAGGATAGACAAAGTGTCCCATGCGGTGACCCTCATCGGTACCCGTGAAATTTCCGGACTGGCTCTGGGGATCTCCATTCTCTCTATTTTTAAAAATATCCCCAAAGAAATAATCGATATGTATTCATTTCTAAAGCACAGCCTGGCCTGCGCCATCTTATCAAGGGTTTTGGCGGCCCACTTGAATTTCAGTCAAACCGAACAGTTGTTTGTCTCCGGTTTGCTGCATGATCTGGGGCGATTGATACTTTACATACATTTTCCGGATGAGTCGCACAACATTATCAGCCGGTCTATAAATGAATCCAAGTTACTGTATATGGAAGAAATAGATTATCTGGGATGTGACCATGCCCAGGTAGGCAGGCAACTCATGCAGCAGTGGAAACTGCCTGTAATTTTAGAAAATAATGTATTCTACCATCATAAACCTTCTGATGCCCGGCAACCGATTCCGGCGACCATCGTTCACCTGGCCGATTTGATTGTCAACAGCCTGGGGATCGGCAGCAGCGGAGAGAGATTTGTACCGCCCCTTGACTATGATGCCTGGGAAAATCTGGAATTATCACCCAGTTGCTTTGAGAAGGTTATTGGACAGGCAACTCACCAGTTCAAAGCACTGGAAACAATCCTGAATGTGTAAAAGTACAATGAAAAAAACCACAAACTTAGATCCTGAAAAACTCCTGGCTCGCATCGAATATTTGGAAGAAAACAGGCGTCTTATACAAAATGCCCTTGAAATGGCCCTTTCTCTGGGAGACTTTCAGAAAAACATCAATACCGGCTACGGGCCGGAGAATGTTCTGCAGGAGGCTGAAAAAAGAATCCGCTATTTAATCCCGTTTGAAGCCTATGCCTTCTATCTGGTGGACGAGGATAAATCGGATTTCAATTTATCGGCTTGCGGTCCATCGGAAAGCCGGCAATTCATGGAAGATCAGGTGCGCCACATGATCGATGAGGGATTTTTTGCCTGGGCCATTCGTGAACGACGCGGCGTTACGATCTCTTCCCATGATCACTCCAAGCAGCTGATGCTGCATGTGATAGCGACCTACTCCCGCATCCGGGGCATGTTCGTCGGACTACTGCCGGATAAAAAAAATTCAATTCCGGATAAATCATTCACTTTGCTGTCAATCATTCTGCTAAATACCGCCAATGCCCTGGAAAGTCTAGAATTTTATCGCTTGCTGCGAAATCAGAATACAATCCTGGAAAAGAAAATTGAAGAAAGAACCAAAGCGTTGGCGCGCTCGGAAAGACAGTTGCAGCAGGTCATGAAGCTGCAGGCCATCGGCACCTTGGCCGGGGGTATAGCGCATGACTTTAACAATATTCTTTTCCCGATTGTCGGCTATACCGAATTGACCATGGATGACATCCCGGAAGACAGCCAGGCCAGAAAGAATCTGGAGGAAATCCTCAAGGCCACCAATCGCGCCAAGGAACTGGTTAAACAAATCCTAACCTTCAGCCGGCAAAGCTGTCATGAACGCAGGCCTTTAAAAGTTCAATTCCTGATCAAAGAAGCGCTCAAACTCATGCGCGCCACCATCCCGTCAACCATCGAAATAGAAAGCAAAGTGGATGAAAATTGCGGCCCCATCAATGGCGACCCGACCCAGATTCACCAGGTTATCATGAATCTTTGCACCAACGCCTATCACGCCATGCAGCAAACCGGCGGCAAACTTGAAGTGGAAGTCAAAGAGGTGGAAATCACCTACGAAAAATCGATGGAAAGAGTGGGAATGAAAGTCGGCCCGCACCTTCAATTGACGGTCAAAGATTCCGGGTGCGGCATGGATCAGGGAGTACTGGAGCGCATCTTCGAACCGTATTATACCACCAAGGAACAAGGCAAGGGTACCGGTCTGGGTCTGTCGGTGATCCACGGCATCATCAAAAATTATGGGGGCGACATCAGCGTCAGCAGTCAACCGGGGAAAGGGGCCACCTTTACCGTATATCTGCCGATCATCGATGAGGTTGATCTTGAAACAGAGGCGGCAAAGACCCCGTCTGCAACCCAGGGCCATGAACGTATTCTGCTGATAGACGACGAAGAGCAAATCATCGACATCGAACAACAAATTCTGGAACGGCTCGGTTATAAAGTAACGGTCAAAACGGACAGTGAAGCGGCGCTGGAGGAATTCGCCGCCTTGCCCGACCATTACGATCTGGTAATAACGGACATGACAATGCCCAAAATGACCGGTGATCAGCTGGCACGCAAATTAATGGGTATCAGACCGGACATTCCGGTGATTTTATGTACCGGCTTCAATGAGACGATCACCGAAGAAAAAGCCCTGGCCATGGGAATCGATAAATTTGTCATGAAGCCGATTGTCAAAGATGAGCTGGCAAGTACAATTCGCGCCGTGCTGGACACCCCCAAAACCTTACGAAATTAAGAACCTTCCTTTTCATTTTGTTCTTCTGTGGCCTCATCAAGCGTATCATTTAAACTATCCAACAGACAGGTTACCGGATCGGCAAACTTTTTTACGACCGAAATGGCCTTTGATTGCGCACTTTTGTATCCCGCTCGATAGGCAAAAGCATAAACCAGGGTCACCAGGGTTAATTCGGCCAGAATAAAGAAAGAGGATTTCATGCGTGTTTCTCCTTTATTTTTTGCTTTCAGTGATATATCTTCGGCTGAACGGTCTTAAAACTTTAACCCATAGCAGCATCAACAGGGTTTCAGCGTAAGAATAGTAAAGGACCCTGGCCAAGCTTCCGGCCCGTGCGGCCTACAGCCCGGCTTCCGGCTCGGAGAGCCTACAGCTCGGAGAGCGGGAGGGTCCGGCTTTCAATATTTGAGTCTATAAGTCTGGATTGCAGAGAATGCCGAAGCATACACACGATTTTGTTGAATCTTATCAAGGACTGGTGGGATACGGGGCTGACCGGGAGACGGACGAAAACACGCTCATATATTATCTGCAGAAGTTTTCCGACGACCGGTTCATGTCATTGATCACCAAAAGAATGACGGATGAAGAAATGCTTGCGCTCTTCGACCTGCTCAATCGCCTGCTCAAAAATCATCTGGAGGAGGCGGAGTATCATAGTGCCTTTCTCAAGGACGACCATGGTGATTGAAAAAAGGAGCAACGCCATGTTCACCATCAAACAGCTGGAACGATATGCCGACGTACTGTGGTGGGGACTGACCACCGCTAAAAAGGCACCATTTAAAAAAAAGATATTATACTTATTCGCTATCATCGACCTGCCGTTCAATTGGCTGAAATCCTTTTTGCCGCTATGCTGGCCAGGGGGCTGAACCCCGTCCAGCGCATGAGTCCTACCGCCGCGATGGAGCGGGCCTTTTACCTGCGCTCTTCCAACCATCAGCTGGTTTTTTCACCACCCGGGGAAAAAGAGCTGATGTCGGGATTGAATGGAAGCATCCATCTCTATGCACCGGAATCCCTCACGCACCTGAGCGATATTGACCCTAAAAAAATCGGAAGGGCCACCGTGGCCCAGCATGATTTGCGCGACATACTCAACCGGCACGAGGCCCGGGGCGGCTTCAGCTGGACCCTCTGTGCGTTTCCCACTCCCGAATTGGCCGCCCAGGCCGGCACCAGCCTTGAGGAATATACCCGGCAGGTCTGCCGGGCCTGTTTCCTGAACAAAGCCGATCCGGTCTCTGAATGGCAGCGTATCCATAGGATCGCCCAATCCATCAAAAAATGGCTGAACCGCATGCGAGTTAAATTCTTGCATGTCGAATCCGAAAATATCGATCTGGAAGTGACGCCCGGAGAAATGAGGCAATGGATCGGCATATCGGGTCGCAACATACCCAGTTTTGAAATTTTCACCTCACCCGACTGGCGCGGAATCCGGGGAAAATATCATGCCGACCAGCCCTCATATCGAAGCGGCAATCGCGTTGAAGGAGTCAGACTTGAGTTTGAGAACGGCAGAACCGTGAGGATAGCGGCGGACAGCGGTGAGAAATTTGTCAAACAACAGCTGCAGATGGACCAGGGCGCGGATAAAGTAGGCGAATTTTCCCTGACCGACAAGCGGTTTTCCAAGATCAACCATTTTATGGCCAACACGTTGTTTGATGAAAACTTCGGAGGCCGGTATGGAAATTGCCATATTGCCCTTGGTTCCTCTTATTCAAACACCTATACCGGCGACGGCAAAAACCTAAACCAGGCCCTCAAACAAAAGCTGGGCTTTAACGAGTCAGCCCTGCACTGGGACCTGGTCAACACCGAAAAAAAACGGGTCACGGCCCACTTAAAGTCCGGCGAAGCGGTGACCATCTACGAAAACGGCCGTTTTACATACGAATAGAGTGATCCGCCAAAGTAATGAATTCTGGCCCAGCGAACCAGGTTTTCCATATTGGAATAAATTAAATGGATTTTCTTTGGAATAGGTAGTCTGAAGCAGGCTCTTCTTGAAAGAAGGATACCGAAATTTTTATATTCCGACAGCCATCTCGGAGGGGACTGCAACAAAGGATCGTATAGATTCAACCAGGTTGTTCAGCGGAAAAGGTTTCGGCAATACCATATCAAAATTATTACCTTCCAGCTCCCACGGGGTTCCGGATATAGCGATTACCGGGATTGATTGCCTGTTCGATTTGCGTATATGCGCGACGACGCCATTGCCATCAATACCAGGCATGCGAATGTCGGTAATCACAATGTCATAATTTCCATCGTCAAATTTCTGTATGCCCTCCCTGCCGTCCCCGGCTGTTTCAACATGGTGACCGAACCGGGTTAACGCCTGGCGAATCAACTGCAATATTCCTTTTTCATCATCAATAACCAAAATAGCGCTCATGCCTTGTCTCCGAAAGAATTGGTGGAATTTTTTCAATTGGTTCGATGGTTTAATAATAGCCAAATCTCAGGGCATTGTCAACAACATATTGTGGATTCCGATCACCAAACTACAATATATAGTGCAATAATCTTATTGATGAAAATGTCGACACAGTTTAAACCGGTATGGATCAGGGTTTGTTAATATGGCTGTTTTAGAATCTGGCAGGGTTCTGAACAATAAAACAAAAAAATGTAGAGCACTATTTATAAAAAGTCGCTGCGGGATGTCAAACCGGATTAGACGGATTTTTCCTGACCGGCTAAAAAAGTTATGAACAATTTATATGTATCTGAAATCAATTAAAATATTTTGATATTTTTTGTCGACCATTACAAATTAATGGATCGGAGGCGGGTAATTTTTTGTAAGAATTTTAGTCAGATCAGAAGTTTTTCACAAGTTATGAACAAACTGTCTTTCTGCAAAAATCTTTTGAAATCTAATTTTTTTAAGGATTTTAAAAGCAAAAAAAGCGCCCCCAAATTTACAGGCGCCTTAATTTGCTTCTCTCACTTTATATAATTTTCGGCCGGTTCCGTTCGACACTTGGCCGTATGCCAACTGCAATCCCGTCCGGCTACACTTTATATTTACCAAAATCATCCGGCGGCAAATTGGCAAGATAGTCGGCCCACTTTTTACCTTCTTCACTGGTATCCATTGCCTCGCCTTCACCCTCGCTGACTTTCGATTTCTGCATAACGGAGTCCTCAACGAAAATGGGGGCATCAAACCGCAAAGCCAGGGCAATTGCATCGCTGGGCCGGGCATCAATATCGAAATTATTGTCTTTGGAAACAAAATAGATTCTGGCGAAAAAAGTGTTGTCTCTTAAATCGCAGACCTCGACTTTCGCAATCGAGATTTGCAACGTATCTGAGAAGTTCTTAAAAAGGTCGTGCGTCATGGGACGTTCATATTTTATGCTTTGCAGGGCCGAAGCGATGGAAGTGGCTTCAAGCAGCCCGATCCAGATGGGAACGGCCTGATCATTTTCCTCCGACTTTAGAATTATTATGGGAGTATTGGATGCCGGATCCATCGTCAGACCCGCTATGCTTACTTTATGCAGCATAACAATTTTCTCCTTTCAAGCCTTCGGCTGCAGATTCAATTTCGACGGGTATTCCCCAAAGTGAGTGGGAGTATGCCTTTTCAATCTTGACATGAACCAGTTTCCCCGGAAAAATATCGTTACAGCTGCCAGGATTATCATTTTGATAAAAGTTAACGATTTTGTTCGTGGACGTGCGTCCGGTCCACTGGACAGTCTGATGTGAATCTCCAATATTGCCCGACGATTGTCTTTTGCTGAAACCTTCGGCCAGTATTGGCTGAACGGAGCCGACCAGCGCCTGATTTTTCTTTTTTGTAAAGGATTCCTGCAACTCCAGAAGAATTTGCAGTCTTTCACTTTTTCGCCGTTCTGAAATCTTATCCTTAAACTTTACAGCGGGGGCACTGGGACGGTCGGAATATACAAACGCGAAAAGACCGTCGAATTCCACTTTTCGCATCAAATCCAGTGTATCATTAAAATCGGCATCCGTTTCGCCCGGAAAACCGACAATCATATCGGATGTAATCGCAATCCCGGAACAAGTATCCCTGAGTTTGGCAACTTTGTCAAGGTACAGCTCGCGCGTATATTTGCGGTTCATTCGCTCCAGCATCCGGTTGGATCCGGATTGAACCGGCAGGTGTAAGTGATTACAAAGCTTCTCACTTGACTGAAATGCGTTGATCAATTCCTGATCGAAATCTTTGGGATGGGACGTGGTAAAGCGAATTCGCAGAAGTCCCTCAACGGCCTCAACGCGGGCGAGCAATTCCGGGAAACTGCACAGCCCCTCCTTTTTCCCATAACTGTTGACATTCTGCCCGAGCAGGGTAATTTCTTTTGCGCCGTTTCCGACCAATCCCTTGATTTCTTTTATAATGCCGTCGGGATGGCGGCTGGTTTCCCGCCCCCTCACATGGGGCACCACGCAATACGTACAAAAATTGTCGCAGCCCCGCATAATGGTTACAAAGTGCGACACCTGATTTTCATACCCCAGGCCGCAAACGACATCGGACGGATCCGCAATTTCAGACATCGACACATCAACGATGCGGCAGCGTTTGTTTTCGATCTTCTGCACCAAAGCCGGCAGCCGGTCGATGGTCCGGGTCCCGAACACCAGATCGAGGTGCGGCACCCGCGCAAGCATTTTCGCGCCTTCCTGCTGGGCAACACAGCCGCCTACCCCAACGATAAGTCCCGGTTTTTTCTTTTTCAATCTTGCGAGTCGTCCCAGAAAACTGAAGGCTTTTTGCTCGGCTTTAGCCCGGACGGTACAGGTGTTGAGAATAACCAGATCAGCCGTTTCCAGCGACGATGTCTGCTGATACCCCAAGGCAGCCAGACGAAATGCAATTTGTTCGGAATCATAGACATTCATCTGGCAGCCGATGGTGTTTATATAGAGATATTTGCTTATCATAAAGTCTCGGTAATTTTACAACTGGTTAGGCAGCATAAGGTATCCTATGAGGTCTGCGCATTTGCGTCAATCCTGGATGAGACCGGTTGGCCTGTTTCCCCGTTGTGCCCGTTGGCCCGTCCCGCTATACCGGCAAACGGGCGAACCGATAACCCTATAGTTAAATTTTCAATCTTCAATCTTCAGTTCTATTGGCGGCTGCGCCGGCTCCATCATGATATCCCGATTCAGATCCCGCAAAATTGTCTCTACGTCCGGTTCACAGCCGGGTGAGATGTGCAAAACGATGATTCCCCCTTGAGGGTCCAGCGTGCTGACAACTGCCAGCCCGTCGTAAGCTTCCAATATGAATTTTAAATAGGCAATCTCGCGGCGGTCAACACGATAACATCGTTTGGCAGATTCGGTAAATTTGTTTATTGTTGCCATAAAAACGAATACAAATAAATATGCAGATTTATGCGACGTTAAGAAGAATTAAAAACATCATTTAGTATAACCATGTCATTCGTTTTTTCAATAAAAAAATCGGTCATGGTTCACCCCTCAGGCGCAAAGGGTAGCGTAAAATGATATTGCCGGCGTCACTGGTAATTCGACAAAAATTTCGGCGGCATATCCCCACTTCGTGTCTGGCGGCGCGGTAGCTGAAGGCTGCAAGGCCTGAGTAATGGGCCGGAACTATTTTGACTTGTCGACCGGCATCATTTAGGATATATGGCCGGTTAATGAAAAAACATTGGCACATCCTTAAGCCGGATCCGACGGTTGTTAAAAAGCTGACCCGGGAATTGAATTGCCATCCGCTGACGGCAATGCTTCTGGCCAACCGCAACATTTTAACGGCATCGGATGCCGGCGACTTTTTGACCGTTTCATTGAACAATTTACGCCCGCCTTCTTCCCTGATCGGCATGGAAGCGGCCGTCGACCGGATTTACGCCGCTATTGCCGGCAATCAAAAAATCCTGATTTTTGGGGACTACGATGTCGACGGCGTAACTGCCACCGTTATCTTGCTCGATTTTCTGCGCTACACCGGTGCAGATGTTTCATATTACATTCCCCATCGGATCAATGAGGGCTACAGTATCCTGCCGCAGCACATATCGCATTATGTTCGCCCCAATAAATTCAGTTTGATCATTACCGCCGACTGCGGTTCAGGCAGCCGCCAGGCAGCAAAAGCGGCCAGCAGATTCGGCATCGACATGATAATTACCGATCACCACAACATCGGATCCGACATACCTCCGGCCCTGGCCGTAATTAATCCGAAACGCCACGACTGCCCGGCGGGGCTGCAAAATCTGTCCGGCGTGGGTGTGGCATTTTATCTGCTGATCTGCCTGCGAACCTACCTGCGGGAAAAAGGCTTCTGGCAGGAGCGTCCGGAGCCCAATCTGAAAAACTACTGTGATCTGGTGGCTCTGGGAACGGTGGCCGACATGGTGCCGCTTATCGGGGAAAACCGCATCCTGTGCAAAACCGGCCTTGAACTGATCAACGACGGGCAGCGTCCCGGCCTGACGGCCTTGCTGAAAGTCAGCGGCATCCGCAACGATACCCTCGATGCCGAGGATATCGCCTTCAGGTTGGCGCCTCGCCTGAATGCCGCCGGTCGCCTGGACCATGCTTCAAGGGCGGTGGATCTGCTGACCACCCGGGATGTCAATTTTGCCGCCCAGGCCGCGCAAACACTCGATCTGCTGAATCGAAAGCGACAGGCATTGGAAAAAACAATCCTGGCCGACATTCGCGCTTATTTGGATATCAATCCCTCACTGCTCCAGCACAGTTCGCTGGTTTTGAGCCGGGACGGATGGCACGCCGGCGTGCTGGGGATTGTCGCCTCGCGGATAATGGATGAATATTATCGTCCGGTTGTTTTGATTGCTACCAAAGACGGGCTGGGAAAAGGCTCGGCCCGGAGTGTCCCCGGAGTCGATCTGTACGCGGCCCTTGCAGCATGCAAGCCGTATCTGGAAGACTTCGGCGGGCATTCCATGGCGGCCGGAATGAAAATCCGGGAGGAAAACATGGCAGACTTTCAAATCGCCTTCGAAGAAGCCGTCCGGGAGGTATCGCACTGCAAACACTTAATACCCAGGTTGCAAATTGACAGTGAACTGGATTTCGCCGCCATTTCGCCCGACCTGCTCAATGAAATTCAATCCCTGGTGCCCTTCGGCGCCGGCAACCCCGAACCGCTATTCATCTCTTCCAACGTTAAGGTCGTATCGTCAAAAATTATTGGCAAAAACCACCGCCGCATGATGTTAAGACAATCAGCGGCTCGGAACGTCCCGCCCTTGCAAGCCATCCATTTCAATGTCGATGACCGGACGGCCCGGCAGAATAGTTTCGAAAAAATGGTCTTCAAACTCCGCTGGAACCGGTGGAACGGAAAAAAAACCGCCCAGATTATCGTTGAAGACCTGCTGTAATCCCTAATTAATCCATGGAAAAATGGAATGGTGGCCTCCGGCTCGTAGAGCCTACGGATCGGAGAGCCTACGGATCGGAGAGCCTACGGATCGGAGAGCAAAATGGAATATTGAATAAAGCGAATAAAAAGCGGATGATGATCTGATTTTAGTTTTTTGAGCTCCGCAACAATATAGAAAAAAATCTAATTCCGCCAAACGCGGGTTTTCAGTATTCCCTGGCCCAGACCGATTACATAGATAGCCTACTCGAATAAAAATTTTAATTACCGCACTAGAGGCAACAACTCAGAGGAGAATCGCGCCAGGGCGGGCCAACATTCCAGTGTTCCATCATTCCACGATATACATTTACGGCTCAGCCAAGCTTCTCTTACCTGGCCCAGAGGACCAGGCTTACAATGTTGGAATAAAAATGCCCTGCAAGCAGCTATATTTTACTTGCAATCCTGGTTGCTAAACATTATTATTCGGTGGTCGATAAGTAGAAGACCATCCTGTTGCCGAGGCGCAGACACTTGCGAGGTGAACTCAGCCGAAATCGGGGGTGGTCAATTCAGGCATTGTTAAATAGATAGAATACCACAAATAAACAATCTTCAATCTAATAGGTGATAGGTGGCATGCCATGGCCAAGCTATTTCGTCCAAGTACGCGCGAATCAAACATTTTATCTAAAATTGAATCCACCAAGGAGCACATGCGCCGGTTGGCAATCAGCAAGGTCAGGGATTGCGCGGAACCCCTGGCCAATGGGATTGCGACGAAACTGGTAGAAAACAATCTGGTTGAGACGACCAACAAAAATAGTCTCGAGGCACAATTACAAAAATGTCTCGACAAACTGGGCCGCTCGGAGGATTTTGATATTGATTACCAGATTGCACCGATCCGGAATATAGTTCCCAATCCCCAGATTGTGAGCCTTTATGTCACCGCATTTGTTATTGAAACACTAATCAACCAAAAAGATGTGGTGGATATCTTCGGGTCCGATGAAGAAATTTATTTCACCATCAATCAGCAAGTTAAAAAATATATGCCGCTGTAATGCGCCCCAGCTTTCATCCCCGGCTCACCAACGGTCCTTTTGATGATCCCGGTCTTTTTATTCCCTTTCTGTTCCAAAAACGTGCCCTGATCTTTGATCTTGGTGACATCAGCGGCCTGCCGGCCGGAGATCTTCTCAAAATCAGCCACGCCTTTATTACGCATACCCACATGGATCATTTTATCGGCTTTGACCGCCTGTTGCGCCATTTGCTGGGACGCGAAATCAATCTTGCCCTCGCCGGCCCCCCGGGCTTTTTAAACAATGTAGCCGGCAAACTGGCCGGTTATACCTGGAACCTGGTTGACAATTTCAACTATCCGCTCACCCTGCAGGTCACCGAAGTCCATCCGGATTTCACGCTTTACCGTGAGTTTCCCTGCCGGGACCGGTTTGAGCCTGACCGGCAAGCGCTCCGCCGGCCGTTTAACGGCGTCCTGCATGCAGAGCCTGCGTTTAAGGTCTCGGCTATTATCCTCGACCATAAAATCCCCTGCCTGGGATTGTCCGTCAAAGAGCGTTTTCACATCAACATCATCAAGGACGGCATACAAAACCTGGGCCTGGAGCCGGGCTCCTGGTTGACGGATTTTAAACAGGCGGTATACGCGCGTACCGATCCGGCAGCGCCATTTGAAGTCCGACGCCCGGGACAAGGAGCCCCCCACCGGTATGAACTGGGAAAACTCGCCGGGCAGATCGCATTAATCACCCCGGGGCAGAAAATCACCTACATTACCGATGTGGCGTACAACGATGACAACAATGAGAAAATAGTCGCATTTGCCGAAGATTCCGATCACCTCTTTATCGAAGCGGCTTTTCTGGAAAAAGACCAGGCGATTGCCGGTGAAAAGCACCATCTCACGGCCCGCCAGGCCGGTGAGTTGGCTGCCCGGGCGGCTGCCAGGCAGTTCAGCATTTTTCACTTCTCGCCCCGGTATCTGGGGCAGGAAAATCTCCTCTACCGGGAGGCCTCTGCGGCCTATAAAAGCTGCTTAAAGTAAAGCGCTTCGAAGCCGCTTCCGAATGAATGCTTTTTTAAAATTTGAGGTGCTGCAGCGGGGTATATAATAGGAAGTTATTGTGGCGTGAGGTCTTAGCCCCGACTTTACCCTTAAGTTGCATAAAATATTTTCTTGAAATTAACCGTTGTAATAAAAGTCATTAGCAATATTACGTGATCCTGGCCTCCGGCTCGGAGAGCCTACGCCTCGGAGAGATACTGGTTTCTGGATATTGGTTGTTTCTGGATCTCACGCGCGGGGAATTCCAGTATATCCAGCATCAAGTATCCAGTATCCAGCATCCAGCATCCAGCATCCAGCATCGTCTCGCTAAAAAAGACAATCTTGCTTCTACCGCACATAAAGAGTTAAAAATATTTATGCAACGTTAGCCTTGTAAAAGCCGGGCTGCCGGTTTAACTGAATAATTTTATGCCGTCCTTTCCGGCGACCTTGGCATCGAACAGGGCATGATCCGCTGCGGTCAATAGATTCGTCATGTCGTCGGCATGCTCCGGGAAGGCAGCGATGCCGAAGCTGGATTGGATGCGGACCTCAAAACCCTGGTCGTGCAGAAAAACCTGATTTTTTATCCGCGCCTGAATATTTCTGGCCTGTTCGATGGCCGCAGCCGGATCAAGACCGGGCAGGACCACCACGAACTCGTCGCCGGCATATGCCACGGCGTAAGCCGGTTTTTCAAGGGACGCCCGAATGGCTTCGGCCACCTCTTTGATGGCCCGGCTTCCGTTGAGATGGCCGTAGGTGTCCACGACGGCTTTGAAGTGGTCGAGATCCATGAATATCACGGAAACAACCGATCCGTTGACTTTGGCGCGTTCGATCAGATCGGTCAGCGATTGGTACAGATAGCGCCGGTTATAGAGGCCGGTCAGATTGTCCCGCATGGCCTGCTCGCGGAAGCGCTGCTCGCTGGCGCGCAGCGCCTCCTCGGCCCTTTGCGCTTGGTAATGTCGACCATGGCGATCAAGATGCGCGACAGCGTGTCTTCATGGCCGGAAAGCGGCAGAGATTTGGCCAGAATACTCTTTTTGATTCCTCTTAATGTCATAAACGTCTCTTCGCGCTCGTTGGAAATGTTGCCATCCGCCACCATCATGATGATTTCCTGCGCCATTCGCATCAAATCATCGGGGCTGTTGGTCATTCTGAAGCCACGATCGATTTCATCCCAGGTTTGGGCCTCCATCAGGTCCAGGAAGGCGCTGTTGCAGTCTAACGGTCTTGATAAGTCCCAGAGCAATGGATCAGTTCCTGGGGATGCTGATCAAAATAACTGCGCAGATCGGAGATGCCTTCCGCCCGGAGCTGCTCCAGGTGCTGCTTAAGTTCGCTGGCGTCCCGTTCGATCATGGCCACCGGAGCGGATTCGAACAGCAGCCGGTATTTTTTTTCACTGGCGATGATGGCTTTCTTCGGCAAGTTTGAGTTCGGTGACATCTTCGACAAAGACTGATAATTCCTGAAAATCTTCCATCCTTGTCTATCACCGGACTGATTTGATAGCGCAGATGCAAGCATCCATCGCGCCCGGCAGGCAGGGATGATCGCTGGTCACGCTATTCTATTTTCCATGCACCGCCGAAACGCATCGGCGACACCGGAATCCACCAGGGGGGGTATGTTTCAATATATTCAGCTGTGTGATATCCCGGCCCGCCGGCCAGGCCAGCATGTCCAGCATTTTCTGATTGGCGCCGAAAACACGGCCCTCGATGTCGACGACAAAAATTCCGAACGGGGCGCTGTCACCCAGAAGCCGATCCCGTTCTTCCAATGTGCGCAGTGCATCTTCGGCCCGCCGACATCTTTCTTCAAGTTCCTGGATTCTGCGCAGCATTGCATCGCGCGCTGGGACAGACGGGTCGTCTGAATGCAAATTACGCTTCAAGTCCGTAACCTCTCTCGTTAAAGCCCGCTAGAGCTTGAGCCCGCTATAGTTTGAAAATGAAAAGATTTCTAACTTTTCAAGCCAACTGCACCTGAAGCAGATAAACCTCTTCCTTGCCGGCGTTCTCAATGCGCACCGGCTCCTGTGCCCGCCACGTGAAGGAGTCTCCCGAACTCAGGCTTTTCTCCTGGGATGCGGTGCTTACTCTGGCCTCCCCTCTCATGACGAAGAAATGCAAAATGCCAACATCTGAATTCGGCAGTTGTAGAAAACTATTTTGATAAACCGTCAGCTCGACCGCCGAATAGTCGCTTCTTTGCTCGAGCAGCTTTGAAATGCCCCAGGGATGATACACGGTGCGGTGCTGCTGATACTCCTTGCGCCCCCGATTTTTTAATTCGGCCACGATGGACTTCACATCCCGGCTGTGCTCGAGGTCCGAGACAAAAATGGAATCCGGCGTTTCCACCACCACCATATCCTGCAGCCGGTTGGTGGCGATCAGGCGGTCATGACCGAGGATAAAACAGTTGCGGGTGTCCTGGGCGATGACGTCGCCGTCCAGGACGTTGTTGCTCTCATCTTTTTCCAGAAAATCATACAAAGACTTCCATGATCCGATGTCGCTCCAGGCAAAATCGGACGGCAGCACGACACATTTGTCGGTTTTTTCCATGATGGCGTAGTCAATGGAGATATTCTCCAGCCGATCATAGTCTTCTTTGGCAAGCGGCCGGTCGCTCGCAAACATGGCTTCCATCGCGGCCAGCATCTGCGGCTGGTATTTTTTAAATTCTTCCAGAATAACGGACACCTTGAAGGCGAACATGCCGCTGTTCCAAAAAAAATTGCCGGCATCGATATATTTTTCAGCGGTCGGCCGGTCCGGTTTTTCCACAAAACGCTTTACCCTGAGAGCGCTGTCGGATACCGCGGCTCCGCCCTCGATATAGCCGTATCCGGTCTCGGGATAATTGGGCTGAATCCCGAATGTAACGATGTAACCCCGGCCGGCCAGGTCAATGGCCGCTGCCAGACACTCGTGAAAGGCGCCGATGTTGCCGATGACATGATCGGCCGGAAAAACGCAGATGATTCCGTTTTCCGCCGGATCACGAATATAAGAGACTGCCAGCAAGATGGCCGGCGCCGTGTTGCGGCCGCTGGGCTCCTGAATGACTTTATCCTTCGAGGCAACTCCGATATCTTCAATGTGACGCGCAATTTCGTGATAATGCTGGTTGCCGCAGACCACCCTGACGTTTTGCAGGTCCAGCAGCGGCGTCAGCCGCTTGATGGTGCTTTGCACCAGGGAATCATTGCCGATGAATTTAACCAGCTGTTTGGGGTACAGTTCGCGGGAAACCGGCCACAACCGGGTGCCGGTTCCGCCGGCCAGCAAAACCGCGTAAACATTACCTGCCGAATCCGCCATTAAATGGTTTCTCCTTTCTGCTGTTGCGGTTAAGTCCATTCAGGGCTGCTGCCGCGGGCACCGCGCTGCAGTGGGTTTCCACGGCACGATAACCGAGGAAGTTGTTGACTTCCCGGCGCAAGGCACCGCCGGCCTTCAACTTCAGACCTTCCGGCAGGGCGATAATGGAGTCCGTACTATCGGGGCTGCGCAAATGCAAAAACGCCGGGCAGGAACCCGGATGCCGCTCGAGAATATCGTGCAGGTGCGTCAGGGTTGCCCGGTCCGTGCGGCTGGTTTCCAGATTGAAATGGACGCTTGCCGCCCAGCTTTCTTCGGCTTTTTCTATTGGGATGACCGTGTCCGCCAGAATCTTTACCGATTGCTCGTCTTTTTGAACCTGCCCCTGGATGAGCAGGGCGTGATCTTCCACCAGCAAGTCCCTGGCATCCGCGAAGACCCGCGCAAAGACGATTGCCTCCACCGCCCCGTGCATGTCCTCGATGGTGACAAAGGCCATCAGGTCGCCTTTTTTGGTTTTTATAGTTTTAATGTTTTGGACGAGTCCGCCGATTCTGACGACCCCGCCGTCTTTGAGTTCTTTGATGGAGATCGCGTCGGCATTGGTAAACTTATCCAGAATATCTTCGTAGCGCGTCAGGGGATGACCGGTCAGAAAAAATCCAAGGGATTCTTTCTCAAAAGCCAGCAGCTGCTTCTCGTCCCATTCCTCTATTTCGGGCAATGCCGGCGCATTAATGCTGGGCTGGCTTTCACCCAGATCAAAAAGCCCCATCTGGGGGTCGTTGCGCTCCCGCTGCACCCGCTGGCCGTAGTCGAGGGCACTTTCCAGCGCGGCCATCATCTGGGACCGCCTGGCGCCGGTGGAATCAAAAGCGCCGCATTTGATCAGGCTTTCAATAACCCGCTTGTTGACTTTTTTCAGATCCACCCGCTCGCAAAAGTCAAACAACGATTCAAAAGTCTGGTCGGCGCGACAGGCAACGATGGATTCAATGGCATTTTCACCGACGTTTTTCACTGCCACCAGACCGTAGCGGATGCGGGATCCATCCACCGCAAACTCGATATCACTTTTATTTACATCGGGCGGCAGGATCGGAATGTCGTGATTACGGCATTCGGCAATAAATTTCACCACACCGTCCGTGGAATGCATTTCACTGGTCAGCAATGAAGCCATAAATTCCACGGGAAAATGCGCTTTCAGGAAGGCCGTCTGGTAGGCAATCAACGCATAGGCGGCGCTGTGGGACTTGTTGAAGCCGTACCCGCCGAATTTTTCAATCAGGTCGAACAGGTTCTTGGCTTTCTCGCCGGGGATGTTGTTGTCCTGGGCGCCTTGTACAAAGCGATGGCGATGCTGGGCCATAATTTCAGGAATCTTCTTACCCATGGCCTTGCGAAGATCATCGGCCTCCGCCATGGTATATTTCGCCAGTTCGCCGGCTATTTTCATGACCTGTTCCTGGTAGACGATCACACCATAGGTTTCTTTGAGGACCGGCTCGAGTTCGGGCACCATGTATTCCACGGCTTTTTTCCCATGTTTGCAGGCGACATAATCGTTGACCATGCCGCTTTCCATGGGACCGGGGCGGTACAGCGCCACCAGAGCGATGATGTCATCGAAAGTTTCCGGCTTCAGGCGCACCAGCAAATCTTTCATGCCGGAGCTTTCAAGCTGGAAGACCCCGGTGGTGTCGCCGGCGGAAAGCAGCCGGTAGGTATCGGCATCGGTCAATTCGATATTTTCCAGATCCGGCGGTGACTTGCCCTGGCGCTTGATCAGGGCCAGCGCATTGGCGATGACCGTCAGGTTGCGCAGCCCGAGAAAATCGAATTTGACCAAACCGATCTTTTCAACGATTTTCATGTCGAACTGGGTCACCACCTCCCCTTTTTTGCCCCGGTATAAAGGCAGATAGTCAACCAGCGGCCGGTCGGCGATAACAACCCCGGCGGCATGGGTGGAAGCGTGGCGCGGCAGCCCTTCGAGCACGCGGCAGATCCGTATCAGATCGGCCACATTGGGATCTTTTTCAACCAGTTCAGCCAAGCGCGGTTCCTGTTTTAAGGCGTCGTCAAGGCTGATGTTCACCACATCCGGCACCATTTTGGCGATTGCATCCACTTCCCGCAGCGGAATATCCAGCGCACGGCCCACATCGCGAATAACCGCCCGGGTCTTGAGTTTTCCGAAGGTGATGATCTGGGCCACGTAGTCGCCGCCGCCGTATCTGTCGACCACATATTTGTAGACATCCTCCCGGCCGTCGATGCAAAAATCGACGTCTATATCCGGCATGCTCTTGCGGGCCGGGTTAAGGAAACGCTCGAAGATTAACCCATGGGCGATGGGATCCAGATCGGTGATCCCCAGGCTGTAAGCCACCAGGCTGCCGGCTGCCGAACCCCGGCCGGGTCCCACCGGCACGCCCGATTCTTTGGCATGGCGAATGAAGTCGGAAACAATTAAAAAATAGCCGGGAAATCCCATTTCTTTGATGGTGTCGATTTCATAATCGAGACGCTTCCGATAAATTTGTTCATCGACTCCGGGAGTTTTGTCTTTCACGCGCGCCATAACCCGCACAAATCCCTGCCGCACTTTTTCTTCAAACAGATCGTCGGCACTATGTTCGGTACCGGTATCGAATTTAGGGAAGTGGTACGTGTTGAAATCAAATTCCAGATTGCAGCGCTTGGCAATGTCCACCGTGTTGCTGAGAGCATCCGGGTAGGAATTAAAGTAGGCCTGCATTTCTTCTTTTGACTTGAAGTACAGCTGATCGGTTCTGAATTTCAGCCGATCGTTGTCGTGGATGGTTTTGCCGGTTTGAATGCACAACAAAACATCATGGGCGCGGACGTCCTCTCGTTGCAGATAATGACAGTCATTGCTGGCCACCAGAGGAATCGACAGCCGGCGACTCATGTCTAAAAGGGATTCGTTGACGCGCTCCTGGATATCGATGCCGTTATTCTGAACTTCCAGGAAAAAATTTTTTTCGCCGAATATAGCCTGATACTCCCGGGCGGCTTCATCGGCCTGCGTCATGCTGCCTTCCCGAATCCGCAGCGGAATTTCGCCATGCAGACAGGCGGTCATGCCAATCAGCCCCTTGCTGTGCGCTTTTAAAAGCTGTTTGTCGATACGGGGCTTGTAGTAAAACCCCTCAAGCTGGGCGGCCGTGGCCAATTTGCACAGGTTGCGATAACCTTCCTGATTTTCAGCCAGCAGGATCAGATGCGAAAGGCCTTTGCTGTCCAGCGGTGTCTTATCGAAACGGCTGCGGGGGGCAACATATATCTCGATGCCGATAATGGGCTTGATGCCGGCCTTGACGGCCTTTTCATAAAACTCAACGGCACCGAACATGGTTCCGTGATCGGTGATGGCCACCGAGTGCATGCCGAAATCGGCTGTCCGCTGCAACAGGTCTTCAATACGGATGGCACCGTCCAGCAGGCTGTACTGGGTGTGGACATGCAGGTGGACGAAGTCGGGGACGCTGGCTGTTGTCATGGGGTCATTTACCTTCTTTTCTTTAAGCATAAGGTCGCGGGTTGCGCGGTGCGTGTTACGTGTTACGAGGTGCGGGTTGCGGGTTGCGCGGTGCGCGCTGTAAGTTGTATGTTGTGTGTTGTGTGTGGGTGTTGCGGGAAGCGAGACGCGTGCTGCACGCTGAGCATGCGGTCACCTCATAACCGAAACTCGCCCGGTAATTGCTTTCTTTATAGAGAACGCACCTTGATTTTGGGCACTGAGTTACTGCATTGGCGCTTACAGGCGGCGAGCTGTTTTTTTTTGCTCGATATCATAAACTTGCGAAGAAATCCTGCTATTCTGAAGTGGTTGGATGCCTGACCCGGACTGCCACAGACAGCCGACAACACATAACATACGACTTACAACATCCAAATATTATTCCAACCGATAATTGGGTGCTTCTTTGGTGATAATGACGTCGTGCACGTGGCTTTCGCGCATACCGGCGGCACTGATTTTCACAAACCGTGCCTTTTCTCTCAGCTCATCCAGCGTGCGGCAGCCGCAATAGCCCATGCCGGCCTTCAGCCCACCGATGAGCTGAAAAATATTGGCTGAAAGGGAACCCCGGTAAGGCACGCGGCCGACAATGCCCTCGGGAACCAATTTATCATCTTCGGTTTGCTCGGTTTGATAATAGCGATCCTTGCTGCCCTTCTTCATGGCTTCGATCGATCCCATACCGCGATACATTTTGTAGCTGCGGCCCTGGAAAAAAACCACTTCACCCGGGCTCTCCTCGGTTCCGGCGAGAAGTCCTCCGATCATGATGGAGTGAGCGCCGGCACCGATCGCCTTGGTAAGATCACCGGAAAATCGAATTCCGCCGTCGGCTATCAACGGCACACCGGTTTTGCTGGAGATGGAACGGCAGTTCATAATGGCCGTCATTTGCGGCACACCGATCCCGGCCACGATGCGGGTGGTGCAAATCGATCCGCCGCCGATGCCGACCTTGAAGCCGTCCACCCCGGCATTGATCAGGTCCTCAGCCCCTTTGGCCGTGCCGACGTTGCCGGCGATCAACTCAATATTGTCAAACGTGCTTTTTAGGGCTTTGATGCCGTTGATGACATTGGCTGAATGGCCGTGCGAGGTGTCTATCAGGATTATGTCCGCGCCGGCCTTGAGCAGCGCTTCGGCGCGCTCTATCATTTCGGGGCCGACACCGACCGCGGCCCCGACCCGCAGTCGTCCCCGGCTGTCTTTGCAGGCATTGGGATACTTTTTTATTTTTTCAATATCCTTGATGGTTATCAATCCTGTCAAGCGGCCGTTTTTATCAACTACCAGAAGCTTCTCGATGCGGTGTTGGTGAAGCAGTTTTTTGGAGTCTTCCAGTGAAATTCCTTCCGGAACGGTTATCAGATGGTCCTTGGTCATGACCTCTGAAATCTTTTTGTCAAGATCGGTCTCGAACCGCAGATCCCGGTTGGTGACGATTCCAACCAACTGTTCACCCTCGGTCACCGGCACACCGGATATATGGTACTGCTCCATTAAGACCAATACCTCATGGACCTTCTGATTCGGATGGATGGTAACCGGATCTACGATCATGCCGCTTTCAGATTTTTTAACTTTATCCACCTCCCTGGCCTGACTTTCGATGCTCATATTGCGATGGATAAATCCCATACCGCCTTCTCTGGCCATGGTGATGGCGGCATCCCCCTCGGTGACGGTGTCCATGGCAGCACTGACGATAGGAATATTGAGGTTGATATTTCTGGTCAACGGCGTACTGATATTGACATCTTTCGGCAGCACATCCGAATAACTGGGAATCAGCAGCACATCGTCAAACGAATAGGCTTCTTCAGGCGGAATTTTTGGCATTTGAATCCTCCCTAACTCAGGGCCCACTCAAAAATAACTTCACATTTTAAACGCCGCTGCATCCCGCCTGGCTGCGTTGCGGAAGCTCGGAATATCCAGATATTCCTGCGTTTTCGCGCCTTGCCAGTCGGACGCCGCAACGCCTAAAATTGTGAACTTATTTTTTCGCGAACCCTTAGCATCTTAATAGTGAATGCTTACCATGCTTATGATAAAACATTTTCGCCGCCAAGTCACCAGGACGCAAAATCGAATAGCAAATGGTCGCGGCTTTGGCAATCCTTAATTGTCAACTTGACATCAAGTTGAGTCCCATAGTAAAAAATCCGAGTCCGGCAACCCGACGATCTTTGACCGCCGAAGGCGGGACCCTCGACTGGCTCCAGGGACAGGGTAACATTCAACTTCACGGATCGATGAATCAAAAGGAGCTATCAATATTCCGAAATTTGTTAAAGTGACTGACCGCCCCGATGTTAATTGATATTAATCCACAGAATCCCCAGCAGCGACTTATCCACATCGTCGTTGATATTTTAAAAAAAGGCGGAATTGTTGTCTATCCGACCGATACCTATTATGGTATCGGTTGCGATATCATGAACAAGAGAGCCATTGAACGAATCTATCAGTTGAAACAAAGGAGCAAAAGCATACCCTTCAGTTTTATCTGTTCCGACCTTAAAAACATCAGCCAATATGCCAAGGTTTCAAACTACGCCTATAAAACCATGAAACGGCTGTTACCGGGTCCCTACACCTTCATTTTGGAAGGCGCCAGGCTGGTCCCCAAAATCATGCTGACCAAACGCAAAACTGCGGGAATTCGCGTACCGGACAATCCAATTTGTCTGGCCCTGGTCAAGGATCTGGAAAACCCCCTGTTGACCACCAGTGCAACAATGCCGGACGGAACAGTCCTCCACGATGCATCACTGATTCACGACTATTTCGGCAACCGCATCGATGCCGTGGTTGACGGCAGCATCGTGCCCGGTCAACCCTCCAGCGTCATCTCATTGATCAATGACCAACCCGAGGTAATCCGCAAAGGCATGGGGGATGTAAGTATTTTTGAATGAGTCGGACGTTTCCGGATTTAATTCAGAGTTCGCGAAAAAATTAGTTCACAATTTTAGGCGAGGATATAAAGACGCCTATCAAATCGCGGAAGTAGCGACGGGATAGGCGCCTGGAAACATCAATATTTTATTTTAATCATAAATTTTTGATATTCAAAAATTTATTCTTCATTTAATTTTTCCTGCAAATTCTCCCGCAGGATTTCGCCGAATGAAGATGTGGCAGGTCCCATTTTGTTGACATATTCACTCAACAGGCTCTGTTCGTCATCAAGCTCCATACGTTTGATGGAAAGTCCGATTCTTCGCTCATCACTATTGATGTTCATAACCCTGGCAGTGATAACATCGCCGATATTATATTTTCCTACCGGAGTTTTGATCTTCTCTTTGCTGATCTCCGATACATGAACCAGGCCTTCGATGCCTTCCTCAAGTTCAACAAAGATGCCGAAATCGGTTAGATTGGTTACGGTGCCGGTGATCTCTTTGCCGGTCGCGTAGCGTTCGGCCACCGATTTCCACGGATCGTCCTGCAGCTGCTTAATACCAAGGGAAAACCGTTCGCTTTCCTTTTCAATATCCAGCACGATGGCCTGGACAACGTCGCCTTTTTTGTAAATCTCGGATGGATGCTTGATCCGTTTGATCCAGGATAGGTCGGAAATATGGACGAGACCGTCAATACCTTCATCAATACCGATAAAAAGGCCGAAGTCGGTAATATTTTTGATCTTGCCTTCAATGGTGGTACCGACGGGATATTTTTCAGCAATCACATCCCACGGATTTGGAACCACCTGTTTCATACCCAGAGATATCCTGCGATTTTCGGGTTTGATGTCGAGAACGATCGCCTCAACTTCTTCTCCCACCGAGACAACTTTGGAGGGATGACGGATTTTGCGGGTCCAGGACATCTCGGATACGTGGATCAGTCCCTCAATTCCTTCCTCCAGCTCGATAAATGCGCCGTAGTCCGTCAGGCTGACAACCGTACCGGTGACCCGGGAGCCAACCGCATATTTTTCCGCGGCAATGGACCAGGGATCGACCGAAAGTTGTTTCATGCCCAGGGAAACCCGTTCTTTTTCCAGGTCAAAGCTTAATATTTTGACTTTGATCGCATCGCCGACGGAGAAAAGCTCTGAGGGATGTTTGACTCGGCCCCAGGATATGTCGGTGATGTGAAGCAGGCCGTCCACGCCGCCAAGATCGATAAAGACACCGTAGTCGGTAATATTCTTGACATAGCCCTCTACGACCTTGCCTTCAAAAATGGATTCCAAGGTCTTCGAGCGCTTTTCTTCTCTCTTTTTTTCCAGTATGGCGCGGCGCGACAAAACAATGTTACTGCGTTTGCGGTTATATTTCAGGATCTTGAATTCAAATTTTTGGCCCACAAGTTCGTCCAGGTTTCGTATCGGCCGAAGATCGGCCTGAGAACCGGGTAAAAAAGCCAGGACACCGATGTCCACGGAAAATCCGCCTTTGACGCGGTTGGATATGACACCTTTTATCGTCCCATCCTCATCGTAGCATTTCTTGATCGCATCCCATATTTTTATGTTGGCAGCTTTTTCTTTTGAGAGGACCACCCGCTCATCCTCATCGTCCCACCATTCCACCATTACCTCAACGGGATCCCCAACCTGGGCGGTGATGTTCCCGCTATCGTCCTTGAATTCCTGAATCCGAATCTGCCCTTCGGATTTGTAGCCGATATCTACCAGAACATGGTCCTTATCAACCGAGATGATCCGGCCGGTGACGACTTCGCCTTCAGCGAAACGCTTAAAGCTCTCTTCATACAGATCCATTACCGCTTCCATGCTGTCACCGGATTCTTGAACAACGCCTGCGGGCTTGTCGGCCACAGTTGGTTTGGATGATTGTTCATCGGCTGACGGTGCTTCATCAGCTTCTGAAGGCTGGTCCGTAGCTTCATCGGAAAGATCGGATTGGTTTGAGATGTCCTTAACATCGTTTTCGTTAACAGTAACCATAAAAATAAAATACCCCCTTAGCCATTATTGATCATGCAGCCTGTAAGAATTGCACAATCAGGTATCTTTAGCAGACCTGTAGAAAAAAGCAATAATTAATTTCGATAATTTCTCAAATCACAGGAAAAAAGTATTTATCAGTGGAAATTGGGCTTGCCGCCGGCAGCCGGATCCCCGTAACCGATCAGGGCGGCAAAAGTGGGGTCGGCAACCGTTTTCAACCCGTCGCCCCGGCCGATCTACTCCAAATGGGACAGTATTACCTCAACCACCTGCTCAGCACTCAGATCCGTCGAGTCGATGATGATGGCATCCGCTGCCGGCTTTAACGGCGCCGCCTGACGGGTACTGTCATTTTGATCGCGCTGCTTCATATCACGCTCGACTTCGTCCAGGGACTGGGAGGTTTTGGATTTTAATTCCTCAAAACGCCGCAGCGCTCTGGTTTTGGTGGATGCATCCAAAAAAAATTTAACGTCGGCTTCCGGAAAAACCACGGTTCCCATATCCCGTCCTTCAAACACGGCAGCCTTTTCGCGGCCCAAATTCCTTTGCAGATCAAGAAGATATTGCCGCACAACCGGTTTGGCCGAGACGGTTGAAGCCAGCATCGTAATCTCGGGCGAACGAATGCGATCGGTGACGTCCTCCCCGTCCAAAATAAGACGCAATCCATTATTATTTATAATAAAACTAAGTTTAAGCCGACCACAGAGAGACGCTATATCGGCATCATTTTCCGGATTAACCCCCCGGGTTTTAACAGCCAGCGCCACCCCCCGGTAAAGCGCCCCGGTATCAACATACCGATAACCCAACCGGTCCGCCAGCAACCGGCTGACGGTCGTCTTGCCGGCCCCCGCCGGGCCGTCGATCGTGATCAGAAGTTTTTTGCTAAATGCGTTCACGAAGTATATTTAGTTTATAGCGTTTATTGCGTTTGTTGAAATCGTTTGGATCGATTAGACAGTTCAGGGTTTCTATCTTTTTCCCCGTCTGTCCGTTTCCCCGTCTCACCGATTCACCGGTTCACCGTTTGCCTGTCTCACCAGCCCCGCTTCCCAACCTCCCAGGTTTTGTCCTCTTTTATCTTTCTTCCGTCATCTGCCATCTGAAACCTGACACTTGAAAACCGAAACCTGAAACCTATTGAAGCACTTCTTCCAGCGCCTTCAGCAATCGAAGGTTTTCCTGATGCAATCCGACGTTGACCCGGATGCAATCCGGATAGCCGTAGGATGTCATGGAACGTACAATAACCCCTTTTTTAAGCAGATCCTCGAAAACCACATCGGCCTTTTTGTCCACTTGAATCAGAAAGAAATTGGCGTGGGACTTATGGTATTTGATGCCGATCCTATCCAGGGCCTGGTACATAAATGCCATTTCTTCTGAAACCAGCTGCACGGTTTGTCGCAGGAAATCCTTATCTTCAAGGGCGGCAATGGCCGCCGCCTGGGCCAGCGTATTCACATTAAAGGGCTGTCTTACCCGGTGGAGTAGTTGGGCTAAATATGGCGGCATAAGTCCGTAGCCGATGCGAAGCCCGGCCAAGCCATAGGCCTTGGAGAAGGTTCGCAGTCCGACCACGGTCTTGTCCGAATGCAGGTAATCGAGGCTGCTGGGGCAATTCGCGGCGCTTACAAATTCGATGTAAGCCTCGTCGACCACCAGCACGATATTCGTCGGCACAGCTGCGACAAATGTATCCAGCGCTTCTTTTGCGATCAGGGACCCGGTGGGGTTATGCGGATTGTTCACGAAAATGAGCCGGGTTTTCGGACCGATGCGATCCAGCATTCCATCCAGGTCGGTCTGCAGGTCCTTCAAAGGCACTCCGCGCGCTACGGCACCGGAACTCTGGATTACGATTTCATAGTACAGGAAGGCGGGCTGGGGTATAATGGCTTCATCACCGGGCTGCAGCATCACCCGGGCGAGCATGGCGATCAGGTCGTCGGAACCGTTACCGAGCACGATGTTTTCGCACTTTATGTTCAAGCGGCTCGCAAGGTGTTGACACAAATCATAGCTGCCGCTGTTGGGATACCGATGCAATTTACCGGCGGTTTGCCGGATAGCCTCCAATGCCTTGGGCGACGGCCCCAGGGGATTTTCATTGGAGGCAAGCTTGACCGCATCGGCAATGCCGTATTCCCGCTGGAGTTCCTCAAGCGGTTTTCCTGCCACATAGGGTTTCAGTGTCAGGATGTAATCGGGCACGGTCAGTTTCATTGGGCCAGGGCCGCCTTTCTTCCTTCCTCAAGCGCTTTCATATTCAGGGGTATCAGCTTTTCTTTCTGGGCGAATTTACCTTTGACCGCTTCTTGCAGTGCTTCGAAACCAACCACCTTGCTGCGGATCACAAATGCGGCCAGAGCCACGATATTGGCGGCTTTGACGTTTCCGAGCTCCTTGGCAATTTCGATGATGGGCACTCTGACGACATCCACATCATCACGGCCGGCATCGATGGATATTATGGAGCTGTTGATAAATATCACTCCGCCGGCTTTAACGGTCGGTGCAAATTTTTCCAAAGAGGGCCGGTTCATGGCAACCAGATGTTTGGGATTGCGAATAATCGGAGACCCTATGAGCCGGTCGCTGATCACAACCGTACAATAGGCGGTGCCGCCCCGCATCTCCGGCCCGTAGGAAGGTATCCAGACAACTTCAAATCCTTCGTTCATTGCGGCCTGAGCGAGAATCTGGCCCATCAACATGATCCCCTGTCCGCCGAATCCGGCAAATTGAATTTCACTTTGCATGACCCCTCCTCAAAATTTAGCCGATAGCTGATAGTTCATAGCTGATAGAAAAATCCGATAATATCGTTTTAAACATAAAACTATGAGCTATGAGCTTAATTTTCCTCCGGCGTTTTATAATCCCCCAGTTTGAAATACGGCAGCATTGTCTCTTCAGCCCATTTTAGTGCATTCAGGGGCGTCATGCCCCAGTTTGTCGGACAGGTGCTGATCAATTCCACCAGGCTGAAGCATCGATTTTCCAGTTGGTACATAAAAGCCTTCTTGATGGCTTTTTTGGCCCGGTTGATATACTTGGGGGATATCAGCGTCTGGCGGCTAATAAATCCAGGCGTGGCCAGAGATGCCAGCATCTCGCACACCCTGATCGGCATTCCGGTAAAGTCCGTTTTCCTGCCAAAAGGCGAAGTTGTGGTTCGCTGGCCCGGCATTGTGGTGGGGGCCATCTGGCCGCCGGTCATACCGTAAACGGCATTGTTGATAAAAATTGTGGTAAATTTCTCGCCCCGATTGGCCGCGTGAACAATTTCACTCAGTCCGATGCTTGCCAGATCACCGTCCCCCTGGTAGGTGAAGACGATCAGATCCGGTCGAACCCGCTTGATCCCGGTCGCCATTGCCGGTGCCCTGCCATGAGCCGCTTCCTGAAAATCGCAGGTGAAATAATTGTACATTAAGACGGCGCATCCCACCGGCGCGATACCGACGGTGCGGCCGCGAATCCCCAGTTCATCAATTACCTCGGCCACCAGCCGATGCGCCACCCCGTGGGTGCATCCCGGGCAGTAGTGGGTAATTGTATCAGCGAGGGCTTCGGGTCTATGAAATGTCTTTCCCATTGTGTCCACTCCTTGATTTGGCCGGACGCCCGCAGAGTCAGGCGCTCGGCTATGCGACTATTTAACGATCGAGCGCACCACCTGCATTACCTCTTCGGGCGTCGGAACCTCGCCGCCGCACTTGCCATACCAGTGAACCGGCCGCTTGCCGGCCAAACTGCGCTCCACGTCTTCGATCATTTGCCCCATACTCATTTCAATGCTGAAAACAACCTGGCAGCTTTCTTTTTGAGCGGCCTCATATATAGCCTTGCGCGGGAAGGGAAATACGAACTGTGGCCTGATCATTCCGACCTCCAGCCCCTCGTCCCTGAGCAGGTCGATGGCGGTGCGGCAAACCCGGCTCATGGTACCATAACTGATGATTAAAGCCTGATAATCCCCATCGCAGTTGTAGGCCTCAGACCGTGTCTCTTCCCGCTCCATTTTTTCATATTTGGCCTTTAATTTCAGATTATGGGCATTGAGCTCTTCGGGTACCAGATAAAGTGTTTTGACCAGATTGCGTTGGGTGCTCCGGCGGGTGTCCATACCGCTGGTGGCCCAATCGTCCTTGTTGGATGGTTTGGCTTTAAGCTGTTCCGGGAATTCCACCGGCTCCATCATCTGGCCGATCAGGCCGTCGCCCAGAATCATTACCGGGTTGCGGTATTTTTCGGCCAGGCTAAATGCCTCCATCATCATCTCGACGGCTTCCTGAACACTGGCCGGTGCCATACACAGCAGTTTGTAGTCACCATGCCCCCCGCCTTTGGTGGCCTGGAAGTAATCTGCCTGAGAGGGAAGGATACCACCCAGTCCGGGCCCGCCCCGCATGATATTGACAAATACCGCCGGGCATTCGGCCGCCGTGATATAACTGATGCCTTCGCTCATCAAACTGACGCCCGGGCTCGAAGAGGTTGTAAATACTCTCTCACCGCAGGCGGCAGCGCCGAAAATCATATAGGATACCGCGACCTCGCTTTCGCCCTGCAGGAAGACACCGTTGACTTCCGTCAGACGTTTGGCAAGATACTCGGCCACTTCCGTCTGCGGCGTGATGGGATAGGCAAAATAATTCAGACATCCTGCGCGAATGGCGGCCTCGGCAATGGCTTCATTGCCTTTCATTAGAACCTTGCTCATCTTAATCCTCCGTTTGTTTCTGTGCTGCCGCTTCTTCTTCGATTTCGCTGATCGTTACGGCGACGTCCGGACACACGGTGCAGCAGATGGCACAAAAGATACAGTCTTCCGGGCGTGCCTGATAGGCCGGAAAATACCCTTTTACGTTGATCTCACCGGAAATCTCCAGAACATTTTTGGGACAGAAGTTGACGCACAATCCGCATCCTTTGCATCGATCACTATCGATACTATGCTCATAGGCCATACGGCTAATTCTCCTCTATTTGATTGAATATTGAATAATTAGGGTTTCGCCCGCGCAGCGCAGGCGCTTGCGCCGCGTGTTGCTCTCTCTTTTTTTAAATAGACGGAACACATTCATTCGTTGCTAAACGCCTTGGCGTGATTCGACGTTCATCAGTTTCTTTTTCGCTCAAACCTGCCGCCCTTGCAACGGCGCTGACACCTGAAACCTGACACCACTACTAACAATCTGAATCCTCGAAATCCTTGGCCTTCAGCCACGGCGGCACAAGCTGTCTGGCGATGGGCAGAATCGAACAGCCAATCCGCTTTAAATCGACGGCGGGCAGCAGCTCCCGGGCCACCGTAATAAATTCCAGCGGCAGGCCGCTGGCATCCGACAATTTTCGAACAAATTGATAGCCGTTGTAAACGGTATCGATGCCCGTCTCGTCGATCAAATTGGCGTTGCCGATCAGTCCCGTGATCTTCAGCTGCGCTGCTTTTTCGATATCGTCACGTATTTTCAGACATCCTTCCACGGTGGCTGTATTCGGGCGCAACGGATTCACCACCTGCAGCACATGGACCCGGATGCCTTTAAAAGCATCGCCCAAGGCTGCCAGAACCATTGCACCGACATCGTCGCCGCCGACATCCAGCAGCGCCAAGCCGACGGCATTTTTGATCATACCTGCAATTACGGGGCTGAGCACCGGCAGATCGGCCTGCAAATACTCCTGCGGCGGTAAAACCACCTCGATTCCCAGCTTTGCAAGTTGCTTACGGGCTTCGCGGGTTCTGAAATATGGATTTACCAGATCCAGATCGGCAATACGGACATCCAAACCGGCACGTTTGCGGTTGACCGCCAGATTGATGGAAACCTCGGTCTTGCCGCTGCCGTAATTCCCGACAATCGCAACCACGCCGCTTAAATTAATCTCCAAAACAACTCCCTTGGGTGCGAAGGGCATCAGAAAGCGCCGAGCACCGTTTATTTTTCATCGTGAACCAAATTTGGTAACTTAGGGGGAATTTGTCTTTATGTCAAGAAATTTTAGGACTTAGACTGATGTCAAGGTCTTTTTGACTCTTTTAAATATATTACGCTTTTGATTCGGCAGTCAGTGTGCTATGAGAAATTGTCGACGAATCTACAAGGGTTGATCTACACCATGCCACGTGTTCAAACCGGACTGGAAAGACTGATTGCAGAACCGCAGCGCTTTATGGCCAAGGCGCGCATTGGCCTTTTGTGCAACCCGGCCTCGGTGGACCGCCGATTTATCCATGCCCGCCTGTTGATCCATAACCTGGTGCCGCAGCATTTAACGGCCTTGTATTCTCCCCAGCATGGTTTTTTTGCCGAAAAACAGGACAACATGATCGAGTCGGCGGACATGCTGGATCCGGTTTTGAAAATTCCGATTTTCAGTCTATATGGCAAATCCCGCAAACCCGATGCCCGCATCTTCGAACCCATCGATGTTTTGCTGGTGGACCTGCAGGATGTCGGCACCCGGGTATACACATTCATCTACACCCTTTCCTACTGCATGGAAGCGGCCCGGGAATACAACGTCAAGATTATCATTCTGGACCGGCCCAACCCCATCGGCGGGGTTGCGATCGAAGGCAACTGTCTGGGTGCCGATTGCACCTCTTTTGTCGGGCGCTATCAGATCCCCATGCGCCATGGATTGACCATCGGTGAACTGGCAGTTATGTTCAACGACTACTTTGCAATCGGCTGCCGGCTGGAAGTAATTCCCATGAACGGCTGGCACCGCAGGATGCTGTTTGCCGACACCGGGCTGCCCTGGGTGGCCCCATCGCCCAACCTGCCGACGCCGGCATCCGTTATGGTCTATCCCGGCCAGGTGTTGTGGGAAGGCACCAATGTCTCGGAAGGACGCGGCACCACCCAGCCGTTCGAATTATTCGGCGCCCCTTTTATTGATTTCGCCAAGATTCTGAGCGCCCTGGACGACAAGGAAATACCCGGGGCCGTCCTCAGGCCGGCCGTGTTCGAACCGACCTCGAATAAATGGCGGCAAACACCATGCCGCGGTTTTCAGATTCATGTCACCGCGCCCCGGCGCTATCGACCTTATGCAACGACGCTTAGGCTGCTCAGAGCCGTCATATTGAATCACCCGGATCAATTTGAATGGAAGTCGCCGCCCTATGAATATGAATTAGAACGAATGCCCATCGACCTGATTATCGGCAACAGGGACATTCGCCGGCGCCTGGAAAACCTGGAGCCCGTCAATGAAATTGAGGCCGGCTGGCAGGAAGAACTCAATCGGTTTAAAAAAATCAGCCGGGAATTCCATCTTTATAAATGATGGAAGGTGGGAGGGTGGGAAGTCCAGAAGATAAGAAGCTGAGAGGCTCAGAAGATAAGAAGATTAGAAGAAAGCTAAAGGCATAATATGGCATAAGGGCAGAGCGTTAAATGTGGATGAATGATCGCTATTTTTAGACGGTAAACTCTCTGAGCTTTGCCTAGAACCTGAAATCTTGGACCGTATAACTGAGATCATGCGGTCTGAACGTATTCTAAACAACTATAACTATCAACCGTCAACTAGACAGCTCAACAAACTCAGTCAACTCAACAAACTCAATCAAACTAAATACCCAGAGGCCGGGAACCAATGACCAGCAATCAGCAGCCGGAAACCAAAGACTGGAAACGCATGTGGTTTAAGACCAACAAGGTCTGGATGGCCGTTGATTCCACGGGCGCACCGCTTACCAGAGACGGCAAGGTCCTGATCAAATACCAGCTTAAGCAGGAATACGAATACTGGGTCAACAAATCAAATGTCGCCCCCCTTGACGCACAGCCGGAAAAAGCGCCGTCTCAAAATAAAAAAGAACATCGTCCAAAGAGGTCGACCAAAAATAATGCCGTCGGTGAGGGTGCCGACTGGGACGAGACAGCTTACCAGGATAAAATTTGCGTATTTACCGACGGGGCTTCTTCCGGTAATCCGGGGCCTGCCGGCATCGGGGTTCTGCTGCGTTACGACGAGCATGAAAAAGAAATTTCTAAATTTATTGGAAATGCCACCAACAACGTCGCCGAGCTTAAAGCCATCCAGGCCGGGCTTTCGGCTGTAAAAAATACGGCGAAGCCCGTCAGATTGTTTACCGACAGCGAGTATGCCTACGGTCTGCTCGTGCTCAACTGGAAGGCCCGCAAAAATCAGCAGATTGTCGCGTCCATCAAAGAAACGATGACCCGTTTCAAGGACCTTAAAATTATGAAAGTCAGGGGTCACGCCGGCCATCCGGCCAACGAAAGGGCCGATTATCTGGCGACATCGGCCGTAAAAAAGGCTGCCAAAATGCAAAAAGCCCGGTAAGACAAACTGCCGGGCTCGCGCGGTTAAAAAGTCCATTCAGGGTTATTCTTTTTTTAAGTTCTCAATCTCTTCCTTGAGCTCACCGATCTCTTTTTTATATTTTTCAACTTCTTCACCGGCATTGGTTTCGGTCGTTTCAGCTTCGTCCTGGGTCCAGTTATCCTTGAGTTCGTCAACCCCTAAATAAATGGCCAGAGCGCCACCGAGCAAAAGCATTATAGGGATTGTTCCTAACACAACCGTCAGAAATTCCGGAAACCAGGCCACAATCCCTATCAACCCCAATACCGCTGCGATTGCGCCGCCAATTAATGTCTTCATATAAGCTTAGCCTCCTTTCACTTAAAATGTATGGTACAATCCATCTAAACCCGCGCAGGTTTAAAACTTTTAGCTGATTTGGAAACCCAACATAGCATAGTATCCAATACAAGCCAATAAAATATTGCAAACCAATTGCTATTCTGCTAATTTTAATGGCAGCGTTTTTGATAAGCTGGACAATGCAACTATCCGAAATCCAAATCCCTGACTCATCCCCAGACTCATGATAAATTGGAACCCAATCTCAGAATCCGCCGCTGAGACAGGATTCAATATGCTAAACGACAGACGGCGCCCATAACCGAACAATAAAAAAAACGCCGCATGGACTCCAGTCATGACGACAGAAAAAAAAGAAAAACCGGCAGGCAAAGGCCGCGCATCGGGCGGCTGGATCAGCCGGTTGCTGGGCGGGTCCCATGATCATTATACCTGTCTGATTCCCGAAGACATCGGCAGTTTCACAAGTCTGCTTTTAAAGCTGTTTTACTTGGGCATCAAAGTGGATAAAACCCAGATCGAAATGATCAGGCAACTGCCCCAAGATGCCATTGTTATATATGTAACCAAATTCAAAAACTCTTTCGAATATCTATTTTACTACAGCCGCTACCGGAGGGAACATTTGCCGTTTCCGCAGATCGGTTTTGACTATAAAGTCTATCTTTGCCAGCCGGTATCGCGGTTATTAAAAATTTTGCTGGCCCGGCTGGATTTTTTTTTCCGCTACCAAACCCTGCCGGATCCCTATGCACGCGGTTACATCAAACAGGAATTGATCGACGGGCGCAGCGGCTTTTTGTCTCTGGTCGGAAAAAAGAGCTTCTATCGCCGGTTTGTCAAGGCCCACACCGATCCTGTGCATTACCTGATCGAAGTTCAAAAAACCATTGATCGACCGCTCTACCTGATACCCCAATTGATTTTTTTCAGCAAAACTGCTCGCCGCGAAGACCCTACCCTGCTGGATCTATTGTTGGGTTCGGAAGACAAGCCCGGCAGGATCAGACGTCTGTTCACCCTTTTTAAAAATCCCGGCCGGGTGTTTGTGGAGGTTTCCGAGCCTGTCAATCTGAAACGCTATCTGCAATCGGACAGATTCCGCCACCAATCGACCGAATATCAGTCATTGGTGCTGCGACGGGATTTGCTGGTTCAACTCAATCGCCATCGTCAAAGCATCACCGGACCTGTCCGCAAATCTAAAGAGGAATTGAAAGAAAGCATTTTGACCAGGGATCGTTTGCGGCAATTTATGCAAACTTATGCCGGAAACCGGGGGGTCCCCATTCAGGAGGTTCACCGCCAGGCCGATGGGTATCTGGAAGAAATCGCCGCCAACTATAAGCCCGCTTTCATAAAAATTGCAGCGGCCATCGTGGGATGGATCATCCGGACCATGTTCGAGGGGGTAACGATCAATCATGAAGTTCTCGGCCGAGTTAAGACCATGTCCATGAAAGGACCGCTGGTATTGGTTCCCTGTCACAAAAGCCACATTGATTATCTGATTCTGGATTATGTGCTATATCAAAACAACCTGGCGGTACCCCATATCGCAGCGGGGAAAAACCTTTCGTTCTGGCCGATGGGCCCCCTATTTCGCAGCGGCGGTGCTTTTTTTCTTCGCCGATCCTTCGGAGGTGCGGTTCTTTATTCCAAGGTTTTCGCCGAATATATCTACAAATTACTGGAGGAAGGGTACAACATCGAGCAGTTTATCGAGGGCGGCCGCAGCCGCACCGGAAAAGTGCTGATGCCGAAATTGGGCCTGTTGTCCATTTTAATAAACGCCTATAAAGACGGTGCCTGCCATGACATGATTATCGTACCGATTTACATCGGCTATGACAGAATCGTGGAAGAAAAGTCTTATCTGCACGAACTCGGCGGCGGTCAGAAGGAAGCCGAAAACATTCTGCAGGTGATCCGGGCCCGCAAACTCCTCAAAAAACGCTACGGCAAAATATACATTCAATTCCATGAGCCCCTATCCATGAACCAGTTGTTAAGCCGCCATGAACGCCCCCTGGCGGAAATGAAATCCAAAGAAGTGAATGCGCTGATCCGCAACCTGGGTTATCGTATTATAAACGCTATCAACCGGGTTACGGTCGTCACACCGCATGCCATCGTTGCCGGTGCCATCCTCAACGCTTCCGGGGACACATTTTCCATCAGCCGGTTGCAGGCGATTAATGACATCTATCGCAGACATCTTACGGCCCAGACGGCCAAGCTTGCCGACACGCTTGTTTCAGACTATGAGGGGGCTTTCGAGCAGGTGATTGATTATTATTGCCAACGAAAATTCATTGAACCGATCCCCAAAAGCAAGGCGGACAAAGATGCCGAAATGCAATTTATAATCAATGAAAATAGGCGGCCTTACCTGGAATACTATAAAAACAATTGCATTGCCTTTTTTATTCCGGCGGCCTATACGGCCATGGCCGTCCTGGGGCAAAATGCGTCTCGGTTTTCATCATCCGATCTGCATTCCGGCTATGGTTTCTGGCAGGATTTCTTCGGCTATGAATTCGCCTACGATGTTGACAGCGGGCCGGGGTTTAACGTGAGAAAAAGCATCAAGGCCTTCATTGACAATGCGATTGTGATTCCGCACCCCACCTTGCCCGACACGTATGATATTACCCCGGCCGGATTGCGCAAACTGAAGCTTTTTTCTCTTTTCCTTAAAACCTTTCTGGAGTCATACTGGATCGCAATCAACTACTACATGCGCAATCCGCAAGAATCGGTTAAGACCAAGGACCGGCTCAATAAAATCGAGGCTCGGGGAAATCGTATGTATAAACGCAAGGAAATCGAACGCAAAGAAGCGCTGTCCAAGGTCAGCTATCAGAATGCCGTTGAATTTTTCACCAGCAAAGGAATAAAAGGATCCGAAAACTCGGAAAAAATCGAAGTTTATGCGAACGCCATCCAAAAAGCCTTGAAACTTTTACAGCCATGAAAGCAATGATACTGGCCGCCGGCTACGGAACTCGTCTGCGGCCCTATACCGACCATACGCCCAAACCCTTGTTCTCCATCGGCGGTCACCCGTTGCTGGATGTGATCATCGGCAGGCTTCAAAAAGCCGGCTGCCGGGCCGTGATCATCAACACCCATCATTTGCATCATCAGATTGAGGCCTTTATTGCCTCCCGGAATTATCGCCTCGAGATCGCCACCCGCTATGAACCACAAATCCTGGGCACCGGCGGCGCCCTAAAAAACGTGGCTGACTTTTGGGACGATCAACCTTTGCTGGTCATCAATGCCGACATCATTGCCGATGTTGATCTGGCAGAAATTTATCGTGCGCATTGCCGGCATCATCCCGCCGGCACACTGGTTCTCTGCGATGATCCCACATTTAACAGTGTGGTCGTTGAACAAAATCAATGGATTACGGGATTTGCCCCTCCCTCCGGAGATAGCGGCCGAACGCCCGGTAGCCTGTTCACATTTACCGGGGTGCAGGTACTGGAGCCGGAAGTTTTGGATTATATACCGGCTAACACACCTTTCAGCAGCATCGATGCGTTCAGGGCCATGTTGGCCGACGGCAAAAAGCTCAGGGCGGTCATAATCCCTAAAAGCAGTTGGCAGGATATCGGATCCCCCGAACGATACCGGCAGGCAGCTATTAAAAAGGCGGTGCCGCTGGCCTTTGAACAGGCCTTTGCCGATTCCAGCCGGCGGCAGGCCGACCGGGTGAAGCTCAAAGGTGACGGCTCACAGAGGCAATGGTATCGGTTGAAATCCGACCGCGGCTCCCTGATCATGGTCGATCACGGCATCCGGCAAACCCGGATGACCACTGAAGTCGATGCCTTTGTTCATCTGGGACGGCATCTTTACCGTCAGCAGGTGCCCGTGCCGAAAATTTATTTTTACGATACATTCAGCGGCCTGGTTTTCCTGGAAGATTTAGGTGATGATCACCTGCAGCAGGTTGTTCAATCAACCGCCGACTCCTCACGGGTGATCCGGCTGTACCAATCCGTCATTGCTCAAATAATTCGGCTTTCCCGGCAGGGTGCCGTCAAGTTTGACCGAAGCTGGACGTATCAAACTTCCGAATACGATCATAAGCTGATACTTGAAAAAGAATGCCGGTATTTTTTGGAAGCATTTCTAAACGGCTATGTCGGGTCCGGGATACGTTTCGAAGATCTTGAGTCTGAGTTTAAAGCGTTGGCCGACAAAGCACTACGGCATCCATCCTGCGGGTTTATGCACCGCGACATGCAATCCCGCAACATCATGGTCAAAGATCGCCGGATTTACTTTATCGACTTCCAGGGAGGGCGCATCGGGCCGATCCAATATGATCTGGCTTCCCTGCTGATCGACCCCTACGTGGACTTGCCGCGAGCCATTCAAACCCGGCTGCTGGAAGACGGTCTTAAGATGCTGTCGGCAGCGGCTCCGGTGGATCCCGATCAATTCCGGGACTGCTATCATTATTGCACGTTAACCCGCAACCTGCAGATTCTCGGTGCCTTTGCCAATTTGAGCCGGGTTCAGGGTAAAAAGCAATTCGAAAAATACATACCGGCAGCCTTGAAAACCCTCAGATCAAATCTCAAAGCGAACGATTCCAAAGAATTTCCGGGGTTGACCGGGGTGGTCGAGGATGCCTGCAGACGGATGAGGGTACCATAGCTGGCGTGGCAGGGCCTATTTTTACGCCTTATAAATTTTGCGGGTGTTCTTTTCAAAAAAAACAAAACTCAAGCACCAAATTCCAAATAAATTCAAAATTCGAAACTTCAATGACCGAAAGCAATAATTTGTTAATTTGGTCATTGGATATTGTTTGTGATTTGTGATTTGTGATTTGAATTTTTTTTCCGCTTTACCCGGATTTATGTAAAACTTGCTGCTTTAATTTTAATAAATAATAAGTGAGGAGGTATCACATGAACCCCATCAACGTCATGGTCAACGGTCTGCCGGGAAACGTGGCCCGGACTGTGGCCCTTCACATTCAAAAGGACCCGCAATTTGAATTGCTTGCCTATTCTTTGACCGGGCCGGAGATAACGGAATCCGAATGCACGATTGGATCGGATTCGGTGGAGCTCATCAGGCCGGCAGAAAAAACGTCCCGCATCGATTATATTAAGCAAAACCACGGTCCGTTTCTGAGCGTGGACTTCACCCACCCCGCGGCGGTCAACCTTAATGCCGAATTTTATTGCCGCGCCGAATTGCCGTTTGTCATGGGCACCACCGGCGGGGATCGCCAAAAACTTGCAGAAACCATAACATCATCGACAATTGCGGCCGTTGTGGCACCCAACATGGCCACGCAGATTGTCGGATTTCAAGCCATGATGGAATATGCGGCCGAGTCATTTCCGGATTTATTTAAGGGCTACACCCTCGAAATCAAAGAGAGCCATCAAAAGGGCAAGGCCGACACCAGCGGCACGGCCAAAGCCATGGTCGGGTATTTCAATCAACTGGGCGTGTCATTTTCCGAGGATGAAATCATCAAAATCCGGGATCCCGAAATTCAAAAAAAACAATTGGGCATAGGCCAAACGTATCTATCCGGCCATGGCTGGCATACCTATACCCTCGTTTCAGAAGACAAAACGGTTCGATTCGAATTCACCCACAACATCAACGGCCGCGAAATTTATGCCCGGGGCACGCTGAATGCCCTTTTATTTCTCTTCGAGAAAGTAAAAGCAGGTGCCCGGGGCAAAGTTTTTACCATGATCGATGTGTTGAAAGGCAGGTAAATTCATTTCCAGGAATTCTTATTTATCAAGATCTTAGGCGAAACTGCCTGAGCTATATTATCCTGCGTGATTGACACTGGGGCTATATTCAACTATGCTTATTGTAGCCGGGATGGTTTCAAAACCCACTGCGATTGTAGGACAAAATGTTTTAAAGCACTCCAAGCGGCTTCCGGGGTAATGAAATCTTGAGCAGGTAAATAAAGACGCCAAATTTAGGCCTGAAATTTTACAAAATGGATTGGGCTCCGGATGAACGATTCAACTGATCAACTTCTTGAAGAACTGGGCGGCTTGGGGTCTGGTGCGGGGGCAACGCCGGCCGTGGTGAAACCCGTCAACCAAACCGGTGTGAATCTGCCATCGACGGAAAAAAAGGATCAATGGCGTATTCTTTTAGTCGATCTGGTTTACCTGCTCAACGCCTCGTTTCGCGACGCACACTATTGGGAAGGCGTCAAGGCGGAGAAAGACACCTTCAAAAATCTCGTCAATATTCTGCGCGACCTCAATCAGATGCCCGGCCACGACGGTCTTGTCAGAATACTTTACCGCGGTTCCCATAGCGCCAAAGTGTCTTCGAAGGCCGATTATGTCATTCGCTTCGGCGATCTGAATGTGGATGCCGCTGCCACCGCTGCCGTCATCAAGCGCATGGGAATCCGACTCAAACATATAGAGGGGCGATTGATTAAAGCCTTTGAAGTGCTTTCAACCCAGGGTATCGAAACGATTTCTATTAAAATTCCAGGTTCATCCGATGCCGAACTGGAAAGAATGCATATTTGCCTGCGCATCATCTCCCGGTACAAGAAAGCGGTCTCAGATGACGCCCCCATTGAAATTGCCACCGGCGCCGGCAAGCGCACCATAACGGCGATTTTAAATGAATATCAACAACCGGATCCCAATCTGACCATGTTGGCCGCCTTAAATGACATCGGTCCGGCTAGCATGCAGGAAATGGTTCAAAAAGTCTCGACCCTGAGGAACCGGCCGGATTTGGCCCCAACCGGTCTGCGAAGTGGCAATGTTTATAAAACTATTTTCAATATCAAAAGCCTGCGCCAGAAACTGGCGAGGCCTCCGATCGAGGTCAACAGCGAAAGACCCTCTCAGACGGGTGCTGCCCAAACAGGTGCTGCAAGCATCGGCAGCGGCCGGGGTGGACGCGGCGGACCATCCGCCGCCGGCCGGGCAACCGGCGTGGACCAGGGCGGGAGTGGTGGCCAGGGCGCCGGCGTTGCACTTGAGCGGGGCGGCAGCCAAGGCAGCGGGCTTGCAGCTTACGGGGCCGGCAACCAGGGCACCGGACTTGTAGCTGATGACGGAGGCGGCCTTGCTGCCGGCGTTGTTTCTGACGGGGACGCCGGCCAGGGCGTCGGCGTGGTCAATGGCGAAGGCGGCGGTATTGACCCTCGCCCCACCGGGGCAACGGATCCGACAGTCCTGAAAGCGAGTATCGCCAGATTCGTGAAGGACACCTACAGCGGCTCTCCTGAAACCGGTGCACGGGTCATGCACACCATTTTCAGCAATGATTACAGCCAGCTGGAAATGGAAGGCCTGGAAGATCGACTCCATCTGCTTACCGATCTTTTGTCGTCTTTGCAGAAAAGTGGCAGCAAAGAGTTTGCACAGCAGGTCATTAAGAAAATCCAGACCGGGGTAGATCAGATACCGGCCGAAGTTCTTGAAGATCTGGTAGTGCAGGATGATGAAATCAAGATCTGGGATGGAGAAGACGAAAAAATCATCGGCAAGGCGAATGAGAATCTCGTAAACATCATCGAATCATCCAAAGAGCGATCCAATACGAGAAAAAAAGCAAGGGCTGCCTTCCGGCCGGATGCGGAATTCACAGCCCAGGATGTCGACCGCTTGTCCAAGGCCTTTAACATTCCGAATAAGGAAGCGGAAGAGATCACCAAAATCTTTAAACTGTGTTTTGATCGCCAGGGAAACTTCCAAAGGGCCCTATTCGAGAAAAACATTTCCGAATTTGCCCGCTACCCAAAGCGGATATTTGATATATTGTGGGAATTTCTGAGAGAAACACCGCGGCGCAGTAATCGTCTGCCGTTTCTAAATTCGCTGCAGCTGTTGTTAAAAGAAATTCAGCAACCCAAGCAGGCAATCAAGACCCTGATTTCCGACTTTCTACTCGATCCCGCCGGGGTAACCTATCCGGACCGCAATGCGATGATGCTGGCGACCCAATTCCTGCGCACCTACAACCAAGAGCTCAACATGGATATCGAAATCACGCCGGAAGAAGTTCTGCGGGTGCAGGTCGGACTGGATAAAAGCGTAACCCACTACGCCGCATGGAAGGTGAACGGCGAGCAAAAGAAATTTATCGAAAAGGTTATTACCATCCGTAAAAAGCTTTTAACGTCGTTTGAACTGGACGGATCGGATGAAAATTCGTTTCCGATTCGATTTTTGCTGGCGCTTGAACGCGAGGTGCATATGTTTCTGGCACTCATCGGCGGCAAAACGGCTGCTGCCGTGATCCGGGGCGCCCTCAACGATTATGGCGATCCGGCCGCCAAAGTCTACCAACTCGGGGCCAGCCGGCAATATATACCAGGTCTCCTGCAACATTTGACCGTTTTATTTCGAACCTTGGGGCGCATCGGTCAGCAGGAGGATCTCGTCCTGCTGGACGAAATCGGCAAGCGACAAAAGTTGTTTACCGATCTGTCGGAAGAGCCGCGCCACGCCGCGCAGGTCCGACGAACGCTCGGCTGGATCGAATCAGCCAAGAATGAGATCCGCACTAGGAATGTCGAATGACGAATGGCAAATGATGAATGGTGGAAGTCGCTCGCGCAGCGCAGGCGCTTGCGCCGCGTGTCGCTCTACCTTTCTTCATAGCAATAGTTCCAATATAAAACGACAGAATTCCTTTATTATTCATTCGTCAATCGTCATTCGTCATTCCAAAGGTTTGTCATTCGACATTCCTGAGACCACCTCATAGACCTTTTCCAGCGCCTGATCCAGATTTTCCGGTTTGTTTCCGCCGGCCTGGGCCATATCCGGCCTGCCTCCGCCGCTGCCGCCGACCACGGCCGCCAGTTGTTTAACGATATTACCGGCATGATATTTATTGGTCAGATCCCGCGTGACCACAACGATCAGCATGGCTTTCGCATCGGATTTGCTTCCCAGAACAACAATACCCGATTTGATCTTATCCTTCCACTGATCGGCCAGATTTCTCAGGGCCGCCGGCGTATCCACGGCCACACTTTTGGCCACGACCTTAACGCCGTTTACTGATTTTACGGCATCCGGCGCGGTGTCCCTGTCGTCGGAAGCCAGCCTGGTTTTTAACCCTGCGATCTCTTTTTCATAGGCTTTGATATCCGACAGCATTTTCCTGACCCGGCGGGGGATGCCGGACGTCTGCTCCTTAATCAGGTGGGCGGTTTCCAGCAGAATCCTAGCATTCTGCTGGCTGTAAGCCAGCGCAGCTTCGCCGGTCAGGGCTTCAATTCTTCTGACCCCGGATGCCACGCTGGATTCACTTACAATTATAAAAAGCCCGATGTTGCCGGTACGATCGGTATGGGTCCCGCCGCAGAGTTCTTTGCTGAAGTCGGGCAATGAAACAACCCGAACGCGATCGCCGTATTTTTCTTCAAAAAGGGCGGTGGCACCGGATTTGAAAGCATCTTCGGCATCCATTTCCACTGTGGAGGTGGAAACGTTTTCGCGGATGCGCTGATTGACAAGTCTTTCGATGGCGTTCACCGTATCCGGCTCAACGTGGGAGAAATGCGTGAAATCAAACCGCAGCCGGTCGGGCGCCACCAGCGAGCCGGCCTGTTTAACATGGTCGCCTAATACCCGGCGCAACGCTGCATGCAGAATATGAGTGGCCGTGTGATTCAGGGCCGTAGCCTGCCGCTTGGTTCCGTCCACCTTTAAGGAGACCGCCTGGCCTTTGCGGACCCGTCCCGCCAGAACCCTGCATTTGTGAATAATAAGCCCGGTGGGATCTTTAACCGTGTCGAGCACCTGCATCTCGCCATCGGATGCGGTTATGGTTCCGGTATCGCCGACCTGTCCGCCGGACTCGGCATAAAACGGAGTAATTTCGGTTACGACTTCAATCTGCCGGCCTTCGGAAGCTTCGGTGATTTCTTCACCATCGGCCACGATCACCAGTATGGTGGATTCGGCCGTCAAGGAATCGTAGCCCACAAACTCGGGCTTGGCACCCTTGGCTGAAAGGTTTTTATAGGCCTCGCTGATATGGTCGAACGTCGCCACCGATCGCGATCGCGCCCGTTGCCGGTCCATGGCTTGGTTGAATCCGGCCATATCCAGACGCATGTCTTCATCCCGCACGACATCCTGCACAATATCCACCGGAAACCCGTATGTGTCGTACAGTTTGAAGATGACCTCACCGGGCACTTCGTCCCGGCCGCGGGCTTTAATCTCGGACAGAGTGTCATTTAATAATTTCATGCCCGTATCCAGGGTTTCCAGAAACCGAATCTCCTCATTTTTTATCACATTGGTGATAAAGGCGGCGGCATCGTGAAGCTCGGGATACGGTTGTTTCATGATATCAAAGACGACTTCGGCGGTTTGAAACAGAAACGGCTTGTGCAGCCCGATGTTGCGCCCGAAACGGATGGCCCGACGCATGATGCGCCGCAGAACATATCCCCGACCTTCGTTGGATGGCAGGATGCCGTCACCGATGAGAAAAGCGGCGGCCCGGCTGTGGTCGGCGATAACTTTCATGGCCACCTCGGTCTCACGGGATTCTGCCATATTTTTTTCAGCCAGGCTTTCGGTTTTTTCAATGAGGGGCCGGATGAGGTCCGTGTCAAAATTGGTGGGCACATCCTGAATGATGGATACGATCCGTTCCAGCCCCATACCTGTATCAATGCTGGGCTTGGGCAGGGGCGTCAGATTGCCGGCTTCATCACGGTTGAACTGCATGAAAACCAGGTTCCAGATTTCCAGATACCGGTCACACTCACAGCCGGCGGTACATTCCGGCCGGCCGCAGCCGAATTGTTCACCGCGGTCGATCAGAATTTCCGAACAGGGTCCGCAGGGGCCCGTATCCCCCATGGACCAGAAATTATCCTTTTCCCCGAGTCTTACGATACGATCTTGCGGCAGACCGACGGTTTTGTGCCAGAGATCATAGGCGTCGTCGTCGTCAAGGTAAACCGAGGCCCACAGCTTGTCCGCCGGCAGGCCATACCCGTTGGTCAAAAGGTCCCAGGCAAACTCGATGGCGCCCGCTTTGAAATAATCGCCAAATGAAAAATTGCCCAGCATTTCGAAAAAAGTATGGTGGCGGGCCGTATAGCCGACATTCTCCAGATCATTGTGCTTGCCGCCGGCCCGCACACATTTCTGTGAGGTGGTAGCCCGCACATAGCCCCTTTTGTCTTCGCCCAGAAAAACGCGCTTAAACTGCACCATCCCGGCGTTGATGAAAAGCAGCGTGGGGTCTTCCTGGGGAACGAGGGAAGAGCTTCGCACAATCTGATGGTTGTGTTTTTGAAAATATTCCAGAAATTCTCGGCGGGTGTCGTTGCCTGTCATTAAAAGCTCCGTTGCGCGCTGTAGCGTGTTTATTGAGTATATTGTGTTCGTTGAGTTTGTTGTGTTTGTTGAGTTTATACGGTTGATAGTTCATTGTTGATAGTTGATAGAATACGGCGCAGGGCGTTCGGATCAAGGCTCACGGTGCACGGTATAAGGTATTAGGTGTAAGGTGTAAGGTGTAAGGTGCTACACACCTCCCCGCCTTCGTTATTTTTGCCTTGCGCCTTGTGCCGTGGGCCGTGCGCCGTTCCCAGCCGCTCAGCTTCTTAGCTTCTTCGCTTCATAACTTCTGTCCTCTGTCTTTCATCACTTAGCCTCTGCCACAGCCGCTTCGGGCTCTTTTTTTACAAACCCCAGGGCCTCTCTGGCTTTTTGATAAAGGCTGTCGTAAATATCCCGGTTTTCCGAAAGAAATCGTTTAACATTCTCCCGTCCCTGGCCGATGCGTTCTCCGTTGTAGGAATACCAGGAACCGCTCTTGTCAATGATGCCGGCATCTACTCCCACATCCACCAGATCGCCGGTTCTTGAAATTCCTTCACCGTAAGTAATGTCGAATTCCGCTTCGGTAAACGGCGGTGCCATCTTGTTTTTGACCACTCGCACCCGGGTTCGGTTTCCTACGACTTCCTGACCGTCCTTGATGGACCCGGTCCGTCGAATGTCGAGTCTGACCGACGCGTAAAATTTCAGGGCATTGCCGCCCGTCGTGGTTTCCGGGTTACCGAAAACAACGCCGATTTTCATGCGGATCTGGTTAATGAAGATGACGGTTGTCATGGTTTTACCGATGGAACCGGTTAATTTTCTGAGGGCCTGAGACATCAGTCTGGCCTGCAGTCCCATGTGTGAATCCCCCATCTCACCTTCTATTTCAGCCCGCGGAACCAGTGCCGCCACCGAATCGATTACGATGACATCCATAGCCCCGCTTCGCACCAGCATGTCGGTAATCTCGAGGGCCTGTTCACCGGTATCGGGCTGCGATACCAGCAGTTCATCGCAATTGACGCCCAGTCTTCTGGCATAAGCGACGTCAAGGGCATGCTCGGCATCAATAAAGGCCGCAATACCCCCCTTTCGCTGAGCTTCCGCCACGGCATGCAGCGCCAGAGTTGTTTTACCGGAGGCTTCCGGCCCGAAAACTTCCACCACCCGGCCCCGGGGCAATCCTCCGATACCCAACGCTTTATCCAGGGACAGGGAAGTGGTAGAGATTACCGGCACTTCCATTACCTCCTTGCTGCCCAGTTTCATGATGGCCCCTTTGCCGAATTGGCGCTCCACCTGAGCCAGAGCTGATTCCAAGGCCTTTTCTTTATCTGCTGAAGTAGACATATTTTCTCCTCCCATAGGAAATGTCTAATGACGAATGACGAATGACGAATTAAGGTATGCCATCAAATCGAATTTTAAAAAAAAACTGAGCACAGCGAATTCCTCAAATATACAATATACAGTTTTCAATATTCATTTTTCAGACCGGCCTGCAGCAGCTGTGAATAAACCGTCCCCGAAGGCTTCAAATCACTTTTAAACAACACGATCCGCCGGGTCTGGAATTCTTCTTTGCCGAAATCCGTGTATTCCTGAATGATCCGGCGGATCACAGCGGGATCCGGCCCGTCCCTGAAGCGCCCCAGCGTTAAATGTCCTTTGAATGATCGTTTCTCCTTCGGGAAGTCGGCCGCGGCCAGCCGGTCTTCCAGACTGCGCTGCAAAGCGAAAAGGTTCTGCGTTTGTCCGCCGACGCCGACCCAGATGACCCGGGGTCGCTTGATGCCCGGGAAAAAGCCGATCCCGCCGACGGTCAGGGTAAACGGCTCGAATTCTTCTGCAGCGGCCTTCATGGCCACGCCGATATTATCGATGTCATCGGTCTTGATATTGCCCAAAAACTTGAGGGTCAGATGGATGTTTTGGGGCCGCACCCATCCGGCCTTAAGGTGCAAGGCCCTAAGATCCTGCTGGACCTTTTCCAGCAGGGAACCGACCGCTTCCGGCAATTCAATCGCGATAAAGGATCGTAAGGTCTGCAACATAAGTAAATAGTCCTACCCAGCGGACCAGGCTTTTCAATTTTAGAATAAAACAATGCGCAGCATTAAATAATTAATCCGCCGGACCTCCGATCTGGCAACTTTCTTCAATTGTCAAAGAAGAGCAAATTTCATCCCGCATATGCTGTTCTTGAGGGCGGAGTAATTAGTTCGGCAGCGTGAACTGCGGTTCTCCCAGCAGGAACTTTCCCTCGGAAATCCTTTTTTTCAGAATATCTGCAATCTCACGGGCCTTTACCAGACTGGACAGAGGAACTGTTGGGACTTTCTGGCCCTTGATATTTATCCAGCCGCTTTTGAGTTCAGCGTAGCTCACCTGACCGTAGCTTTTGGAGATGCCCTTGGGATAGTCACTGCCATAATCGATGATTTGAGTGAAAATCTCGTCATCGGACACGGCTGTGTAAGCCGCGATTTCTTCATTCAACAGCGGAATCGGGATTCCCAAACCGACTGCCAATGAGCATCCGTACCCCTGAATACTGACCCCGACCAGCCACTGCGGACTCATCTGTTTTAGATCCCCCATAAGGAACAGAGTTCCGGCCGGTGTCAGAGGAATCCCTTTGGGAGATCTTTTTGCGGAGGGCTTATGCTGGGTTCCATGCCAGGTCACATACCCTTCTCCGCCCCCTAAAAAAATCCGTGTGCCGAGACCGATGGTTTTATAATACGGATCATTGAACAGAGGGCTCAACTGACCGGCCGAACAGTAATTGGCGTTGCCTGCTCTGGGTTTCAAAGCGCCCATGTAGGTGTAAATGGTTTTATTGGTGAGATTGACGGCACAGTTATAGTTCTGATACCCGTTTCTCGGATTGCATAGAGTGGCCTGCGGCAGGGTGCGCAGTGTAATTTCTTTTTCCACCAGGCGGTTGGGATAGCAGTCGGTCCCGTAAGCCGTGGCCTTAAGATGGAGCTTTTTTCCCGGCAGCCAGATCCTGAATGACATGCCCTCCGCCGTAGTTAAATTCTCCGGGATATACTTTGTTCAACGGATCGTCTTCAGCGACTTCCGTCGCCCCGATATAGCAATCCACCGCCGCGACGCCGGCGTAAGCAGGCACCCTGTTCAACCACACCTTTGATGCTTTGATCGGGGGAGTTGAATGACCGAAATTGATAAAGGCGCCGGATGAACACATGGGAGCGAAGGTCCCGGTGGTGACCACATCCACCTGACGCGCAGCTTCAACGGGTCCCTCTTTTTTGACAATATCAATGATCTCTTCGGCCGTGGCGACGACCACCTCGCCGGACTTTATTTTCTGATTGATTTGCTGGATCGTTTTGCCGACCTTGTGCTTCTTCATGCACCGTCACTCCTGCTTTAGGCTGCTTTTGGCCTGCTCAATTTTTGACAGGATATTGTTTTGGATCCAATGTTCATCCCACCACTCCACCGGATTGACGAATGTATCATGGACGATCATGCTGAAATGCAGGTGATCGCCGCCGGCCAGGCCCGTGTGGCCGGTGCGGCCCAGAATCTGGCCGGCGGTTAAATGATCGCCCGGTTTAACAGCAATGAAACTTAGATGCGAATACATGCTGAACAAATCGAAGCCGTGATCGACAATCACCGTACCGCCGTAGATTCCCAGGGGGCGGGCCAGGACAACAACGCCGGCATTGGCAACCGGCACCGGGCTGTTGGCCAGCGAAGCCAGATCAATTCCCAGATGCACCTGCCGGTCAATTTCCTTTCCATTGTAAAAATAGGTGCGGTGATCCGCAAATCGCGCCCGGCTGGCGGCATTCGGCAGTCTTGAAAACACCCCCTGCCAATATAGTTTGTTACTGGAATTGCGGCAGGCTTCGACAATTTGCTGGTAATTGGATTTTCGAAGATCCCGGTTGATAGTCAAAAATTTTTCCACCGGCGACAATTTTGCATCCTGCGGAATCTCGGCCGCAAATTCCGGCAGCTTGCTGTTTATAAAATCATCGGTTATGTTAATGCGATCCTTTCTGAAAACCTTACGCCGGATGTGATAATTCATACCGCCCTGCCCCTGGTTGCCGGCCAGGTCGGTGGCTATTATATGGATGGCGGTATCGGTCCCCTGGTCGTATCCGAGGGCAAAAAACGCAAGATAGACATGCCCATCTTTAAAATAACCCTTATGGCCGGGGTAAAATCTGTCTCCGACCTGCACACCGCTTTGGGAGCAATCCTCGGAGGTGCGAAAAATCGCCAAACCCGCCCCGCCCTGGTTGATATTGTGAGCGAGACTCAAGACTTCAATCCCGGGCGGCCGGGTATCGATGACGACTTCTTTTTCGGCATAGGCTCTATTGCCCTTCCACCAATCCCGCCACGAATAATCCCGCACCACCATGCGCAGAGTAGCCTTGCCGTCGGAAAATCCCAAATCCTTGGGTACTACCGGTATTTTGACCGAGGTTTCATGGACACTTCCGCCTTTCAACACACCGGCGGAAGGGAACCCCTTATCGTACAGAACGGTCTCCTTGCCGTCCTTCAGCAGCCCGACCCACAGACTGCGCAAACCGCTTTTGATATCGGACAAGGATACGGTAAGCTCCTGTGAGCGGCCCAGATAGGGCGAAAGCAGATCCACTTCCACAACTGGTTCCTGCCCTTCCAGGCGAACCATTAAAAACCATGCAAGGGGCAGGATGATGATCACACACCCGATGATAATCAGCCACAGTCTGGCATTCTTTTTTTTCTCAGTTTTCATGTCGTCCACATTATACGTTTTGATTAGTTAAAGTTGAATAAATAGCAACTATATCAATGATAATCAAGGCCTGTTTTCGTTTCTTGACTTTTGACAGACGGCACGATAATTTGGGATGACTATGGGGGGAGCCGGATGCTGGATACTGGATGCTCGATACTGGATGTAGGCGATGGAAAATAGAAGGTGGGAGGGTAAGACGGGGATTCGGCGAGACGGAGAAACGAAAATTGAGAGGATGAAAGGGATGAAACGGAAACATTAAACTGTCTAATCGATCCCAACCCGCCTTCGCGCGAGGCTACGGCGCGGCAGGCCGATCCAAGGGGCGATCCAAACGATCATAACGATCTCAACGATCATAACAAACACAACAAACTCAACAAACAAAAAATGTCGCACCCAATTAAAATAGGCAGCATTGTTCTCGGCCAGGGCTGCCCCCTGGTTCTGATCTCCGGACCCTGTGTGATCGAAAATTATGAAACCACCCGGGGGATTGCCGCTGAGCTCAAAGAGATTACCGCCGGGCTGCAGATTCCATTTATATTCAAAGCTTCCTATGATAAAGCCAACCGGACATCGGTAAATTCTTTCCGGGGGCCGGGATTGGTCGATGGACTCAGCGTTCTGGCCGAAATTAAAAAAGAATTTGATGTCCCCATCCTTTCCGATGTTCATCGCATCAGCGAAATAGATGCAGCGGCCCGGGTGTTGGATATTATTCAGATCCCGGCCTTACTGTGTCGTCAGACCGATGTCCTTACCGCCGTCGCCCAAACCGGCAAACCGGTGAACATCAAGAAAGGACAGTTTCTGGCGCCCTGGGATATATCCAATGTAGTGGAAAAGATCACTTCAACCGGAAACCGCCGGATTCTCATTACCGAGCGCGGTACCATGTTCGGCTATAATAACCTGGTGGTGGATTTTCGAGGATTTATGATAATGCGCCGGACCGGCTATCCGGTCATTTTTGATGCTACTCACAGCGTGCAGCTTCCCGGGGGGGCGGGTACCAGCTCAGCGGGGCAGCGTGATTTTGCTCCCATGCTGGCCAAAGCAGCTGTTGCGGCAGGGGTGGACGGTATTTTCATGGAGGTTCACCCGGAACCCGAGCGGGCCCTGTGTGACGGCCCCAATTCCCTGAAGCTCGACACCATTTATGATCTATTAGCCCAGCTTAAATCCATTCACCGAACAGTCAATCCCATTCAGGGATCCGAATGCCCAGCCTGATAGATAAAGTCAAACAGCATGCAACTTAAAGGGCCTGAAAAGTTAAAGAATATCCAACTGCTTCTGCTGGATGTGGACGGTGTTCTCACCGACGGCAGGATCATTTACAGTGATGCGGGCAGCCAGGTCAAAGAATTCAATGTCAGAGACGGCCTTGGCATAAAGCTGGTCATGGCGGCTGGAATCAAGGTCGGCATTGTGACCGGAAGAAAATCAGATGCCCTGCATCACCGCTGCCGGGATCTTGAAATTGCGTATTTGTATGAGGGGGTTCGGCAAAAGGGCCAACTGCTTGAAAGGATCGTTGCCCAGACGGGAGTGGACGCCGACCAGACGGCTTACGTTGCGGATGATATACCCGATCTTGGCCTGATGGGGCGGATCGGATTGTCCATTGCCGTCGCCGACGCCCACGAACTTGTTAAAAAATATGCGGATTGGATCACATCGGCGCCGGGGGGCTGCGGCGCAGTCAGAGAGGTATGTGAAGCGCTGTTGAAAGCCCGGGGGAGTTGGGAAAAGATAATTGTTGATGTTGCAGGCGATTGTTGAGATGATTGAGGTCGTTAAGAAGGTTTTGATCGTTAGGATCTGTTAGGATCGTTGAGATGGTTTAGATGGTTTAGATGGTTGTGATCGTTGTGATCGTCCCTGTTAAACAAAAGACCTGGACACTGAAACCTGAACTTTAAATATTGTTTTGCCTCGATTAAGAATCAAAAAATTAAGCATTTTTTTACTGGTCGTCATACTGATTGTTATCGGTACGATTGTGGCGATCTTTATTGGTTACCGCCAGGTGTCCAGCGCGCCTGAAATGCTGCTATCCTCCATCAAAAACGGATCCGACCTGTCTCTGGGCAAAATCCGGCAAACGGCTAACCGGGATGGCAGAAAAGAATGGAGTCTGGAAGCCGGGTCGGCGGATTATATCGAAAACGAAAAAAAGGCGGTTTTAAAAAAAGTTTTTATAACCTATTATCTGGAAGATAATCGTGAAGTTTACCTCGATGCCGACCAGGCGATATTAAACACCGCGACAAATGACATTGAATTTTCAGGCAATGTTGTGATAAGGAATGAAAATTACCGGATGAAGACGGAACGCTTGAATTACAGACACAACGAGCGTTTGATCTTCAGCGACCTTCCGGTGCACATATCGGGTGCGGATGCCGAGATCTTTGCGAACTCCTTGAAATATGATTTAAAGAACAACCAGATCGCTTTGAACGGAAATGTTTCCACCTTGATTTCGCGCAATTTTATGTCGCTTGGCGGGGCGGATAAACATTGACAGCAATACCTATAATCGTGTTAGGTTGGACAGAGGAATTGCGCCGGAAAAAAAATCAAAATTCGTATCGGACATCAGACTCCAATTTTGAAATGGTTGCAATTTTAAGTCAATTCATCTAAAATAAAAAAAATTACGTATTTCGATGGCCACGTCGCCCGGACCGGCAAACGGATATTATTGACGGCACAAATAAGACTGATTATCCTAAAAATTCAAAGACAAAACGACAGCAGCAGCTAAAATGGCACTTGAACTGAGACAACAACTCAAATTAACCCAGCAGCTTATCATGACACCGCAGCTTCAAATGGCGATCAAGCTGCTGCAGTTGTCCAGGCTGGAGCTGATGGAAACAATTCGCACGGAGTTGGAAGAAAATCCGGCTCTGGAGGAAATTCCGGAAAGCGCCGCTGCCGATCATCTGGTAGAACAAACGGAGAATGTTTCCACCGAAGCTCCCGCCGCCAAAGAAGTTACCATTGAAGAAAAGCTCCAACAGGATATTGATTGGAGCAATTACCTGGATGAATATAATACTCCCGGTCGGGTTCACTTCGAAGCCGAGGACAAGGACAGCCCCCGGTTTGAGTCCTTTATCGCCCGCAAAGAATCCCTCAACGACCACCTGCTCTGGCAGTTTATCATGACCAAGCCGACCATGGAAGAAGAGCGCATCGCCAGTCTCATCGTCGGCAATTTGAATAAAGATGGTTATCTGGACGTAACGCCTGAAGAACTCTCCGAAGTGAGTGGATCACCGGTTGAAAAGGTCGAGCAGATATTAGTCCTTATGCAGACTTTTGATCCCATCGGCGTTTGTGCCAGGGATCTGCGTGAATGCCTTCTGATTCAGGCCAAATATCTGGGGTTTGAAAATTCCATCATCACCGACATCATCAGCGACCATCTTCAGCATCTGGAGAAGAAAAATTACAAGGCTATTTGCAAGGCTTTGAAAAAGAGCATGGATGAGGTGGTTTCCGCGATCAATGTAATCAAAAACCTGGAACCCAAGCCCGGCCGGGAGTTTAGCGATGATACCCCGCAATACATAAATCCGGACATATACGTATATAAACTCGAAAACGATTTCGTCATCCTGCTCAATGACGACGGCATGCCGAAACTGCGGGTGAACTCTTTTTACAAAAATTCCATCAGTCGCGGCAAAAAGATTTCCGGTGATGCTGAAGACTACATCCAGGATAAAATGAGGTCGGCCGCCTGGCTGATTAAAAGTATTCATCAACGTCAAAAAACCATTTACCGGGTAATGGAGAGCATTCTGAGTTTCCAGCGGGACTTTTTCGATAAGGGAATTGCTTATCTGAGGCCGATGGTGCTCAGAGACGTTGCCCAAGATATCGGGATGCACGAATCCACCATCAGCCGGGTGACAACCAATAAATATTCATTTACTCCCCAGGGGATTTTTGAGCTGAAATATTTTTTCAACAGCTCCATCCGGCGGGCTCACGGCGGAACCATCGCTTCGGCCAGTGTTCAGGATAAAATCAGACAAATCATCTTAAGCGAAGATCCCAAAAAACCATACAGCGATGATAAAATCGCCCAGCTTCTTAAAAAGGATGAAATCCATATTGCCCGCAGGACTGTTGCCAAATATCGGGAGATGTTAAGAGTATTACCATCCAATAAACGCAAACAAATATAGGGAGGTCTAAAAGCATGCAGACATCCGTAACATTCAAGAATCTTGATTCTTCTGATCATTTGAAATCTTATGTTGCTGATAAATTGGAACGCTTAGACAAATATCTTGATAATCCGGCTGAGGCCAATGTGGTGCTTACGGTTGAAAAATTCAGGCACACGGCCGAAATAAACATAGCCGGCGATAGGCTTAGCATCAACGGGAAAGAAGAAACCAACGACATGTATTCGGCCATTGACATGGTCCTTGACAAACTTGAAAAACAAATCAAAAAAAACAAGCAGAAAATAAGGGAACGCAGAACTTCTTCCAAAAATCGCAGTCGCTCCATGCTTGAGGATGAAAGAATTCTGCCGGAAGACGACACGGAAAGACAAATAAAAGTTATGAACATCGAATACAAACCGATGGATATCGATGAGGCCGTTTTGCAGATGGATTTGATCGAAGATAATTTTCTGGTGTTCACCAACGCTAAATCCGATCAGATAAATGTGTTATATCGACGCCGCGACGGTCACTTTGGCTTGATTCAGCCCAGTTCATGATTATTTTCTACCCTCTCATGAAGGGTATCTTAAATTATCCGGTTCGCCCGCCTTTTGGTCGAGCCGGATTATTGCATGGTTAGGATGACATGAAAATTTGCGATGTGTTACATAAGGAAGCGATTCTGGGTGATCTGAAGGCCCAAAATAAAAAGGGCATTCTTGAAGAACTTGTGGCACCGGTGGCTGCAATTGCCAAGGTCAATCAGGAGGATCTGGTCAAGGTCCTGCTGGAAAGAGAACGGCTTGGCAGCACCGGCATCGGCGGCGGGATCGGAATTCCGCACGGCAAAATGAAAAATCTTGAATCGCTGGTATTAGGATTTGGCCTGAGCCGCAAGGGTGTAGATTTCGAATCACTGGACGGCAAACCGACCCATATCTTTTTTCTGCTGGTCACACCTGAAAACTCTACCGGTCTGCACCTGAAGCTGCTGGCGCGGATATCGAGAATCCTAAAAAACGAGCCTTTCAAAGAGAGGCTGCTGAATGCCTCGGATGGGGACGAAATATTCGGCATCATCAAAGAGGAGGATGAAGAGTTTTAGCGGGATTATATGATGTAAAGTGAAAAACAAGGTCATATTCATAATCACGGGCCTTTCGGGATCGGGAAAGAGCACGGCGATGGCCGCCTTGGAGGATGCCGGCTTTTACTGCGTCGACAATATGCCGGTGGATCTGCTGCCCAAGTTTCTGGAAATGCCGATAGAGCGCGATTCTGAAATAGCCGGCGTAGCGCTGGTAATGGATTTGCGCGAAAGAGGCTTTCTAACCAAATACAACGCCGTCTTCAGTGAGCTCAAGCAAAAAGACTACTATTTCGAAATTCTGTTTCTAGAGGCCGATGAAGAAATCCTGATTCAGCGATACAGCGAAACACGCCGACAGCATCCGCTGTCAACCGGCAAAAGTCTGCTGGTCGGCATTCGAGAGGAAAAAAAACAGCTGGAAGATTTGAGGTCGGTGGCGGATCTGGTGATCAATACCTCCAAATTTAATGTCCACCAGCTCAAATCCAAAATTCTGGACGTCGCTCAGAAAAGCAAAAAAAATGTGCCGATGCGCATCAATGTTCTATCGTTCGGCTTCAAGTACGGGATACCTTACGATGCCGACTTGATCATGGATGTGCGTTTTATGGTGAATCCTTATTTTAATCCGGAATTAAAGGATCTTGACGGCGAAACACAGGAAATAAAGGATTTCGTTTTAGGCCAGGAGGACACCCGCGTCTTTCTTGGTAAATATCTGGATCTTCTTGACTATTTAATTCCATTGTACGAAAAAGAGGGAAAGGCCTATTTGACCATTGCACTTGGATGCACCGGAGGCCGGCATCGTTCGGTAACGATTGCCAGGGCTATTTACGAGCATATCAGCGCCATGGGGAAAACAGTGGAACTCAATCACCGCGACCGCGACCGCACCCAGCCTTCCCAGGATTGAAATAGTTACCCAATCCGGTAATAACCAGAAGAGGAAGAACCGACCGGGAGTCAACCGCAAAGGATCCGATTTTGATCCGGTGGCCATGAAGATGCATTTGACGAATGTGGGGCAGCTTCGGGTTGGCCGTTCAGGATAGATGGACTTTCCGAAATCCTATCCGGAACGGTGACCCGGCCGGTCGGTCTTGATCCTTGGACGGCATGCAAAGCGGCCGGCGGACAATGGGGCCGCAACCACCAAAATATTGTTAGCAGGGTGATTTATGTTTGGTATTGTTATTGTCACACATGGCCAACTTGGCGAGGCCCTGATCGGAGCGGCTGAATTTATTATCGGCCGGCGGCCGGCGGCCATCGAATCGATTTCAATTGACTTGAGTGAAAACGCAGAGAAATTGCGCGCCAAAATTGCCCAGGGCTTAAAAGAGGTGCAAGGGCAAGCAGGTGCTCTTATTTTAACGGACATGTTCGGGGGAACACCCTCCAACTTGAGCTATTCATTTCTGGAGGAAGGCCGCATCGAGGTCTTATCCGGTGTAAACCTTCCAATTCTCATTCAGGCGGTGAACCTGCGGGAAAAAAATATCGAACTCGGCCAACTGGCGGCGGATCTGGAAGTTTTCGGTAAAAAGAGTATATCGCTGGCCAGCGGAATTTTAAAAGGCAACAAACGGAGCTAGCCGTGAACAGCTGGCTGCTTGACACCATCAGCCGCGCCGATGAACTTGCACCGATACTGGCAATTGAACAGCGTTCGTTTAGAAGGCCCTGGGGCCGCCTTTCATTTGAAGGCGAACTGACCTGCCGCAATGCCTGCAACCTTATTGTCAAATCATCTGAAAACGACGTCGGCGAACAGGTGATGGCCTATGCCTTTTTGCGGCTGGCAGCAGACGAACTGCACATTTTAAAAATCGCCGTCGCCCCCGCCTGGCGCAGAGAGGGGATCGCCACCCGGCTCGCTGAACGCTGTCTGAAAATGGGGGCCGGGCGCGGAGCAACCTCGGCATATCTCGAGGTACGCCCTTCAAACACGCCGGCGGTTGGACTTTATCAAAAACTAGGTTTCGACGTGATTGGACGTCGACATAATTATTACGCGGATTCGAAAGAAGACGCGCTTGTGATGATGAAAAATCTGAAGGAGGAAATATGAGTATCAAACTTGGAATAAATGGTTTCGGCAGAATCGGCCGGATGGTCCTGCGAGCCGCCTTGAAACACCCGGACGTGGACGTGGTCGCAATCAATGATCTAACCGATTCGGAGACAATGGCCTATCTTTTAAAATATGATTCGGTTCACGGTCAGCTGGATCTGGATGTCAAAGCCAAGGGAGACAGCATCCAGGTCGGTGATAAAACAATTGCCATTCGCTCCGTGAAGGATCCGGAAAGCATCGGCTGGGGCAATCTCGGAGTGGATATCGCCGCCGAATGTACCGGAATCTTCCGGGATCGCGAAGGGGCTTCAAAACATCTGGCGGCCGGGGCCCGCAAGGTGATTATCTCGGCTCCGGCCGGCAATCCCGATATTACAATCGTCATGGGGGTGAATTCCAACCAGTACGATCCCCGGCAGCATCATATCATCTCAAATGCATCCTGCACCACCAATTGCCTGGCGCCGGTTGCCAAGGTGCTGCTTGAAAACTTCGGGCTGCAGCACGGACTGATGACCACCATCCATGCCTATACCGGAGATCAGCGTTTGCTGGATTTCCCTCACAAGGATTTTCGCCGGGCCCGGGCGGCAGCGCTTTCCATGATTCCCACAACCACCGGCGCCGCTAAAGCCGTTGCGCTGGTGCTGCCGGAATTATCCGGCAAACTCAACGGCCTTGCAATCCGGGTCCCCACGCCCAATGTATCCATAGTGGATCTGGTCGCAACCGTTGATAAAGCAGGGATTAACGTCTCAGACGTAAACGAAGCCTTAAAACAGGCTTCCGAAGGGTCGCTGGCCGGCATCCTGGGCTACAGCGATGCACCGCTGGTCTCGATTGATTTCAACGGCTGCTCGCTGTCTTCTACCGTGGATGCACCGACCACCTACGTCATCGAAAACATGGTGAAAGTACTCTCCTGGTATGATAATGAAACCGGCTACTCCCACCGCATGGTCGACCTGGCCGCGATGGTCGGCAAGGAGCTGTAGCCGGCAAGGCCGGACGACAGGGGACAGAAGATAAGAAGATCAGAAGTTGAGAAGGCAGAAAAAACTAAAAGCTCATAGCTGACAGCTCATAGACAAGTATGGCATAGGGCCTGGCGCATAGGGCAAAGCCTTTCATTTCATATGAAAAATTGGTCTTTGAACGCTATGCGCTATGCTCTTTGCGCTGTGCTCGCAATTTTAAACCTTATGCCGTGCGCCTTTAGCCTTGCGCCGTGAGCCGTGGGCAATTTCTGCGAATTCCGGCCTCAGTCATCTGACATAAAAGGAGAAAAAACGATGAAGACGCGCACCCCGCTGATTGCCGGCAACTGGAAGATGTACAAAACCAATTCCGCAGCCGTGGAAACCGCCGGCCGGCTGGTCGAACTGGTCGCCGACACAGCTGATGTGGAAGTTATGATTGCACCGGTATTTACCGCCCTGGACCCGGTTTCCAGAGTGCTCAAGGGCAGCCGGGTCGGCTTGGGAGCCCAGAATCTGTACTGGGAAAAAGAAGGCGCCTATACCGGTGAAATATCGGCCGAGATGCTGGTTGCGGCCGGCTGCCGTTACGTAATTATCGGCCATTCCGAAAGGCGCCAGTATTTCGGAGAGACCGACGATGCGGTCAACAAAAAAATCAGCGCCGCGATTGCCGCCGACCTGATTCCGGTTTTCTGTATCGGAGAATCTGAATCCGAACGCGAATCCGGTAATACATTTTCTGTACTTGACAAACAGGTAAAAGGCGGGTTAAAAGAAAGGGTTATTGAAGATCTCGGATCTTTGGTCATCGCCTATGAACCGGTTTGGGCCATCGGTACCGGCAAGACGGCCACCAGCGATCAAGCTCAGGAAGCGCATAAATATATCCGTACGTTGATTAATGACATTTTTGGCGCGGCCCTGGCTGACTCCGTCAGAATTCTTTACGGCGGCAGCGTCAAACCGGCCAATGTTTCGGAACTGATGGCAATGCCGGACATCGACGGCGCGCTGGTGGGCGGCGCCAGCCTGGATGCCGATTCCTTCAGCCGGATCGTCCATTTTCAATAAAAATAATGTCGTGATAATATTTATTTCGGACACGGATTTTCACAGATATACATAGAAAACTATTCCAATAGGAAAAACCATCTTTTACTATTCGTCAGATTCGTGTTCATCCGTGTCCTGACAGGAAAATTTTAACATTATGACTATTTTTTTGATAATACTTCACATTGTCGTTTGTTTCGCGCTGATTTTGATTGTTTTGCTGCAGACGGGTAAAGGCGCGGACATGGGTGCGGCTTTCGGCGGCGGTGGCAGCCAGACCCTGTTCGGCAGCACCGGAGCCTCGACCTTTCTGAGCAAAGCAACCACCGGGGCCGCCATTGTATTTATGGTCACTTCACTGGCGCTGGCTTACCTCTCCACGCATCACAACCGAGGGGCATCCGTCGTGGGCAACACCCCGGCCCCCATTGAGAGTCCGGTCCAGCAGGCGCCAAGCGCACCGCCGGCAACCAAAGGCAGCGGCTCACAGCCGGCCCAGCAATCTCAGCCAGCACAGCAGTCCCCCCGGCAGATCCCAGCGGCGCAGGAATCCCAGCCGGCGCAGAAGTAGGAGAAACTTTTTTCTGTTTAGCTATATGGTCTAACGTGCCGAAGTGGTGGAACTTGGTAGACACGCTATCTTGAGGGGGTAGTGGCCAAAAGCCGTGCCGGTTCAAGTCCGGCCTTCGGCACCAACCAAAAAAAGAGAAACGGTTTCAGTATGTTACTGAAGCCGTTTTTTATATGCGATTTTAGGCTCGAAGTTCGCACCGTTTGGGATAGAATAACAGCCACTCCTCAGGATTGGTCATCCTCGATTTCATAGCCGATGGAGTGATAACCTTTGAGTCGCCGATCGTACATTTTTGCCAGAACCGGTACATTTGAATCCACGTAATCGTAAATCACTACCTCTTTTTTGCTTTCATGGATTCTGTGCAAACGGCCGGCGTATTGATTTAAAGTACCTCTCCAGGAAATCGGCAAAGTCAAAAATAAGGTATCAAGCCTTTCGTCGTCGAATCCTTCTCCTAAGTACCGGCCGGTAGCGAGGAGCGCTTTTTCAGCATCATCTGGAAGAGATTCAAGAGAGTTTAATGCAGCCTGACGTTGCTTTTTCCCCATTCCACCTTTCATGACAATTACATATGTTATTATTGCGATGTTCTAGAATATCTGTTATTAGAAACATTTAAATTTTATCAATAGAAAAAAATCCATATCAACGGCGAAAAATCATGGAAAAAATTATCAATATCCATATAAAGAAATTGCCGGATGGTGTTTATCTGGCGACCTCCAGGGATATTCAGGGACTGGTGGCTCAGGGCCGGACAGCAACTGAGGCATTGGAAATCGCAAGGGACGTTGCACGCAAGTTAATTGAAGCCCAAGCGGAGCGTTCCGGAAAAGTGAATCTTTCGACCATAGATGATTCGTTCGACTACCCTCTGATTGTAAATGCGTAACGATGGGACGATTAGCCGGTTTCCGATACCGACAGATAATAAAGCGTTTGAAAGCATTTGGATTTGCATTTGATCGGCAAGCTGCCGGAAGTCATGAAATCTGGTACGATTCACAAACCGACCGTTATACAACCATACCCAACCACTCAGGAGATCTGCCCGAGGGAACGTTGAGAGCTATTCTCAAAGAAGCTGGTATTGATCCAAATGAATTTCTGAAAAAGTAAAGATAAATCAGCATTCCTTATCGACTTTCTTATTTTTTAATTTCATAATCCCTTTATTTAATATCCTCTCCGCCGGCTTTTACCTATTTTGGCTATAATCCGAAGTTCTGGACCCGAATGGTCTTAATTTGCCGGTCTCTCTCTCAAAAGATAAAATTTATAAAAAGCGCATGAATACAAAACCCACTTTCTTTTTTACCGCTGATGAACACTACGGGCACGCAAACATCATCAAGTATAGTAACCGCCCCTTCACATCGGTTGATGAAATGGATGCCGTGATTATTCAACGCCACAATGAAACGGTCGGACCGAAGGATGTTGTGATTCATGCAGGAGACTTTACCCTTTCGAAAAAGTCTTTCGCCGAAAATTATATTCGGCAGCTTAACGGAACCCATATTTTTCTGAAAGGCAGCCACGATTATTGGCTGAAAAAGTCAGCCACAGTCATCTGGGAGAAGGAAATAGAAGGATATTATGTGGTTGTATGTCATTTCGCCATGCGAGTTTGGCCTCGCTCACACTACAACAGCTGGCAGCTATACGGCCATTCCCATGGCAAACTGCCGCCCATCGGCAAGCAATGGGACATCGGGGTGGACAATAACGATTTTTATCCGGTCAGTTTCACTACTATTCGTGAAATAATGCAGGATCGGCCAGACAACCCAAATTTTGTGGGGAATAGAGCTGACTGAATGATTTTACGTGTATTGAAATATGCGACTGATATGCGATTATGCGGCCAGGAATGTACAAAAACTCGCTTAAACTAGTTTAAACTCACTTTGTTTCTAATAACTTATTGATATTATTAATTGTCTTGTATATCCGGCCTTCGGCACCATTTGGATATAAAAAGCCGCAATTCTTATGAACTGCGGCTTTTTTGTTACTCGATTGTGTTAAGGGATTGCTCACTTTGAGCAAAGACACGATGCGATCAACCGTAAAATTGATACGCTAAAATTTATTGATTACCGTTACCCCCGTTCCGGCAAAACTATTCATATTGGATAGTGCTTCTGGTGACTCATCCAGGCTTATGGTTTTCCCAATCAATTTTTGAGGTTGTAATTTTCCTGAATTAATCATTTCCAACAACATTGAATATTTATAGGCTTGGATTCCGTGGCTGCCTATAATTTCAAGCTCATTGGCTATCACCTTATCCATTGGTACGATAGGGTTGCTGTGGTCCGCCAACATCAGTCCAACCTGAACATGCTTTCCGCGCTTTCTCAAATTGGCAATTGAGTTAAAACAGGTAACCGGGCTGCCAAGTGCATCTATCGATACGTGCGCGCCGCCGTTGGTAATACTTTTTACACTTTCCACCACATCTTTTGATTTTGTGGCGTTGAGGGTTGCATTCGCGCCGACTGACCGGGCAAGCTCAAGTTTTTCATCAGCGATATCAATTGCAACCACACTTGCACCCAATGCGCTTGCAATCATTATGGCAGATAAACCAACACCGCCGCATCCGTGTATCGCAACCCATTGCCCCGCGGAGACATTTCCCTGGGCAACGATTGCTCGAAACGAAGTTACAAATCGGCAGCCTAAACTTGCTGCTGTGACGTTATCTATTTCATCGGGTATTCTCACCAAATTGATATCGGCGTGATGGACAGCCACAAATTCTGCAAAGGAGCCCCAGTGGGTGAATCCCGGTTGGGTTTGGCTGTCGCAGACCTGATGGTTTCCGGACAAACACTGGGGACAATCTCCACAGCCGCAAACAAATGGCAGGGTAACCCTGTCACCCGCTTTCCATTTTGCGACATTTTTGCCGACAGCCTCAACGACGCCGGCGATCTCATGTCCGGGTACATGGGGCAGCTTAATATCCGGATCATGCCCCATCCATCCATGCCAGTCGCTTCGGCATAGTCCGGTTGCTTTTACCCTAAGGACGACGCCATGGTCTTCAGGAGTCGGGTCGGGTAATTCTTCGATAGTCGGTAGTTTTGCGAATTCATCATAGAAAACTGCCTTCATTCAGCTGTCCCCCCTTATTAGAAAAAAATTTGTTCGATTTTAAGAATTTGACTTGATGAAGCTGCAAACTCTATCAAGCCCTTCGATGACAGCCTTGTCATCGACAGCGAGGCTTACCCGGACATACTTTTCCGCAATATTGCCAAAGGTTGCGCCAGGAGCCAGCGCCACTTGTTGATCACGCAGTATACGGTCTGCAAAAGTATCAGAATCCATACCAGTAGAAGATATATCAATCAATACATAGAAAGCGCCCTGTGGGGTGTAAGCATAAAGTCCGTGTTTTTTAAGAATGTCCATAGCCAAATCCCGCCGCCGGCGATATTGCGCCACCATCAGGTCGATATGCTTGTGGCCTGTGTCTAATGCCGCTTCTGCCGCCTTTTGGGATATTGAAGATGCACAGGACACACATAGCTCTTGTTGCTTTTCCAGAGCCTTTGAAATGGCTGCATTAGAAACGACATAACCGACCCGCCAACCGGTCATGGCGTAGCTTTTTGAAAAGCTGAATATGCTGACAACTCTGCCGTCTATATCATACCGGGCCGGACTGAAGTGTTTGCCGTCAAACACGATGTGCTCGTATGTCTCGTCCGAAAGCAGGTATAGATCATGAAAACGTGCGATCTCCAATAGTTCTTTAACGTAGGATTCCGAACAGACGGAACCGGTCGGATTTGAAGGGCTGTTGTGCACGATTACTTTGGTTTTGGGCGTAATGTGCTCATTGATGGTTTCGATCCGGGGGACAAAGCCTTCATGCTCGTAAAGCGGATATCTGGCAACGACTGCGCCATATTGGGGCGGTAGATATGTATAATTCACGTATCCCGGATCAGGAATAAGCACCTCATCGCCCTGATTGAGCAGAACTGAAAGCGCAATCATAATTCCGTAATTGGCTCCGGGAGTAACCAAAATTTGATCTTCAGTCGTATCTATGTTGTTCTCATTTTTCAGCTTTTTTACCAAAGACTTCCTGAGAGACAGGTACCCCATGTTGGGCGTATAGCGGGTATATAAACCGCCTTTTTCAGACGCTGCTTCACATGCGGCGCGAATCACCGGGTCAGGTGTCGGAAAATCAGGTTGGCCGACCTCCAAGTGCACAATACCGGGAGATGTGGCCTTATCCATAATTCGTCTTATTCCAGATCGTCGCATGTTTTGAATGTAGGTATTTATAGGTCTTAGTGACATGCATAGTTCCTTTGATAAGAATATATTGAGAGTCACCTTAAGTTCGTCCCGCCCGCGCAACAAGGACCGAAAAAGAGCAATTTTTGTTCCTGAGCTGAATTATTTGTTACGTCTGATTCAGGCAGCCGGTCAAAAGAAAATCGTTCATCAGCAATTAATTTCTTCAGGTGGTTAAGCTGCCTGATTCTGTTTTGCAATGCCTCCTTTTTTGCATCAGGAGTAGCAAGTTCCTTCTCTGCAATCAGGATCTGCTTACTGATTGTTTCTTGATCCTTCAAATCAGTCCTTAGAATTTCCATAGTTTTTACGGTTCAGTTTTATTTATATAATTTCATGTAGTTAAAATCAATTGTAAATTCGTATAAATCTAATTTATCATCGAATTTCCTCCGAATATGGAGCAGGCAACCCTACCGTGATATGGCCAAAGCAGCCAATGTCGCTTTAGGAACGGTTGACTTTGTGATAACCGAGCTCAAAGAGCTCGGTTTTCTTATCAACCTGGCGAAAAAAGGGCGACACCTGCTCAAAACCGAGCAATTGTTGAGACGATCAGTAGAGGCCTACCCGGAAAACCTTAAACCCAAGCTCGTTCAAGAAAAATTCAGAACGGATGCCCGCCTTTGGTTTAAGGATATAAAGCCGGCAGATTTTGGAATACTATGGGGAGGTGAAATCGCTGCCGCTGAGGTGATCCATTCGATCGGATGCTTGTCGCACAGGCAATTTCTGAAGACCTGACATTGGTCACCCACGATCGTAGGTTGGAAGCCTACGCAGAACCCATTTAGTGGACTTGAAATAAGCGTGTTACCTGCTCTCCAGGCTGACGTGCATTCCGGACAGGACATTTAAGCGGTGAGAATATCATAATATCCGGAAACAGATTCAATGGATATTGATTTATCAGCCAAAGAGAGGTCGGAAAGCGGAGCGGTGTCGCCAGGCGTCGCGCTCGACTATGATGATGAAAATAAACTGGTTGGAATGGACATCGATAATGCCTCCAGCAAAACGGATCTAAAAGAACTAATTTTAACCAAGTTACCTACCGAAAAGCAAGCCAGTGCTGCTTGATCCATTTTTCTATGGCCTTATCTCAACAATTGTACCATTTGGAACTAGATTGTCGATTTCCTCTATTTCTTCGTCTGTAACGGCAATGCACCCTTCCGTCCAGTCCACCTCTGCATGAAAAGCACCAATCCACGCTAAACCATTTTTGATGCCATGGATCATGATATCTCCGCCCGGAGAAATACCAAGTTTTTTTGCCCGCATTTTGTCTTTCTCGTTTGGATAGGAAATATGAAGAGACAGGTGATAGCCGCTGGCCCTGTTTCTTGAATCGATGATGTAGGTTCCCTCCGGAGTTTTGTTATCGCCCTGCCTTTCCTTCGGCCCTACCGGGTCCCCTCCCAGGGCTATTTTGTAAATTTTGATCACCTCGCCCCTTGAAAGCAATGTTAATCGCCGCTCTTTTTTTTCTATCAGCACTTTATCTGCAGGCTGCATCCGGAGTAGAAAAATCCTTTGTTCAAGGGTTTCAATCTTTTCCTGCAGCGCAATAAGCTCGTTTTCTCTGCTTTTAATTTCTTGCCGGGAAGTCTCAATCTGCGTTTGCTGCGCAGCAATTATTTTATCCTTGATAATGACATTTCGGATTTGAAATATCATCATCTGGCTATTCCGCCTGAATTCGCTATCCGGATACTCCCTTACGAGTTTCTCGAAACATTCCAGGGACTTATTATAGTCTTTGAGTTCGTTCCTGGGATGGGCATAAATAATGCCCATTTCGAAGAGGCCTCTGTCCGCGGCCGAGGGATATTTTTCAATAATTTGCTCGTATTGGCTCAGAGAAGCCTCGTATTTTCCCTGGTTGAAAAAATCGTTTGCCTCCTGAAAAATTGATCTGGCCTGAAGTCCCATCATCAAAGTAACTGCATCCGCATTATAAGGATCGGAATTATCACGGTCCAGGCAAAGCAAAAGCGAAGGCACTCCCCGAGCCCCCCTTGGTCTTTGCCCGTAGACATCTCTGCACATGTTGATAGTGGGTCTGATGATCGCAAAACCATCCTTTTTCTTATACATTTGCTATAGGTACGATACGAAACCATAGAAATAAAAGGAAGTGGGTCGGTTCCCAGAACCTTGCCACTTCCTTTCGACTTATTTCTTCATTGACTTCTGAAAAGCAGCTTCAGCTTGTTTTGCTTTTTCCTCTGCGATTTTCTCCTTTTCAGCTGCGATACGCTCTCTTTCCTCTGCCCTCTTTATAGCTTCTTCAGCGCGGGCCGCCGCATCATTTGCCTTTATCACGGCCGCATCGGCTGCTGCCTTGGCATCCTGCGCATCCTGAGCCGCCTGATCAGCTTTCGCGCCAATCTCCATTTCCCGGGTCTGCACCTGCTCAATGTCACCTTTTGTTGCGCAACCCCCTACAGAAATAGCGAGAGCAAGCATCATTGAGATCACCAAAAGACTCTTCTTCATAATGTAGTCACCTCCTTTCCGTTCAGATTTACTTAGGGTTCACGAAAAAATTAGTTCACAGTTTTAGGCGTTGAGGCGCCCGTCCGGCAAGGCGCGAAAACGCAGGAATATCTGGATATTCTGAGCTTTCGCAACGCAGTCGGGCGGGATGCAGCGGCGTATAAAATGTGAAGTTATTTTTGAGTGAGCCCTTAACATATGAAGAACTGTAAGATTCCGCGTTACATCCTAAAAATGTCCACCTTGATTATTGACATTTTGTAAAAAATTTACCTCTGTTCGAGTTAGACTACAACCAATTCATGATTTCTTAATGCAGGGTCGTCTCGGGTGCCGGAGGACGATAATTCAATAAGACATGCGGCTTGAACGTGTAAGAAAAAGCGCAATCGGCTGCGTCTCTCTTACAGGTTCAACCAACATACCGTCTATTTCCAAATCAATTTTCAAGCGCTTTGCTGCGTCTTTGGCCTGGCTCATATTATTGAAAGGGCCTGCAAGAACCCGGTGTCTATCGCCAGTTGACAACACCCTTGCAGGAATTTGCGGACCCTGATGGTTAATAATTGCGGCAAGCCTCTGTGCGTCAACCTTGTCTCTTAAAGTAGCCGCCAGAACATACCACGCGTCCGTTTTGAGTTCCGGTATTTCCGGTTTGCCATACAATTTGTCCGGGTGCTTGAGTTTTATGGTTTCCGTAACATACCTTTCACTTCCATGATGGTTCTCGAATATGGGAACGGGGATCCCCCGTGCCTCGGCCACTACTTCTTTAACCTTTTTCCAGTCTAACGAGTGTCCTGACTTCTTTTCAATATTCCTCAATTTTGCATAGGCCTTCTCCAACTCAGCGGAACCTGATTCTTCAAAGGACGGATGGACCTCCAGGTAAACTATTCCATCCCGTTGGCCTACGAGATATGGCTGGTTAACAATACGCACAGATGTTTTCACCGGGATGTTTTTGAAAAGTCTCTTTATGTCTTCCGGATAGAGTCTTATGCAGCCATTGGTTGCCCTGAGACCGATGCTGGCCGGTTTATTGGTACCATGGATCAAATAACCTGACTCACTTAAATAGAGAGCGTATTCTCCCAATGGGTTTAGAGGCCCCGGTAGTACTTTAGCCGGCAGAGGATCCCCCTTGTTCCTATGATCTGCAGCAATCGAGGCTGGCACATACCAGGTCGGCCGGACCTTCTTGCGCACTATATACATCTGGCCCATGGGAGTGGGTCGCTCTGTGGTACCGACACCGACCGGGTAGGTCGACACGGCCAATAGGTTGCCGTCTGCTTTAAAATAAAAGAGCCTCATGGCGGCCAAGTTGATAACGATACCTTTTCTTAGGGTGTCCGGCAGGATAAAGCTCAGAGGCAACAGGATACGCTCGCCGGAGTCGGGCACCCAGATATCTATCCCCGGATTAGCTGCACTGACTGTATTGATTCCCAAACTGAAGTTTCTCGCAATATCCGGCAGCGTATCCCCCTTTTCAAGCCTGACGACCGCCAACCGGCCAATGACATCATCTCCTTTTGCAACAACAAACTCATTTCGTTCGATCTTTTCCTCCAGATGGCTTGGAAGCGGCAGAGATTGCTCCAGAACTTCTCTCATAGCTGCACAGCCGTGGAGAAATAAGACGGGCATCAATAGTATTGCAAGAAGTAGCTTATTGGGTAAGGGCGACCGGTCAAATATTCGGCACAGGGTTATATAAGCGACCTTGATTATAGAATAAAAATTAAAAATCATCTTTCCGCAATATTAGATTGTATTGACGCGCAAAGCTCAATTCCATATAAACTTGGTTTTGATTCCAGTACATTTTATTATTACAGATGTATATTATTGTTCACATATCAAATGCTTTGAGAGCATGCGGACTTGGCAATGGGGCAATTTCAATTGGGGCATCCTAAAGTAAGGATATACCGCTCATACAGAATTTAAGCCCATAAATCCGGATGATGTATTAAAGCAGGCAGCTTTAGGGATAACAAATATGCAATTATGCAGCCAGAATGGTACTTAATGTCATTTAATGTTAATTAGTATCCCATGCTTTCCACTAAGTTTGAGATATCCCTTTTATTCAAATGCCCGCTTTGGTCCAACTAGTGCTGACGTCGAACACTTTTCACCCCAAGGTTGCAACGTTGGAGTTTATTCTAATCAGAATTCGAATCCACTTCAATGAGAAAGCGTTTTTTATCCTCCTCACTCAGCCTGGCAATGGTTCCCATGATCTCGGGGTCATTCAATCGTACCAAAATAAACTCGGGGTCCAGGGCAAAAATTCGCTCAAGTCCATCCAGATAACTCAGTTTAAGAAAATTGCCATCCAACGAAAAACAATAGGCAATGCCGGAGTTATCAAAAAAATAGGAACTCAAGGTTATGAGCAATTCATTTTCCTTGTTAAAGATCCCCTGATAGTTCACCAAAAATTTCCCGTTGGGGCTTGTCGTTATTTTTGGAACAATGCCTTTGGCATCGGGAAATTTAGCCACAACAGCATCCTTTTTGTCGTGAATTATTTGCGCATAATGGAACCAGACAAATTCGTCCTGATCCCCAGCAACCGGAACCATATAATACCCTCCGCTAATAGAGATATTATGATGTTCCGCAGGCGAATTGTGCATTTCAATATACGGAAAGGGCTCTGTTTTCCAAAGATGTGTAATGGTACCCGTTATCTTGCTTTGTTCGGAATCTCTCCAGGTCCTCACGTGGCTTCGGGTAATGAAATACTGATCGTCTTCTGTAAAGCCGACATCAAAAATAGCATTCTTTTCACCGCTTATCAGGATGGATCGGGTCTTGAACACATCCGCATTATTGGCATCCTGGCGGTAGGCATCGTTATCGATCAACGCCGTTTTACTATTGGCCGAACCCAAAAGCGAATAACGGCCGTCCGACGAAATGGCAACATCCAGTATGTAACCTGTAAATCCGCCGAATCCTTCCAGTTTTATTTCAATATCATCGGGACCTCCGGACTCATCAGCAGGATCACTAAAGAAATAGAGGCGCGGGAATTCCAGAGAGCCGCCTGCAATAAGGAATTCGGCTTGGTTTGATCGCAGATCTATATTAAAAGCGGTAACTGGGCCTCCTAAATAAAAGTTCGGCTGAACTTTATTGATGATGTCAATTGTTTTTTGCCTGAATAACTCAAAATCTTCGGCGTTGCTTGGATCCCCGGTTTTTACTGCTTGGGCAGCCGTTTCATTAGCGGGCTTTTGGTAGAAACCATAGCCGCTGTAAAAAACCTTTATAAGTTGCTCGGCAGCCTCTTTGGTGGGCAATTCATTTTCCTTGGCGTAGCGATAGGCATACTCTGCCAATCGCAGCGATTTAGTGGGATCTTCGGCCAGTTGCGCCTGTGAGCCGGAGATATAATTGGATAATAATGCTTTTCGTGTTTCAGATTCGGCCACGTTTTTTTGATGGGTAGCATAGATCGACAAAAGGATGGCTGCTACCAGTAGTGCACTCAAGACGGTAATAGCCGCATTTCGAATGCGCATGGTGCGCTTGTATTGCTTGACCGCTTCACCAACCATGTCTCCTACCGCCATCCCATGTATGGTGGCGGCAAGATGGACGAGTTTATCCTTAAATTCAGGGTGGTCCAGGGTAAGTTCTTCTTCGGGAGGATCGCCCCGAAAATCTATATACAGGGGGTCATTTTTGAAGGCGCCGGATAGATTTTGAGGCAGGGCCGTGGTTTTCGTCCAGTCAAAATCGGAAGTTTCTTCATCCCAGACCAATTCCCCTTCGGTTATGACCACCAAAAACTGATCGATGGACTTTGTTTTCAGCCAGTGGTCCACTTCTTTTTTACACCAGCGCGATTGTGCCGCCGCGGGAGAAGCCAAAAAAATAAAATACTCCGATTCGTCCAGGCCTTCTTCTATTTTGCCCCACAGGTCGGGAGAAGCCGATAGGTCATTCGAATCCCGAAAAATATCCAGCGCCCGGCGCTTGAAGGTTGGCTTGGCGAACTTTTCCAGAGCCGTTTCCAGGCAGGGAGCCAGCTTGGAATCCTGGCGGTGACTGTAGGATATAAAGGCATTGTATTTCATATTGCTAAGATTTTCACAAGCGGATAAGGATTATAAACGACATACCGCAAGTTCGATGCGAGCCGATTTAGAACGATATGCATCTGTTCCGGTGTGTATGCGGTGATCAAGTGTAGTTTCGTCGCGCGTTGCCTTCTGCCGAGACTTCGTTCAGAAAGATAAAGAGAAATTTTCGGAGCCGGTATCAAAAACTGGTTCAACAGGTCTCCGAATCCGGCCCAATTGTAACTCAACCTTTGACTGCGCCGGTTGAGCCATTTAAACAGGATGCGTCTTGTCCGGTAATAGAATGTCTTCAAACTGCCATAATTACCGATAACGCCATAATAGTTCCAGTACCCGCGGTACTTGGTTCTAAGGGTTGTCATCAGCTTGGAAATTTTCTTATTACGATTCTTTTTTATCCATTCTGTAAATGCGGCGATTGAGGCTCTGAGTTTCTTCCGAGATGTTCGTCTTCGGACGATCGACTTGAACTTTCGGCTGATCGCACGGCGAAACTCGAATCCTAAAAAGTCGAATGTTCCGCTTTGTCTCAGCATACTCCGGCTAAACAGCAAAATCCTCGTCTTCTCAGGGCAAACCTCTAAGCCAAATTTTCCCAGACGTTCGTTGAGCTGCTGATAAAACAACTCTGCATCCTGTTGGTACTGAAACGCACATACAAAATCATCCGCATAGCGGGTGATCAGTGCTTCTCCATTACACTCTCGTTTGATTCTTTTCTCGAACCATAGATCCAGTGCATAATGAAGATACACGTTCGCTAAAATAGGAGATACAATTCCCCCCTGAGGCGTTCCCGTTGCCGGGTGGATCACTTCACCACAGGTATCCAGAATCCCCGCCTTCAGCCATTTTTGAATCAGCCGCAGAAACGCTCTATCATCGATGCGTTCTTCGAGCATACGTATCATCCAATGATGATCGATATTGTCGAAAAAGCTTTTGATATCGGCCTCAACGATGTGTGAGAATCTTCCGAACTGCAGCTTGCGGGTCAGCTCCCGTACCGCCTCTTGTGGACCTGTCCGCGGTCTGTAACCGTAACTTACATCCAGAAAATCCTCTTCATAAATGGCTTCCAGAATCTTCGCCACTGCAAATTGCAGCACCTTGTCGTCCGTAGCAGGAATCCCCAGTGGTCTCAGTTTCCCATTGAGTTTGGGAATGTAGCTGTCTCCTGACCAGCTTGGCTCGATAGTTCTTTTGTTTCAGACGCTTGACGAGATTCGCGATGTTTTCGTCCAGATTCTCCCGGTATTCATAAAAATCCACCCGATCGACTCCAGGCGCGGCATCTCTTTTGAGTTGCCAAAAACACCACTTGAGAAAATTCTCGTCCAACACATCCATACAAATTGCCAAACCGGTGCTCTTTGTCTTTTGCTGCCCTTCTCGATATTCCCCGCAGTGAGGTTTGCATGGTTGATCCAGCCTTTCTTATCCGGGCCATGTTTCCTTTACGAGCTACACAGATCCGTCGTCCCCTTCCCCATGTGGTCGGCTCTCCCGCCTCAGAGTACTATGAGACGATCTGACTCCCTCACGCCCATCGGGCTCTCTTCATTTAGTTGAAAAGCCCTACCTGTTCAAACAGGAAACGCAAGGGTCTCCCAAGTTCCTAACGCTTCTCTTCCTACGTGCCATGCTCTCTGACCCCGACAGGCCCTCCAGGATCTCGCCGTCTTATCGATCCCTTCGTATAGGCTTCCGATTTCTTAAGATCGTCGCCACCTGCTCATGCAATGACGAGGCTGAATCGCCTCAGGAGGGTGCGAGCCTCCTTACGGCCCATAGAATTCCCTGTGTACGCTTCGTGTGGGTCGTTCGACGCTATGTCTATCCTTCCCAATCACGCAACACGCGGTACGGGTGGCTGGCTAAACCTTACCCGATGGAGACTTTCACTCCATAAGAAGCGCCAAGCTTGCTTGGCGCACTAAGAAATTGCTTTTTTAAAGCGGTTGAATCGAAATTGGTGAATTGTATTCCGGCTTCGGCTGCAGCCCAAAAAGATTGAGGCATCAATTCAACGAAACCAATACCCATCCGGATAGCGGAAGCCGGCTTTGTTGTCAATCTTAATTTATTGCGCCGGGATTGCAATTTCAGGTCAGTTTGATTATGGCTCACAGGTGTGCCTGCAGCTGAATTTTTTTATTGGTGGGAAATGCTCAATATGACGCGTCAATACCGGTATTTAAAGAGGTCATCGATCGCAGTCCTCAATCATTTCAAGCTATGTAGCTTGGCAGGGGCTCCCCGCAGCGTACGAGCTTACCGGCCGGCATGCCGATGCCCAGTGGGCTGCCCAAAATGTGATGCGAATGAACCCGAATTTCACTTTAGAGAGCGAAGCCAGGTTGTTAATGGCTATGGGGAAGCAAATCAAAAAGACCGCATTAGGAGCAGCTTGATTATACACGGGCTGCATCGCTTTCACTTTACATAGTAGTCTGGCGTCACTGGTTTTCGCCCAATTTTTTCGGGAGCGATCGCGCCATTCCCTTCACGATTGTGACCTCCTTACTGGTATTCCGCCTGGCCTTTGCCTCTGCCTTGGAGCCTGCCGTAACGTATACCCGCTCCTGACGGTCTTTTAGAGGCTTGAGTATCCTTCTCGTTCCTTGCTGAGCGATTCCCGATCAAGATCCACCAGCCCCACATCATCGGCCCCGGCCTCCAGGCAGATTTTCTTGATCATCCCTTTGGAATGGTGGTCGCCATGGTCGGGTGAGGGAAAGCTCCTTCCTTGAATTTTTCCAGTATTTCAAGACCGCTCAGTTTTAGTGTGTTCATACTGTTTCTCCCTTGTAACCGTCTAAAATATACCGATCGGTATTTCTTGTCAAGCATTTTTTTAGCCATGCTACATCCGAGTCTGCTTTTTGATTGTTTTTTGATCCTTCAGACCACCCCCCAAAAGATTGCGGCTACAAAAAATTTCAGAAGCCGCTTTGTTTATATTCAAACTTGATTGGGTCCTAAAAAAATACTCGAACCGTCATGCCGGACTCGATCCGGCATCCAGAACATCTTGAATTTTCCGGATTCCTCCCGGACTCGACCCGGGATCTGCAGCAATGACGGTAAAACAGTATGATTGACTCTTTGTTAGTGGGTTGATATATGAACGTATTGGGCTTTTTACGAGGCGACGTTCGAAGTATGTAATCCCTGAGGGGCGGTCGCAAACCAGGAAACGCTTGAGTTACAGCGGTTCACCTTTGCAGGGTCTTGGCCGGATCGGCTAAAAGGAGGGCAATAAATGGAATGGGTTAAGCGCATACGAATCCTTTTGATCCTGGCGCCGGGATTGTTTATGGCGCTTTCCGGCTGTGCCGGGAAGCATGTGAACAAAACTTTGCAAGCCGAGGAAGCCCTCGCAGCAGCCGGGTTCCAGCTGAAGATGGCGGACACGCCGGCAAAGATCGAACGCATCAGCGGCATCCCTCAGAAACAGGTTGTAAGGGCCATGATCAAGGATCGGGAGGTTTACCTCTGGGCGGATGCGGCGGGCTGCCGATGCTATTATAAGGGAACTCGCCAGAACTACGAGCAACTGCTCCAAAACCGGTGGGAAGTACAGACGGATCGACGCACCAACTGGTATCTGGCTCAGCATGACGATCCGTTGTGGCTGAGTCCTAGGCTGGGATGATTAGCTCCAATAAAATTTGTGAAATACCGGTCTTTCCGGAGTCGGGGAGAGAACCCCTGTTCTCTTCCGGTGCTCTCGCCGGCCTGACTGTTTGGCCGACAGCCGTTCACATGATGACAAGATGCCGGAAGGTCTCGGCATAGGCAACCCCCTTCTCTTTCCCATACTGCCCGAATCGCTCTCTCACCCAGGCGCTCAAGTCTTCGAATGCTTCCACCTGGCTTTTGTGGGCCCGCAGGGCCTCGATCTTGATTTCTATGGTTTCACTGATATCGATCCAGGTATTCGGATCGGCGGTTCCGAAGAAATAGATCCTGTTGACCGCATGCGGCGACAATCCCTCTTCCAGGAGCTCGGGAAAAAAATTCCGATTTCTTGCCGCCGGATAGATTGCGTCAAATGCGGCCAGGGCGCCGGCCCGATGGTCGGAGTGGCTCACGTATACGTTCTCAAAACGAAGGTTCGCAGGATCCATGGCCAAAACGATATCGGGACGATACTGTCGCAGTACGCGAACGAGCATCTTCCTGAATTCTCGATTATTCTCGAGTTCACCGTCCTTCAAACGAAGAAAGATAACCTTGCGGCACCCCAACGATTTCCGCCGCAGCCAATTGCTCCTTTTCCCTTATGCTTGCGATCGACTCGCGGCGCTCATCGGCAAGTCTGTTCCCTTATCCCCGCTCGTGCAGATGACATACGTAATGTCCACTCCCAGGCGGCTCCACTTGGCTATGGTCCCGCTGCACCCGAAATCCACATCATCCGGATGAGGACTAATCACCATCACCCGCTCTGATCCATCAAGATTTTCCATTTCAGCCCCGTGTCATTTTAATTTGGATTTACGTGCCGTCCTTTGTCCTGACTTTATTCATAGTTTGGCTGATTTTACTTGCGAACCTCATCCATCCACGATCAAGACGATTTTGCCCCGCTTGTGGGGCTTGCCGGCCAGCATCGCGTGTGCCAGCCTCGCTTCGGCGAGCGGCAGCACCTCACCGACATTGGTTGTAAGTTGGTCCGAATCCAGCAGGCCGGCAATCCGGGTCAAACCTTCGGATGTGACGGCTACAAGAAAAAACACGCCGTGGACGCGGTGCTGCGCGGCTTTGGCCTGATCGGGCATGGCGACCGACGACACGAGGACGCCCCCGGACTTGAGAATTTCGAAAGATCGGTCGAGGGTCTCGCCGCCGACCGTGTCAATAATGACATCGGCATCCTTCACGCGCTCCTCGAATTTATCTGTTTGTACGTCGATTACCCGGTCGGCACCCAGGCTGCGGACATAATCAACACTGCGGCTGAACGCCGTAGCGATGACTTCGGCTTCGGCTCGCTTCGCGAGCTGCACCGCATAGGCACCGACATTGCCGGCGGCGCCGTGCACGAGAACCCGTTTCGTGCCGTCCACCCGTCCGTGATCGAACACCATCTGTGAGGCCGTGCTTGCCACGACCGGGACGGAGGCCGCCTCAACGTAACTGAGCCGAACCGGTTTGGCCGCGATCATGCCGACATCGGCGACGGCGTACTCGGCATAGGCGCCGGTGAACCGTGAATTCGTCACTCCGAATATTTCAGCGCCGGGTTGGAAGCCGGAAACGCCCGTCCCGACCTCCTCGACGGTACCCGACAGGTCGGATCCGAGAATTAACGGCAGCGGCTGAGGAAGTGCGCTTTTGCCGGACCGCACCCAGGCATCCCATGGTCCGACTCCCGCCGCTTTCACTCGGACCAACACCTGTCCCTCCCCCGGGACGGGTCGTGACACTTCCTCATACACGATCGTTTCAAGACCGCCGAACCGGTGGACTCGCACCGCTCTCATCGGCCGTGTCCGCCCGGGCTCATGGGTTGCAGGAATTTTTTTCATAACCTGTCCCCCCCCTTGGCGGCGGCTGCTTTTACGGTCGCGCGGTAAATCCGCCGTCAATGCTCAGGCTGGCAACTGTCACATAGGTTGCCTCGGAGCTTGCCAAATAGGCCGCCAGCGAAGCGATTTCATCGCCGGTCCCGTAGCGGGAATCGCCATCACTTGCTGCACCGGCATCTTGGCAAAATCGCTTGTGGCAGGGTTCATATCGGTTTCAACGGGACCGGGCTGGATGTGATTGATCGACATTTTTGACGGTAAAGCATAAATAATTTTAGCTTGGAGCGGACCAGCTGCTCCGACAGTTGAGGATGGGTCTGTTCATCATGCTTGTCAATAGGTTGGATCATGTATTTCCCCCCAAAGAAAATTGGAGGCTCGTGTCCGGCGCGCGCGTACGAGAACCGTTGCGTGGTGCGGTTCAGAATCCCGAATAAAATGGTAACGAACATTTCCTTTGTCTTCTTCCAGCTTGATTTTTATTTTCAAGGACTTATACTAAAAGTATTCTTCAAATGCAGATTTCTCTTTGCGAATCCGAGCGTGCTAAAAGACGGCCCGGGAAGCGCAGCAGATCACCCAATTCAGGTTTAAATATCTTGCAGATAGTCAAACACCATGGCACAGGTACCTGGTTACAATCACGATATCTTCATCAGCTATGCCCATAACGACAATTATGGATTTGGCGGGCGTCCGGGCTGGGTGGACGTTTTTGAAGACTGGCTGTATAACTGGCTCAACAAACGCCGGGGGCTGACGGATCTTCGAATCTGGCGTGATAAAAAACGAATGCGCGGCAATACCGTGTTTGACGACGCCATCCAAAACGCTTTAGATGGATCTGCCGTCTTCCTGGCCCTAACCTCACACAACTACCTTCAGTCGGACTATTGCCGCAAGGAACTGCACCGGTTTTACCAATCCCATGGCCGCCAAAGCGGCGGCTTACAGATAGGCGACTCATCTCGCCTTTTCAACATCCTGCTTCACAATATCCCGCATCAGAACTGGCCTGCGGAATTTCAGGGTGCCAGCGGATTCCCCATGAACGATGCCGAATCCGATGAAAACCCGGGTGATTTTACCTCACCGAACGACAGCACTTTTGAAAAGCAGCTACGGCCCATCGTGGATGCGATCGAAGACTGCATCCATAAAATGACGCCGGCGTCCCTGGTCCAGGCCGAAGATATTCCCCAGGCCGAACAAATATCCATCTTTATGGCCGATGTGCCGGACGCGCTGCAGGACTTCAAGGAGCGCATCATCGCCGAAGCTCAACAAAAAAAGGTGGAGGTAGCCACGGAGATTCCGCCTCCCATGGATGCGGCCGCCCATGCCGACACCTTGAGCCAGTCGCTGGCTCGGGCGCGGTTTTCCATTCATCTGCTGAACCAGTGGCCGGGAAGGAAAATCGTAGATCGCAAAGAAACCACCTATCCCCGCGAGCAGCACGAAATTGCCTTCAAACAGTCAATTCAGCAGCTGGTTTGGGTGCCCTCCGATCTGGACATCGCCACCGTCGAAGACGAAGCACAGCGCCGGTTTCTTCAAAATTGCGAAACCAGACCCAGAACGCTGGGGCAGTATGAGTTTGTCAAATGTCTGCAAAGCGATTTCGTGAGTCTGGTGCGTGACCGCATTGATCAGATTCGGCAGCAAACCAACGACCCGGCCAGGCACCCGAGCTATCTCATCGACACCCACCAGAAGGACCAGCGCTATGCCTTTAAACTGGCCGATTTTCTTATGGAAAAGGGGGCTGAAGTCGATTTCAACCATGAGTCCCAAGATCCCACCGTCAGCCTCATCAAATTCGAGCATTCCGTGAAGAATGTGAAGAACCTGGTTTTGGTTTGCGGCAAGGTCGGACCCGCCTGGCTGATTGGACGCATCAAAAAGGCTTTCAAGGTAATCTCGGAACAATTTGAATTTGAAAATCGATCCAGCCTCGAACATATCTGGTTGTTCCTGGCGCCCCTCAGCACAGGCCGGCCGGACCTGCCCGCCTTCCCTCCCCTGATCCACATCGACATTCTGGATAACAGCCAGTCAGATCGCATCGACCCCCGAATTACCGCCCGACTCCTTGCGGCCGGAGTTGGCTAATGAATCGCGCTGCCGCCGTGCATAACCCATTTGTCGGTCTGCGGCCCTTTGAAAGCCGAGACAGCATTTACTATTTCGGGCGCAAGGAACAAACCCACGCCCTTCTGAGGCAATTGTACGCGCATCGATTTGTGGCCGTGGTGGGCAGTTCCGGCTGCGGCAAGTCCTCTTTGGTGCGGGCGGGACTCATTCCCAACCTGGAAGCGGGTTTTCTGGTGCAGGACCGGGATTTGTGGGAAATCGCGACCTTCAAGCCGGGCGATGCGCCGCTTTACCATCTGGTCGCGTCCGTAGCTTCCCTGACTGAGTCTCCAAATCTCTCTGCTGCCGTCGAATCCTTAATGGAAACGGTTCAACGCCGGGGGGCGCAAGCGCTTATCGAGCTGGCTCAGTCTACTCGCAATGGTGAGGACAGCAACCTGTTGATCGTGGTGGATCAGTTTGAAGAGTTGTTTCGCTTTCAGCAGGCCAGAACGACCCGGGTGCGGGAGGAGTCGGCTGATTTCGTTTCCATCTTGCTGTATCTGGCGGAACAGACCGTGGTTCCCATTTATGTCGTACTGACCATGCGGTCGGATTTTCTGGGCGAATGTGACGCCTTCCAGGGGCTGCCGGAAGCCATGAACAACAGTCAGTATTTAGTTCCGCGTCTGACCCGCCAACAACGCCGGGAAGCCTTCCTTGGCCCCATCCGGCTGGCCGGGGCCGATATTACCTCCCGCCTCATGGACCGTCTGCTGAACGAAAGCCTCGACACCCGGGACGACCTGCCGGTGCTGCAACACGTGCTCATGCGGACGTGGAATGTATGGGCCGAAGACGGCGGCCGGGGAGCGATCGATCTCGACCATTACGAAAGATCGGGTACCCTTAAAAATTCACTGTGTTTGCATGCGGACGAAGCGCTGAAAGATCTGGATGAGGAATACCGCCTGATCGCAAGGCGCATGTTTCAGGCCCTCACCGAGACCGATGCCTCCAACCGGCGCATCCGGCGGCCCGCCCATCTGAGCCAGATCGCAGCCATCTGCGGCAAAAAGGTGGTGCCGGAAACAATCATGTCGCTGATCAAGCGTTTCAATGCCGAGAACCGTAACTTTCTGGTGCTTTCATATCGAACCTCCACCGATGACCCGCTGGTGGATATCTCCCACGAAAGCCTGATTCGGCAGTGGAAAACCCTGGCCGATTGGGTGGACCAGGAAGCCGAGTCCGCCCGGATATACCAAAGACTGGCTCAAAGTGCCGAACTGAACGCCGGCGGCAAAGCAGGCCTGTACAAGGAAGCCGACCTGCAGGTGGCCCTGGACTGGCAGCGGCAGCAACAACCCAGTGTCGAATGGGCCGGCCGCTACGACACGAAGTTCAACCTGGCCATGGGTTTCCTGGAACAAAGTGTTAAGAAACAAAAGACGAACAAGATGTTCATCATCTCTTTTCTGGTTTGTGTCTATGCGTGCATTTACGGCTGGCTGGTGATCGCAACCACCGATGATGTATCGTTGGCCACCAATTCGACTTCTCTGCCGATTATCGGTACCAGGATGTCCACCAACCTGCTCTACCTGGTATCCCCGCTGGTGATGACCAGCATTTATGCCTGGTTTCTTTTCCACTTGCAGCGTCTCGTGCTGATATTGTCATCCCAGCCGAAAGCATTTACGGGTAACAGATCCTGGACGGCCTGGCTGGAAATAGCGAGTCTGAAGGTGCTGGCCTGGATTACGGTACCGGCGGTATTCATCGGATTGTGGGTGCATTATTTGTTGCGGCGCGACTGGACGGTCACCGCTTTTCACATCGTTTTTATAACCCTTTCCATCTTGATGGCGGTCCTTTTTTACCGCTCCTCCAGACCCGGAGGCCAGGGGACCATGCGTTTAAGACAGCAGGTAAAGATTTCCGGGATCATTTGTGTGGTGCTGGTCGCACTGGCCGTCTGGACCCTGTCTTTGGGTGTTTTCAAGGGAACCCCCGAACGCCACCTTAAGAAGTATGGAGATGTTCATGCCCTGGTACCATGGCTGTTTCATAAGATCGGCTACGATGTATTTTTCGACTTCAAGGAACAGCAAGTCTCTAAATTGCCGGACAATTACTGGTTGATAAAATCTGAATCAGACCGCCTGAACGCTATTGAAGGCGCCCTATTGCAAAAAACGGATCTCCGGTATGCCGACATATATCAGGCGTTTGTGGTCAAAGCCAATTTGCGCAATTCGGAAATGCGCGGCGCCAGGCTGCGGGAGTCGGATTTTCGAAAAGCCGACTTGCGCGGTGCCAACCTGGAACTCGCCGATCTGAGGCAGGGGAATTTTCACGGCGCCGACTTTCGTGAAGCCGTTCTGACGGATGCCAACCTGGGTGATGCGGATCTGAGGGACGCGCAATTAGGATTGGCAGATTTTAAGGGGGCTGATTTCAATAATGCAAAATTGACGGGTGCGGACCTGAGGTGCGCCGACCTGCGCGATGTGAAAAATCTGTCGATCGAAGATGTAAAAACCGTAAAAACCCTCTATCGTGCCAAGATGGACGAGAGTGACCGCCTCCAGCTGCAGCGGAACAATAAGGAACTTTTTACCAAGCCTTCCGACACCTGGTTCGATATGACGACGCCCTACAACGTGGATCAAAAAGATATCTGCCAGTAAAGAATCCTGTCCGTTGCCCTTACGGTCCGCAGGTCGGGCTGGTATTCTTCAATAAAGCCTAAAGTTGCATAAAATATTTTCTTGAATTTAGCCGTTGTAATGAAAATCATCAGACGAAAATTGCCGCTTGGTCAGGCCGCCGCCTCTTCATCACCAGAAACCCTGCCTTCGAGGGCCCTCACGGCACGAAACGAATGCCAATAACCCGTCAATCCAACCACGGTCATGGTCAGACTCCCAAGCGCCAGGACGCCGTCGAACACAGACCACCAGGAAAGGCCGAACATGCGAAACAACGCGATGCTCAGTGTCAAAAAGGTCAAGCCGGTGCGAACGAGCGCTAAATAGGTCCTGCCGTGAGCCAGTTCCGTGCGCATATTAGAAAAAATCGTGCGCGTGCCCGCCAGTCTGGTGCGCTTCTCCGAAAACCGGGTGCGATTGCCGGCCATCTTTGTGCGCTGATCGGCCAAACTTGTCCGGGACCGTGAGAAATCGGTACGCAAAACCGCCAGGTCCGTCCTTTGACCTGCCAGAGAGGATCGCTCGCGCGACATCTCGGTGCGAATGGTGGCGAGCTCCGTGGATTTCGTGGAAAGGCGGGTTTGTTCACGGACGAGCGCGGTGCGCTCCTTGGCCATGTCGGTTCGCTGCCCGGCGAGTGTATTGGTTACAGCGGTAGATTCCAGCAAACCCGAGGCCGCTTCAGTGTGCTGTTTTTCCAAATCACGTATGTTCCTGTCGATCTCGGTGCCTTCTGCCTGAAAATTCAGCGACCGGACCAGCTGCAAGTGGATATCATCCAAAACAGCAGCAATCTTCTCTCGAAAGGTGTCTTCATCCATTGCATGCTCCTTCTTCAGTAATAATTGTTTAACTCAAGCTTGGAAGCATAGCCCGGGCTGTATTGCACCTTTTCGACCCCGGCAACCCTCAGGGCGATCTCTTTAACCGCCGCAAGCTCCGCGTCATCGAGATAGGGTCCCGTCAGGCGAATTCCGTTGTTTTGGACTGCAGCGCTTATTTCGAAGGCCTGCGTACGCGGGTCGGTGACCAGGGCCGCTTCGACGCGGACCGCCAGGTACAGCCGCTCCACCTCGCTTTGAGACTCGATGGAGGCTTGAAAATCTTTGGCAGCCATGATGTGTTCGAGGATACCGCACGCCGTCTCCATCGTCACACGCTCCTGGTTCAAGTGGAGATCATAGAGCAGGGTATTGCATATATCCTGGCCATACATGAATCTCGCCCACCTGACACGATGATCGTCGGCTTCAAAAATGTAATCGCGAGCCTTCGTCTCGTCGCATTCCAACCGCTGCATGGTCATTTTAACCCGCAGGTCGAACGGCGCTTCGATGCGGACTCTGACAAAATGTCGGAGGACCGGCAAAAGCAGATGACCTGAATATCCGTGATACAATATATTATCGGCTCGGATTTCCTCCAGCAGCGCTTCGCGCATGAGTACCATATACGGCCATCGCAGTTCGCTGAATTGGTCGTAAGCCGAGGTGGCCTTGGCGAGCTTTTCCAGGACCCGTGTGGCCAGCTCCCCCTGTCGATTGACTATTTTTTCCAGATCTTCACGAGAAATGCAGCGAATTCCCGTGCGATTGCGAAGGCAGTCCACCAGCAAACGAACACCGGACATGGTCCCCCGTGAGATAAAAATAACCGGCATGGATTGCTACCTTTCCTGCTGAACCGTCCCAATGAGCCTCCTCCCGGCAGTCTGCGTGTTATCTGTCAAATGACGTTGTCGATTCTATCGCAGCAGGCGGCGGGGAGTTAGACCCTAATGGAGATTAAAGCATCCTGCTTCCGGGTTGTGACATATTCGCCATGATTGCACCAGCTGTCTTTTTTTCCGGTATTTGCTTATATTCCCGAACCGGGATTGATTAAATAAATCATAATTGATATTGAAATCGGTAGAAGTAATGACAGCTTTTATCCGATCTTATCCGGCCGGCGGCGCCGAGGAAAAAATTGCCGGATGGCTCCGTGGCTAATCTTTCTAAAAGAAACAGTTTTACATGCGCAATGATTAAATAGCGGCTAATTACTCCGCCCTGAAAAATAACGATATCAGGTGTCTAATTACCGCTATGTTTCTTTATACGCAAGCAGATAGATTGAATTGAAAAGAAAAAAATATAAGAAAATGAAGCAACCTGACCCCGAGGGCCAGACTTTGACTTCATCCCAGCTTCCGGCTCGTAGAGCTTACAGCTCGGAGAGCGAGGTGGTTTTGTCCGTCAAGTAACCCATGAAATATTGGAATAGTGGAAAAATGAGAGGGGGTAACCGATAATGAATATAAAGATCAGCGCCCCATTTGATGTCACCCGCACGACTCTGGCGGTACTGTTTATCAGCGTACTTATCCTGGCCAGCTTCTGGCTGGTTCACCCCTTCCTCACCCCGTTTGTCTGGGCAGCCACGATCGTCGTGGCCACTTTGGCCCCTTCTGCTGGACCTGCAGAAACTTCTTTGGGGCAAACGCAGGTTTGCCGCGGCGGTAATGACGGGGGTGCTGCTGCTGGTGCTGGTCGTGCCTTTCTCGCTCGCCGTTGTCACCATCGTTGACAAGGCGGATGAAATCGTGGGCTGGGTCAAGTCGCTGGCATCCATTACCGTTCCGCCGCCACCGCAGTGGATTGCGGGCATCCCGCTGATCGGCGCAAAACTTGTTGATCGCTGGCAGGATCTCGCTGCACTCCGTCCGGAGGACCTGTCCGCGCGGCTTGCACCTTATGCGGGCAAGGTCGTAGGCTGGTTCGTTTCCCAGGCCGGCAGTGCCGGGATGATGATTCTCCAATTCCTGCTGACAGTGGTTATTGCAGCCATCCTGTATGCCAATGGCGATGCAGCGGCAACCGGCGTAAAAAGTTTTGCCCGCCGCCTGGCGGGGCAAAAGGGAGAGGAGGCTGCCGTTCTCGCCGCCAAGGCTGTCCGGGGGGTGGCTCTCGGTGTCGCCCTCACGGCCATCATCCAAGCCGTCCTTGGCGGAATTGGGTTGGCCGTCGCCGGCGTGCCGGCGGCCGCCGTCCTTACAGCCGTTATGTTTATACTCTGCGTGGCCCAGCTCGGCCCGGGCCTAGTGCTGGTGCCCTCAATCATCTTGCTGTACTGGAGGGGCGATACCTTCGGGGGGACTGTCCTGCTGATCTGGTCGCTGCCCGTCGTTATCCTGGATAACTTTTTGCGGCCGGCACTGATCAGGAGAGGGGCCGACCTGCCGCTGCTGCTGATTTTTGCCGGTGTTATCGGCGGCCTGATAGCATTCGGCATCATCGGGCTCTTCATCGGGCCGGTGGTGCTGGCAGTCGCCTATACCCTTTTGAAGACATGGGTGTCCGCCGACGAACAAAACGGAGAACCCGCCATCATTGACAAGGAATGATAAAAATGTTGCAAACCGGCTCGCCGGCAGCTCGATTTGCTGTTTTTTCCATCTTCGATTCGGAAAAATGCTTGAATCAATAGTAAATTGACATCGGCTAGACGGGGAAATATATTTAAATGCTTCAAAAAAAACAGATGGCAAAATAATCCGGCACACTGAAGAAATTAAAGAAATACGAGACCGGCGGATGCCGATACAGCGAGTTTATCCGTATAATCGCAGATAAAAATCAGCCCCGGAAGGGGCCGAATTTGCTGCTGATTTCAAGCATAAAGAGGTACGTGGACGATGTACGGGGGCACGAAGTTCGAATTTAAAAAAGCAGCCAACTTGCCGGCGGCAAGCCCCTACCCCTTGATTGAAGAGCTCGGCAAACTCGAAGGCATCGACCCACGCACCTTTGTCAAAAATGCCAGGACCTTTTTGAGCCGCTATGGGGTGACCAAAGCGCCGGCATTAAAGTATTACGAAGGACCCCGCTACCAAAAAGATCCTGCGGATAAATGTCCCTCTATTTTTCTGCTTGGAAATCCCTATCGATTCGTGCGCGAAATCGGAGACAAGTCCATCCGTATTGTCGTCTCGCAGGTATGGAATAGATGGATCGATACCTGGGGCCGGCTGAGCATACCGGGCGGGTTTAAAGAGTTTACCGAAAAGAGCATCTATCAGGGGTTTTACGACGGGGATGCCTCGCGATGGCCGTCTCGCTGGCAGTACTGGATCTTCGAAGAATATGTCGCCGAGGTTATCTTCAATGAATCCATAGGATTGTTCAATACTGACGACGGGATCTTCCTCAATACCCATCAACAGGGCTTTCGCGATGCGCTCTTTCACGAAATTTTTCATGCATTTGAAAGCCGCGGCAATTTGTCCGCAAGCTCTTTTTTTGCCGAAGGCTTCGCCGAGTATTTCGCAATCCTGTTTGGCGCTGCCAAACCTTACAATCTCGAAATTGGGGTTTTTCCGCAGTACGAAGAGCAGTTCAAAGCAGTAAAAGCCCTCGTCGAACAAGCGGTGCGCCTATGCGATACGCCGCCAAACGATCAAGTCAAGAGTCGCCGGCAGGGATTGGAGATTTGTGTCAGGGCTTTTTACGGCGATGACATGAATAGCCTGGAAAAACTTCTTCCTATGTTTGACGCTGATTTGCGAAAAACGATTCCGGAAAATCAACAGCTTTCTAGACCTGCGCTCGATGCCGGGATGGATGTGGATTGTATCAGTTCTAAAATTAATGACCCGAACAAGAAAGAGAAAGAATGGTACAAAGGATGGCTGGCCCAAACGGTCAAAGCTGTATAAACCGACGCATCGGACGATCCGGGCGATACGATCGCGGCATAAGGCTAATCCCATCCTTGCGCTGTCCGGTCATGGCCTGATGCCGGCAGTATCCGAAAGTCAAGGGTGTTCGCATGAGCCTGCAGCAACTCTATCGCAACCTGGCAAACAGCACTGAAGATCGTACACTCACGCTGAATAAGAACTCGGGGGTGCCCGCAGAAATCCTGTATGTTTTGGACGACCTGCCCGAACCGCAGCTCGTGATCCATCAGGCTGAGTTGGTATTGGACGAGAAATCGGCGCCGCCGGTTCTTTGCGTAAGCGGAAGTATCGACGGAAGTTGGCCCATGCCGGGGATTTCGGAATCAGGTTTAAAACCAACCGCTGTCAGCCTGATTATTACGGAAGCGGCAGATACGGCTCTCAAGGTCGATGCTCAACTAGATGGGGCAATTACTGTCGGCGGGTCCCGCTGGCCTGTCCGAGGCAGCCTTTCAGAGCAGGACACCTGGGTCTTGAGGGTGACAGATGAAAAGCAGCATGTCGGCCTGACGCAACTGGTAGCATGGGCCGGTGGGTCGAGCGCATCCGCCTGGTTAACGCTGCAGCGTATCGGACTGCCTGTCGCAGACCCAACCGCCATCGAAGATTTTACTTTGGAGCTCGGCCTGGGCTCGGAACCCCAATGCTATCTCTCATGCGAACTGGCCCTGGCAGGCCGGCTAACGATCTTGCAGGGTCTGCCCGCCGTGAATCTGCGTTCCGCCGGCATATCCGTGATGCACTGCGCATCGTCGACCAAGACGCCGCAATCCGGCTTGGCTTTCAGTTTGCGGGCCGACGTACGTATCGGCAGCGGCGGCTATGTCGTGGCTTTTCGCAACCTGGGCGGTATCGGTGACGCCGTTGCCGAAATTCTGCCGGACACCGGCCAAGGCTTGCCGGCCCTTGATGATTTGGCGGCCCTGGTTGGCGCGGCAGATATGAGCCCAACATTTCAACAGACGATTAAAAACCTGGGATTGGACGGATTCGCCATCACCGGCGTAGAGATCAGCTTTGATGCCGAGTCCGGCGTTCCCGCTTTGGTTTCGGTTTCCGGTGCCGTGCAGATAGCCGGTACCACGGTCGAGGTGTTTATCGGGATCCCAGGGTTTCGTCTTTCGGGCCAGTTGACCCGCGGTCAGATTGATGTTGCCGGCCTGATCAAACATTTCTGGGCCGAAGCGCCTTGGCTGCCCAGCCTGAAGATTTCCGGCTTCGCAGTTTCCGCCGATATCGGAGCCGGGAGTCTGACGGTGTATGGTGAAGTCGCCGATGCCTGGGAGATTGACCTGGGCGCGGCCAAATTAACGATCGGCAACATGGCGCTGCAGCTCGCTCACACGGGCGCCGGCCAACGTGCGACGACAGCTGCAAGCGTGAGCGGCCTCGCGAAGGTGCAAGGCGTTGAGGTCGCAATAAGCGCTGAGCTGTCTGATGCGGTTGCCTTCAGCGGTGTCATCCCACATATAAATTTGGCGGTGCTCGTCAGGGAGTTTCTAACCGGGATCTCTCTTCCCACCGCCCTGCCGGACGCCGAGCTCTTCGATGTGGGGCTGACCGCCGCACCTGCGACCGGCGCGTTTTCCATCAGCGGCCGGTCATCCGGGACATGGGAGTTTCCGGCCGGCGGCGGCATGAATATTACCGATGTCACCATCGGGCTTAGCCGGAAAAATGCCGAGAGTGAAATCGACGGTTTCATCCAGCTTACCGGCCAAGGCCCCGGACAGCCGGCGCAAGGCCTTGCATTCGGTGATTTTTCACTGAGGTTTGAGCTCGCCGCCGGCGGCCAATGGCAGGCCCGGGGAAATCTCGCCGCGCAGCTTTTTGACTACGATATGAACCTTGCGGCGGACTTCTCGGTTGGCGATGCAAGCCGGACGATGAGTTTCTCTTGGAGCGCGACGCCGGCACCGGTGTTGTTATCCATAGACGATACGGCTTCATTGAGCCTGTCCAGTTTCACAATATCGCTGGCGCAAGCGGTCCGCGACGACGGCCAATCCAGTTTAGGGATTGCCGTCGCCGGATCCGGGCGGATCACGATCGGGCGGTCCTTGTTCGCGTCTGATTTCGACCTCCAGCTATCTTCGGACGATGAAAATAACAGGCTCGGATTTATCTTTCGCGAGCCAAGCCCGATGCGGGTGTCTCTGAATCCGCTCGCCGGACACCAGCCTGTTTTCGAACTCGCCTTATCCGGGATTCGAGTAGAGGTTGACAGCAGTAGTAAGACCTGGTCTTTGACGACGAACGCCCGCGGCGCGCTGCATGATATTCCGGAATTGGTCCGGAATTATTTTCCCGCCGACCTGCCGGACGGCCGGCTGAGGGTCAGCAACAAGGGCATATTTTTCGACTGCATCCTGGCCACGCCGCTGGCGCCCGAGTGCCGCATGTTCTCGGCCGAAGTCGAAGGCCGGGAATTTTTGCCGAAGATCAGTATCACTAAGATCGGCGCCAGTCTGGGAGAAGCGCCCGAGATCCGGGGCACCCTGCATGTGGAGTTGCCCCCGCAGCTCAACTATTTTTTGGGGACCGATCCCAACACCGGCAAGCCGAATTTCGAATTTTTAAATCCCGATTTCGATCTGGCGCTGTCGCTGGGCAAAGGACTTTCGCTGGCGCTTGCCAATGGCACCTCACCTTTCAGGGCGCTCAATTATAAAACCGACGCCAAAGGGGACTTCCTGGACTGGAACTTCGGGGAATTTGGTATTTTCCGGGTAGACATACCGACGCTCACGTTCGAAGGGGATGCCTGGATCGGCACGTCCGGCGTAGAACTGCCGAGCCCGCTCAAGCTTCCCTTAATGCCCGTCAAGTATATTCTCGGCCGGCTTGATTTTCCTTCGAGCCTATTGGGCTACCTTCCCGAAAGCGTGCCGGTGGAAGTCTTCGATTTTACCGATCTGGCGGGATCACTGGAGAAATTTCTCGGCCGGAATACAGTCGCGCAGATTAAAAAAGACAAACTTCTCGCCGAGCCCCTGGCGGACTTTGAGACGCTGTCGAAGCAATTCAAAATGATCATTGACCGGCTGCCGGCGGACTTCGAAGGCTATCTGCAGATACCGGACATTAAAGAGCTGAGGCTGAAATTCGGCGCTTCACCCGGCGGCGGCCCGATCATCGGCCTGCATACGGACGATGGGCATCCGCTCAAAGTCATGCTGCCCTGGTTTGCCGGTGTACCGCCGGGGTTTCTGGGTGTGACCTTGCGCAGCCTGGATGTCGGGCAGACTGTCGGCGGAGCGGTATTGGTCAAAATCGACGGCGTCATCGATCAGTTCGATCTGATCAGCCTGGTAGTCGCCGGTACCGGGATCATCGCCCAAGAGCAGGCCCGCGGCCTCAAAAATGAGATTACCCTGGGCGAGACCACGCTTGTCCTTTGGCCCGCGCTGCCGGTGCCGATCCCGTTGACTTACGACACCCTCAACTGGAACTATCAAGCCTGGACCGGGTTTAGGTTGTTGGCAGATTGGCACTTGCAGGAACAATCCAATCTGTTCGCCGTGATCGGCAGTCTGATCCCGTTTTTCAGCAATCCTGACGCTAAGCTGCACGATCCGCCCAACGAGAAAAATTTCGCGTTGGACCTGACGATCGGCCCCAACTATATAGCTCTGCCCGACTATCTCGGCGGCGCTGTGCTCGGCTTGCAAAAGGCACTGCCGACCATGGACCTGGCCTACGGCATAAAATGCTTCCTCGATGCCATGAAATTCGGCAACGCCGGATACCTGATTCAGGCCATACCCCTGCGGAACCCGCAGACCGATGGATTCATTCGCATCGGGTCGCAAAAAGGCGGCGCCGCGTTTGGTCCGCTCAGATTTGAAGCCGCACTGGGCTGGTGTATCACCACCGAAGATGAGTTCAGGAACAAAATCGTCCCTGACAAAGACGCGCAAAAGCTGCTGGGTGAACTCAATGCCGATGCCGTGCTGGATAATCTGCCGGCCAAAAGCGGGCCCGCCTACGACAAGGGTTTTATCGTCCTGCTGATGGCCCGGGGCGGCCTGGCTGGCATTCTTGAATACGGGACCAATTTCGGCATGGCCGTGACCGGCGGCGGCGGCTTTGCGACCAGGTTGATGATGGATGGCCGCATTGCCGGCCGGATATCGCTCAGATTGTGCGGCCTGGTCAAGGTCAGTCAGCAAGGCGTGACCACCGTCGAAGGAGATTGCAGCCTCACGTTTGACAAGACCGAGCTCATCGGCTCCACGCAGACTATCACCGTTACCGATCACAGTTTCGAGCTGGAAGCCGAACTCCGGTTGCTCGATGCAGCGGTCCTGGCCGGCGATTTTTATATCGGGCAGGATCAAGTCTATCTCAAAGGCACATTCTCCTGGGGCTACGCCAAGGGGCAGACCCCCACGGGCGCAACGGACATTTTTGCGCGTTTTAACGGTACCGGATTTGAGATCGGGGTCGGTACCGCCGGCTTGTTCGGTACCCACTGCGCGGAAGTTGTACTGTATTTGGATGTCGACAAGCCGACCCCGCTAGGTGCCCGGGCCCGACTGGATGACGTGAGCGGCCTGAACGCCAAACTCGGCTTATCAATAGAAAGGTATCAGGGCGAAATCGACCGGGCTGCCGCCGACGCTCAAAACATCATGAATCAGGCGCTGGCCGACTTTCAAAGCAACATCGGAGGATTTAATGATTTGCGCCGCAAACTGCCGGGCTACTTGAAAGACTTAAGAACTGCGACAATACCGGGAATTATCACGGCACGGGTCAAAAGCGCCTATCGGGGGCTGACATGGTGGCAGAAGCTGGCCGTCAAAGAATCGGACATCAGAAAGGCGGCACAGGCGTTCTTTCAGCAGCACTTTGCGCCCCGCATTAAACGATTGGAGGATGGACTGAATAATATCACCGGCGGCGACGAAACCGCCCGGAACGCCCAGACCCGCGCGCTGCTGCAGCAAATGCTGCAGGCCGTCATTGATATGGGCGACATAAAGTATACCTACCGCAAGACCGTCGGAAAAACCTTCTCCAAAACGATCACGATTCCGGATCCGGTAAAGCCCTTCCGCAACCAATTGCAGGACCTCCAGAGCGCCATCGGCAGGCTGCCGGCAAGCTGGAGCCAGGCTCAAGCCGCCGGGGCCGACTATGCGGTGAAAGACAAGATCCGGCAGGGCCTTGATGAGGTGGTCCTGAACCTGGACAAACAAATCCCCCGAATCGAGTCGGTGCGGCTGGACCTGCCGATTGTGTTCACAGCGCCATCCGTGGAAGCCTATGTAATGATGCAATATGCAGGCAAGTCCCGTCTGCTTGACCCCGTGCGGCTTGATTTAGGCAATCCGGTGAAATCAATCGATTCGATTACCGAAGCCTTCGCCCGCCTGCTGGCCTCCGACGGGCGTTAAACCCGGGTTGAGTGTATTCCAACATTGAAAACCTGATCCTATAGGCCAGGATTCTTTACTCTCAGCCGGCTTCTTTTTTTCCGGCCATCCCATTTGACAAAGGCCAACCTACCGCATGGCCGATGACTTTTAATGTTCTATCAGCCCGCCAAAGCTCCATTGACTGTTTGCAGGCGTCGTTATAGAATTAATATTTATCGATCTGCATGCGCCATTATCGATTGGTAGCTTACAAAATTTAATCCCGGGGAGATGACCATGAAAAATAGCAAGCTGTTCCAGTCTTGGGGAACTTACCACAAAGGCATGGATGCGCAGGGCATAGAGTTGTCCTTCGCCAGCCACCTGGAATATTCGCTGTCCAAGGACCAGTATACCGCCACGACGCGCGATCTCTATCTTGCGCTGGCGCTTTCGGCCCGTGATCGTTTAATCGAGCGCTGGATCAAAACCCAGCAGCAGTATTACAAGGCGGATGTTAAACGCGTGTATTACCTGTCGGCTGAATACCTGATGGGCCGCCTTTTGATCAACAACCTGATCAACCTGGATATGTACCAGGAAACCTGCAAAGCCATGCAGGAGCTGAAAATCGATTTGGAGGAACTCGTCGACCAGGAGCCGGACATGGGGCTGGGCAACGGGGGCCTTGGCCGCCTGGCGGCTTGCTTTCTGGATTCGATGGCAACCCTCGAACTGCCGGCCGTCGGATACGGCATTCGTTACGAGTTTGGTATTTTCGACCAGGAGATTCGAAACCTGCGGCAGGTGGAACTTCCCGAAAACTGGCTCCGCTACAGCGATCCGTGGGAGATTTCCCATCCGGAATACATCTTTACGGTGCACTTTTACGGCCGGGTCAAACAGGTCACCCTGCCGGACGGACGGATCCAAAGCGAGTGGACCGACACCAGCGATGTCGTCGGCATTCCCTACGACATCCCCATCGCCGGATACAACAACAACACGGTCAATACCCTGAGATTATGGTCGGCCAGGGCGTCCAACGAATTCGATTTGAACTATTTTCAGCACGGAGACTATCTCAAGGCCGTGGAGGAAAAAAACGTTTCCGAGAACATTTCAAAGGTTCTCTATCCCAATGATGAATTCTACGAAGGCCGCGAGCTCCGATTGAAACAGCAGTACTTTTTTGTATCCTGTTCCATTAAAGACATCATTCGGCGTTACCTGGTTACCCATGACACCTTCGAAGCCTTCCCCGACAAAGTCGCGATCCAGCTCAACGACACCCACCCGGCGCTGGCTGTCACCGAGCTGATGCGCCTTTTTTTGGACAACTATGGCATGAGCTGGGAGAATGCCTGGGACCTGACCACCCGTACCTGCGCCTACACCAACCATACACTTTTATCCGAGGCTTTGGAAAAATGGCCGGTCTCCATGCTCGGCAAGCTTTTACCGCGGCATCTTCAGATTGTACATGAAATCAACCGACGCTTCCTAAAAGACGTCTCCATTAGCTTTATGCGCCAACCGGAACGCCTGCGCAGCATGTCGCTGATCGAGGAGGGACCTGAGCAGCGGGTGCGCATGGCGCACCTTGCCATCGTCGGCTCCCACGCGGTCAATGGTGTAGCCGAGCTTCACAGCCGCCTGCTGCAGGAAAAAGAGCTCAGCAATTTCAACGAGATGTACCCTGGGCGTTTCACCAACAAGACCAACGGGATCACACAACGCCGCTGGCTTCTGGCCGCCAATCCGGAATTAGCGGCCTTGATCACCCGGCACATCGGCGATCACTGGATCAAAGACCTTTACGAACTCAGGAAAATCGAGTCCCTGGTCGGAGATCCCGACTTCCACCGGGAGTGGCGCGAAATCAAACGCCGCAACAAACAACGGCTGGCCGGTCTGGCTTTTAAGCTGGCCGGCGTGCGCCCGGACCCCGATTCGCTTTTCGATGTACAGGTCAAACGTATCCATGAGTACAAACGCCAGCTGCTCAATATTTTGCATATTGTCTGTCTCTGGCTGAAGCTCAAGGAGGAAAAAGACTTTCAGATCCAACCCCGCACCTTCTTTTTCGGCGGCAAAGCCGCGCCCGCCTACCTCACTGCTAAATCGATCATCCAGTTCATCTGCCATGCAGCCGATATGATCAACCGCGATACCTCCACCAACCGGTCCCTTAAAGTGGTGTTTATCCCCAACTACCGGGTCTCGACGGCCGAGATCATTTATCCGGCCGCGGATGTGTCCGAACAGATTTCCACTGCCGGCTACGAGGCTTCGGGGACCAGCAACATGAAGTTCGCCCTGAACGGCGCACTTACCGTTGGAACACTGGACGGCGCCAACATCGAGATCATGGAGGAAGTCGGAGCTGAAAATATATTCATCTTCGGACTCACCGCCGAGGAAGTCGCCGACCAGAGATCTTCCCACCGGCCGCATGAGTTTTACCAGAACATTCCCGCGCTCAAACAGGCCATCGATCTGATTCGTGAGGGTTTCTTTTGCCCGGATGACCGCAGCTTGTTCCAGCCGCTGATGGACCTGCTCATGAATGAGGACCGCTATCTGGTTTTGGCCGATTTTGAAGCCTACCAGCGCGCCCAGATGGAAATCGACACCTTGTATGGTGACCCGGAGGCCTGGACCCGCAAATCCATTTTGAATGTCGCCCGGATCGGAAAGTTTTCATCCGACCGCACGATTCAGGAATACAACCGGGATATCTGGCACGCCGAGGCCGTGCCCATCGAAAAGACGCCAACGGCTGACCAGCCGGCGTTGCCAGCCAAAAGGTGAAAAGCGTGAAGACAGCGGATAAACTTGCGGCCCGCGCGACCGAATTGTCGAAAGCGGGGCCGCATCAACCGGTTTAGGGTTCACGAAAAAATTAATTCACAGCTTTAGGCGTTGCGGCGCTCTGGCGGCAAGGCGCGAAAACGCAGGAATATCTGGATATTCCGAGCTTTCGCAACGCAGCCGCAAGAGATGCAGCGGCGTATAAAATGTGAAGTTATTTTTGAGTGAGCCCTTAGGTTTGACCCGTTTCCCGTATCGGCGCATTTGTGGTTTTTAGAGCAGCGGACTGGCGAGCCGGGCCAGGTTTTCAAAAAAGCGCTCCCTGCCCGCACGCTGCTGCCAGGTTTGCCGATCCACAGGTATGGCCTGCTGAATATACTGGTCTTGCAATGCCAATAGCCGGTGTGCGAACTCCGGGTCATACACGCCAAGGGTCACTTCGAAATCCAGCCAGAAACTGCGGATATCGAGATTGACCGAGCCGAACAACGCCAGCTGCCCGTCTACCACAACACTTTTGGTGTGCAGCAGCCCGCCCTTAAATTCGAAAATGCGAACGCCGGCGGCCAGCATATCATCAAAGTAGGAACGGCAGGTATAGTGCACCAGCCGGGAATCGTTGCGTTCCGGCACGATGATCGTGACCTTGACGCCGCGCTCAGCCGCTGTCAAAAGGGCCGTACCGACTGCTTCGTCGGGCACGAAGTAGGGCGTGGTCATAACGACTTCACGCCGGGCGGAATAGATGGACATCAGCAGTATTTGATAAATAGTGTTGCCGGTCAAGCCCGGACCGGAAGGAATCACCTGCACGTCGCTCTCACCGGCCCGGATGTCGGCCGGGAAGCCTCCGCCTGCGGCCTGAGCGTCCAGATCGCATCCGGTCTCCACCTCCCAGTCCCACCGGAAGAGCGCGTTCAGCGCAAAGACACCCGGCCCCTCGAGACGCACCATGGCGTCAACCCATTGCCCGACGCCGGCATCCTGTTTGAAAAAGCGGGGATCCACCAGATTAAAGCTGCCCGTGTAGCCTGCCGTGTCATCGATGACTACGATTTTCCGATGCAGCCGCAGGTCCGGCCGCACTTTGAATACACTGATCGAGCTGACCGGCAGGGCGAAGGCCACTTCGACGCCGCCGGCTTTGAGCTGCTCCACCAGACGGCCTTTCAGGAAGCGGGCGCTTCCGACGGCATCCAGCAGCACGCGACAGGCAACGCCGCGGCCGGCCGCTCGCAAAAGGGCCGCCCCCACGTCGTCCGCCATACCGCCCTCAGTCCAGATGTAAAACTCCAGGTGGCAGAATCGAGCGGCGCGGTCGATGTCCTCGATAATAGCGCGCAGAATCGGTTCGGCCGCGTCGAGCAGTTGAAGCCGGTTGCCGGACAGGGCCGGAATATTCACGGTAGTTGCGGCCAGGCGGATGAGGGACCGGGCCTGGGGACTCAAGCGCTGCGGGTCGGACCGAATTTCCGGCGGCAGCTTTTTCAGCCAGCTGTCATAACGTCCCTTAATGACCTGTGTACGCGCCGCAAATTTTTTCCCCAGACGCTTTTCACCCAGCACCAGGTAGGCAGCTGCTCCCACCACGGGTAGGAAGAATACCAGGATCATCCAGGCCAGAGATGTCGCCACCGGAAGCCGTACCTTGATTACCCGGAGGGACACGCTGATTGTGATCAGCACATGCGCCATTGTCACAAGACTGAATACCGAAAAAAAATGCATAGTTTCCTCTAAAAATAATCCGGTGCCGGAAGCACGGTGAATAAAATAGTTAAATCAGCGCTTGTGTACATGATGTAAGGGCTTTTGGCAAGAGGCTGTATTTTTAGACCGGGTTCCTCGCCACTGGGCTTGACAACGGGTTTATATTATATGAAGCGTAGTAATTTTTTCGATATTCGACTTTTAAATCCAATTCGAATGGAAAAGCGACCAAAAACCCTTTCAACTCTATTTGCTTTGGACCAAAATGAAATTACCGCAACTGGACGGCGATGAAATATCTTCGGCCTACTCGGTACCAAGGCTTATTCGGCTTGAATACAGACTCGATCAGCTGAGCAAAGAAAATAGGCCCTTGGAAGACATATTGACCGAGATACGCTCAAATCTGGAAAAACAAGCTGAAATCAATGCTGAAATCTCCGGTCCGTTTTCCTGCGCCGTCATCAGCCGGGCGGGCGTAAAAATTGAATAGCGGTTGCCATATTCAAACCTTGTGGGCATTCAGCTCATAGGAATGCAGACGGCTTCGTTAATATCGTGTCGGGTTTCTCCCCCAAATTTTCCAGAATACTTCATATAAATGTTGACACGCTTCTTTTCGATTGGTATCAGTAAAATCTATTTAATGTATACAATAATAAATTTATTAATGTGTACGACAACGGATTCATAAATTGCCGTTGATCAAAAACGACCAACCAAAAATTCTAAGATAAAATAGATTTGGAAGACCCGATCAATTCAGATGCAGACTTCGGAAATTAACATCACAGGCGGCAAACCTCGCAATTCCTTGACGGACCAGGCCTACTACCGGCTTAAAAAGGAGATAATGGAAAACAGAATGCCGCCCGGTTTCCAGGCCTTCGAGCAAGATCTCGCAAATATGCTGAATATGAGCCGAACCCCCGTGCGCGAGGCGTTGGTTCGCCTTCAAAATGAAGGGCTGATTGAGCTCAAACCAAGGCGAGGTATGCGCGTTCTGCCATTGCGCCCGTCCGACATGCGCGAGATTTACGAAGTCTTGAATGCGATCGAATGTGAAGCGGTTTCGATCATAGCGAGCAGAAAACCTACACGGAAAGAGGTCGCCCCCTTGGACAGTGCTGCAGCGGCGATGGAAAAGGCCATGCAGGCTGATGATCTGGATGCGTGGGCTGCTGCCAATACACGCTTTCACAAATCTCTTCTGCGCTTATGCAAAAACAAACGTTTGCTCAACATCGGCTTAACCTTCATGGATCAAGAACATCGGTTGACCCGCGTCACGCTGTTGCTGCGCAAAAAACCGATACAGTCGACCAAAGAGCATCGAGATCATGTCAACGCGTTGCTTGAAGGGGATCGCCGTCAAGGCCCGCAAAATTTATCGGCAACACCGGGAGCGTGCCCTTGAGGAATTGATGGAAACTCTGAATCGATTCAATCTTCACTTTATTTAGTCTCATCTTGAATTTTGAGCTTAATTTTTTTGCGATCCGGCGGTGAAGGCAAATTGAAAATGTTAAAAATGAATCGACCGCAGCCGACAAATTTAGAGGTTAAATTCCAAGGAAAAGGAGGTGGATAAACATCGCTGTCATTTGGTCATCTTCAATCACCATATCCTAAACTTAAAAATTAGGAAAGGGATATTTATCATGAAAAAAATTGTCGTTTTTTCGTTGCTTTGTTAATTATATTTGCCGTGGCAGCATTGCCCTCAAGTGCTAAAGTTACGATAAAAATCGGGCATGTCGGTGCTCCCATCAGCCCTCAGCAGCAAGGTGGTGAGGTCTTTGCCGCTTTAGTTGCCTACAAAAGCAAAGGCGATATAGAAATTAAGCTTTATCATTCTGCGACATTGGGATCTGAACAGCAATTGCAGGAAGGCGTGAAATCCGGAACCATAGACGGTCTGATAGCGGGTACATGGGAACGCTTTTTGCCTTGGGCCGGTGTGTTCCAGGCCCCCTTTATATATCGCGATTTTGACCACTTCACTAAAGTTGTTACCGGACCTGTCGGCCAAGAATTAATGGCAGCTGTAGAACAAGAGCTTGGTGTGAAACCGCTTTTTATTCTTCCCGCACGGGTCGTTCCGACGACCTACCAACAGCGTGCGTCCCATTCTGAAACCGGCAGATATGAAGGGCCTCAAAATCCGAGATCCCAATGTTCCGGCATACAGTATTGTGACCAAGGCGATGGGAGCCGTGCCGGTTCCGATGGATTTCGCCGAGCTGTATATGGCGCTTTCGCGCAAGGTTGTCGATGGCCAGCACAATCCATTTTCCCATATCGTTGGTTCTAAATTCTATGAAGTACAGAAATATGTCTCATTGCTGCCCTACGGTTTGCCGCCGCACATCGTGACCCTCAGCAGGAAAGCATGGGGCCGCCTGGATTCCGCCCAGCAGGAAATAATTATGGCGGCAGCGAAAGAAACTGCGATTATGGTTCCGGCGCTGGGCTTAGCTCAGGAGAAGGAATATATCGATCTGGTTAAATCCAAAGGCATGATTGTGGCGGAGGAAAAAGATATCGACCTGGACGCTTTTCTTAAGATATTTTATGAGGTCTGCGTTCCGCAGTTGAAAGAAGTATATGGCCCCAAATGGGTGGAGGCCATTGTCAATGTAAAATAAAATCATTAATTACGCCGCCGACCGTTGACCGGCGGCGTAAATTATATTGCACGGCGGCATTTTTTAAATTCGGCTTTCGTTTAATAACCATTATATGCCTCGATAACGACAGGGAAAACTGTAAATAAATATCATGGAACCCTGGATCTTGATGCTTATTTTGATGGTCTTGTTTCTTTTATGCGGGTGCCGATTGCCGTTGCGCTCGCGTTTTCCGCCGTAATGGCGCTTTTCATTCATGAAGGTTCTACGGCGATTGAGATCATTGCGCAGCGTATGTACGGGGTGACCAGAAGCTGGGTTTTATTGGCGATTCCCTTTTTTATGCTTGCCGGAGCCATCATGGAAAGCGGCGGCTTGACACGTCGTATCGTTGCCTTTGCCAGTGCGCTGGTGGGATTTCTTCCCGGAGGGCTGGCGGCGGTCAACGTGTTGGCCAGTATGCTTTTTGGCGGAATTACCGGTTCGGCTTCGGCGGATACCTCCGCTTTAGGATCTATTCTGATCCCCGCCATGAGACGCCAGAACTATTCAGGACCGTTTTCGGCGGCCGTCACGGCTTCATCTTCCTGCATCGGCATGATAATTCCGCCCTCAATTCCGATGGTGCTCTGGAGTTTCGTATCCGGCGTATCTCTGGGCAATCTCTTTCTGGGAGGGATGGTTCCCGGAATCCTGATAGGGCTGATTCAGATATTTTTGTGTTCAATTATCTCGTACAGGAAAGGTTATGGTGAACGCCAGCCGTTTTCGTTGGCGCGAAATAATTGTTCAATCCAAAGATGGAATTTTGACGTTGATCGCGCCATTTTTAATTATCGGTGGAATCGTTTCGGGTCTCTTTACGCCGACTGAGGCAGCCATAATTGCGGTCCTGTACTGTCTCGTCCTGAGTATGTTCATATATAAAGAACTTAGTTTAAGAGATCTTCCGAAAGTATTTTTAAAGGCCGGAACCCTGTCAGCCATGGTTCTTTTCATTGTGGCCGGCAGCTCACTTTTTTCTTATGTTCTTACCATTATGGATGTGCCGATGATTATTACTGAAAAATTGCTGATCATCGGTGGATCGCCGGAACGCTTCATCATCATCACGGTCGCTTTATTCATGCTGCTCGGCATGATCATGGACATATCGGTTATCATTCTTCTGGTAGGCCCGATAATCGCGCCGCTTATGCTTAAATCCGGTATCGATCCGATTCAAGGCGCCATGATTTACATGGTTATTTTGGCGGCCGGACTGGTGACCCCGCCGGTGGGTCTTTGTTTATTTGTCGCATCGGGCGTCAGCGGGTTGTCTGTTGAAGCGATCGCCAAAGATTCAATTCCTTTTGTCTTCGGTATTTTGACCGTTGCGCTTATCATATGGTTTATTCCCGGAACGGCGCTATGGTTTCCGTCATTGTTTGGAATGTAAAAGAGGATGATGACATGAAACGCCGGTCAATCTATTTTGATAAATTAAATGAGGCGACTCACCAAAGCGTGTGAATTTATCCTCGTGGGTGTTTTTATTGTGATGGGAAGTGCAATTTTAATTCAGATCGTCCTCAGAACTCTGGGCCAAAGCATGATTGCCATGGAAGATATTGCTCTTTTCGGCTTTTTTTGGCTGGTATTTTTAGGCGCGGCGGTCGCGTTTAAAGAAGGCATCCATGTCAAGGTGGAATTTTTTGTAAATTGGATGCCGGCCGGGGTTCGAGCGGTTATTATTATGACAGCGAATATCATCGTACTTGCATTTTTGATTTTGTTTACCTGGTCGGGTATTCTTTTCACGATCAATAACGTTCAACAACATGCCATGCAGCTTCGAATTTCCATGGCATATGTCTATTTTATTCTGCCGGTTTCCGGCTTGGTCGCCATCATCATTGTTATCGGAAAGTTAAAAACCGATTCAAAAAGCCTTAATAATCACCAATAAATACGCTGACTTGACAAATGAAAAAAATGAAAACAAAAGCTGTGGTGTTGCGAGGTCCCAAAGATATCGGCCTTGTTGAAAGAGAAATTCGGCTCGGTCCTGAAGACGTGCTCGTTAAAACCTATTTGGCCGGAATTTGCGGCACAGATAAAAATTTTTATCTGGGATACCTCCCCAAAATGAACGGCCCGGGATATGCACCCGACGATCCGCTCATAAAATTCCCTTACGATATCGGTCATGAAGGCGGCGGCACCGTTGAAGAAGTGGGTTCCAGGGTCAGACGATTCAAGCCCGGTGATTTCGTCATGTCTTTTAACGTCAATGGCACGATGGCCGATTACTTTGCGGCCAACGAAGACAATCTGGAGCCGGCACCGGCGGGGCTTTCCAGGGATTTGGCATGTCTGGGGGAACCGATTGCATGCGCCATGTTTTCCGGGCTTCATTCCAACGTCAATTTGGGGATACCGCCGTCACTTTTGGGGTCGGTTTTGCCGGTCAGATCATTTCCCAGGTCATGAAACAAAAAGGGGCTAATAAGCTGATTGCCGTTGATGTCATCGATCAAAAACTTGCGATCGCCAAACAACTGGGTGCTGACTACACCATAAACGCTCAGCGCGAAAACGCCGTGCAGCGCATTTTAGAAATAACCGAAGGATGCGGGGCCGATGTGGTTGTCGAGGCGGCCGGTCGGCCGAGACCATTAATGCCGGCATCGAGTGCGTCAAACACAATGGGACGATCATATTTTACAGCTGGGTTACGCAAGATATTAAAATCAACATATCGCGCCTGCATCACGACAGCCTGCATGTGATCAATACCGGACTGGTTCATCATTCCATTGAAGAGCGCAAAGTCTGGACGCCGTGGGCTTTAAGGCCTGTAATGCAAAGTACCATCAAGATTGATCCACTGGTAAACCGCAGATTTAAATTAGATCAGGCGGCCGCTGCTTTTAAAGCCGATGTGACCGACCCTGAATCGGTTAAAGTTGTCATGGTTCCATAATTATCAAAAACGAATAAAACAAATGCTGCGGATCAAAGACATTCGGCGTGAACCTATTGCAATTATTTCAGATGATTTAACAGGCGCCAATGAGATCGGGCTCGTGTTGGCTGAGCACCTGGATTCGCATCTGGTGCTAAACAGTGGCACCTCAACTGCCGGATTAGATCGTCTCATTGAAGACTACGCCGGGGTGGTTGTCAACCTGAACACCCGCGACTGTCCGGGCCATACAGCTCAACGCCTTATTTCCGAGGTTCTCCAAAACAATCCGCAATTGCGCCGCCGTCTGATTTACAAAAAAATTGACTCGACCCTGCGGGGTAATTTGATCGAGGAACTCGAAGCCATACTGGATAACGGTCTTGCCGATTTAATTTATTTTGTGCCGGCTTCGCCGCAGACGCATCGCTTCACAGTGGGCGGCTACCACCTCGTAGGGAATCAGCCGATAGCCCTCACGGAATACGCCGATGGACTCGCTGTTGCAGGAACATCTTATTTACCCGATTTGCTGGGTCGCTATCTAAAATATAAGGTCCGGTCGATCAGTTTACGTCAGTTGGCAGCCGGGTGTCAGAACGTTGATCAATTAACAATGGATTTCTATCAGGCGGGCTTCCGGATTTTGATCTGTGATGCATGCTCTCAGAGTGATCTATGGGTGATTCGTGACGCGGTTTTGAATAGCCCTTTGAAGATATTGCCCGTGGGATCGGCGGCCTTATTTCAGGAATTTTTCACGCTCGGTCCGGTTCTTTTGAAGAGCCGTGTATGATAATCTGCGGCTCGCTCAATCGTCAATCCCGTATTCAAGCCCAAAAATTACTTGATGGAGAAACGGCCATTGATATCCAAATAGACCTGGATCGGGCGTTAAGTGAACAACGAGAATCTGAAATTGACAGGGTTGTTCAACTTGCAACCGCTTTTTATAAAGAAAAGCGCAATCTTCTCATTCAAACACCTGCGACACCATTCTCGCCGAATTCAAAAGTTGGCGTAACGCTTCCCGATTCGATACCATCCGACATCGGCCAGCTGTTAGGCATCATCGTTGCAAGATTGCTTAAAAACATGCGAATTTCAGGATTGATTCTCACAGGCGGTAGCATTGCCGCCGAAGTTATTAATCAGCTGAGAGGAAAAGGAATCATCCTGGACAAAGATTTGAGTCCGCTTGTGCGGCTGGCTCGTCTCGCCGGCGGGCCTTTTGACGGTCTTGCGAGTGGTCACCAAGGGTGGCGGAGTGGGTGACGACGGACATCCTTGTCCGGGCTGTTAACTATCTCCGCTACTAACCGATAATAGAAAATGCCGTCTCATCACCGGCTAGAAATATTTACTTCAATCTAGCCACTTGAAATAAATACCCTATGGGAAGCGCAATTGAAATTTATCTATAATCAATGAAACTGCAGTCCAACCCTAGTGTGAATTTGGACCCTCAGCGAATTTAATCCGTCCAAAGGAGATTCACATGTCTGAAAATAGTAAATATCGACCGCTGATTGGAATCACTACCGGTGATCCTGCCGGTGTCGGCCCGGAAGTCGCAGTAAAAGCACTGCAGGTTAAGGAACTTTTTGATCTCTGCCGACCCCTTATTATCGGTGATGCCGGTGTCATTCAGCATGCCGTTGGCACCGTTAAATGCGATGCTGCAATTAACGCGTTTTCTCAACCGAAGACCGGCATCTTTCGACCCGGCACCATTGATGTGCTCGATATGCAAAACGTGGATTGCAGCAGACTGCAGAAAAAGCAAATCAGCCTAATGACGGGGAAAGCGTCGCTCGAATACATATACAAGGCGATTGATTTAACACTTGATCACACAATCGACGCGATTGTTACAGGACCCATCCATAAAAAGGCCATTCATCTGGCCGGATGTCAATTCGCCGGACATACTGAGATTTTCAGCGATCGGCTTGGTGTTGAAGAGTTTTCATCCATGCTGATAGTCGATAACTTCAGAGTCATGCATGTGACACTGCATACATCTCTTAAAAATGCTATCGCAATCCTCCAGCAAAATTCGTATCCTGAAAATGATCCGCCTGGCACACCAATCTCTCCGGGAAATGGGCATTGAAAATCCGAAAATTGCGGTCCCCGGTTTAAATCCGCACTCCGGCGACGACGGGCTCTTCGGGGATGAAGAGGAAAAAATAATAACGCCGGCCATTGATGCGGCTAGGGCGGAAGGTATCATCGTGGAAGGTCCTGTGCCGCCGGATTCGGTTTTTATCAAGGCGCGCGGAGGAAAATACGACATCGTCGTTGCCCTTTACCACGACCAAGGTCATATTCCGGGTAAATTTTTAGGCTGGGAATGGAATGAAAGCTCACAGCGCTATACGGCTATGCAGGGTGTAACGATTGTCCTTGGGTTGCCGATCATCCGAACAAATCCTGACCATGGTACGGCGTTAGCAGATTGCAGGGGAAGGAATCGCAAATTCCGATGCCATGGTGGATGCTGTTCAAGCTCGCCGTCCAGATGTATAAGGGGCGGCGATCCGTCTGAACCGTCCCTGATGACAAATCAGGCCTCGGTCGCCGTCACCACCTTGGCGGTTTGACATCGATGCAGTCCTATCCGGGCAAAAAATTCGCGATCAAACCTATTTTTCCTATTGAAACTTGATATTTATAAAGCTATGGGGGGATAATCTGAAAATATTTACTAATCGACCGCATCATTTTTAATCCATTACCTGGGCGGAGGGTTGGATGGACAATTTTACCTTTGGGGTGACATTGATGGTAACCGGCATGGGGGGTACCTTGCTGGCGCTGGCACTGCTTGCCTTGCTCATGAGCGTCTTGAAAATGTTATTCCCGTTTAAAAAAGTAAAAGGCCAATAACCATTCTTCGCGGAGTGAGGATTAATTATGTTTGATGCAATTGTTAATGGATTAAGCGGACTCGTGGCCGGATTTACCCATCTGCACTGGTCGAATCCTGTGATGATCGCAGTCGGGTGCCTCCTTCTTTACTTAGGCATTAAAAAGGACGTGGAGCCCCTGCTCTTGGTTCCCATCGGATTCGGGGCCATTCTGACTAACATTCCGCTGGCGGATTTGATGGGAAATGAGGGGTTTCTGCGAACCCTTTACAATATGGGAATCGCAAATGAACTGTTCCCCCTTTTGATCTTTATTGGCATCGGTGCCATGACGGATTTTGGCCCCCTGCTTGAGAACCCCAAGATATTTCTCCTCGGCGCGGCCGGGCAGTTTGGTATATTTCTGACCATCGGACTGGCGCTGTTTTTCGGCTTTCCCAAACTGGATGCCGTCGCCATCGGCATTATCGGCGCCTGCGATGGACCGACGGCGATATACGTGACTTCCAAGTACGCTCCCCATCTGCTGGGCGCCGTTTCGGTCGCCGCCTATTCCTATATGAGCCTCGTGCCGGTTATCCAACCCCCGATAATGAAACTGCTGACATCGCAGAAGGAACGCATCCTTAAAATGCAGCCCACGAACAAACCGGCTTCCCAAACCGTCAAGATTGTATTTCCGATCGTGGTGACAATATTAGGGGGACTTATTGCTCCCAAGGGCCTGCCGCTATTGGCAATGATTATGCTCGGCAATCTGATGAAAGAATGCGGGGTCGTCAGTCGCCTCACCCATTCCTCCGAAAATGAAATTGCCAACGTCGTCACCCTGTTCCTCGGGATATCCATCGGTGCAACCATGGACGGCAAGCTCTTTTTAAACGGCCAGACCCTTCTCATTCTGGCATTCGGATTCATTGCCATTTGTCTGGACACCGTCTGCGGTGTTTTGTTCGGAAAACTCATGAACCGGCTGACGGGCGGAAAGATCAATCCATTGATCGGAGCTGCCGGAATTTCGGCCTATCCCATGGCGGCGCGCGTCGTCCAGAAAGAAGGCCAGAAATACAATCGAAACAATTATCTCCTCATGCACGCAGTCGGAGCAAACACCGGCGGCCAGGTGGGTTCTGTCATGGCGGCCGCAATTATGCTATCCGTATTGTCCGGAATGGGCATCATTTAATTCAATTAAAAAGAAAAGTCTTGAAATATCAAAACCATTTGTGTAGACTACAAAACTTATGCAAGCGCAGACAGGCGCTGAGGACTGACCCAAGTTGGAGGAATCGCCATGAGCGACTCGGATGGCACTCATAGTCGCCAACCTAAAACTCAGGAATTGACACAAGACGATCTGGACGACCCTGGCCCGCGGCGAAAACGCCTCGCGGCACGTGATGTGAACGGTCGGCGCTGCATCCGAGCATAGCTCGCCGGTTCTCCTCCTGCCGCGCCCCCTCCCGCCGCGGCCGAATGGGAGGTGAACCATGAACGACAAAAATCCACTCATCGTTCCCGAGCTCCGTGAGATGCTTACGGCCGGGAATGCCAGAGCCCTGCGGGATTTCTGTGAAGCAGGCCACCCTGCCCTTGTGGCGGAGCTGATCTCCGCCCTTTCCGCCGAAGAAACCTGGGCCGTGCTCGGGTATGTTGACCCGCAGCTGCGCGCGGAGATCTTCACACATCTCGAAGATGACCTTATGGTTGAGATGATCGAGACGCTGCGACGCGACGAAATTGCCCGCCTGCTGACCGAAATGCCTCACGATGAACGCGCCGATCTGTTCAAACGGATGCCGGAAGAAAAGCGCGAAGCCGTTCTTCCCGCCCTGGCCCAGGCCGAGCGGGAGGATATCCGCCGCCTGACGGCCTACACGGAAGGCACGGCGGGGGCAGTCATGACCTCGGACTATGCTACCCTCCCGCAGGAATTGACCGTTTCACAGGCCATCGAGCGTCTCAGGGAAATCGCGCCGGACAAGGAGACGATCTATTACGCCTATGTGGTGGATGAACACCGCAAGCTGCTGGGGTTTGTTTCTCTCAAGGATCTTATCGTGGCCCGGCGGGAGTCTCGGGTCAAAGACATCATGCACCGCGACGCCATTTTCGCCCGCGCGTCGGACGACCAGGAAGAAGCGGCCCGTAAAATCCAGAAATACGACCTCCTCGCCCTGCCGGTGCTCAATGGCAACGACGCTTTGGTCGGGATTGTTACCCACGACGACGCCATCGACATCATTACCCAGGAGAACACCGAAGACATGGAAAAGTTCATGGCCATCGCCGGCAGCCACGAGGATGCGGTGTACATGAAAACTTCGGCCTGGGTGCATTTTAAAAATCGGTCTCCCTGGGTGATCGGACTGGCCTTCCTGGGCTTGGTGTCCGGCTTTATCGTGCAAAGCTTTGAGGGATTGCTGCTGCAGTTTGCCGTTTTGGCGGCCTTTATGCCGATGCTGGCCGATACAGGCGGCAACACCGGCAGCCAATCCGCCACGCTGGTGGTTCGGGCCCTTGCGCTCAAGGAGATCACACCGCGCGACATCTTTCGCATCCTTGCCAAGGAGTTCCAGGTCGCCGTCATGCTTGCGCTGCTGCTTGGGATTCTCGCTTATGGCCGGGTCATTTTGTTCGGCGGCGGATCTACCGTTCCGCCGCAGTATTCCTTGAGCACCATCGGAGTGGCCATCGCCCTTGCCCTGGGGCTGCAGGTGGTCACGTCCACCCTGATCGGAGCACTTTTGCCCCTGGCGGCCGCCCGGGCTAAATTCGACCCGGCGGTGGTGGCAAGCCCGGCCCTGACCACCATTGTCGATATCACCGGCCTGCTGATTTATTTCATGACGGCCAAACTGGTGCTGGGGGTTTGAGACATGCCCGGCGTCCGTGACCAGGAAAAAAGATGGGTCATATTCTGAAGCACATCATTCAACCCCCGACCTTTATCCCCGCCACCGCCCGGGAGGTGCATTCCCTTGGATGGCAGCAGCTGGATGTGATCCTGGTCACGGGAGATACCTATATCGACTCCCCTCACATCGGTGTGGCCGTCATCGGCAGGGTCCTGTTGAATTCAGGCTACCGGGTCGGCATTATCGCCCAACCTGACATTCACAGCGAGCGGGATATTGCCAGGCTGGGGGAGCCCGCGCTTTTCTGGGGCATCACCGCCGGCTGTGTCGACTCCATGATCGCTAACTACACGGCATCCGGGAAACGGCGTAAAAGCGACGACCTGACCCCGGGCGGGCTGAATACAAAACGTCCGGACCGAGCGGTAATCGTCTACAGCAATCTCATCCGGCGCGTTTTCAAAAAGCCTCGGCCCATCGTTTTGGGCGGCATTGAAGCCAGCCTCAGGCGCATCTCCCATTATGATGCCTGGTCTGATTCGATCAGACGATCCATCCTTTTTGACGCCAAGGCGGATGTTTTGACTTACGGCATGGCCGAGCAGAGCATCCTGGAGCTGGCCGAAAGATTCAAGCACCGGGAGGATATCGCATCGATCCGGGGAATCTGTTACATCAGCCGGCAGTTGCCGCAAGCAGCGGCTGAGTTTGAGGGTCCGGATATCGAACTTCCGGACCATGAAACCGTGTCGCAGAATAACGAACAGTTCAGCCGGATGTTCAAGACTTTTTATGAGAACGCGGATCCGCTCAGGGCCAGACGGCTTTGCCAACGCCAGGACACCCGTTATCTGGTCCACAACCCTCCCCGATTGCCACTTTCCGGCGAGGACCTCGATCGGATTTACGAGCTGCCGTATGCCCGGGATGTGCATCCCATTTACAAGAAACAGGGCCGCGTCACCGCGCTGGAAACCATCCGGTTTTCCCTCACAACCCACCGCGGCTGTTATGGCGAATGCCGTTTCTGTGCCATCACGGTCCATCAGGGCCGGCAGGTCGTGTCCCGCAGCGAGGCCTCCCTGCTGCGCGAAGCGGCAGCTTTCACGTCGCATCCCGATTTCAAGGGAATCATCGCCGATGTGGGCGGCGCCACCGCCAACATGTACGGTTTCGAATGTGACCGCAAGCAGGTCCGGGGCGCATGCCGGGACAAGGGTTGTATCTATCCCAAGCCTTGCAGGCACCTGCCCATAACTCACGGTCCCCAGATCCGGTTGTTGAAGGCGCTGCGCAGCCTGCCCGGGGTCCGCAAGGTTTTCATCGGGTCCGGCATCCGGTACGACCTGATTCTCAGCGACCCCGATGAGGGCGCTCATTATCTTACGGAAATATTGCGGTACCATGTCTCCGGTCAACTCAAGATCGCACCCGAACACGTACAGGATCCGATCCTGAAGCTGATGGGCAAACCCGGCCGTGAGCGCCTGGAAGCATTCCTGGGGTTGTTTAACGCGCTTTGTCCCAAGAACCCGCCCAAGCCCTTTTTGACGTATTATTTAATGGCTGCCCATCCCGGCTGCACCCTTGAAGATATGCAAAAACTGCGAACATTTGCCGTCCGAACGCTGCGGCTGCTTCCCGAACAGGTTCAGATCTTTACGCCTTCACCATCCACTTATGCCACGCTGATGTATTACACGGAAACCGATCCGTTCTCGGGCCGCAGGATTTTTGTGGAAAAAAGCGCCGTAAATAAGCAGAAGCAAAAAAACATTTTACTAAGGAAAAATAAAGTCACTCGACCAGGAATAAATTCTTCTGATGTCTCTCACAGAGCTCACCGCATATCCTGAGCATCATGATCTCCGTTGGCTCTGGGGCTCGAACGAAGTGGGCGAGAGAATCAATTTTTTTAACTGTCCAGTGGATAAGGAACTCAATCATGAAAGAGGGTGGCCGCCTGTAAACATGCGATTCAACCGCCGGCGAGAGCTGTCATGAAAGTTGCCCTGATCTATCCGCCCACATGCGATCCTACCGGCCCGTACCTTTCCGTTCCCATGCTGACGGCCTATCTGCGAAGCCATGGGATAGAGGTGCTCCCCATCGACGCCAATGTGGAAGTCTATGACCGGCTTTTGCGCCGCGCGGTCTTGCGTGATATGGCCGGCCGTGTGGCCGATCGTTGGCGGCGTTTGGACCGTAAAGCGTCGCTGAGTCATACCGATCAGATGCTGTACCTGCGGTTGTGGGAGGTCCTGCCGGATCTCGCCCGAGTTCCGGCAGCGGTTGAAGATGCGATCGCGGTGCTCAGAGATCGCTCGGGTGTTCGGTTTTTTGATCCATGCCAATACGAGCAGGCGATCCAGACCGTTCAGGCCGGCCTGCGGATCATCAGCGCCGCCTACAGTCCCTTGATGATGGATTTCAGCGTTTACCGGACCCCCTTTTCGCTGCTGACGCCTCAACAAATCCGGACAGATGCCCAACCCGACAAAAATCCCTTTCACGATTACTTTGCCGGCGAACTCACCGATCGGCTGTCATTTCAGTCCCCGGATGTAATCGGCATTTCCCTGGCCTTTCCCGGACAGATTCAGCCCGGCTTCGCGCTGGCATACACCCTTCGGCACGCCCTGCCGGCAGCGCATATTACCGTGGGTGGGCCTGCCGTCACGCAGTTGCTGGCAGGCCTCGCCGCCGAAAAAATTCCGCCGCTGCTCGGCCCTTTTGATTCGGCCGTGCTATATGAAGGCGAAGAGATGCTGCTGGCTCTGGTTCGCATGCTGGCCGGCGGCCAAACCCCGCCCCGGGTGCTCACCGGTAAACGCAACACGGATCTCAGCCGGCTTCCGTCACCTGATTTTGCAGGACTGCCGCTGGACAAATACCTTTCACCGGAACTCGTGCTGCCCTATGATCCGACGCGCGGGTGCTACTGGGGCAAATGCGCCTTCTGCCATTATGGGCTGAGCCCCCTGGGAACGGCCGCGTATCGGGAGCGTCCCATCGATCGGATCGTCGCCCACCTCCTGGAGCTGGAAGCCCGCTGGGGCTGCCGCACCGTTTACTTCTCCCAGGATGCTTTCGCCCCCCGAACCGCCCGGGAACTCTCCCGGCAGCTGCGGGCGGCCGGAACATCCCTACGGTGGTCCAGCGACATGCGACCCGAGCCCGGCCTGACGCCGGAATGCTGCCGGGATCTCAAAGACGGCGGCGCCCTTTCACTGGCCCTGGGAATCGAAACCGCCTCACCCCGCCTGCTGAAGATGATCGACAAAGGGGTTTCCTTCAAAGACGTGCGAGCGGCCGTCAAAAATCTTTCGGCCGCCGGCATCGCGGTGGAAGCCATGTGCTTCACCGAGTTTCCCACCGAAACCTGGGACGAAGCCGAATCCACCATTGCTTTTATTGAAGAGCGGCGCGACCACATCGCGCTTTTTATTATCGGACGCTTCGGCTTGTGTCACGGCGCCCGCGTCGCCCACTATCCTGAAGACTATGGCATTCAGAAGATCTGGCGCCTGAAAGGCGATGAATTGGGGACAGGTCTCTTTTATGAGGAGCGCTTGACGCCGAAAAGCGATTTCGAACGAAAAAAACTAGATCCGGCGATCGATTCGCTATCAGGCGGGTGGTGGCTGCACGACTATCCCTGGGCCGGCGCGCTGTCCACCGCGCATACACTCTTGTGGTACGCCCGCTATGGAACAGACGTTTTCCGACGCTTGGCCGACACCCCGCGGCGAATTGCACGGCCGCCAACAAAATATTTTCATTCCAGGCGCTTTGATATCCATCGGATGATGCGCGTCGCCGCCCGTCGCGAGGCGGAGATCTGGCATAAGCTTATTTACGATCACAAAGCCGTGAGTCCCCGGCTCTACGATCAGTACAGCCGCGCCTATCCACCGGAATTGCCGAAAAAAAAGTAAAGATCCGGGTCCAGAGGACCCGGCTTTGGCTTCACCCCAGCTTCCGGCTCGGAGAGCTTACAGCTCGGAGAGCGGGGTGGTTTTTTGCCGTCAAGTAGCCCGTGGAATAATGGAATGATGGCCTCCGGCTGGTAGAGCCTACGGATCGGAGAGAAAAATGGAATTTTGGGATTATAGCAGTTTATCCTTCCTTTTCAGCTATCAGTTGATATTGCTGGCGCAGAACCATAATCAGGGCAATCCAGGCGCCGCAGATGGCGACAGAAATCCAGCTCAGCTGGGCGATGCCGATGGTTACCGGCAGCCACTGGGTGAACAGCAGGATCAGCAGGGATCCGGAAACCTTGAACAACCGGTAGCCGAACATATCGATCCAGGCCTTGGCCTGGTAAATGATCACCGGATCGATCGGCACATAGAGCAGTTCCTTGGATGCCCGGTTTAGGGAATAGGATAACCCGCGGTCACTGATTTTTCCGGCCCCTCCAAAAAAGAGGGTCGATTTAAACAAGAAACACCAGGCAAACAGACTGATCAACAGAGGCTGGACCAGCAGCCCGACAATGGCACCGAAAACCCGGTGGATGAGCGGGGTGATCAGTAGGTTAATGCCGATCGATATCAATCCCAACATACTGAAAAATAGAGACAAAAATTCCGTACGGGCCTCCCGGCCCGGATAGGAAGCCTGTACCGCGTTTAAAAACTGGTAGTCGATCAACGGTGATACCAGCTGGGCCAGCAGTAAAACAGCTGCAATTAACAGCAAATACCGGTTGCGCCCCAAAGCGCGCCAGCCGCCTCGGCCGTCCGATGCAATACTGGCTGTATTATCGACCTCACAGTACAGACCGATGCGGCCCATCAACCAGGTCAGGGCCGAGATCAGGCCGACTGTGGCGGCGGCCGTCAGGAGCAAGTCCGGGGTTTGCAGGGAGGTATACCGGATCAGCAGCGCGGAAATGCCGCCGCCGGTCACACCGCCCACCAGCCCGCCGGTACCTACAAACCCATACCAGGATTTTCCCTCACGGGTGGTATAGATCGCATCGGTCAGGCTCCAGAACTGCTCCACCAGAACGACACTCTGAACATCAACAAATACATAAAAACCAATCGGAATAACCTTGCCGGGATAGTTAAACAAGATGCGAAATATGACCAGCAGGCTGCTGACGACCAGAGTGGTGCCCAGGACCACATGAATTCGACTGTAACGTGCAACCATGCGATGGTAGACGGTAATAAAGGCGGCCATGGTCAGGGCGGTGATAATCCAGACGTAGGGCAGACGCTCGGCGCCCAGCGCATCGATAAAAAGGGAGCGGCTGGCTGGTTTCAGCTGATATAACGCCGTAATAATAAGAAAAAAATTGACAAACAGAAATGCCGCTCGCACGCCCGGCTTTCGAAGCGCAATGTATTTACCGTTGCAGTCGGCCGGTGCAATTTTTGTTGAATTTTTCACTTGCCCTTTCCTACTATATCGATCATAATAATAACCATGATCCTGCGATACGGCTTCAAGATAGGGTTTACCGTTATCAGTTTTTTCCTGTTTGCCACCACGCTCTCCGCTCACCGTCTGCCTGCCGAATTGTCTGAGACCTGCGACCCGAAATTGCAAAAAGGTTTGCAGACGTGTCTGGTCTCCCTCAATCTCGAAAAGGCCGCCAGCCATAAATCTCTGAGCATCGTGCTGGTCGACATCACGGACCCGGCATCCCCCCGCATGGCCTATGTCAACCCCGATGAGATGATGTACGCCGCCAGTCTGCCTAAAATTGCCATTCTGCTGGGTGCCTTTGAGCGCATCGCCCACGGCGAGATGGAACTGGATGCAGCTACCCGGGAGAAGCTGGCATTGATGATTCGCAACTCATCCAATCAGGCTGCCACGGAAATTCTCAACCAGGTGGGCAAAGCCTATCTGGCCGATTTGCTGCAATCGAACCGCTACCGGCTTTATGACCCGGCACGAAACGGGGGCCTGTGGGTCGGCAAAGAGTACAGCAAAGCCGGGGCCTGGAAACGCGATCCGCTTCACAACCTTTCTCACGGTGCCACCGCCTTCCAGGTCGCCCGTTTTTATTACATGCTCCAAACCGGCCGGCTGGTTTCTCCCGAGAGCAGCCGCCAGATGAAAAAAATTCTCGGCCACCCGGCCATCAACCACAAGTTTGTCAAAGGGCTGAAGGCGATCCACCCGGACTCTCGCATCTTTCGTAAATCCGGAACCTGGGGTAATTACCATGCGGACAGCGCTATTATCGAGCATGACGGCCGCCGCTATATTGCCGTGGCGCTGGCCCAAAGCAGCCTGGGCGGCCTATGGCTAAGGGAATTGATTGTGGCCATGGACAATCTTATTTTTCAAACCAACCCCTCACACCCCGCCGTAAACTAGACGTGGAACCTTAGACCATTTTTTCCAACAAGAAATGATTGGAGATCGATGGTTTTAGGTGTCAGGGCTGGCGTCAATCAAAATCACAAATTCCAAATAACAAATCCCAAATAAATTACAATCGCCAAAATTCAAAATTCCAAACGGGATCTCATTCGTTTGGGTCCTTACTTCAAATAAGTAAGCGATTCTTTGGTTACCAAACACGAAAGTTCAATGACACGAAAAAAATAGATCAGCCGGATTTCCTTGGCTTGGCTGGTTTCGGTCATTGATTATTGTGATTTGGAATTTATTTGAGATTTGGTGCTTGGAAATTGAAATTTATGCCTTGCTGGTCACTTGCCGTTGTTCCCTTTCTGACTCTTCTATCCATGCAACATGATACCCGCCTCGTTTGCCTGAAGTTTCACACAAGCCTATCCGGTCCAGGTCGTCGCCGACAATAAGCCCAGTAATTTTATCGCCCCCGATGATACGCCTCCATCAATCTCTGGATGCGGCTGGCCAAGGTCTGATGGGCTACCGCCGAATTTTTCCGCAAAACATTGGACATCACCGCCACCATATAATAGATTTTGCGCTCAGCTGCCGGGAATTCGACAATTGCCAGCGAATTTAGCATGTTCACCACGTTGCCCTGGTATTTGCCGCATTTGAAATTCGGTTCCGCCCGGCATTTGTACAAGGAGCCGGATTTGAAATAAACGGCGGCCGGGTAAAGCGCCGGTGCCGAGGCGTAGCGGATACGGCCCTGCGTCATGTAAATCAGACGTTTGATTTCCCGGCTGGAAAAGGTATCCACCAGACGCCCCTGCTCCATCTTCACCAGATACCGCATCAGCTCCACGGGGCTGGCCTGGCTGGTGGTGCCCGGCACGAGCTGCTTGCCCTTCCAGGTAAAAAAAGACCCCTGCCGAAGATTTCCCAGATCCAGGACATTGCGGGTTACGGGCTCCTGCAAACTCCGGGACAACAGCTGTGAAAGCTGTCCGCGCGGCGTGGCGGCAAAAAAATGAGCGGCCGCCTCGGGGCTGAGCGGATAGTCCCGGCCAAACTGCACCAGGAGCATCAGCTCCCTGATCACCATACTGGCCGCCGCATTTGAGCTGGCAGACAGCATCCAGTCAAGGTAGGTCCACAGATTGGCCTGGTCGCCGACCCGGATCGGGCGATAGCTGATTTTCTTGCTGTCCGGCGTCCACCACGGCACCTTGTGATGATCGGTTTGGATGAACTGGTCGGCCGTGACCACCGTATCATGCAGGACGCGCTGCCGTTTGTCGACGTCATCGGGGTAGATATCCGCCAGCGCCTGAAAAATTCCCAGCGCTACGACGAGTTTGCCGACGCTGCCGGGATTGGCGCGATAGCTGCCGCGATGTTCGGCATAGCGCGGCGCCTTGATATCGGTCAAATCCAGTACCGCAATCCCGTAATTGTCGGCATCTTCTCCCAGAAGCGTATCAATCTGCGCCGAAAACTCCGGATCGACCGCCGGCATCTGAAAATCGGGATATTCAGTCAAACGCAGATCGACCTGGTCTTTTGGGAGCAGCGCGCCGGGCGGCAGCCGGATTCCCGCTACGCTGCCCTGCTGTGCCAGTCGAAAACCTTCCAGCCGCAAAATTCCCGTCGCGGGATAACCGTCCAGCGGGTATGACCAGCCGTTTTGAACCCAGATTAAAACGAATGCCCAAAAGCCGAATTTGGTGAATGTTTTCAATTGGTTTCCTCATCCGGAATCCGGTCCAGATCAATAAGCAGGCTCTGTTTTTCCTCCAGCCTTTGATCCAGCTGATTCAGAAAAATATTTTGGCGGGCGCGGGGGTTATCCAGAAAGGGACGGATTTGAAAGAGCACCAGCCGGTCGTTGTAAAATCCAAATTCGATATCGGCGGGAGCCGTCTGGCCCTGGGCGTTTTGCAGCATGGGGAATCGGTCCGGTAGGCTACCGGCAAATTTTATCAACCGCTCGATCTCTTGGGGGCTCAAAACAGCCTCGCCGCCGTCGACCGGGATCTTGGACACACCGCCTTCCTTTAATAATACCCGCTTGTATGGCTCGGTGGCGGACGACAGCAGCTGCACGTCGCCGTCGGCCGGTTGAATCCGCAGCTCCTCGGCGGTTTGGCCGGAAACAGCGCCGCTGACCCCTTCGTTGACGGCGATGGTTAGCCAGCCGGGTTGTCCGGTGTTCACGTCGGCCGTGACCATGACACCGGATTTGTCTGACGGTACGCTTTTTAACAGCAGCACGGAGACGTAAATATGTTCCGGAGTCTGCATGTAGGCCTGACGCCAGCGATAGGCACGCTCGGTAAATGGCGACGCCCAGACCCGATTGATCGCCTGCAGCACGTTTTCAAAACCGACCACATTGGGGACGGTGAGGTTCAGGCCGGCACCGGTAAAACCCGGCAGATCTTCTACATTGGTGTCGCTGCGTACAAATACGCCGTAAGTGCCATCCGGACCGAAATTTTCATCCATGGCCTCTTTCAGACGCCGGCGAAAGTCTTCTCCGGGATCGGCATTGCTGATCCAGTCCCGCATTCTTTCCAGGAACTTGACGGGTGAGGGTTTCCTGTTCGCGGGGCCGGCCGGCAAGGCTCTGGATCGTTTGATATTGCTGCTGCATCCAGCCGAACACACTGGGGCCGCCGGGTTCAAGGGGCTGATCCAGCAGGGCCCGGAAGTGTCCGAAAGGAATTACCAGACCCTTGGTCACGGCCTCGGGAAAATAATGTTTGAGTTCACCCAGGTTGGCGGCTTTGGGTCCGGCGATCCGGCCTGAATCGGTCGCCCGCATCTGTCGCAGCGGAATAAAGCCGACATTGTAAAGATCCAGTTTGGTCAGATCCGGACGAATGACAACGTCCTGGGCCCTGGTTTCTGCGGCAAATACCTTGTTCCAGTCGGGTCCGTCTGCAACCAGTTCCACGACGCCGCGGGAGCTCACAGCCAGTACAACCCTGGTGCCGATTCTGGCGTTAATGCGTTGGAGCAGTTCTTCATCTATCGCCACATTGGGTATGCCCAGATTGCGGGCCAGGAGTTGAACATGCGAGAGGATATTTCCCTTGCCGGCGGTGATGATGCCGGCTACCGGGGGCAAATCTTCGGTGGTTGCAGGCAGGACGTAGATACCGCTGCGGTCATGGATCTGCAAATGATTATTCTTTTCAGGCTTTCTGAGCGTGCCGCGCGCCAGCCCGGCATTCAATCCGCGCAAACCGGAGGTCAGTTTCTGACCGAACAGGTCGTTATCGATTCCCAACTGGCTGCCGGCATCGGCCAGCAAACTTTCCAAAAGTGCGGAATACGTCAGCAGCAGACTGCCGCGCAGCCGGTCATGAATGTAGCGCCGGGTGAGCGGCTCGATTTCGGCGAGATGGGCCACGGATTCGGCAAAATGAAATCTCAGCTGTCGATCGGCCCATTCCGGAACGCGGGCAGCGTAGTCCAATGCGCCCTGGTAGTCTTTTAATGCAGGGTTGGCGTTGAGCAGCCTTTGAAAATTATTATGCAGGGCCCGCTGCTGACGTGAAGAAAGCAGGCCGATTCCGTAAAGACCGTCGGTACAATCGCCCAGCCATACTATCCGCTGCCGGCGGGAGCTCCCGGAAAGCGTCTCCAATAATTGATTGCCGCTGCGATACAGGTCGCCCTCCAGCACCAGGCTGGCATCCACCAGCGCCAGTTTCCGGCCGGCGCCGCCGGTTTGAAGCATATCGGCCCGCAGTGTTGCCAGTAAGCGGTTGGCAACCGTGAAGCTGGCCGCCGGATCGGTCTGATCCCGCAGTTTCGCAGCAGCCTGCCTGATTTGCTGCTTTAACTCGGTATTTTTGATCTGCTTGGCCAGGGAGAAAAGGACGGGAACGACGTCCCGGGGCAGGTAAATTTCTTCGATAGTCTGCGCCAGACGTTCATAATCGCCGGATAGTTCGGCAACGCCGCGTTTCTTGGCATAGGTGCGAACCTGCGCGGCATCGCTTAACTCCGGGTGAACATGAATTTTGTTCCGCAAATTTTCAAAATTTTGGTCTTGCTCGGCAATCGATTGGGCAAGCTGGCGCATTTCACTGACCGGTGCGTTTTTGCGGCCGTGGGGCATGAAGCGGACGGCTTCCCGCAGCACGAGAAACCTTTTCTGACGCCAGGCCGGATCTTGAACCAGAGCCAGCAGAAGCCCCCGGCCTCCCCGAATCTCGTCTTCGGTCTGCAACGCTCCGCGGTAGTATCGGGCCCGGTGGAAAATCCAGCCGTCGTCCGCATCGCTCAGGAACCGTTCCAGAATCATTTGCTTTATGATTTCAATCTGTTGCGGATCCTCCTGCAACCGGGTCGGATCAATGTCGGCATAAACATTGGCAATGAAATACCCGTTGTCCCGCATCAATTTTACCTGGTCGGTCCATTCTCCGTGCTGCACGCCGCCCCCGTGATCTTGGCAGGCATATTCTTTGGGAGGCAGGATCGCGCCGTCACTGCAAAACCAACGCAGGCGCGCAAAAGGTCCCCGGGGGGCGTTTTTCATCTCCTGCACCCATCCGCGCAAGGTTTGGGCGTCGGGCAAGGGCGTCGCTGCGCCGGTGCCGGCCACGGAAATTAGAACGGTAATAAAAATGCTGATCGACAAGGATCGCTTCATGGTTTCAGATCCTAACATCCACTCGGGCCGGTAAAACCAATTCATCGAAGATACCGGCCGATAAGGCGCTCTGCGGCACCAAACCGGCGATCCCGCCGGCTGCGCCCGATCCCGGCCACGGCAGGAAGGTTGGGTTGAGGTCGATTAAGCAACTGTAATTTAATACCAAATCGGTTTGGGTCGGTCCGGGTCATGCAAAAACATCAATATAATATGCACCATTTTTAAATTTTGCCACTGCCCCGGGATGATTTTATCTGGGTTGCCTGGGTCGTCCCGCCGGGCGATTCTAATCTTGCACCCTGTTACCGCGTCTTTCCAGGCATCTAAACAGTCACCTTGAATTTTATTTTTATTTTGATCGGCCGGCCGGTCTTCAACCGGATCAACACTTTAGTTTTCTCTAAAGCCCGGCGCATTTCAGCCGATAAGTATAATACCGCATTAAATAGAATCTCAGCGACTTATCACAAAATTTGATTGCCCTCGCTTTCAAGCGGGCCGGATATCGCGACTGATTTTGGGGAAAGGTGAACATGAAAACGGCTCGCGCGCTGTTGAAGAAATTCAATAAAGTGAAAACACTGCCGCATGTGGCGATTCACCTGTCTCAACTGATCGCAGATGAAAACAGCACGATTAAAGAATTTGAAAAAATCATCAAAATGGATCCCACCCTGGTCATGCGTCTGCTTCGATTGGTCAACAGCCCTTACTACGGACTGCAACAAAAGGTTGAGAATGTTTCCCGCGCCGTTATTCTCCTCGGCATGAAAAATCTGCGCAACATGGTGGTTATCCAGGCCCTCAAAGATATTTTCAAGATCAGTTCGGATGAGGAGACATTTTCGAGAAGAAAACTGTGGCTGCACTGCGCAGCCGTCAGTATTTGCAGCCAGATGATTTCGGAACGCATTTTTCAGGAAAAGGGCGAAGATGCCTTTTTATGCGGAATTTTGCATGACATTGGGATGATCGTCGAAGACCAGACCCAGCATGATCTTTTCATGCAGTGCTGCCGGGCCTGCGATCCGTCAATCAGGACCTTTACCGCCTATGAGCGCGATATGATGGGGACCGACCATTGCACAGTGGGGTATTTATTGGCTCAGGATTGGAAACTCCCGTATGATGTCATCAAGGCCATCAAGCGCCATCATAAAATGATGGCCAACGTTTCGCCCTCCAGCGTCGGGGGAATTATCCAGCTGGCCGAATATATCGTAACAAAATCGAACTATCCGGCTGTCAATGGCATGGCAACCAGTCTCTCGCCGCCATTGTTCGAGCATATCCGCGACAATCTCATGGAATATAAATCTCTGGCCAAGGATTTGCCTGAGGAAATGGCCAAGGCCAGAGAAATTTACGAAACCCGAAGGGTGTAGCCGTGTTTGATATTGAATTAGACCTGTTCAGTGATTTTGCAGAGGCCAATAATGATTTGCAGCAACTGCTCGTGCTGCTCCATAAAAGTGCGCCGGATATCTGCTTTCAGCTTGTTTTAAACAACGGCGGGGTGGTATCGCTGGCGGAAAAACTGCCGTTATCTCAAAACGTGCGGGCTTGCATCGTTGAAACGGCGATAAAGGAATGCAAGTTAATTCATTTCGAACTCGCCGCCGGAAGATTTGTTTACGCGTTGCCTATCAGCGAGTTGAAGGCCGTTCTGCTTCTGGGGTTGTTCGAACAAACGCCGGATGCCACCATGAGCAATTATGGTATGGCCATCATAAGATTATGTGTCGAGTTGTATCTATCCCGCAAATCTTTGCGGGATGAGCAGGATTATCTGGTGATTCAAAAAAAGCAGCTTAATCGGAAAGTTCAAGTTCTGGAAAAGAAATACCAGGAAATTCTTCAGGATAATCACCGCAATTTTCAAATTATCCAGCAGCAGCAATTGGAATATTCACGGAAGTTGAAATCTGAAATCGACCGGCAAACCGCCGAACTTCGCATGACCAATGAGCAGTTGAAGAAAACCGGCCGCTTGCAGCAAAAAATTCTGGATAACGCCGCCACCGCCATTTTCACCGTAGACGCCGAGCGGCGAATTATGGATGTCAACGAAGAGTTTTGCTCTCTGACCGGCTTCAGCCGCCAAGAGATCATCGGAGAAAAATGCAGCATGCTGAAACAGAAATTTTGCCCAACCGTATGCCCGTTGCTCGATCCGGAGGGCGGCACCCGTTTGTTTAAAAATCAGGATCGAATTTGTACCGGAAGCGGCTTGGAGCGCAAAATTATTAAGAATGCTGAAATCATACGTACTGACGAAGACTCGGGTGCCGTCATCGGAACGGTTGAATCATTTGTGGACGTAACCGATCTGGTCGATGCGAGGGAGGCCGCTGAAAGTGCCAACGTGGCCAAAAGTGAATTTTTGGCGAATATGAGCCACGAAATCCGCACACCCATGAATGCCGTCATCGGTTTCACGGATATGCTGCTGGAAGCCAATCTCGATGAGACCCAGATTGAATATGCCGAAATGATAAAAAGCAGCGGCGCAATGCTGCTCACCCTGATAAACGACATTTTAGATTTTTCCAAAATTGAAGCAAGGGAATTGACGATCGAGGCGATCGATTTCTGTCCGCAAAAAATTGTTTCGGACGTATGCGACTTGATACGGCCCAAAATTGACTCCAGACGGATTCAGATCGAATATCGAATTGAAAAAGATCTGCCCCGGTTTGTCAAAGGCGATCCTGCCCGCTTTCAGCAGATCCTTTTAAACCTCGTTGACAATGCCGCCAAATTTACCACCGCCGGGAAGATTACTGTCGGTCTGATGGTTGAAAAGACTGAGGATAATAAAATTATGCTGCACGGCATTATCAAGGATTCGGGGATTGGCATCCCGCAGGATAAATTGGATACGATCTTCAACCCGTTTCAACAGGCCGATGGATCAACTACGAGAAAATACGGCGGCAGCGGCCTGGGGCTGACAATTTGCCGCCAGCTGGCAAAACTCATGGGTGGAAATATCTGGGCGGCCGATCAGGTAAGCATCGGCAGCGAGCTGCACTTCACAGCCTGGGTAGAAAGGTCGGAGCCGAAATTATCTGAAGGTCGTGACGGCATTGGCTCGGAGAAAAAAAATCCTTCCGGCCAGGCTAAGGTGAATTCGCCAAAACAGGGGAGACCCAGCGCGTCGGTGAGTTTGCTCATCGCCGAAGATCACCCGGTAAATCAGAAGTTAATCCAGGCGATATTGACCAAAGCGGGGTATCAGGTTGAGCTGGCCAATAACGGCCGGGAGGCATTCGAAAAGTTTTGCACGTCGTCCGGGCAATACGATTTGGTCTTTATGGATGTTCAGATGCCTGAGATGGACGGACTGGAAGCAACCCGGAAAATACGGTCGGAGGGATTTGAACAAATACCGATCATTGCCATGACGGCGCATGCAATGAAAGGCGACCGGGAAATGTGTCTGGCAGCCGGCATGAATGATTATATTGCCAAACCGATAAAGAAAGAAATCGTTTTTGAATTGGTCGATAATTGGGTAATGAAAAGGAAGATTGCGTGAATCTGGAAAACTTAGCACAAGAATTGGGATTGGAAAAGGATGAATTCCTGGAAGTCGCGGACCTATATATCGAGGCCTGCGCATCCGATATTCATAAATTACAAACCGCCATTGCCGATGAAAATGCTCGCCTGGCAGCCGAAGCCGCTCACTCCATAAAAGGGGCCTCGGGCAATCTGGGTTTTACCAAAGCCCAGGCGACGGCCGAAAAGATTGAAGTCCAAGCCCGCCAGGGCCGCCTGTCCGGGATTGCCGCAACTGCCGAGGCACTCAAAAAAGAACTCGATCAGGTTAAAACTTTTATTATGAAATGAAACGGACATGTCAACCATGACTATTCTGATTGTGGAGGACAACAAGGCTTCCGCACGGTTCATTGAGATAATCCTTCAAAAGGATGACTATCAAACGGTGAAAGCCTATAATGCCGCAACGGCCTTAGGGATCCTGACAGATCGGAGCGACATTCAGCTTATCATCGCCGATATCGTTATGCCCAGAATAGACGGCATCGAGCTGATCGAAGAGATCAGGAAAAACCCCCTGTGGACGGATATTCCGATTATTATGTGCTCGTCTTTAAGGGATATGGAAACCATTAAAAAAGCGCTTAAATCGGGAGGCAATTATTACATGATCAAGCCCCTGAAAAAAGCGGCCTTGCTCGAGAAAATTCGAGGCGCCCTGAATGCCGAGTCTGCCGGCGACGGAAGTTGAAAACCTTCGCACCGCAATAGTTATTCCGGGACCATTATGATTTCGATGCGGCGATTCTGCTTGCGCCCTTCTTCCGAATCATTCGTGGCGACGGGTTTGTAAAAGCTAAATCCACTGGCGGTCAATCTTTCAGGTGCAATATCGCCTTTTTCCTGCAGAAATCGAACGACCGCAGTTGCCCTTGCAGTGGACAACTCCCAGTTGGTTGGAAATCTCGGCAGTAAAGCTTGTCCGATCTTCATATCATCGGTATGCCCCTCGACGATGATGTTCTGAGCCTGATAATTCTTAAAGGAATCGGCCAACTTTAACAGCACTTCCCGGCCTTTATCCTTGATCATCACGCTGCCGGAGTCAAATAGAATTTTATCCACAAAAGTGACCTTTAATCGCCCTTCGATCTCCTCGATCTTGATGTCCTTTTGCGCAATCTGCTCTTTGAGACTGGTTTCTATCTCCCGGCGGGTTTTCTCCAAATCCGATATCTTCTCTACTTTTTGCCGAACGGCTAATTTTTCCTGCTGCAATTCCAGTCGCAACCCCTCACTGGCCTCTATCAGGCGCCCGTTTTCATCCAACAGAATTCGGTTGCGATTCTGCAGTACTTCCAGCTTCTTTTGGGTCTCTGCCAATTCCGTACCGGTATTTTTAAATTCGGCCTCAAGTTCCACATACTTGTTTTTGGAAACGCACGATAAAGTCAGCAGGAATGTAAAAAGCAGTGCGGCACCGGATACTTTTTTAGTCATACCATCCTCCTTGCCCCCTCTTTTCTTAATCTAAAGGTAATATTTATAGACGATTTTATATGAGTTGTCTAATTGCTATTTTTGCTTATATTAATTCTATTGACCGGTCACTGTGAAAGGAGTTCTATCCATGCGAAACCATTCAATCCCAACCCCATTTTTCCTTTTCGCCGTCTTCGGATTGTTGCTCGCCGCCGCTGCCGGTCATGCACAAAATGAGGTTCGCATCCAGAGCTACCCGGTGCCGGACGGGGCTCATCCCCACGACGTTGCCCCCGATCCCGCAGGCGGTATCGTCTGGTACACGGAGGCGTTGAGCTTGTGACGCAACTCGCGCCCGAAGACTGGGGGCGCCTCGCCGAAAGCTTCGGGCGCCGCGAAGAATAGCTTAACCAAATATCACCGCTTCCAACGGTGAGCCCGGAAAGTTTCTACCGATATGGCTTTCAAATCTTGTTTCAGTGTCATCGCGTTCTCCTTCCCGAATAATTCAAATAATTTTTTGTCAGCCGACAATCGCTTAATTCTGTATTCCAGTTTAAGGGCTTTGCTTTTTGTCATTTCAGAACTGACACCAACCAATTCAACCGGCCGCCGTGATCTTGTATATTTGGCGCCTTTACCAGCGTTGTGATCCATCAAGCGGCGCTCCAGGTCATTGGAGATACCGCAGTATAAGGTTTTGTCAGAACATCGGATCAGATAAACAACCCATTTTTTTTCGCTCATTGAGTGCTATTTATTCAATTTATAAGTTAATTTTATCAAGAAATTCTGGGAGATATCTCTATCGGTTTTTTCAGGAGACGCACTTCGGGCGGAGGGAATTTCAATCGAAGCCGGTTTCAGCCGGACATGACCTCCATATGCGGCGTCCGCCCTTCTGCGCAACCGGCCGTACTAGGCGGCTTTGGGAAAATTGCGAGGATCAATCCAGGATTCGGGAGTCAATGGCGCCAACCCCCAGGCTGCGCGCGCCTTGTCGCAGCGCAGATTGGCGGTATTTTTTTGCCAGGAGGGCTCGAACTCCCGGCAAACTGATGCGCGTCGCTCATAAATGCTGCATGACACCCGCCGCCCGATAAAACCGTTTAGTGCAATACAGCGCGGGTTGGTCCCGCCGGTTCCCTTCATGGCCAGGCGGAAGTCATTCAGCTTTTCGGTCATCTCACCAGGAACACCGCCGGGGTTAGCATCCGCTGCTTCTGACCAGTAAAATGACGCGCGATAAAAAGCACAGCAAGCGCCGCAACTTAAACACGGATTGACAGGCATGGGCAGCGCTTCAGCTATCTTTTTGCCGCAGGCCGACCTTTGCCCCACCTCCGGCAGTTGTTCCCGGCCGTCCTTCCCGTCGCCTGCCGGTATATCTGCTCGCAGTTCGCAATAAAGCAGTCTGTGCCATTGGCAGGCTTCAAAAATGGCCATTCCCAGCTGCTCCAGCAGTGCGGGCCAGTTTCCCTCGCGTGATATCGGACAGGTCGGATCAATGCCTGAAATGCCTGCTTCCGTATAGGTATAAGGGTGCAGCCGGCAGATCAACGGCCGCAGGTTTAGCGGCAAACGGCAGCCGTTATCGGCCAGCATGATGCAGCTTTTATCCGCCGTTCTCTTTAGAACGCGTCGACGACCATCCGGACGAATCGTCAGCGTTAGCCAGGCTGGATCATCCCCGGGATCCGTGTAATTCGGATCCGGCACTTCAAACGTAAAAAAATCGAATGCGCCCAAAAATCGCGTAATCCGCACGACATCGCCGGTAGTAAGCAAAATTTGGGTACCCTGGCAGCAGGAGGTGCCGTTCCGGGAACATTGATAGCAATGGCTTGTCATAACGAAACGCTCCCATAAAAAAAAGTTTTCCGCACATCCGGAAAACTTAATCGGTATGGTCAATTATGCATGATAAAACCGGAGAGACTTTTAGCAGAAGCAAAAGTCAAAGTCAAGACACATTTTTATAGGCGAACTATCGCTGTAAAATGCCGGGGCACGACCGCGATCAATGGAATATGGGGTACGTTGGAATTATCTTGCCATGATAATGGATAAGCCGGCCGAGAAATGCCCTTGGAACCGTCCATCATCCAATTTGGTTAAATGCATAATATTGGCCTTGAATGGTCCGACGGCCTTTGATCGATCCCCGAGATAATATTTCACCGAAATTGTTTTCCCGACCCCCAGGTGATTCAACAACAAAGAGTCTTTCCTAACCAGAATCGAGGCGCCGTTTGATGACAGGTCCTTTATTTTGACCTCGTATACCGGTACACCGATCAGGCGAATCTCGGCATGATAGCAGTATCTTGCCGCTTCCCGCTTATGTGATCTTCTTTCCTCAGTCATTTTCATGGTCAACTAATAGTCAACTAATATCCGGTAAATTGCACGGAGCGGCTCAAATTTTAGGTTATCGATCGAAGCCTGTCATTTTGGGTCTTGTTTTCAGAGGTAATCAAGATAAATTTGGCACTCGATCCGTATCAGACGGAGTTAAACGGCCCGCGTTTGGGTTAATGGGTTTTTAGTCTGCGACCATTTAACACAGTCTAAGACATCGGCCAAAAAACTGCCCGGATAATTTCTGGAATACAGCCTCAGTGCTCTCTTTTTCTCTTTTGAGGGCCGATACAGACAGGGTTTCAGGATTTCGTATGAAATGTGCCCCGTCTCGCGCCGACCCCACAAATCCCGCCACACACTGCAGGGCGCAATGATTTTCACTTTTTTTATCAGCCCTAAAGCAAAGTCATATTTCACAGAAACCGTCTTCTTTCTGGAGTTGTAAACAACTGTAGGCGGACTATTAATCTGCTTAAAGTTGGACTTGCTCTGGGAAAGAATTAAATTAAAATAATCCTCGGGCATGCAATTCTCGAAATGGGTCTGCGCGATTTCAATAGCCGCTGTGGAGTTGTATTTATCCCCTGCGAATTTTTTAATTTAATTGCGGGATAGGCCGAAAGACAACAGTTTATTGAGTATGCCAAATTGTGGATGAGGCGTCAAGATTTACTGAAATTTTTCAACGCGGAATGATCAGGATGCGATACCTTTGGTTGACAGGCACAGCCTCACTTTCTGATCAAGAATGGCGATTGATTTGGAGAAAGTATCGTCAGCATTGGCATGCGGCATCGATTCCACCCGGACCAATCCTCTTTTTTCGGCCTCACTGACGGTTAGTTTCCTGTGTTTCTTTAGCTTGCCGTATATAACCAGAATTTGCTTTAATTCGATTTCATCGTCATTTATGTATACATACGGAATTGCTGCATTCATGGGCACCTCTTTTGATCCGGGTAAACCTGCACGCCAGGCCACCAATGTTGTGACCCGATCAAGATTTCCTCCCGATTATCAGGCGTAATCGGCGATGTCAAGTGATTGGTGTCCCTTCGACGACCGGCAATTGAACCGACCCGTCTATCGTTCTGAAATTATTGGATGAAGACGATCAAAGCCGGAAAAGATAAAATCAACCGATTCTAACCTCCTCATACCCCCTGATGCGGAAAACAGCCTGGGGCGTGGGTACCTGTTTGCCGTCTATCATGTCCTGAATGGCCGGGGTGACCCGATCATAGGTTTCCTGCAGCTTTGCCAGAACTTTGGTTTCAGAAATCGCCTCCCATTCCTTTTTATCGTGATATTTAACTTCGTAACTCGGCATCGCAAACAGCATTTTCTCTACGTCTCCATTGAAATATAGTTAAACCTTAACTACTGTTTAAGAGATTTCAAGTGCTCTCTGACAATTGAAGGATATAGTCAGATCGATTAATTGCTTTATGCTGCGCATTTTTTCTCTTTTCATTTCATGTTGGCCATATTAATGTGAAGGGACATAACAGGACTGAAAGTGAACACCTACCGCTTGAACAATCTTCAAATCACCCTCGATAAGCAGGGAGCGAACCGATACACAAAAGTGACCTATCCGATTCGCTACGGAAGATTTTGCGAAATTAAATCACCGCAACACCGCTTTCAGTTTAATTTAAACGGTGAAATCAAGTATATTCAAGGAGGTATAAAGAATTGGCCCCATCCGGCCGAATGGCTGAAACGTACCGCTGCCAATGATTGGGTTTTTTACTCCATTGCCGGATACCATAGGCTTTTTGATTCACTGGGCGAGTATTATCTGCCCTGTCTGCCCTACGCCAGCAATTCAATCTGGGCCTATAATCCTTTTGTCGATTCCGATATTCAAAACGCCCTGGAAGGCTGGCATCGATTGCAGGTTCAACTGCGCACGCTGAATACCGACGGACTTTCTTCAAAAGTCAAAAATTTCCTGGATCTGGTTGCCCGCCACGATGCAGGGGTACTGCAGGCGAAATCGGATAAACTGCATAAGATTATCGGCGGGCAGGTGTCGGTGCTGCCCCCGGATACAAGGCATGTTGATTATGAGGTGATCCCCCTCATGATAGCCGACGGGTGTTTATATCACTGCCGCTTCTGCCGCATCAAATCCGGACGGCGGTTTGGTCTGCGGTCCATACAGAATGTCAGGCAGCAAATGCGAGAGCTGGCTGCGTACCTGGGCGCCGATTTGAGAAATTACAATGCTGTTTTTCTAGGCAATCATGATGCCCTGGCCGCAGGAAACGAGCATATCTGCCGGACCGCCGCAGAAGTCTATGAGACGTTTAATTTTGAAAAGGCACATATCACAGACCCCCGGCTTTTTATCTTCGGCAGTGTGGATTCATTGCTGAATGCAAATAACGGTCTTTTCGAGGCGCTCGACCGATCGCCCTTCTATACGTACATCAACATCGGGCTCGAATCTGCCGATGACGCCACCTTGGCGCATATCAACAAGCCGCTGGAAACCCGCAAAATTGAGGCGGCCTTCATGAAGATGATCGATATCAACCGCAACCATCTTAACATCGAAATCACGGCCAATTTTCTGATCGGCGACGGGCTCTCGCCTGATCACTACGAATCAGTTATCGAATTGGTTCACGACCGGCTTGATCACTTTTACAGCAAGGGCGGCATTTATTTATCGCCCTTGGACCCCGGCGGCAGCAATCCCGACCTGCTGCGCACTTTTTTTGAGCTTAAAAACTTGAGCCGGCTGCCCACTTTTCTCTATTTGATTCAACGGTTATAGGAAAGGCGACCCTCCCGACATCGCCCCAAAGAGGCTCTTGCACCATGTTGTCGGCAAAATTTCCGATAGGCCGGCAGAAGCTGCCTTTTGAATGCGGGGGGCTTCGACAAAACCGAAGGATTTATGAAAAGCGTCTAAAATTTACTGATCAAATCGTGCAGGGAGGAGGGATCCAGGAAAGTGAATTCGTAACTGCCAAGTGCGATAACATCTCCGTCGCGGAGCAAAACCGGCTTATCTCCGACGCGCATGCCATTGAGTCTTGTGCCGTTGGTTGATCCACAATCCTCGATGAAAAAGGACCCCTTTGTAATACGAACAGCGGCATGCGATTTTGAAATTGCCATGTCCTTCATAATCATATCCTTATCGGGCGTCCGGCCAATCGTAATCATATTGACGGGTGATTGGGAGTTTGACCGCTTTATAAGTGGATAAATGGCATATGGCAAACTCGAACCCGGTCCTGATCTTTTTGAGAGATTGTCGTCTAGATTAACGATATGCGTCTTATTGCCTTTTATCATCTGGGGCTTTTCCGACGTTTCTTCTTCCGAATGCTCTGCTGCTGTTATATTTTCATTATTTAAGGCGGAGCCGGCTAAAACGGGATTTAGAACAAACTCAATGAAATCTTCCCGGCCGGTCTCATTGAACAACCATTTCAGTGATGCCAGGGTAATTCTTCCCGAAGGGCCCATCATACTTGATAGCGGACCAATGTTCGAACCTGCCGACGCCAGGGAATTGCCGGCGGAATTATCCTCGCCTTTTATGCGACGTTTAACTCGATTTAATATTCCTCTGACCATAGACAGTTCCTGCAACCATTTTTAGGTCTTTCGATATTGTGTACCTGCTCAGCAACCCGAACCGAATTTTTCTGCGACATATACTATATCGCCGGCCAAACCCAAAAACTTTAATTTTAGTTGATATTTATTGCGGATGATAGTCTGATTTTATTTTCGGACCCGTGCCCTCCATATAAAACAGATCTCATTCCGTCAAACGCGGGTTTTCAGTATTCCCTGGCCCAGACCGATTTCATACTGGATTGCATTTGGTTCAATCCCGGGGTTCTCTTGCATTTTAAGCAGGATATGTTTATAGTTTGAATGTTATGAAAGCACACAACGAAAAAATACCCAGTCCCAAGGAATTGGAAAAGGAAATCAGTGAGTTTCTGGCCAAGAAGTTCGGAGAAAATGTGAAAATTGTATCACCGATCGTCGTGCCCCAAGAGGCGATGGTGGATAAAACCATCGAATCCGGCAAGCCCAAAGCTAAAATTAATTTTGATCTGAAGCCCGAGGAACTCATTGCCTACCTGGATCAGTACGTGGTCAAGCAGGTAAGTGCCAAAGCCATCCTGGCCACTAAGATTTGCACTCACTTCAACCGGATCAAACGCTCGATTGAATCCGATGACCCGCTTGGCTCGATGGTCGGCGGCATCAAAAATAACGTGCTGATGATCGGTCCGACCGGCGTCGGGAAAACTTATGTTATCAAGCTGATTGCTAAAAAAATCGGCGTGCCCTTTGTCAAAGGCGATGCCACCAAATTCAGCGAAACCGGATATGTCGGCGGAGACGTTGAAGATCTGGTCAGGGATCTGGTCCGAGAGGCCAATGACGACATCGAACTGGCCCAATACGGTATCATCTACATCGACGAAATCGATAAAATTGCCTCCAGCCGCAACCTGATCGGTGCGGACGTCTCCCGCACCGGAGTGCAGCGCGCGCTGCTAAAGCCGATGGAAGAAACCGAGGTCGATTTAAAAGTTCCGCATGATCCCATATCAATGATTCAGGAAATCGAACAGTTTCGCAAGACCGGCAAACGGGAAAAACGATCGGTTAACACCGGCAACATTCTGTTCATTATGAGTGGCGCCTTTGTCGATCTGGTGCCGATCATCCAGAAACGGCTTACCAAACAGGAAATCGGGTTCGGCGCACGCATTCGCAAAGCCGATGAGGATATCGACATTTTAAAAAACGTCAGATCGGAAGACCTGACGGAATTTGGCTTTGAGTCGGAATTTGTCGGACGCCTGCCGGTAAGAGCCGTTTTTGAGCATCTTTCCGAAGATGATCTCTATCATGTCCTGAGAAATCCCAACAATCCCATCATCCTCGGCAAAAAACTCGATTTCGCCGCCTACGATATCGACGTAAAGTTTGAAGACCGGTTGCTGCGTAAATTGGCCCAAGATGCTTTTGCTGAAAATACCGGAGCCAGAGGATTGGTCAGCGCGGTTGAAAGGAACCTGATTGAATTTGAAAAAAAACTGCCTTCAACCCAGGTGAATAAATTTCCGGCAACGGCGGCCTTCATTGCCGCACCGGCCGCGGCCATTGAATCGCTGACCGATGCAACCCAGCAGCAAATGACAGATGCGTCCTTTAATCAACTGCTGCAGGAAGAAAAGGAGATTATCAAGCAATATTTGAGGGAGAATAAAAACAATCTGACCGAAAAATACGGTCTGACCATGACACCTTCCCGCATTGATCTCGTGGCCACCTGCTACACTAAAAACACACTGGACATCGGCAACATTATCATCAAGATCAAATCCTTTTATGATGAAATCAAGAAGATTGAGCTGTACTTTTTCAAAAACCATGATATCAATATCGTTCTCGAAGAGGATGCCATCGATTACATCATTGAACAGCTGGTTGAGTCATCCATGGATCTGAAACTTATCTACCAAAGAATAGACGGGGATTTCAAATACGGTCTAAAGCTGGCACACGAAAAAACCAACCGCAACCGGTTTTTCATAACGCGGCAGGCCATGTTGAATCCCGAAAAATATATCGCCAATTTGATCAAGCAGGATATAAAACTACCGCCTGAACCCGGATTATAATTAAAAAATCAGGGCCCGAGGTCCCCGACCTTGATCCGGCCCCAAGCGGCTGCGGCATCAAACAGTCGATTGGTCTGACGATACGGCGTCATGCGGGAACGGAAAACAAATTATGATCGGAATATCAAAATTATACTGCGGTACCGTAGAGCCTTCAGATGCGCTGCGTTACGGACGCGACTCATCGCAGCTGCCCTCCCACCTGCTGCAATTTTCCAAGGACAAGTGTCCGGTTGTCGTCTGGAATGTGACCCGGCGCTGTAATTTAAAATGTGTCCACTGCTACGCCCACGCGAAAAATATAGCCTTCGAAAACGAGCTGACCACCGAACAGGGCAAAGAGTTAATTAACGATCTGGCCGACTTCGGCTCGCCGGTGATGCTGTTTTCGGGCGGTGAACCCCTTGTCCGCAAGGATTTACCGGTGCTGGCGGCCCACGCCGTGGAAAAAGGAATGCGCGCTGTAATTTCCACCAACGGCACCCTGATTACACGGACAATGGCCCGCACATTGAAAGAAATCGGGTTGTCATATGTCGGCATCAGCCTGGACGGCATGCAGGAAGTAAACGATCGCTTCAGAGGCGTCAAAGGCGCCTTTCAATCGGCGCTGGAAGGGATAAAGAACAGTCAGGACGCGGGAATTAAAGTCGGACTCCGTTTCACAGTGAATAAATTCAATGTCAACGAAATTCCGAAAATCTTCCAACTTCTAGAAGAGATGGATATCCCCCGCGTATGCTTTTATCACCTGGTTTATGCCGGACGCGGATCTGAGCTGGTAAAAGAGGATCTATCCCATGCAGAAACCCGCCAGGCGGTTGATCTCATTATGGACGAGACCAAGCGGTTATTTGCTGAAGGCAAGACCAAAGAGGTACTGACGGTAGACAATCACGCCGACGGCCCCTACGTCTATTTGAGGCTGCTGCAGGAAGATCCGCAGCGGGCGAAGGAAGTACTGGAACTGTTAAAATGGAATGAGGGCAACAATTCGGGGCGGGGTATCGGATGCGTCAGCTGGGATGGTGAGGTTCACGCCGATCAATTCTGGCGTCATTACAGTTTCGGCAACGTCAAAGACCGACCCTTTTCGGAAATCTGGACCGACACTTCCGAGCCCCTGATGAAAAAGCTCAAGGACAAAAAGGAACACGTCAAAGGGCGTTGCGCCGCGTGCCGCTGGCTGGATGTTTGCGGCGGCAATTTCAGGGTGCGGGCCGAAGCGGTAAGCGGTGATGCCTGGGCACCGGACCCGGCCTGCTATTTAACCGACGAAGAGATTGCGATAGCCCATGATTCAGTTCATTGTGATTAGCTAAGCACAGAGTCCTGGTCCAGCTTCCTGCCCGTAGGCTTACAGCCCGGCTTCCGGCTCGTAGAGCCTACAGCTCAGAGAGAGGACCAGGTTTTCGATGTTTGAATAAACCCTATAAAGTTAGCAACTTAACATAAATGACCAAATTGCAAGCACCAAATATCAAATAAATTCCAAATTCAAAATCACAATGACCGAAACTTGCTGTTATTCAAGGTCCCATCCTTTTGTTTGAGTTTTGGTTTTTGATCATTGGATATTATTTGTGATTTGAGATTTGTGATTTGGAATTTCGGGCTTGTCCCAGCTAACCTGCGGAAAAACAAGTTATTGCCCGACAAACTTGTCCAACATAAAAGGATTCTCTTATGCTCTTTCCCGATTACAGACCGAGACGATTGCGGCAAAGTGAAGGCCTGCGGCGCATGATTCGTGAAACCAACCTGACGGTTGACGATTTGATTCTGCCGGTTTTTGTCATAGACGGCAGCGATGTTAAAAACCCGATACCATCCATGCCGGGGCATTTTCAACTGTCCATAGACAATTTTCTTAAAACAGCGCAGGAGGCTTACGATGCCGGGATTCCGGCGATAATCCTCTTCGGCATTCCGGACAAAAAAGATGCGCTGGGCACCATGGCTTACGCCGATAACGGCATCGTCCAAAAAGCCGTCAAGGCGGCCAAAGATAAATTACCCGGCCTGGTCGTGATCACCGACGTTTGCCTCTGTCAGTATACCGATCACGGTCATTGCGGTGTGGTGGAAGGTGATTGCATCGATAATGATGCCACCCTGGATCTGCTTGCCCGCACGGCTCTGTCCCATGCCAAAGCGGGGGCCGATATGGTCGCACCTTCGGATATGATGGACGGCCGCATTGCCGAAATCCGTGAGACCCTGGATGAAAGCAACTTCAGTCGGGTGGCGATCATGGCTTACGCCGCCAAGTATTGCTCTGCATATTACGGACCATTTCGCAGTGCCGCCGATTCGGCACCCAAATTCGGCGATCGCCGAACCTATCAGATGGACCCGGCCAATGCCCTGGAGGCAATTCGGGAAGTCACCATGGACGTCGAGGAAGGCGCGGATATTATCATGGTCAAACCCGCCCTGGCCTATCTGGACATTATCTATCGGGTAAGGGAGGAAATCGACCTTCCGGTGGCCGCCTACAATGTCAGCGGGGAATTTTCCATGATCAAAGCGGCCGAGAAGATGGGCTGGATAGACGGCAGCAAAGTTATGATGGAGACCCTTACGGCCATCAAACGCGCCGGGGCGGATCTCATCCTGACCTATTTTGCGATCGAAGCCGCCAGGGCGCTGCAGGCATGAGTAAAAAAATGGTCGATTCAGGTTTAAATATATTCTAGGTTAAGCATGACAAAACAACAACCAAAATCAGAAAATCCCCCCACCCAATCCCACCAAAAAGACGAGCCTTCGGCGCTGCGTCTGGTGGCCTGGGAAACCACTCGCAACTGCAATCTGGCCTGCATTCATTGCCGCGCCTCGGCCACCACAGGCCCGCACAGCGGAGAACTTGACACCACCGAAGCTTTGCAGCTGCTGGATCAAATCTCAGAGGTTGGCAAGCCCATCGTTATATTGACCGGCGGTGAACCATTGCTGCGGGATGATATCTTCGATATTGCCGCCTATGGAACCGAAATAGGCTTGCGGATGGTGATGGCGCCCAACGGTACGCTGATCACGGAACCAGTTGCTAAAAAGTTGATCGATTCGGGCATCAAGCGGATCAGCATCAGCCTGGATGGTGCCACACCGCAAAGTCATGACAGTTTCAGAAAGGTTGAAGGTGCCTTTGAAGGTGCCGTGACGGCCATGAAAATCGCCAAAAAGGTCGGACTGGATTTCCAGGTAAATACCACGATTACCAAAACCAACCTGGAACAAATTCCTAAAATCCAGCGGCTGGCCGTCAGGCTCGGGGCGGTAGCCCATCATATTTTTCTGCTGGTTCCCACCGGCCGCGGTAAATACATCGTCGATAAAGAAATAAGCGCCGCCGAGTATGAAGAAACCTTAAACTGGTTTTATGACCAGCGGGACAAAACCCCCCTGGAACTAAAAGCCACCTGTGCGCCGCATTACTACCGCATTCTCAGGCAGAGGGCCGGCAAAGAAGGCAAATCGGTGTCGTTTAATACCCATGGACTGGATGCCGTCACCCGCGGATGCCTGGGCGGAATTGGTTTTTGCTTTGTTTCCCATCGCGGCGATGTCCAGCCCTGCGGATTTCTGACCGCAAACTGCGGCAATGTCCGTCAACAATCGTTTGCCGAAATCTGGAATCACGCCGAAGTGCTAACCAACTTGCGCAACTATGATAAGCTGAAGGGCAAATGCAACCCCTGTGAATTCAAGCGGGTGTGCGGTGGCTGCCGGGCCAGAGCGTACGAGGCCACCGGCGATTACCTTGCGGAAGAACCCCTTTGCAGCTACTTACCCCGCAAACAAAGAAATGACGATTGACGATCGACGAATGATGAAATAAAGAATTCCTTAAATATTCAATCTTCAATTTTCAATCGTCAATTCAACAAGGGTTGCTGCCATGAAAATCCATTCGTTGATGATTCCCGACCCCATCAGCATCACCGCCAATGCAACGATCAGCGAGGCCATCGAGCTGATGAAAATCAATTCGATTCGGCATCTGCCGGTGGTTGCAGAGAGCAATATGCTGCAAGGCTTCCTGACGCTGGCCGATTTGAAACAGGGCCTTATCCCTTCAATGCTGGGGGATTTGACACTGCAGGACTTAATGATAAAAGATCCGATTACGGTTGGCCCGGATGACGATATTGAAATCGCCGCTCAGCTCATTTACAAAAATAAAATCGGCGGCATGCCGGTGCTGAAGGGCAAGCAGCTCGTGGGTATCATCACGGCCACGGATATCCTGCGAACCTTTATTGATATGATGGGGATACTTTCGTCTACCTCCCGCATTGATGTGGTCATCGACGATAAACCCGGCAGTTTAAAAAAAGCGCTGCAAATTATTAACGATAAGGGCGGGGACATTATCAACGTCGGAATGACCTCGCAGCAAAGCGGCAAGCGAATATATTATTTCAGGCTGTCAGCCTGCAAGACCGGGGTTATCAAAAAGGCTCTTGAAAAGCAGGGCTATGAAGTAGCGGCGGCTATGGATTAGGTATTTAAATAAGGCGCAGGGCGTTTTGTGGATATCCTAAATTTAGAGGGGAATCTACTCGTAGTAATGCCTAAAATTACAAAATGCCTAAAATGCCTAAAGTTGAGGAATTCTGTCGATTTTAAGTAAATAGAAATGCAAAATCGGCTATTTTCTTCATTTTCCCTGATTAAAGCTGCAAGCATAAATAAAAAGGACGGAGCGCAGCGACACCATAATTTTAGGCACTTTAGGCATTTTGTAATTTTAGGCATTTTCGACTATTAACCCAAAAACACCTTGCTTTCACGCCATTTGCGTCCGATCTCTTTAACGACAACGGGCTTGGTGTCCACACACTCAATAATACTCAAAGTGACCTGATCCACATCCGCCAGCGAACAGCTGGCCATCCAACACCGGCCGTTAAAAATAATAAATCGATCATTAAGCTTCAGGTGCCGCCGGATTTCAATCTCATGCCCCTGGCCACGAAACTCACCTAAACTGTCGCCGATGCTATCGATGATCTCCTTCTCCCCCTGACCGATGAGCAATCGAATGGGCGTTCGGATCCCCTTGAAACAATCAAACGTCGTTTTGTCGACTCGCGTGTCCACGATCGAAAGGGCTGTTTTGGTGCGCCTTAGAAATTCAGCCAGCCGCGCCCGGCCGGTAAAAAAGCGATTCGCGGATTGCTCTATCGGGTCGGACCTGTTTTGACCCTCGAAAAAATTCTGAAGCCTTTCCAGCTGAGGCCGCATATGTTCATCAAAGACGTTGACCTCCCAGGTAGTGTTAAGTATCCGCTCTTCACAGCGACTTAACAGCTTGGGCAGTATTGTCTTAAGAAATCGGTGGTAGTTATCGCGATATTTCTGGGCGACCAATTGATTGACGAGTTTGCGGTGGTTGGGATGAACCCCCTCAAACTCGATTTTCAGGCCGAACCGCGAGCATAGTTCCTCGAGTTCATAATCGCCGTAATATTCCTTGATGGCATCCGACAAAATTTCAACGGTTTCCTTTTCCATTTTTATCTTTCTCTATTATTTTTTTGACCAGCAAAAATAATAAATATATCCCCGTGGCCCATAAGATACTGTTGATGAAAATAGGCACATAAACCAAGTTTCCCGGAAACCACTGTCTGGAGTAGAGCGAAAGAGATATAATCGGAAAATGCAAAATCCGGGTCGCCATAACAAGAATTCGAAAGATCGGCGACGGTTCCGGCTGCACCGGGTTGATAGCGGTTGCAACCGACATGGAGGTTGCGACCACCAGAATGCTCAACCCGAAATGAACCAGCGCCACTGTCAAAATTATAACAAATCTCTTCGCCATATTAAACGATTTAATTACCTTTCAAATGGTCTTACTTCGAGATGCCGACCATCGGTAGACATCCGGATGGCACCGTGGATGTCGGTACGCCAGATTGCGCAGCCCAGCTTTTGGTATCTCTTTAAAACCGTGGGGTTGGGCAATTTGAATCGACTGTTCCGCCCGGAAGATATAATGATGACCGCGGGATTAACTTCATCTAAAAAATGGCTGGTGCTCGAAGTTGTGCTGCCGTGATGCGGAGCGATCAAGACTGTGCTGGATAATTTATTGCCGGCCAATCGCACGATTTCGGCTTCCGCCTCGGCCATAATATCACCGGGAAAAAGAAATGAGGTTTCACCCAAGGATACTTTCACCACCAGGGAATTGTTGTTTGAATTGCGCCATTTTTCCGAATTTTTCTTTTGCAGGAAATCACGCGGCGGGTATAAAAAATTCAGCTTGACGTCTTCGATTCTGTATTGGCGGGGCATATCCTCAAACAGCGGCCGGGAAATTCCTCTGCCGGCAACAACGTTCATGAGCAGGGCATAACCCAGTGTATCGACGGGCTCATCGTTGGTCCAGATATTTTTGACATGAAAATTATCGGCAATGTATATAAGACCGTTCAGATGATCACTATCGGGATGCGAAAGAATTAAAGTGTCCACGGTCCGTATTTTTTTGCGCCACAATAAGGGGGCCAGAACTCTCGCACCCACATCAAAAGCGGCATTGTCTGAAAATCCACCGCCATCGATCAAAATGGTCCGTCCGCCGGGCAATTCCAGCAGCGAAGCCAGGCCGTTGCCGACATCGATCACCGTTACTCTCAGGTCTTTGTGCCAAAATCGCTGATACATCCAGTAGCTTATATCAGCCGCGAGTACGAGCAGAACCAGCACCCCGGCTATTTTTGCCAGGCGGCTTGTCGAAATCCAGTTGATTTTCCAACCGGGGGATCGCCCGAGCGAAGACCTAAACCCGGAATCGTCGTCCCGCAGGCAATCACCACGATCATCCGGCATGATTGGGCCGGCGGCAGCGCCGGAAGTTTGGGGTGGGGATGTCACCTTCGGCCCCCGGTGATAGAAATTTAACAGGGTCCAGCCTAAGATATAAAAGCATCCGATTTCAAAAAAACCGGGGGTGACAATTTTGACCGCCGCAAAGGGCAAATCGGCAAAAAATTTAACGATGTCCAGCGCAAAGGCCAGAATCATGGTGCCGGCACGAATACACCAGGAGGCGACGGGCACACTGAGCGGCATTGCAAAAAGGGCCGCCAGTCCCAGGGGAATCGTGAGAAATCCGACCAGCGGAACGACAATGATGTTGGCGGCGAGGCCGACCACGGAGATCTGGTTGAAATAGTAAGCCACCAGCGGCAGACTGCCGCAAACGGCAAAAAAAGAGACCAAAAAAAATGCGGCCAGTTTGCTTCTAAAACGCAAAGGCCAGCTATCCTTCAGCCGCTCTCCTTGCACCGCCGGCCGATTCTGCAGCCAGGAAAATCCATAGATAATGGCAAAAACAGCTGAAAAAGAAAGTTGAAAAGAAATTGAAAAAAGCGATGGCGGATCCGCCACCAGAATCACCAAAGCAGCCAGTGCCAGGGTGTTCAGGGAATCCTGCTCTCTTTGAAATATAAAAGTCATTAAAAAAACCGCTATCATGATTACGGCACGCTGGGTGGAGGGCGAAAAGCCCGCAATAAGCCCGTAGGCAATCACCGGCAGCAGTGAGAAGACGGCCGCGGCTTTACGAGTCCAGGCCCGCCACAGCAGCGGCTTTACCCGGACCATTAATCCTTGAAAAAAGAAAAATGCCACCGTGGCCACAATTCCGACGTGAAGCCCCGATATCGCCAACAGGTGGCCTACCCCGGCCCGATTAAAGCGTTGCCTGGTTGGCGGAGAAATTTGCGATCGATCACCGATAATAAGCGCTTTTAATACAGCCTGTGCTTCGGGGACCCCTGAATTTTCGATCAGACCGGAAAAAGTGCGACGCACATTATCTATGAAGTGAAACAGATCTGAAGATTGATTTTTCTCGATAACAACCAGATTTTTGCCGCTCACGTACGCACCGGCCCAAATTCCTTTATAGGCCATGTATCTGCGGTAATCAAAACCAGCGGGATTTTTAAAGTTGGCGATCAGTCGGATGCGGCTTTTAAATAAAATGGTGTCTCCGGCGGCAAGCTCCGGCAGCTTTCCCACTGCACTGACCTGCAATTTTCCGATCACAGGCCGGTCCCGCCGGCCATTGCCGAGCGAGTGGGCCCGCAAAATGAATCTGGTTCGATGATTCACCGTCTCCGGACGGCTGTCAAGCCGGCCGGTAATATCCCATCGCTCGGCGCCGGCATAGCGAATGATATGATTGCCGGGAAAAACGGGAGACACCCAGGGAGAGATAGCCAGGTAGCCCAATGAGAAAAACAGCACGAGCGGCAAAATCGCCGCAGGTATCTTGCGGTAGATGAGAAGCAAACTGCAGGCGGCGCTGGTGAAAAGAACCGTCCAGACCCAAATTCCAAACCCGGTCCATTCGGAACCGACCAGGATGCCGCATATTAAGGAAATCAACAGCGGAATCGCGGGACGAAAATAAATGGCAGGGGTCATGATGGTCGGATTCCTCGACTCGGTTTGCGAGTTAAAGACACAATAAACTCGCTTATGAGACTCCGTAGGACCGATGGATGGTTTCAGGTTTCGGGTTTCAGGTTTCAGGTGTCAGCGGGGTGCCGCTGGCGGCTAAAATTTAAGCGCTTTAGTCGGACGGCCAGCCAAATCGAAAAAAAACTAATGCGCTTTTAATATCGAACGCCCAGCATATAGTATTGAATCTGATATCATTTTCAGGCTATCGTTAATTGCAACAGTTTGTTAAAAAAGCCACATGGCCTAACCCGGAAGCTACTCAACCCTCTGTATATCCGCCCCCAGGCCGGCAAACTTTTTCTCGATGCCCTCATAGCCGCGATCCAAATGATAGACCCGGCTGATTTCCGTTGTGCCGTCCGCCACCAGGCCGGCCAGAATGAGCGATGCGCTGGCCCTGAGATCGGTAGCCATCACCTGGGCGCCCGAAAGATGTCCGACCCCTTTGACAATGGCGACATTGCCGTCCACCTCGATATCCGCCCCCATCCGCTGCAGTTCGCTGACATGGATAAAGCGGTTTTCAAAAATTGTCTCCGATATCGTGCTGGTGCCTTCAGCAATACTCATCAGCACCATAAACTGGGCCTGCATATCCGTCGGGAATCCCGGGTAGGGCTGGGTTTTAATATCAACGCTGGCGACCTCGCCCTTGATCGTCGCATGGATGGTCTTGGCGGCCGTCTCAATTTCCGCGCCGGCCAGCCGCAGCTTGTTGATCAGCGCGCGGACATGATCCGGTTCGCAATCCAGCAGGGTAACATTGCCTTTGGTCAGGATGGCGGACATGATAAATGTGCCGGTTTCGATTCGATCCGGAATAATCGCGGTTTCAACCGGCTTGAGCTCGGATACCCCGTTGATCGTGATGACCGAAGTTCCGGCGCCCTGGATATCGGCTCCCATTTTCGTTAATGTATCCGCCAGGGCCACAATTTCAGGTTCACGTGCGGCATTGCGCAGCACAGTGGTGCCTTTCGCCGTCACAGCTGCCATCATCAGGTTCTCGGTCCCGGTGACGGTGACGATATCAAAGTAAATATCAGCCCCCTTCAATCGTTCGGCGGAGGCTTCTACATAGCCATGTTTCAGATCGATAGAGGCGCCGAGGGCGGTCAGGCCTTTTAAATGCAAATTTATGGGACGCGCGCCGATGGCACACCCGCCCGGCAGGGACACCCTGGCTTTGCCCAGTCGGGCCAATAGCGGCCCCAAGACCAGAATCGAAGCCCGCATTTTTCGTACCAGGTCATAAGGGGCTTCATGATGAATTAAACCTCCGGTATCAATTCGAACCGTATTATTCTGGATTTCGACATCCGCCCCGAGTTTTGTCAACAACAGGTTTGTACTGAGAATATCTCTCAGATCGGGCACATTGGCGTACGTGTTGACCCCTTCGGTTAACAGGGAAGAAAACAATATCGGCAGGGCCGCATTTTTAGCTCCGCTGATTTTAACCTCACCTGTAAGGGGACGGCCGCCTCTGACAATGATTTTGTCCATGTAAACCTCAATTCTGTTAGAACCGGTCCATTAATGCACTATTCCATAGGCGCGTCTGAAAAGTAAAGTCAAAAAAAAGCGCTCTTCCCATTTTGAACCGGGATAAGCGCTCTTCGAAGTCGATGATGTCGCAATTCTAATGATGCGGCGTGCCTTTACCTTTTTTAGATGTATTGTATGCCGCTTTGAGTATGCAGTAGGTCAGCCCCAGCCCAAGGATCGACAGCGCGTACCACAGACCGCCCATAAACAACATATGTCCGGCATCCCAAATCCATTCAAATTGAAATGGAAACATTATTTTCCTCCATTAAAAAAAGCGTTCCAAATTCCTATGCCTGCGCCGGTTCCGGCTTCCCTTCCGGTGCCTGCGCCTGCTCTGCCTGGCTCCCGACGGTTTCCGCTCTCGAAATATCATCCAGATCCGCCTGCGGTTCGATCGGATTTAATTCCGGTTCCTGGGGGAAGATCGGCAGGTAGCGATAAGACAGGGATACCATTATAGTCCCCAGCGCCACGGGCAGAATGGTTGTCGCTATTTCCTGCCAGCTCGGCAAATACGGCACCCATTTTTCAAATGTCAATACCGGGGCGGCCAGCACCTGCAGCACCATCACCCACCGATTCAAACAGACACCCAAGACGGCCAGGATCACTGCCAGCCACAAGGTCCCCTGGTTTTTGCGGCCCCGATCCGTAATCAGAAAGGCAGCCGGAATGATAAAACAGGCAAATTCGGCGATCAGGATCCATAATCCATAAGCCGACCCGGGATTGTTCGTGTAAAAGTCCAAAAACGTAAAGCCCTTGGAGGGCGCTGTTACGGTAGCCCAATAAATAGTGTCGATAATTTTGGCGACGATATAAGTGGCGATCATCCAGCCGGAAATCTTGGCCAGCAATTCGATGACGTTGTCCTTAACCAGCTTTTTGCGGGTTATGGTTTCGGTGATCTTGGTAATCAAAATCGTGAAACAGGGACCACAGGCGGCCGCCGACCAGGTGAATAAGAAGAAAGTCCACGGCCACACGAAAATTCCTGTCCGGTACCCAAAGGGGCGGGCAAATAACACGCCGGGTACGCCGCCCAGGGATCCCTGATGGAAGAAGGAAAGAAAGGCGCCGGTGGCGGCAAAGACGGCCATAATCTCGTGCATGTTGTGGCCCAGGTTGTGAAAAAAGGGCACTCTGTTGATTTGCCGATTTTCAAGGATCAGCGGTACATACTCGATGGTAAGCACCCCTAGGTAGCAGGTCAGACAGAAGGCCACCTCGGTGAGCATGGAGTGAACATTGGCATGCCAGAAAATATACCAGCCCCGCAGGGGTTGACCGACATCAAAACCCAGGATCATCAGCGCCGATACGTAGCAGTAAAATCCGACCAGAACGGCAAAATTGACGATGTTTTTCAGTTGATCCTTGCCGATGATGTATCGCAATAACCCGGTGAAAAAAGCGCCGCCTCCCAGGGCGATAATCGCCAGATCAGCCCAGATCCACAAGGCGAACCCATAAGCGTTGTTCATGTTGGTTTGATTGAGGCCCTTGAAATAAACCAGCAACATGGCCAAAACGCCCCACAGAAGGACGACTGTGACGGGTCCGATCCCCAGGTAGAATTGCCAGGCCGGACAGCGTTTAACGCCTCTGGGAATTAATGCAGAATCCATAAGTTCAATACTCCTATATCGTTATGAATGTGTTTTGCCTTCGGCTTCCTTTTTCACGTAGTTGTCCCCGGCCCGCCGGACCCACTCGCGGCTGGAGAGATAGTAGACTTTGGTATTGACGCCCAATCTTTCCAGCAGGCGGAAGGCCTTGGGATTCTGTGGCTTGCCGCCGTGTTCATTGTCGGGGCGGGCAATCTGATGCACGGCATGCTTCGGATTATTCAAATCACCGAAGATAATGGCCCCGGCCGGGCAGGCCTGGGTGCAGGCGGTCTGATATTCATTTTCTTCCACTTCACGCCGCCCATCGATATAGGCCTGGTCTTTGGCCAGTTGGTAACGATGGTTGCAAAAGCTGCACTTCTCGACAATTCCGCGCATGCGCACCGAGACATTGGGGTTCAGGGATTTTTCCATACCATCCGGCCACACCGGATCCCACCAGTTGAATTGACGGACATGAAACGGACAGGCCGCCATGCAATAGCGGCAGCCGAAACAGCGGGTGTAAATCTGGCTGACGATCCCGGTGCTCATATCGTAGTCGGTGGCGGTAGCCGGGCAGACCGACACGCACGGAGAATGGCCGTGGTGGCCTTCACAATGCTGGCAGGGCCGGGGCAGAAAACATTCTTCGGTATCCGGAAACGGTTTGCCGTTGGTTAGCCGATAAACCCGCATCCACGCGATGCTAAGCAGTTTATCCGTATCGTCTTCCCGAAACGGCACATTGTTTTCCGCCATGCAGGCGACCATGCACGTACCGCAGCCGGTACACTTGTCCAGATCGATGACCATTCCGAACTTTTTGCCTTTTTCCTCTTTCATCAGAACCCCTTGGAAATGACTATTTTTTAATAAAAACAATAGAATTCCGCCAATATTCAATCTTCAATATTCAATATCCAATCCAATCAGGCTCGGCTGAGTTTGGCCCGAATTCCCCAAGCCGCATCGAAGCCGGTCGCCGGATCTTCCACCACTGCGCTCAAGGCATTGTAATTGACGCCTTTACCGCTCAGGAACTTGTCATAGGCCGTGTGTCCCAATCCCCGGGGAATCGCGATCACACCCGGCATGATTCCGTCAAAAAGATATACTTTCACTCTGGCGCTGCCGACGGGGGTGGTCAGTGTGGCATATTTGCCATTCGACAGCCCCAGTTTTTTGGCGGTTGCCGGATTGATTTCAACCAGAACGTCATTGCCTTTGAGTACGGTATCTTCCAGCGCTTTCACCATGAACGGCGGTGAACCGATATAGCCGCTGGTAAGCCGCATGGTGTCAAAGGGGATAAGCAGCAGCGGATAAAATGAATCGTCGCCGGGGGCCGGCACCGGCTGATAAGCCGGCAACGCCTTGATGTCATCGTTGCTGAATTCAAATTTTGCTGAATCGGTTTCAAATGCCTGTGACCAGTTTGCGACTGAAAACCCGGCTTCCACCCAGAATCCCTCTTCAGTCAGGGTATCCCATTTATCTCCCAGAGTTTCCTCAAGACAGATCCGGTAATCATCCCAAGGAAATGCCGCCGCCATCGGATTGCCCATATTTTGGGCCATTTGGATAATCACATCGCCGACATTGCGGGTGTCGTAAAGCGGTGCGACAACCGGCTGGCTAAGGCTGATGATCGGTTGTGGGAAGCCCCGGGCAAAGGGCACGTCTTCATACCGTTCCAGGTAAATGTGACTGGGCAGTATGAGATTGGCGCGGGCGGCAGTTTCATCCATATACGAGGAAAAACTGACGACCAGCGGAATTTTATCCAATGCTTTGTTCACCGCCGCAGTATCCGTCATGCTGTACACCGGGTTGGCACTGCTGACGAAAAGTACCTGCATGGGAGATTCCTGGCTTTCATTGATGACTTCCGGCAGGCGATCCAACAAATACCGGGCATGGGGGTATTTAGCGCTGCCGGCGCCGTCGATGCGGGGCTGCTGCACGCCCTTGGAGGCGATTGCGTCCATTTCGACGTCAGGCCAATCGATATAATCGGGTTCGGAGACCGCCACCAGGCCGCCAGGTCTGTTAAGATTTCCGGCCAGCGCGTTGAGCATGTGAACCGCCATAAAATCCTGCAGGCTGCCGGGGGTTCTTCCCGCTCCCCGGCCGCAAATTGCCAACGGTTTGTGAGCCCGGGTGAAATCCCCGGCCAGGGCCGTAATCGAATCCTCATTGACGCCGGTCATTTTTGAAACCACGCTCGGGGAAAACCCCTCTAAAATGCGCTTTTTGAACTCGGCAAATCCGGCCGCGTACTGGGTCACAAAATCCTGATTGTAAAGTCCCCCGCTGATCATCACATGGGCAATACCCAGGGCCAGGGCGCCTTCTGTGCCCGGATTGACGGGAATCCATTTATCGGATTTGGCGGCGGTTTTTGATAGTCGGGGCTCGATTTGATCCATTTGTCCGCCGTTGCGGACCAAGGCGCTTTTGCCATGGAACATATAAACCGGAGATTGCCATCCCTCGATTAAACCGCTGCCGAAGCTTAGGATATAGTCGCAGTTTTGTACATCAAACCCGGGTACGGCCCGCACACCCTGGGTTAGATACAGCGCCAGTTCATAATTGTCCTGGATCGAAGGGGTGCGAATGAAATTCGGCGAACCGTAGACCGTTAAAAATCTGCTCCATAACTCGGGAACGGTCCCCCGGTCGTAATCGGAGATACAGGCGACTGTGTGCGACAAACCGGCGGTCCGCAAGTCCGACAGTTTGGCGACAATTTCCGCAATGGCATCCTCCCAGGATATGTTGCGCCAGCTTCCGTTCACCTTCTTTTTAGGTGTCTGAACCCGATTGGAACCGTACAGCAGTTGAGTTCCCGACTGTCCCAGCAGACAGACACCGCCGTCATTGACGGGGTGTCCTGCCAGGCCCTCTATTTTAACGACCCGGTTATCAACCCGTCTCACATCGATGCCGCAGCCTCCCGGACAAAGGGTGCAGGTGGATTTGGCATAAGTGGTTTCACCTTTTTCCGGAACAGGCGTCCAGGGCCAATTCTGCGACCAAATGGCAAGATCGTCGATCAACTTCCAGGGTAGCGGGGAGAGCGCTGTGCCGGCAGCCCCTCCAATCGCAAATGACAAAAAACATCGTCGGTCTATTTTCATTGAATCATCCCCGTCCAAGTTATTAATTCTAAAAAATTCAATTTCTTATTCGGTTAATCGGCTCCCCGGTTCTCCGACTGGTGCTCGGTCACCGATCTATTTGTGACACTCAAAACAGCCGCCTTTTTTCGTCTGGACGCTGTTTTGATTCACGTTTTCTCTCTGGTGACATTCGGAGCAGTCATCCATTTTCATGCGATCCCAGGAGTTCTTTTTAAAACCGGCGATATTTGCTCCCCAGATATCCCGGCTGATACCGGTAATACGGTTGGCCTCATAGGTCCTCAAAGTTTCGGACTCGCCGATGGGGCCATGGCACGTGACACAGTCCATTTGTCCCATTTTGACATGGGCGGCATGGGAGAAAAACACGCAATCCGGCTGCCGGGAGTACACTCGCCAAGGCACTTCGCGTTCCTTCTGCACATATTGGGTGACAAATTTTGCCTCCTCCGCGCTCTCACCCTGCAGCTCTTCATGACAGTCTATGCACTGGGCTAATTTCGGAACACCGGAATACGTGCCGTCCTCCCGGAAAAAATGACAGCTCTCACAGCCATTATCCACCAGTTCGTTGTGCAGGACATGATTGAATTGAATCGGCTGCTCTTTCTGCGAATAGAGCAATTGAGGAAAGATAACCCATCCGAGCACCAGGCTGGCGACCAGCCCGATAAAGAAAAATAGTGTGATGGGTCCTGCGGCCCCGGATCCCGGCTGCGGCGCTGCGGGGTCTTTGTGAAGGATGTTTGGTTCTTGGCCCTGGACTTCTGAGGAAGTCTTTTTTTCTTGATCCTCTGTACTCATAGACACTCCGTCCGGCAATGGTTGTTGATGAAAATGCATGTTGATGGCGACAGGCGGTGCGGTCGACTGCCCATCTGCCTAAAATGACCTGCGGTTGAATACCTTATCAGTCCAATTTTTGTCAAGCAAAAATCGAGATCAGTTGGCCCCGTAACTATGCAGTCCGGGCAGCAGATTCACGCCGAAATAAGTAAAGATCACCGCGCCGAACCCCACAATGGAAAGCACCGCAATGCGTTTGCCGCGCCAGCCCCGCATCAAGCGGGCATGCAGCAAGGTAGCATATACAAACCAGGTAATGAGAGACCAGGTCTCCTTGGGGTCCCAGCCCCAGTAACGGCCCCAGGCGGAGTTGGCCCAAACTGCACCGGTGATGATCCCGGCCGACAGGAAGAGAAAGCCGAACATGATCAGCTGGTGGGTCAATTCGTCCAGCACCTCGATGTCGGGAAAAAGATTCAGTAGAGCGCCTTGGCCACCCGAATCTCTGCGCTTCATCAGATACATAATGCTGACACCAAAAGCAATCGCAAAGGCCGCGTAGCCGATAAAGCATGCAATCACATGCGCAATCAGCCAGTTGCTTTTCAAAGCCGGCAGCAGGGGTTGAATGCGGTCGTTGATGTTGGGAGACAAAGAGGCATAAGCCATTGCCAGAAAAGCGATCGGCGTGGTAAAAGCGCCGATGACGCGATTGTCATACTTGCGCTCGATGAAGAGGTAAATCACAACGATGGTTGCGGAAAAGAATATAAGCGACTCGTACAAATTGGATAAAGGTGCATGACCGAAGCCCATCTGGTAAGATTCCACCCAACGCATCACGATACCGAGGATATTGCCGGCCAACCCTGCCAAGGCGATCCAGGTGGCCAGCTTGCCTGCAAGTTGTTTCTTGAATACCCAGGCAAAGATATAGCTGAATCCAGCCAGACCGTAAATAAAGGTGGTAATTGATAATACCCCGGAACTATTCATTATATAATCCTTTTCCTCCGCAATTAGTTTTGTTCAACCGGTTATACACCGACTGTGAGTTTTTCCCCGACTTTGGCTCTATACCCTATGCTCTCTGCCCTCTGCTCTCTGTTTCGGGTCCCATTAGGCATCATGCGCCAATCTGCTGAGCTCCGCCGCTATTCGTTCGACTCTGGTTTGCATTCCCGTTTTATTCTTATTGGCGGTTCCGGCAACGGCAACGCACGTCGTTTGCCCATCGGTCGTCAACTCCAGGCAGATTTGTTGGTGGGACATAAAAAAGGTTATATAGCAGCCGACGATCATTAAAATGAACCCGGCGTAAACGACCCACACTCCGGGATCTTTGGCGACCTGCAGCCCGGTGTAAAATCGCGGCACATACTTCTCCACAGCTATGACCACATCGCCTTGGCGCATTTTGTCGAAACTGGGAAAACGCAGGGGCAGAAGTACCTTAATCGGATCCCTATCGGGCGGCGTCAGCGTGCCGACAAACGCCTCTCCGATATTGTGGCCCTTGAAATCAGCGGATTGTTGAAAATCATTGATTATGAAAGTCCCTAGCTTTTCCGGTAGTTGGATCGGCTGACCCACCCTGGCTTTCTGGGTGTAGATTCTGCCTGTTTTTTTACTTGTAAGGCTTAATATCACCTCATTTGATGGAAGGCTCCCGTAACTGGACTGATAAAAACTGATCCCCTTATAACGCAGCGGGTCATTGACGATGATGTCTTTATGCAGAATCGGACGCCCCCCTTCCAGGATGGTTAAACTTGACCGGAACTCTTTGGGGACCCCGTTTTCATAAAAACTCACATTAAAATCATCGCAGCGGACCGCGAAATCAAGCATGACCGTCTGGGAGCTATTTCGCAGTCGGATACGCTGGACGCTCTCACCCTCGGCAATATTGACGAAGCCATCAAAGCCAAAAATGGAGCCGATCAAACCACCGATGAGCAATATGACCACACTCAAATGGACCGTGTAAACGCCGAAGCGCGTCCAGCGGCCCTTTTCGCCGTAGATGGCAATTCCGTCTTGCAGGGTTTCAACCCGGCTGTGGCGAAAACGGCGCGATATTAAGGGGTGATACGCTTCTTTTAACTGTTCAGGGGTGCGATGATCGATAGTTATTTTCCTGCGTTTGAGATTTCTGAATCTAGCTGGGTTAAAAGCAGGACGGCGCACAAACAAAATCCGGCGATTGGCCGACATGCGGTCGATCGAGCAGATGATAACATTGGTAGCCAACATAACGATCAGCAGTTGGAACCACCATGAGTGATACATATCAAAAAGATCAAGAAGGCTGAAAAACCGGTATAAAACTCCCCCGAATGTTTGATAATAGGCTTGCGGATCTTCGTTTTGCGGTATCAGTGTACCGACAATTGAAGTTGCGGCCAGACTCAAAAGCAAAACGATGGTCAGTTTTACCGAAGCAAAAAAATCCCATATTTTACCCAATGGATTTGCCGCAGTCATCTCGTTGCTCATCGGCGCTCCTTTCCTCAAGGTACATAAACTTTTTTGCTTACCAAATGAATCAAAAATAAGCAACAGACAATTGCAATTCACTCTAAAATGGTATATGTAACCCCTGAAGGATTTAGAGGTTAATTCCGAAGGGATCGGTTGGATCATGAGTTTTTGATTTAACTTGCATGATTATGGGATGAGCCTGGGAAATACGGTAATGCCATCGGGTAGGAATCGCAAACCGTCGGGATTGAATGCCGGATGGAGAAAAAGGAGTGATGCTTACAATTTGGCTTTGAGGGTGATTATCCAGGGTGCCGTAAGCTGATTTACTACTTTTTGGCTTACAGGCGAAATCAGTGGCGCAAACCCAAGGCTGGGTCCCGCTTTCAGTATAAAAGCCCCAAACTTTTTAATGTCTCCATAAAAAAAATAGCCTTCTGCCTCGGGAAAATGAAGAAAGGCCGGAAGACTATTTTTTGTCCAATGACGGTGGTACGGTTTTTGAAGATATTACTTTTTTACGTACAGTCCCCGAGATTTAGCGTAAACCTGGCCTTTTTTTGACAGCTTGTAAAGCGCGTTGCTCAACTGCCGGGCGTCTAATTTTGTCTTCTCTTTCAATTGGGCAACTGTAGCGCCTTTCTTGGAACGCATGATAACATCATATACCGAGTCCAGCACGGTTTTGCCACCCGCCGGTGCGGCTTTATTTGCAGCCGGCTTGCCCGCCGGAGCAGCTTTTTTGGCTGGTTGTGCTTGATTGACCTGTTGAGAAATTTTTTCCACCTGTCTGGAAAGTGCGGCCAGCGACTTGGAGACTGTTTTTAATTGATTTTGCAACTTCTTCATGGACAGACCCTCCTTTTACTATTACTTCATAAAACCCTTCTGTGCTTAGGTCTTTTTGAAAACTAATACATTGGGGTTGGAAAGTCAACATTGGAGCAGGAAGAATAAGATATTATAACGCCGGTTGACAAGGGCCGGTAAATATGAAAGAAAAATCAATATGCCACAGCACTTTACTCATTCCAATAGCAGCAAATTTCGCATCCAATATGAAGCGCAGCTCAACGCTTCCCAGTTTGAAGCGGTCACAACCTCCGAAGGCCCGGTGCTTGTGATTGCAGGGGCCGGCAGCGGTAAAACACGCACCCTGACTTACCGCGTCGCCCGGCTGGTGGAGGAAGGGGTTGCACCGTCTTCCATTCTTCTGCTGACTTTTACGCGCAAAGCCGCCCAGCAAATGCTGCAAAGGGCCGCCGATCTGCTGGATCACCGGTGCGAAAATGTTGCCGGAGGCACCTTCCATTCCTTCGGCAATCTGATCTTACGGAAAAATGCTTATGCACTGGGATCAGATTCCAATTTCGCCATTTTGGATCGGGCGGATTCGGAAGCGCTGATAAGCCTGCTGCGCAAAGAAATATCTACCACCGCGCAGATCCGCTCACTGCCGCGCAAGCATACACTGGCCAATATCTTCAGCCGGGCCGTCAACAAAATGATAACCATCGAAGATGTGGTCTATGACGACTATCCCCACCTGACCGCTGAACTGGAAGCAATAAAAAGTATTTTTAATTCCTACCGCCAGTATAAAAGCCAAAATAATTTTTTTGATTTTGACGATCTGCTGGTATATCTGATGCAGCTTTTAAAAAACCATCCGGATATCCGCAGTCGTATTGCTTCCACTTATCGCTATGTGATGGTCGATGAATACCAGGACACGAATAAAATTCAGGCTGAAATACTGTATCTGCTGACCGGCGCTAACAATAACATCATGGTCGTCGGCGATGATTCTCAGAGTATTTATGCCTTCCGGGGGGCCAACTTCCGAAATATTATGCAGTTTCCCGAGATGTTTCCCGGCACCCGCACCATTACGCTGGAAGAAAACTACCGCAGCGTTCAACCCATTTTGAATCTGACCAACATCATGATCGAACAGGCCAAAGAAAAATATTCCAAGAAGCTGTTTACCAGAAAATCGGGCGGTTCGATACCGGCTTTGATCGAAGCCCGGGATGAAAATGACCAATCGCTCTATGTCGTAAACAAGATCGGTGAGCTATGTCGGCAGGGAATTGCACTCAATCATATGGCCGTTTTGTTCCGGGCAGGCTATCACTCCTTTGACCTTGAAATTGAGCTGAATCGTGAGCACCTGCCGTTTATTAAAGTAGGTGGATTCAAATTCGTCGAATCCGCGCACATAAAAGACGTGTTGGCTCACCTGCGGGTGATCGAAAACCCGCTCGACCGCATCAGCTGGTATAGAATTCTTTTGCTTATCGAAAAGATCGGGCCGGCAACCGCCCAAAAAATCTATGACGCCATTAAAAATGAAGCATCCGGCTACACCGGACTTTTGTCTTTAAAATCGAAGGTTGTGGCAGCAGCAGGCCTCCAGCGGCTTAAAGATCTTTTCTCAACCATCGACACCCATCCGCTGCCGCTGGAAAAAATGGGAGAAGCCGTAATCGACTATTATTTACCCATTTTAAAAGAACGCTATGATGACCATCCCAAACGGGCCAAAGATCTGGAACAGTTGCTGACCATTATGGAACGCTACCGCAATCTCGAGCAGTTTTTAACCGATATGGCATTAGAGCCTCCCAATACCAGCATCGGCGACACCCTTGCAGCTGAAACGCCGGCGGAAGATCGCCTGGTTCTTTCCACGATCCATTCGGCCAAAGGCCTTGAATGGGACACCGTCTTTATCATCTGGGCGCTGGACGGACGCTTTCCCTCCTCCCATGCCCTGCAAAAGGAAGAAGATCTGGAAGAGGAACTGCGTCTGATGTATGTTGCCGCAACCCGGGCTCGCGAAAACCTATTTTTCATCTATCCCTGCGATGTGTATGACCGCAGTCTGGGGCTGTTGCTGAATCGCCCATCGCGTTTCATCGATATGATGCCGCCCGACATCCTCGAAAAACATTCCGCCCGACGTATATTCTGAACCACATCCGGCCAGGACTTGAGGTCAAGAATTGAATATTGTATATTAAGCTGATATTCGAACCGATTCCTTAGCTATTCAATTTTCAATTTTCAACTCTCAATCCAAAGGGGGGACTATGCGCATACCGTTCGTTTCAGCTTTTATGTCATCGCCGTTTGAGGGACTGCTGGAGCATGCCGAAAAGATAAAAGAGTGCGCCTGGGCCTTTCAACAAGCCATCGAATGTCATTTAAACGACCAATGTGAAATCTTTGAACAATACCGGTCTGAGGTCGATAAGCTGGAAAGTGAAGCCGATGCCATTAAACTGCGCATTCGGGACCATCTACCCAAAGGGACGCTGATGGTGGTAAATAAATTTGAGCTGTTTCGGTATCTTCACGAACAGGATAAGGTGCTCGATGCGGTTGAAGAGGCGCTCGATTGGCTCGCCTTCAGATCTGATCCCGGCATCCCCCGGGAGCTTGAAAAAGATTTTTTTTTGCTGGTGGATGCCGTTTTGGATCCAGTGGAGGAAATGTGCCAGATGGTATCCGAAGCCCGAAAATATTTTAAAAATTTCTCCGAAAAGCAGCGCCTGGTGATCAAAGACATCATTCAGGCATTGCGTCGGCATGAGCACAATGCCGACAACGTTGAGGATGCGATCAAGGCCAAGGTACTGAAAATGCGAATCGATGCCGTCACGGTTTATCACACGATCAGGTTGGCCGAGGCCATCGGTGCCATCGCCGATCATGCTGAAAATGCAGGTGATATAATGCGGGCCATGTTGGCAAGGTAAGAGGGAACGCCGAATCCTTTTCTCTCACAGGCCTTGTGATAAAAAAACAGACAGAATACCTTAAATATTCAATCAGCAATCTTCAATATTCAATTTCCAGCCTGCGCTAATCCCGAAAAAAGGCCCACCACATAAAAATAGCAAACCCCGCCATCGTAAGCGCGGCCAGCAGATAAGCCCTCCAATCGAATGGTTTCTGTGCGAAGCCCAGCTTATCCACATCACCGACCCGCGCATGACAGGATGTGCAAACCCTGGCATGCAGCGGCAGGTAGGTGTAGCAATTCGGACATTTCTTTGTGGCATAGTCAGTTTCCGATTTGGAGCGGTGAGTCAAGTTTTCAGGGTCAACCATGCGGTCCTCCTGAACAAACGCTAAGATTTTTATTTATCATCCGTTAGCTTTTTAAAAAATCTTTCTCGATGACAATCTCGCTGCGATTTTTAATTTGCTCCAGCCAGGCCTCAAAAGTCATAAACCTTTTCTGCTGCAACAGCCGCTCCTGGATATCAGTCTTTTCCTTTTCAAACGCTGCCATGTCGGGTTCTTTTCTCTGGGCGAATTCAATCACATAATAGCCTTTGCGGCCTTTTAAAACCTCCCCGGGCAGTTTGTTTTTATCCGACAGGTCGAAAGCCGCCCGCGATATATCGCTTTCATAGCCGATATTCGGTATAGCCTCATCGCGCTTGAAAAAACCGGTACTCTGGGCTTTGAGATCAAATTGCCGGCCGGCCTCCTGAAAGGCGGCACCCTTCTTTAGTGCAGACAGCACGGCTTCGGCATCCGCCTTAGCCTTTTCAGTTTGTTTTTCTTTTATAAGATCGGCCCGGACTTTTTGTTCGATCGTTTTAAATTCGGGTATCTGGGCCGGACGTTTATCAATTACCTCCAAAATATAATATCCGTCGCCTAAATCCTGAACTTCGCTGCTCTCGCCTTCGGGCAGTTCAAATGCCACTTTTGCAAATTCCGCCTTTTTCTCCACATCCGCGGGCGGGTTCTGGCGGGTAAAAAAGTCGGTCGTGTGCAGGGTTAGGTTGTTCTCGGCTGCAATAGCATCCAGGCGACCACCCTGAAAAACGGCATCATAAATCGATTCGGCAGTATCGTAGGCAATGTTTTTGGCACGTTCGTCCGCCAGCTTTTTGCGAATGTCGGCCTTGGCGTCGGCCAGTGACGTCGTTGTCGCTTCATTCACTTTTTCAACTTTTATGATATGCCAGCCGAATTGGGTCCTAATCGGATCGCTGATCTCGCCGGCTTTCATGGAAAAGGCCTTGTCCGAAAAGGGCTTAACCATTGCCTCCCGTCGGAAAGTTCCCAGGTAACCACCTTTGTCCTTGCTGGGTCCTTCGGAGTACTGCTTGGCCAGTTCTGCGAAATCCTGACCGTCTTTGGCCTTTTGCCAAATGCTTTCTATGCGCTCCTTGGCTTTGGCCACTTCCTCGGGGCTGGCATTCGGGTCGACTTTTATTAAAATATGGCGGGCCTCAACAGTCTTCGGTTTTTGAAACTCGCTGGGATGTTCGTCATAATAGGCGCTGATCTCGTCATCGGGGATTTTAACCTGTGCGACATAGTTTTTTGGATCGAACTTCAGGTAGTGTACTTTTATCGCAGGCTCGGTTTTATAATCATCTTTGTGGGCCTCAAAATATTGCTGCATTTCCGCGTCTGTCACAGAAATATCTTTATAGCGATCGGCCGCCAGCAAATAATAGTTTAAATCGAGCATGGCATTATTCCACTTAAACCACTCGCTGGTTTCCTCGTCCGACACTTTGACGCTGCCGGTGATAAAATTGTTTAACTTCTGTATCAGCAAAGCGTCTCTTTGATTTACTTCAAAGGTCTTAGGGGTCAGATTGTTCCGATCCAGGACCAATTGATACCGGCGGGGATTAAAAACACCGGCCTCCTGAAAGGCGCCGATACTCCGGATGGATCGGGATAGATCTTGATCGGTTACTCGTATGCCCAGTTCCGAGGCCGCCTGACGCATGAGAATATTATCAACGAGTTGATCCAGGGCCTTGTGTTCCAATTGCAGATTTTTGAGCAGTTCATCATTTAAACTGTTGCCGAAACTCTGCCGCACCTGATCCATCAGACGATTGTAAGCTGAATTGTATTCTGCAATCGTAATCGTTTCACCATTGACCAAAGCCACCCGGCTCGCCCGCTGTGAACTGTATTGATACCCTCCCCAGGAGATAAAAGTTATTGCAAGGCCCCCCAACAATAATTTTATCATCCAACTTCCTGCATGTTTGCGCATTAAACTGAGCATAAAATTCCTTTCTCCGCCAGGACTGCTTCCTTTTCGATGGATTTGCTTCGGCAGTCCGTGTATAAACTATTTGTTCCAAAATGCACAACTTAACTTTAAAAACGCCAAGTAGCTCTGAGTCCGGCCCCTTCCGGCTGAAGTGCGGGAACGGAAATCAGACAATCAGAGAAATCGGCTTAACGTGACGATCCATCTTGGTTCCGACTGTTGCCGAGCAGAAGGCGCACAGGTATTCATATTTGTCTCCTTCCGGCAGTACCAGAAGCAGACGCTTGCGAACCGGAACAGCCTGTTTACAGCGCTGACAATACAGCTCTGTAGCGTCGAATTCCTCGTACGCATCTGCTGTTTTCGGTCCGGCCGGATTCCTTCGGTGCGCATACATGAAATTTTTCGGATCCATTTTCATATTTCATCCCAGAGGCAATCACCTCGGTTATTGTCCCCTGATCCGGATTAACCGGCAAAGGCAATGGCCGACATCGTTTCCCCTTAAACATCAAATAATATTTTTTAATCCGCCATTTGTCAACAGCATACCGTTGATGGCGGCGATCAGTTTAGGACGAAATAAATATTGACACCCTCTCCGGCGTTTGGTAAAGGATGAACTTTCTATTGGGGCTGTAGCTCAGCTGGGAGAGCGCATGACTGGCAGTCATGAGGCCAGGGGTTCGAGCCCCCTCAGCTCCACCAAATTAAAAGGTTAGTATCAGGCTAACCTTTTTTTATTGGAATTCCCGGGCGCATTTAGTAAAATGAATTCTATCGATTATTGCAAACCAAAGCCCACATTCAGGCGGGCGTCGGCAATCCTTTTGATCGGATGGGCGGTTTGGGCCATTTTTCTGGGCACAGGCAGCGACCCGGTGCGCGCCGGCAGCCCGGAGGAACAACAACACGCGCAGTTGCCGGTGGAATCCCAAAAAGCTGCGGTGGATCTTTATTTTGCCGACGGGAACTATTCTTTCTTGAAGTCGGAACAACGGGTCTTGCTGCAACCCCCTGATACGGTCGGCTTCGCACGGGCCATTATGGAGGCATTGATAAAGGGGCCGCAAAAAGGACTGCTGCAGACGCTGCCGGACGGCACCGCGCTCAATGCCCTGTATATTACCCCTGACAAAGTGTGCTATGTCGATTTATCGGAGGCTGTCAGAACAAATCATCCCGGCGGAAGCAATTCAGAATTGCTGACCATTTATTCGGTGGTTAATTCGTTGATATTGAATATCCCCCAAATCGAACGGGTCAAGATACTGATTGACGGCAATGAAACATCAACGCTGGCGGGACATATTGATCTGCAATATCCTCTTAAGGCACATATGCTGATAGTACGATGAGCCAAAAAACAAAAATAAGCAGTATCCGAAACATCGGCATCATTGCTCACATTGACGCGGGTAAAACCACGGTGACCGAGCGAATTTTATACTACACCGGCAAATCCCATAAATTAGGCGAGGTGCATGACGGTGAAGCGGTGATGGACTGGATGGCCGATGAACAGGAACGGGGTATTACAATTACTTCGGCGGTTACTACCTGTAACTGGAAAGAATTTGAAATTCACATTATTGATACGCCGGGGCATGTTGATTTTACGATTGAGGTCGAACGCTCCCTCCGGGTGCTGGACGGGGCGGTCGGCGTTTTCAGTGCCGTGGAGGGCGTTGAGCCTCAGTCCGAGACCGTCTGGCGTCAGGCCGATAAATACGGTGTTCCCAAAATAGCCTTCATCAACAAAATGGACAGGATCGGTGCCGATTTTACGGGAACCGTTGCCATGATGAGAACGCGCCTTAGAGCCAACCCCCTCATTTTGCAGTTGCCCGTCGGCCAGGGGGAAGAATTTACCGATGTCATTGATCTGATCGAAATGAAGCAGATCCGATGGGACGATGAAACGCTGGGGGCCTCATATCAGCTGTTGGATATCAGCGATAAATACCTCGCCCGGGCTGAAGAATACCGGGACAAAATGATTGAGGCCGCGGCGGAATACGATGACGAATTAATGGAGGCCTATTTATCGGAACTGCCCATCGACGGGTCCAAAGTTGTCGAAGCGATTCGTAAGGGCACCGTCAAGCTGGAGCTGGTTCCTGTTTTATGCGGTTCGGCACTGAGAAACAAAGGCGTGCAGCTCCTGCTGGATGCCATCGTAAAATTTTTGCCGAGTCCGGTCGATGTTCCACCCATAAAGGGGTTGCATCCGGAAACCGGCCAGGAAATCGTGTGCAAAGCCAGAGATTCCGACCCACTGGCGGCTTTGATATTCAAAGTGTCCATGATGGAAGGCCGCAAATTGACATTCGTCAGGGTATACAGCGGCAGGCTGAAGGCCGGTGAGGAGGTTTACAATCCTACGCTGAAGAAAAAAGAGAAGCTGGCTCGCCTCCTGCGCATGCACGCCAACAAGCGTGAACGGATCGATTTGGTGGGTGCGGGCAGCATTGTAGGGGTTGTCGGCTTGAAAGATTCTTCCACCGGCGACACGCTGTGCCATCCCGACCATCCTGTCCTGCTCGAAAATATCGAGATTTACGAGCCGGTTATCTCCGTGGCGGTGGAGCCCAAGACCCATGCCGATCAGGAAAAAATAGACGAGGTGCTGCAAAAATTTATGGCGGAGGATCCAACCCTCCGCGTGCGTAAAGACGAAGATACCGGCCAGACGATCCTCTCGGGTATGGGGGAGCTGCATCTGGAAATTGTCACCAGCCGCATGCAGCGGGAATTCAACACCAGTGTCAATGTCGGCAAACCCCAGGTGGTATATAGAGAGGCCATCGCAAAGCGGGCAAAAGCGTCGGCTATTTTTGATAAGGAAATAGCCGGGCAGCGTCTTTATGGTGAAGTCAGCCTGAGTTTGACGCCAATGCCGCGCGGCTCGGGAAACCAATTTATTTCTAAAATTCCGGAAGATCAACTGCCGCAGATTTATATCCAGGCCGCCCGCAAAGGCGCACTGGAATCATTTGAAAGCGGCTCATTGATGGGGTATCCGGTGGTCGATGTCGAAGTCACCCTCGTAAGCGTTCAGCACAAGGATTCGCTCAGCACCGAACTGGCTTATACCGTCGCCGCTTCCATGGCCACCCGCGAGGCCCTGGCCAAGGCCGACCCTTTTTTGCTGGAGCCGATCATGGATGTGGAGGTATTTGTGCCCGAGGCGTTCATGGGCGAGGTGATCGGCGACCTGAATGCCCGCGGCGGTAAAATTGAATCCATCGACCACAAAACGGGATCTCAAATTATCAAAGTAACCGTCCCCCTCTCGAGCATGTTCGGATATTCAACCTCCCTGCGATCGGCCACCCAGGGCAGGGGCACTTTTACCATGCAGTTTTCCCATTTTGACCACAGTTGACCTCTAAGCTGCCTAAAATATTTTCTAATATTAAAGCCGTTGTGATGTAAGCCATTGGCAATATTACGTGATCCTGGATACTGGTTTCTGGATACTGGATGTTTCTGGATCTCACTCTCGGCGAATTCCGCAATATCCGGCATCAAGTATCCATCATCCAGCATCGTCCGAGTGAAATCGACGGCCTTGCTTCTACCCAGCATGAGGAGTTAAACAGGTTTATGCAGCGTCTGCTTCAGGCTCGGCTCAATTTTAATTTGGGTTCTTTTTGTCCCCTTCCCCTCTGATTTGAGCCAGCCATTTTTCGATTTCTTTGCGTTTTTCTTCATCCTGCACAAGCTTTAAAGCTTGCTTAAATTGAATCCCGGCATTCTTGTTGTCTCTTTTCTTCAGATAGTACACACCGAGATAATAGTGAGCGTCGCCCAGATTTTCCTGCTTCCCGACGCTTTGTCCCAGATAATAGTAAGCCTCCGGGAACTGGGGGTATTGCCGGGTGAGCATGAGAAAGTTATCCGCGGCCTCGGTCAGATTTCCCATCTCCAGCTGGGTACGGCCCAGATAATAAATGCAGTCCGGGTCCTTGGGCATCAAGCCGCCGGCACTGCTCAGCAATTTGAGGGCCTGTGGAAATTGACCGTCCAGATAATATATCCAGCCAAGATCTCTTAAAATATAGGGGTCAAATGCTCTTTTCGTCAACGCCATCCGCATTTGTTCGACGGCTTCCTGCCGTTTTCCGACTCTCGCCAGTATCAGGCCGTAGCGGTAATGGGCCAAAGGATCCCCCGGATCGCGGGCAACATCGGCTTGAAGTCTGGTCAAAACGACTTGCTCGTCACCATAGCCGGTTTCGATCCGGGTATGCACCCTGTCAAACTCATCCTCATTGACCTGAGGTTTAGGTTTAGCGCTGGCGTTGTGGGATTCAATCCATCCGCTGATATAAGAAATACGGTCCTCGACCGCCGGGTGGGTCATTAAGTAGCTGGGAACCTGCTCCGTTCCGAACCATGTTTTGGCGCGGATTTTCTTTAAAATTTTCAGCAGCCCTTCGGGGCTGTACCCTGCTTCGTCAACTAATTTCACGCCGATCTGGTCGGCCTGCATCTCATCTTCCCGGCTGTAAGACAGTGCGGCAGCCTGAGCGGCAGCCGGAGCCCCCATGGTAACCGCCTGGGCCGCTGCCCCGGCTCCACCGACGCCCAGCAGAACGCCGGCCGCTACGCCGGCCAAGGCTGCCCATCCTAATTTTTTTTGCTGTTCAATTTTTTGCGAAATATGCCGGCAGTAAACGTGGCCGATTTCGTGGCCCAGGATCCCGGCCAGCTCATCCTCTTCGGTCATGGCCACTATCAGACCGCTGTATACGAAGATGTGACCGGCCGGCGTGGCAAACGCGTTGTAGACATCTTCTTTGATAACATGAAAGTGGTATGTGAACGGCTGCGGGGGCAGCACCGCCAGGATCCGATTGCCGACTTCATTGACATAGGCAACGATGTCAGGATCGTCAATGATTTCATAATGGTTGTAAATGGCCGTCAGCATCTCGCGGGACAGATCTTCTTCTTCTTTGACCGTGATGCTGAAAACCTCCGACGGAAAGAGGCCGCCCAGGACAAATGCGGCAATCAACCCAACGGCAATACTTTTTTGAAATGTTTTCATGGTCTTCCAATATTCCCTTCAACATATAACCGGAAATGACCGTTACAAGTTTCGGTCATATATGGTCCGAATGAACTGCGTCCATATATTGCCACATTTTAATCCTCTTTTCAAACAGCAAGTTTTGTGTTAAATCAGACTCAGGTTTCGGCGTGTCCGAGCCTACGGAATATTAAAGATTTTTTCGGGGCGCTATAATCGAATCTCCAGGATAGAAACCATGGCACAGGTAATATGCATTGCGAATCAAAAAGGCGGCGTGGGCAAAACGACAACGGCCATCAACCTGTCAGCGTCCCTGGCGGTGTCGGAAAAACGCACCCTGCTGGTGGATTGTGATCCCCAGGCCAATGCGACTTCGGGGGTTGGCATTGATCCGGCCGCCATGGACAAAAACCTGTACCACGGCATGCTGGGCCAGGCTGGATCTGAAAATCTGATCATGGACAGTGCCATTTCGTCATTAAAGGTGATCCCTTCCCACGTGGAGTTGATCGGATTTGAAGTGGAAATGATGTCGAGTGCCAATCGGGAGCATGCCTTGAAGAATCTCATTGCCGATCTTCGCAGTTCATTTGAATATATAATCCTGGATTGTCCGCCTTCGCTGAGCCTTTTAACCGTAAACGCACTGACGGCGGCCGATTCCCTGCTGATACCGTTGCAGTGCGAATTTTATGCCTTAGAAGGCCTGGGGCAGCTGCTGCAAACCGTCAAACGCATCAAACAGGCCCTGAATCCCGATCTCAAGATCGCCGGGATCCTGTTGACCATGTTCGACCAGCGAACCAATCTGTCTTACCAGGTTGCCGAGGAGGCTGAAAAATACTTCAACAATCTGGTATTCAAAACCATCATTCCCAGAAATATACGGTTGAGTGAAGCGCCGAGCTTCGGCAAACCCATATTGCTCTACGATGCCACCTCGACCGGTGCCCGCAGTTACTTTGAACTGGCCAAGGAAATAATGGAAGATCGAATTTCCGGTACACGGGATAAGGATGACCAATGCAAAAAAGTAATCTGACTAAAAACAGCGGCTCCAGTGCGGTCAAGCGCAAAAAGATGGCCCTGGGCAAAGGTTTGGGAGCTCTTATTCCGGGCCTCGAGACAGAGGAAGAAGAAAAAAAGCGGGACTATTTCTATTGTGACATCGACCTGATCCATCCCAACCGATTTCAGCCCCGTAGGGCTTTTTCCGAAGACGACCTGCAGGAGCTTGCCGAGTCGATCAAAAACCAGGGCATTTTGCAGCCCCTGCTGGTACGCCATGACGAAGCCGGTTACGAACTAATAGCCGGTGAAAGGCGTCTGCGGGCGGCCAAACGAGCCGGATTAACCCAGGTGCCGGTGGTAATTAAACGGGTCAGCGATGAAAAATTGCTGGAAATGTCCCTGGTCGAAAACATCCAGCGCGAAAATCTAAACCCCATCGAAGAAGCCGAAGCCTACCAGCGACTGATTACCCAGCTGAATCTGACCCAGGATCAGGCCGCCGCCCGGGTAGGTAAAAGCCGGTCGGCGGTGGCCAACTTTTTAAGATTGCGGCAATTGCCGGATCAAATTAAAGCCAGTATTATCGACGGCACATTGAGCATGGGACATGCCAGGGCGCTGCTGGGCACCGAATCCGCTGCCCAGCAACTGGGGGCCTGGCGGGCGGTTGTCACCAAAGGGTTGTCGGTTAGAGAAACCGAAAATCTCGTCCGGCGCATGAAGGCGGAGAAAAAAAAGCCGCGGGTGGACGGAAATCGCTCCGAACAGATATATCTTTCCGGTCTGGCCGAAGATCTATCCCGTCATTTCGGCACCAAAATTCTGATCAAAAAGGATGGTCAAAAAGGCAAAGTTGAAATTGAATTCTACAGCAATGACGACCTGGAGCGTTTGATAGACCGGTTGAAGCAGACAAAAAATTAGACCATATGGTCTTTTATCTGACAACATATTTCAGGTTACTCTGCAGGATAAGATGGAGGTCTCAGGTGTCAGCCCAGCCGCCGGCCAAAACAACGGCCGGTCTGATCGAAAAAGAAACATAATAGTTCACCGCAGAGCCCGCCGAGAACGCCGAGAAAGATAAGTTAAATTAATCTCTGCGATCTCCGCGCTCTCAGCGGTGAGACACTTCGTAAAAATGGCATCGAATTTAAGGAAGTTTCATATGAGGTTTCAGCAACACCGCTGGCGGCCAGTCTTGTTGCAATAGAAACTGAAGTTTCGTACGGCCAGCTAGGAAATATCAAATAACAGATACCAAACCGGCAGTAGCCAATGGATCTGGAAATTGATAATGTGTCAGACATAATCAGCGAAATATTACCTTTCATCAAACTTCCTGTCCCTGACACCTGAAACCGGACACCTGAAACCAATACCCCTTTTTGGCCCATTTTCCTGTATATCCCGGGGGTGAATATTTTCTTACCCGCTCGGGACTTGAAAGATACCATGTCCCTTCATATCATTATAGACGGCTACAATCTCATCCGCCAATCCAGCCGGTTAAGCACGCTGGATCTGCAGGATATTCAGCTGGGTCGCGAGGCCCTGGTGGACATGCTGGCAGCGTATAAAAAATTTAAAGCCCACCACATCACCGTTGTTTTCGATGGAACCGGATCCCCCCTGCTCTCGCGGCAGCGGGATCGACAGAAGGGCATCACAATTGTGTATTCCCACAACGGAGAATCGGCAGATGCCGTCATAAAAAGAATGGCTCAACGGGAAGGACCAAAGGCCCTGGTGGTCAGTTCCGATCAGGACATCGTTCGATCGGCCGCAGCATGGGGCGCTGCGACCATTGGCGCCCGCGATTTTGAAAGTAGGTTGGTCACATCGCAATACCTGGCCAGCGCACAAATCGAAGAGGAAAACCAGACCGGCTGGACACCGACAACCAAAAAAAAAGGCCCCAGCAAGCGGTTGCCAAAAAGACAGCGCAAAAACCGGGCCAAACTCAGCAAACTGTGAACACTTGTTATAAAGGAAACCATTATGTGTGAAGCCAACGCCTATTTACTCGAAGGCAACGAGCAAAAATTGATTATGGAAGCAGTGGATACGATCGAACCACAAGAGGATGGAATTCGACTGGTCAATATTTTCGGCGAACAAAAGGTTTTAAAAGCCCAGATATACTCGCTGTCGCTGGTGGATAACAAGGTATTCCTGAGGCATAATTAAAGTTCATGAAAGTACTCATCGCCAAGACATCCGGTTTTTGCATGGGGGTGCGTCGGGCTGTGGAAATGGTCCTGGATGCGCCCGATAAGTATGCAAACCCGATTTTCACTTATGGACCCCTGATTCATAATCCTCAGGTCCTTAATCTTTTGAAAACAAAAGATATCACAGTGCTTGAGGAGATACCCGCCCACGGGTCCGGCACAGTGCTGATCCGGGCCCACGGGGTTCCACCGACCATCAAGCAAAAACTCAGCCAAGCCGATTTTAAGGTCATTGATGCGACCTGCCCGCGCGTGATTAAAGTTCAAACCATCATCCGCAAACATGCCAAAAACGATTTTGCTTCGATTATCATCGGCGATAAAGATCACCCTGAGGTCATCGGGCTGCTCGGATATGCCCGGCAGAAGGGATATGTGGTAGGCAGTATGGAGGAGCTTGAGGCGTTGCCGGCATTCGACCAGGCGATCATCGTTGCGCAAACAACACAGAACACAAAGCTATTCGAAAGCGTAAAAGACTGGGCCGCTGCCAAACACCCCCACTACAAGGTCTTCAATACTATTTGCGACTCCACCGAAAGGCGCCAGGCTGAAGTCAAACGCTTGGCCGAAGCGGTTGATGCCGTAATTGTGGTGGGCGGTCGCGACAGCGGCAACACCCGCCGGCTGGCCGAAATTGCAAATCAAGCCGGCAAGCCGGCTTATCACATCGAATCCGAAGAAGATCTCACGAATATTGACATGGATGTGCTGGGATCGGCCCGGTATATCGGGATAACCGCCGGCGCTTCTACTCCCAACTGGATTATTAAAAAGGTCTACCGGGCTCTGGAAGCCTTGCAGGTCAAACGCAAAAACCACTGGAGCAAATTAATATTCGGTCTGCAAAGGGCCCTGTTGCTGACCAACATTTACGTTTCTCTAGGAGCCGGATGTTTGAGTTATGCTTTTGCGAAACTGCAGGGCTTCAGCCGGTTCTTCCCGTATGTGCTGATAGCCATGCTCTATGTCCAGTCCATGCATATTCTTGCCCATCTGATCGGAAACAAGGCCGATCAATTCAATGACCCGGAACGGGCAAATTTTTATGAAAAATACAAAATACTGCTCTCTATCCTGGCCCTGGCAGCCGGCGGTGCCGGTCTGGTGATTGCTTACACTCTGGGTTTGTTTCCGTTTATGCTGCTTCTCATCATGAGTCTGCTGGGATTGTCATACAATCAAATTCTGGTGCCCAAACGGTTCAGCGCCTCCAAATACAGAAGGATTAGAGATATCCCCGGATCAAAGACCTTTTTAATCGCCGTAGCCTGGGGTATCGTCACCGCTTTGCCGACACCGTTTTCCCTGGCAGACACGCCCCACGGGATCACCGGAATGATATTTCTGTGGGCCTCCGGACTTGTCTTTGTGAGGACCGCCTTTTTTGATGTTCTGGACATGCAGGGGGACCGCATTGTCGGCAAGGAAACCCTCGCCATCCTGCTGGGTGAAAAGCGCTCATTGCGTCTTCTAAAAAGAATCCTGATCATTCTCATGGCAGCGCTGCTCGGGTTGAGTTCATTTCATCTGATCTCCTATCTGGGCTTTTTACTGGTCAGCTGCCCGGTATGGCTTTTGTTTCTCATCTCAGCTTACGAACAGGGAATTTTGCTGCCGAGCGTCAAACTCGAGTTGCTGGTTGAGAGCAATTTCATATTGGCGGGCGTGCTTGCTTTTTTGTGGTCGTTGCTTGGTTAATAACATTATTGGAATGGGTTTCAGGTGCCAGCCCCGCCGCCGGCCAAAACAAATGCCGGTCTGATCATAAAAGAAACTTTGGTTTGACGCTGGCGTAGGGTCGGCCTCCGTGCCGACCCATTTCGCGGGCACGGAGGCCCGCCCTACGAAATCGGTCGCTATACTGGAGCTACGCCTCAATTTTTAATTTTATCGGTAAACTTCGGTTCAGTGCCGGCTATCAGCCGTTTGATGTTGGCCGTGTGACGGATGAAAATGAAAACCGACATGATGATGGCACCGGCGGTAATTTGGACGAAATGGGTGTTAAACCAGACGGCGAATGGCAGCACCGCCGCCGCCGCCAGGGAGCCGATCGATACGCGACGCGTTAAAAACAAAAAGACGATAAATGCCAGCAAGGCGGCAAGACAGGCCAAGGGAGCAAGCACAACAAAACATCCGGCGCACGTTGCAACACCTTTGCCTCCGTTTTTAAATTTCATAAACAGCGGGTACAGGTGGCCGAAAAATGCCGCCAGGGCGACAACTGCAGGCAAATTCTCGCTTATCAGCGGGTTTTTCCAGGCGAAAATCAAGGCCAGATAAACCGGGACGGCGCCTTTCAGAACATCGCCCGCCAGTGTCAAAAGCCCCAATGTCGAACCTGCCACCCGGCTGACATTGGTGGCCCCGATATTGCCGCTGCCCTGGCGTCTGATATCCACCGAAGTAAAAAACCGGGTAAGAACAACCCCCCAGGGAATGGATCCCAGCAGATAAGCCAAGGCCGTCAGACCTATGCCGGCGATAAAATAGTGAAATTGCGGATCAGGCACTTGTGGCTCCTTATTTATGAATCAGGCTGACTACACTTGTGAATGCCGCCGGAGTTGTGTAAGCGCATGTTGAAGCATGAAAGAGAACTCTGGCCCATGGTGCCAGGCTTTGACTTCACTGCAGCTTCCGGCTCGTAGAGCCGATAGCTCGGAGAGAGGGGTGGCCTTTTCCGCTAGACAACCCATGGAATAATGGATAAATGGATAAATGGAATATTGGGGATCAAAAGCGGATGATTGTCTAATTTAGTTTTTAGATCACTGCCATACATATAAAAACAGATCTCATTCCACCAAATCCAGTATTCCAACATTCCATTACTCCAGTACCCCAAGGCATTCAACCAAGGCAAAGCCTATTATCTATGACCTGGCCTCACAGGATCAGGTTTTCAATGTTAGAATAACCATAGACATTGCAGCGCTTCCGATCAAGTATTTTACTTGCGCTGATCCAAGGCATGCAACCATGGAGCCGGTCAAAATTCCGATTGAAGATGTACTGGACCTGCACACCTTCCGGCCTCAGGATATACCGCATCTTTTGGAGGATTATTTTAACGAGTGCCTGAAATCCGGTATTTACGCGGTGCGGATTATTCACGGCAAGGGTAAAGGCATTCAAAAAAGACGGGTTCAGGGAATACTTGAAAAAAATCCACTGGTGGCGTCTTTTTGCGATGCCCCGCCTGAGGCGGGTGGATGGGGTGCAACGTTGGTGGCGTTACGCCGGGATCACAAAATCGGCAGGTCGAAGGAGTGATGCCTGGACAACTTTACATATGAGGACATCAACCATTGGGCCCGCCTACACGGCATTCTGCCAATTTAACCCTTTATGACAGCTTAAAAATCAACCCCAAAAAGGCGAAAGCAGAACTAATTATGACGCTGTGTCTAACTGGTCCCGGCCAACTATTTCCTCGATTTTGTCTTTCAGTATTTTCATATTAAACGGTTTTTGAATGAAGCCGCCGCAGCCTCGCTTTAATATGCCCTTGGTCTTTGCGTCGAGACTGTAGCCGCTTGAAAGCAGCACCTTAACAGCCGGGTTTAGCGCCCGGAGCTTGTCACAGGTATCGCCGGCTTCCAGGCCCGGCATGATCATATCTAGAATAACAAGGCCGACCGTTTTCTGATTTTCGCGGTAGATATCGACAGCCTCCATTCCATTTTTAGCCGTCAGGACCGAATATCCCAGCCTTTCCAGCATTTGCTTGCCCACTCCGATAACGATCTCTTCGTCATCCACAATTAAAACGGTTTCTATCCCGGTTGTCATTGCCTCGCTGCCTTTCTTATCTGCTTGGGAACCTCCTAATATTCTTAGCTATCTTGAAAAGATAGTCTACCAGATAAAAAGCAAAATTGCAAAAGATATAGGTGAGATTTTTATAGGGGTCGGTTGGTTGGGAAGCTGAAAGGCTGAGAAGTGGGGAAGCTGAGAAGCTAAGAAGTTGAGAAATGGAGAAGCTGGGAAGCCGGGAGGCTGGAAAACCGAGAAGCTAAGAAGCGGAGATGCTGAGAGGTTGGGAACCTTATCAATAGGATGAATCATGCCATTCGCAGCAATCGGGTCAGCGATTTATCAGACAGGTAAATGACGATTGATGCAGATTGAATGCTGACGTTCCGAAAATTCTATATCGTAGGGTGGCCATTGCCCACCAGATAAGGCCGGTCTTGGCTGTTAACGGTGGGCAATGCCCACCCTACGTAGGTAAGGCTGACTCAACAGTCAATGAGTTCCGATTATACGATGGCAACTGAATTTCCTGTTATTATAAATGCGGTTTTATAAATCCACTCATTGTCACTTTTACAGCAACAAGGTTGGCATCATCATTTTTGATAACCTCTTGCGGCTTGCCCTACGCTAACTTGCTCAAGGCTGGTTTTCCAACACACCTGCTTTGTTGTTACTGAATTTGACCGCTTAAGCGGCCAGGTGCTCCTTTTATCTTCGCCTGGCTTCTATTTTCAAGGAACCCACTCAAATGCAAAAACATCACCGCCGTTGACCAGACTTCCGGAGAGAAGGGTATTGTCGCCGCCGGCCGGCAGCGATGCGAAAAGCTCAAATACTTGATCGGTATTCTGGTCGGCGATATAGCCCACACCGAAGCTGTCGGGTGCCCACTGAAATTCGGTCACATCGCCGCCCGGCGCCAGACCGCCGGAAATTCGCACATTGGTAATCTGGCCGCCGTTGGGAGTATTCGTAAACAGCTCAACCACATCGTTGGTCAACTGGTCGGCCCGATAGGCAAGCCGGGAGCCGTCCGGCGCCCAGGCAAAATCGAGGACGTCACCGCCGCTTGGAATTAGAAAGGAAAGCACTTTGATCAGGGGGGTAGCCCGACCGGTTGTGAACAGTTCGTCAATACCAACCGTGCGGGTTTCGCCGCGATAGGCCAGCTGTTCGCCGTTAGGAGCCCAGGCAAACTCATTGACATTACCACCGCCTGGGTTCACACTGGATACAAGCTGGTTAAGGCTGTTATTCGGCGAGGTCGTATATAGCTGAAAAAGGCCGGTAGTGCCTTTGTCGGCGATAAACGCGATTCTTTGTTCCCCGTTGATTATGGTCGGTGACCAGGCAAATTGCTGGACCTTTTGTCCGGAACTTATCCCTGAGGTGACGAGCTGAGAGCCGGGAGAGCCGGGAAAAGCCGTGTAAAGTTCGAGGGCATTATCAGTATTCTGATCTGCCCGGTAAGCGATCCGGTCGCTTTGCGGCGACCAGGCAAAGGCATCTACATCGCCGCCACTCACCATATTCCCAGAGACGCGGACGTTGTCACTGCCGTTCGGTAGGTTGGTGAATAGTTCAAAAACATCCGCCGTACGCTGATCGGCAATGTAGGCAACGCGACTGCTGTCCGGCGCCCAGGAAAAGGCATACACGCCTTCGGAGATGATCAACTTGATGCCGGTGCCGGCCATCATTGCGCCGGATACCGGGTCGTTGGGCGTGTCGCTGTCAGCCGGCGACACATAAAGCTCCTGCTTATTGTCCGTATCCTGATCGGCCACATAGGCGATTAGGGCGCTGGCCGGCTCCCATTGAAAATCCAGCACGTCGCCGTTGCTCACCAATGCTCCCGAGACCTGGACGTTGTCGCTGCCGTCCGGGGTTGAGGTGAACAGCTCAAAAACATTTGCCGTCTTCTGATCGGCGATATACCCAACGCGGCTGCTGTCGGGTGCCCAGGCGAAAAAATATTCTCCGGACCCTGCAGCGATCTCTTTCAGGCCGTTGCCGGCCATAGGTCCCGAAATCTTCACCGCTGTTTCACTGGCGGCTTTATCAACCGGCACCGCATACAGCTCGAAAACGTTATTGGTTTCCTGGTCCGCCACATAGGCCACATAAATTCCATCAAGGGACACCTTAAAATCCACCACATTGCCGCCGGCAACCATCGTTCCGGAGAGTTTTATGATTTCAGCACCGTCATTAGATGAGGCGTAAAGTTCAACCGTTCCGTCCTGATCCTTATCAGCCATAAAAACTACCGGCGGAAAATTCGGTGTTGTTGTACCGGCTTCTTCTCCGCCGCCGCTGCCGTTGCAGGACACCAATGCAAAAACAAATATCAAAATACCGATGGATACCGATGCAATCTTCGATGCAAGGCTGTGTATCATTGAAATTTCTCTGATCCGGGCATTCACTTTTCTACTCCCTAGACCGATTTGCTGCACGGTCTTTATTTACCTATACTTCTCGCCAAGTGGTTGCTTATAATCCGGGGATATCTTCCTGCGAAAAACTATCATTTATACTGTCATGGGCCTAAATTATCAGATACAATAAGCATCGGCGCAGGTGCTGGCAACTGCACCGGCAATCTTAAAAACTGCGGCTAAAGCGCCCGGATTGCCGAACGGCCAATGATTTACAGGGGTTGGCGATTAAAAATAAGTCCTACAAATTTTCTGCCGGATCTTTAATTTTACTTGCCGGCATTTGTAGTTATCTTCTCCAATAGAAAACTACAAAATTTGCTGCCCCTTAAGGGCCACTTCTACCAGACGAAATCTCGCGCGACGCTTAGTTTTTTTAAGAATTTTTCGGCCAGATTGCGCGCACTGCGGGCGCTGTCCGTGGTCAGCATCTTTTCTACCAGATCAAGGGTCTTGGCATAGTTCAGTCGACAAATGAGCGCCTTTACTTCAGGGATGGCATGCGGCGCCAGGCTGAGCTCATCGACGCCCAGCCCCACAAGGGCAGGCACGGCCGTCAAATCCGCCGCCAACTCACCGCACACCGCTACGTGCTTCCCGTAACGATGGGCTTCATCAACCACCTTTCTGATCTGCTGCAAAATTGCCGGGTGCAGTGCGTCCGCATAGTCTGTCAGATTCGAATTCCCGCGTTCAGCCGCCAGGGAGTATTGGGTCAGGTCGTTGGTACCGATGCTGAAAAAATCCAGCCGCTTGACAAATGCTGAAATCATCAGGGCCGCGGCCGGCGTCTCAATCATGATACCCGTTAAAATCGGCCAACGATGAACGCAATTTTCAGCTGCCAGTTCACGATGAACCGCATCCAGAATTTCCAGAACCCGATCGACCTCCTCGGTTGTGCTGATCATTGGAAACATGACCCGCAGATCGAAGTCCGCACCGGCTTGCAAAATAGCGCGCAGCTGTCCGCGGAACAGCTCCGGATACCGCAGCGACAGGCGAACGGCACGCAGTCCCAAATAGGGATTTGCTTCTGCAGGCAGGCGAAGATAAGGAATGGATTTGTCACCCCCGACATCCAGGGTGCGCACGCAAATCGGCTTTTGTCCGATTGTCCGGCCGATCTGCTGCAAACTATCCACCTGCTCGGCTTCCGACGGCGGCTGGCTGCGCGTCAGATAGAGAAATTCGGTCCGCAGCAGTCCCACGCCCTCCGCTCCGTTTTCGAGGGCAGATTGGGCTTCAAAAAAATTGCCCAGGTTGGCGGTAATGGTAAACCGGCGGCCGTCATCGGTTTCAGCCGGTTGACGGCCGATTTTAAGAAGTTGGCGGCGTTTCTGCAGCCAGCGCGTTCGGCGTTTTTTGAGATCCTCGGCAACCTTTTGCCCGGGCTGAATCCACAGCCGGCCGCTGAAGCCGTCCAACACCAGGGAAGTGTCATCCGGCAGGCCTAAAATGGAGGGATCCACCCCGGCAATGGCCGGGATTCCAAGAGCTCGGGCCAAAATAGCGGCGTGCGAAGTCGGCCCGCCGGCAACAGTTGCGATGCCAAGCACCTTCCGGGTATCCAGCGCGGCCGTATCCGTAGGAGTGAGTTCCTCGGCCACCAGAATCACCGGCTGCGGCAGGTCGACCACCTTTGGGGCGGGTTGACCGAGAAAATTCAATAAAACCTGGTTGCCGGCGTCAATGACATCAGCCGCCCGCTGCCTGAGATACGCATCGTCCAGCGCACGATAGTTCGCGGCAATTTCCTGCACGCTTTCCTGCCAGGCCAGCGCGGCGTTCTGCTTTTTTTCAAAAATGCGGCTGCGTGCTGCATCCAAAAGCTGGGGGTCTTGGATAATCAAAAGATGGGCATCGAATATAGCCGCTTGGGCTTCGCCAAGCCTGGACTCCACTGAATGGCGGCGATTCAGGATTGACCGGCTCGCCTGATCCCGTGCCTGCAGCAAATGCTTCCATTCCTGCAGGCAATTTTTCGTTGAATGGCGGGAAATCGGCGGCAAATAAAGCCGATAATGAAACAGCGGGCCGGCAGCAATGCCAGCGGAAACGGCAACTGCTGCGATAGCCTCCCGGCCTTGCGGTGCGGCGGCGCCGGCGGACGGCACCGGGATGAATTCTTCAGTCAACTTCGGCAGTTGATCGTCCACCAGCGTTTTGATGGCGGCCAGGGCTTCTGGGGCCTGCCTTCCCCTGGCAAAAACAACAATCCGGTCTCCCCGGTTGATGCCCAGGGTGGCAATGCTGTTGAAGCTTGCAGCCGGCACCGGTTCCGCAGAGGATTCCAGCTTCTTAATCCGAATTTGGGCATCGAAAACCGCAGCCGTCTGGACAAAACGGGCCGCCGGCCGGGCATGCAAACCGTGGGGAGTGTTAACGGTTAATTGGATTGTTTGCCAATCCTCCGGCAATGGCTGGGCTGGATCTCGCGCCCCGGGCGCGACGAATATTTCATCGGATCCGGACATTTGATTGATCTTGGGAACAAGCGCCCGGCCGGCCTCATGACAAACAGCCTCCAGGCTGCCGCCCAGGCTGATTTGAACCCCGGCCGCGACAGCACCCTCGACAATGGGCGCTCCGCAAATCCGGATATGGGGCCGCATCTCCTCAGGCAGCAATTCCAGCGCCGTTTCAGCGCTTAAGATCGCACTGCCGAGATCCACCAGCACCACAACGCCGTCCGGGCTGAACACCGATTCGATCGCTTCGACAATATTGACGGCATCGGTGCCGAACGCCTGTCTATCAACCCCGACTCCGCCCACCCCGCATAGCGGCAGATGCCCGGTGGCTACCTGGCGTACCAGGCCGACCAGCGCCTGAGATAAGGCGTTGCTGTGGGAGACAATGACCAATCCAACCATGGCGAAGACTACTCCTACGTTCCCCAGGGTAACGTCAAAGTAAATTCTAAACCAGCTGCATTTGTAAAGTTTTACAATACAATAAAATCTCAAATCTCAAACGCCAAATTACAAATAAATCTCAAATCTCAATATTCAATGACCAAAACATTCGCCAACATTGCAGCGCGCCAAGACGTAAAATCTGGCGAGCCGGTGATGATGCCGTTTGGCACGATGGCAGAAGGATCCTTTGTTTCGATATTTGAATTTGGGTCATTGGGATTTGTTTGAGATTTGGTATTTGGAGCTTGGAATTTTCATGATTATTGTTAAGCGGGTAATTTTCGCAAAATTAGTCATTTATCTCCTTAAATGACGGAACCCTGCTACGTGCCCCAGATATCAGCGGCGGCCTTCAGCAGCAGAAAAGTTGAAGTGGCGCCGGGATCCTGATGCCCGATGCTGCGAACACCCAGGTAACTGGCACGTCCCTTGCGGGCCTGCAGCTCAATGGTACGCTGCATTCCGGAGCGGGCCGCAGCCGCCCCCTGATGCAGAATCTCGTTTAAATCGGCCCCTGCGTCGCAAGCCGTTTTCATCGCTGCTATGGCCGGTGTCAACGCATCCACCATGGTCTTGTCGTTTAACCCGGTTTTGCCTCTTTGCACAACACCCTCAAGCCCTGCGCTGAAAAGGGCGATGATGTCAGCCGCGGCCAGGTCGTCCTTGCCCGCACACACGGCGGCCGCCCGTAAAAAAAATGTGCCGTAGAGCGGCCCGGAGGCACCGCCCACTGTCTTGATCAATGTCATGGCTACCGTCTTCAGGATGCCGGCGACGTCCGGCGGATCGTTTTGCTCCAGTTCCGCAGCGACGGCATTGAACCCGCGTTCCAGATTGATGCCGTGATCGGCGTCTCCGATGGCTGCATCCAGATCGGTCAGATATGCCCTGTTTTGGATAAATACGTTGTGCAGTTCGTTAATCCAGGCCAGCACATCGGCACGCTTGATCATCGCATCAAATCCCCCAGCGCAGCCCCGGCGTGAGAACCGGTTCATCCCAAAGTTTAAGTATTTCATCATCGACTTTGAGAAGGGTAATTGAACAGCCGGCCATTTCCAGCGAGGTGATAAAATTTCCCACCAGCCGTCGGACAATTGAAATTTTATTCCGCCGGCAAATGCCGGCAAGCTCATTGTAGGCCAGATAGAGTTCCATTAATGGTGTTGCGCCCATTCCGTTTACCATGGCAATGACCGCATCACCGCTTTTAAAAGGCAGGTCGGCAATTATCGCACCGGCCAGGGTCTCAATGATCTCCCGCGCACCTGCCAGGGGTACTCTTTCCCGGCCCGGCTCCCCATGGATGCCGATTCCGATCTCCATCTGCCCGTCATCAATCTTGAAAGTCGGCCTGCCCGCCAAGGGCACGGTGCAGGAAGTCAGGGCCATGCCCATCGAACGGCCGTTGTCATTGACCCTGCGGCACAGGCCGGCAACGGTTTTTAAATCAAGTCCTTTTTCAGCTGCCGCACCGCATATTTTTTCTGCCAGCACCGTGGTACCGACCCCGCGTCGTCCGGCAGTATAAAGGCTGTCCTGTACGGCAACATCATCGTTGATGACGACACTTTCCACCTGGATGCCTTCGGCCTGGCACAATTCAGCGGCCATCTCAAAATTCATGACATCTCCGGTGTAGTTTTTTACGATGTGCAGCACACCGGCCCCGCCATCAACGGCTTTGGTGGCCGCTTCCATTTGATCCGGGGTCGGCGAGGTAAATACCTCCCCCGGACAGGCGGCATCCAGCATTCCTTTTCCGACGTAGCCGCCGTGCATCGGCTCGTGCCCGCTGCCGCCCCCGGAGACAATCCCGACCTTGCCTTTTAGCGGCGCATCCGCCCGCACGATGTAATTCGGAGCGAAATGAACCCTGACCAGGTCGCCGTAGGCCGCCGCAAAGCCGGCCAGGGATTCCTTCACCACGTCTTGGGCTTGGTTAAGCAATTTTTTCATCTTTCAATTCCTCCCGACCTGCAATGTCACCCATCTTTAAAATAAAGCTTACCGCTTGTCAAAATAAATAAGATTTAGGTATCTATTTGACAATGCTATTCAAAATATTGGCGCCCATCCCAAGACAGTTCGAACAAATGTGGAGTCAACTATCTGTAATTTAATTTAATTTTTACTAGAATGAAAGTTGGTACTGATCTTGCTTTACGACTTGGAGGTTGCATCGTTTTTTATTCGGAACATTAATGGAGGGAATTTTATGGGTGCCAACTTAGACAAGAATGAAAGGTCTTTTTTCATTATTGATAAACCGGAGTGGAATAGCGGAGCAATAGCAACCGGGACACCAAATTTTGTCCAAGACTTTATTTTTTCTCCCACAATAGATGCTGCACGCAAGGATTCGCATGAGTACACCTGGCTGGTTTGCCCGCATTTATCTGAACCGGAGCTGGTCTATCGCTATTATCTGTCTTCAGGGCTGATAACAATTGTATTGGGAAAATGCTTTTGCGAAAGCTGTCTTGATAAGATCCTGTCCAAAGAGGATTTGTCGGAATCAATTGGATCCAGCCGCCCGATGACGGACAAATCCTTTCAAGAAGATTTTATCTATCCCTTAATCGACAGTAATTATAACTTTATCAAACTGTCCGAGGGGCGCAGTCATTTTGAGGCCGCCCCCAAGACCTGGATCACCTGCGCTCACACGGCGACGCGCGACAACCTTAAAAAGTCCTATTCAGCCGGCGGCCAGCTTTTCGTATTTGAAGGATTTTTCACCTGTCAGGACTGCTTTGAAAAAATACCGACGGCCAGTATCGTGGACCTGCTCTATGAAGGCAAATCAATGACCGACGACTTTTTTCAAAACCAGATTATCGATTCCCTGTATGACATAAATTATGAAAGCCTGGATGCCGTGGGACATTTTAGTTAGGGTATGCATAAAACAAAAGGCAGCGCATGCCAAGACGCTGCCTTCTGCCATGGTTGGTTTGACAACCCCGCTGCCCGCCGTTAACGGCAGGAATTTAATCAGTCATCAAATTTTAGATCCTTGTCATCGTAGAAACTGTCATCTTCGTCGCGATCGTAGTAGTCCTCAGTGTCTTCAAACACATCAAAACTGCTCACGTTGATGTATTTAAGGCCGTCTCTGTCCTTGGTAACCAGCCCCGTAACTTTGACTTTTTCATCGAGAAATGAAGCAAGCTTCTTGCCGTTTTTGGTGGGCTCAACAACATAATTCTCGTCGTCATCGCCGGAAATCAATATACCCATCCCGTCTTCAATGCTGTCGAATTCTTCCACAAATCCGGTAATCGTCATTTCTTTTGCGATATTTTTTCTTTTTTTTTCCATCATACCACCTCTCGTTTTAAAAGATTCACCATTTATGCCGTTCATGCACCAACGGCATAAGACAACGATCAGTGCAATTTACCTGCCAAACCAGCTCTACATTGTATTTACAGCAGCTTCGTCCTTTAAACGGCAGCGTCAACAGGAATTGCCTGTTCTCTTTTGAAAAGCGCGCGAAAATTATTCCTTATAACTATTTGAAATTAATTTAAATTGTTATATAAGACCTGCAAATTCCGCTTTCGCCTAAAATCGGATTTCGCATTTCTGATGAATATACACCGATTGGGGGGATAAGAGAATTCTTTATGTCCGGTTAAGCAGAGCCCCCTTGGGGAAATATGGAATAATGGCATGGCGGCCTCCGGCTCGGAGAGCCTGTGGACCGTAGAAAGAGAGGACCGGTTTTACAATGTTGGGATTAACCGCCGCCAAATAAGCCGGCATCACTATTCAATCTCCGGTTTCAAATGGAACAGAATTTACTTTAACTTCTTTAATTCCATCTATACCCGCCAGGATATTTTTGATCTTAGCGCCAACTTCTTCCTCCAGAGACAACGCCGTTTCAATTTTAACAAAAACAACGGCGTCTTGGCATTTAACTTCAGCAGCCGGAAATCGATCGAATATTTTGGCATGCGCTTTGGCAGCTAAATCAAAATCGTTTAGCATTAGGCGGGATTCCGGTGTTGTTTGAAAACACGGCCGCCGGGCCATATCTGTCAGTAGTTCGACCGCGTCACTCACCTTTAAGTTATCGATATGCAGCACAATATCATAAAGGCTGGGATCGTTGGTATCAATCCCATAAAGGTGCATACTCCATTTTCTGCGCTCCTCATCATCTTTTTTCAGAATAAAGCGGGCCTCTTTTTCAGAGATCTTCTCGCGTCTCATTTCTTCCTTGATTCGATCTTCGATGTTGGCGGTGATTCTCACCTTTAAAATGTTTGGAATCCCTTTGATAAAAAAATGGCCGGCCAGTCCGTGATAGACCACATTGTCCTTTTTAATGTGTTCTAAAAATGCTTCACGGATAAAAAGGATATATTTATCTTTGCCATGCTGGAAACGTTCAAAAAAAGAGGGTGCATCATGAATTGCCCGCACCAGCTTTACTTCAGAGATATTGAAATGGGCCGAGGCTTCCAGGAGGACGTCTCTTGAGATGCATTCATAGCCCAGAACCTGAGCGAGCTTTTCAGCAGTTTCCTTCCCCTTGCTATATGAACCTCTGGAAATTGTAATTATACCCATATGTTCCTCCTCACATTCCCTTGGACAGCAACTCTGTTGCTTGTTTCCCGGATTTCGTCGATACTGGGGGTTTGGCAGGAATTTCAATCAATTTATTTCCGGAAGACCTCTTACCCGCGCTTGGGTGCCTGCCCGGGCTTGCCGCAAAGCCGGATTGTCTACTTCTCCTCGGTGTCCAGACGTGCCAGGGCCTTTAGCAGACCTAAAGGGGATTCACGCATCGATAATTTTTGGATCTCTTCAATCCGCTTTTGGTTATGCTCGAATTTCTTTCTGAGCCTGTTCTCGTAAGCTTCCTTAATGACCTCGACGAGTTTTTCAAAATCATAAGGCTTTTCCAGGTACTTAAAGGCACCCAGTTTTGTACACTCCACGGCCGAGTCGATGGTGGCGTGTCCGGTCAGCATAATGATTTCAAGATATTTGTGCTTTTCTTTCAATGTTTGCAGCACCTGCGTACCGTCCATTCCGGGCATTTGAAAGTCGACGACCGCGACATCGAAATAGCCTTTCTCAGCGGCCTCAATCGCTTCTTTACCGTTTGATGCCGCCGTGACATCAATGTTTTTCAGCGCCAGTCGTTGTGAGATCGACTGTAAAAATTTAACCTCATCATCAACCAAAAGCAGGTTGATTTTATTTTCAGTGCTCATGGCGTCCTCCGTTTTTTGGAATTTCTATGGAAAAATTTCTTAAAATGCCGGAAAATCGCAACTAAGACTATAATAATTGTTTGCGAGTCGGCAAGTTCCATTTCATACCGGTCTCATTCCAGGCAGGTTGCGCCCGACTCTATTTTATGCTTTCGATGGTTTCCGGCACCACAATATGGATTTGCTGGAAATCGGTGTTTACCCGGATCTCGACAGCAATTGAATCTGCGATGCGCTGCGTTTGGTCTGGCGGAAATGGCCGGTCATTTATTGGTCCGAGACCTGAAAAAATGATTCGTACGTGACCGCTCGTGTCCGGTTGCATCGCAACCTGAATCTCGGCCTCCGGACCGGCCGACTCAAATGCAAAGACAAGTGCCTGATATAACAGATTTTGAATTCGAAAAGGACATGTCAAAACGATCGGCGCGCCTTGCGGCGGCGGGTCAAATCGGACCTTGCCGGCAAAACTTAAAAATCCGGCAAGATCAATCATCAGCGCCAGGACCTCGATCAGATCGATGCTTTTAAGAGGGTCGTCCACGCTATGGGAAAATTTATTCATTTGCTTGATAGTGGTGAATCCCCGCTGAATTTCTTCAACAATATCACGGCTGCAGTTTCTCAGCATATCCAGTTCGACCTTTTTCCCCTTGTCCGCCAGTTCCGTCAGATCATTCAGCAGCCCGGCTGCTTCCGAGATTATTGCCAGAATATTTTTCAATTCATGTGAAATGCTTGCATTGACTTTCCCGAAAAAAGCCAGATCACTATTGTTTTTAATTTCATCTGAACTGGTCATGATGCCTCCCGTTTTTTGTATCCTGCCGATGGTGCGTCAGAAGCTCACCTATTCCGCCATATTAAAAATCAAAGGTTGGTCGACCGGAATCTTTGGCCGGTTACTTCATGCAGGATCTTTATCAGTTCCTCAATTTGAATCGGTTTCGCGAGATAATATGCGGCTTCTGCCGATCCGGTTTCAAAGTCGGTTTTAGACCCATGGCCGGTCAGAAAGATAATTTTCATCCCGGGGGCCAGCATTTTCAATTTTCGCTCCAATTCGATCCCGCCAAGCCCCGGCATTTTAACATCCAGGACGGCCACATCATAAACGGCATTTTCAACTTTCAGCAGGGCCTCTGCGCCTGAAAAGACATAGTCGACGTCAATTTCCCGCAATGCCAGTCTTTTGGCCAGCATCATGGCAAATTTTTTCTCATCATCAACCAGCAGAACCTTCATTTTCACCCATCACCTCCTGAATCCGGGTAGGCAAAGTAATGGTAAATGTCGTGCCCTCATTTTCTTTGCTTTTCACCGATATGTCTCCGTGAAGCTTTTTGACCAGACCGTATGTGATGGCAAGGCCCAGCCCGGTTCCCTTGTCCCCTTCTTTTGTGGTAAAAAACGGTTCAAATATTTTCGGCAGATTCTCCTCCGACATGCCGCATCCGTTATCGCGTATGGCAATGCTGACCTTGTCGGGACCTGCGGGTGCTGCATTTATTTCGAGGATACAGCCGCTGTCCACAGCCTGAAAGGCATTGTTGATCAGATTCACCAGGATCTGCTGCAGCTTGCCCCGGTCGGTTTCAATTGAGGGCATATTCTCCGGCACGTTCACGGAGACCGTTATATTGCGATACTCCGCCTCTTTATTATGAAAAACGAGCACGTCTGAAATAACATCTTTCAAGTCGATCTTTTTAATTTTGACGGTGAATTTGCGCGCAAACCCGAGAAGTTGTCTCGTGATCGTGGCGCAGCGTTCGACCGCTTCCAGAATATAATCAATGTTCTCCATCAATTCCGGATCTTGGCGGTATTGCTCTTTGATAACAAACAGATCTTTTACATACCCCGCCGTTTCGTTAATCAAGGCCAGGGGATTGTTGATCTCATGGGCGACGCCGGCAGCCAGTCGACCGATTGAGACAAGTTGATTGTTCTGTTCCATCAAGGCCATGGTTTCAGCCTTGGACTTGTCCGCCAGATAAAGCTTATTGACCATGAAGGTACAGGTAATGACGACCACAATCAGAATGACCAAGATACCGAAACCGACAAACCACTGGATGTTCGTGCGCAACTTTAACCAGATGGCCATCATCTCCGCCTTTTGTTTGGTCACCATGAGAATAAAAGGGGTATCGACAATCTGGGTTGTAATAAATGCATACCCCATAATGATGGATCGCTTTTGATCATCGCGCGTCATGACGGCTTGAGTTCTCGGGGAATATTGCGGCATTGGCAGCGACATTTTTTCAAACGTGCCGCCATAGTATTTTGAAGGCGTCTGGATGATGCCGGAGCGGTTGACGAGAAAAATTTCCGCATACGCGCCGGTTTCATATGAAGACAAGGTTTGTATCAGCCGTTCCGTGTCCAGGGTTGCCCTTAGGATAAAATTCTTGCCGTCGGGACGGAAAGATTTGACGGCAATAATGATATGGGGAACATCCCGGTACCCGCGAAATATCTCGCTGACATAAAAATTGCCTTTCAGGCATTCAATGAACCAGACTTGATTGCTGTAGTTTTTGCCTTCCAGTTCAAAGGGTCCGGCATAAGCAACCTGGATACCTGAATAGTCGATCACGCTGAGGTCCGTTAATCCGCCGAATCCCAGCTTGAGATTTCTTAAAACCTCGCCGAGATGAGCGGAATCCGTCAGTTGCTCATACCGAATTTCATTCACGGTGAATCTCAAGGCATTCAGCCGCTCTTCCATAAAAAAAGTGACTGCCCGTCGGGCGTTGGAAGCCAGTCGTTCGGTACGAAGAATCAGCTCCGAATCAACGGACTTCTCTATGAGACGGTAATGGATAATGGTCACTACCAGCAAGGGCACCAGGGCCGCTGTCGCCAAGGTGGAAATACCGATCGCCCAGATTTTACGATAATCTGAAAATGTGAAATAAGGATTCAGGTGCTTGTTTTTCCGGCGATAAAATTCAGGCCGTATTGCTTTTAACGCTCTACGGAACCGCTCGTTCATGCCGCTATCTCCGCGATCCTGGCCAAAATGGCCATCAACTCGTCAATCCCCAGGGGCTTGTGCATAAAAGCGTAGGCGCCCTGCTGCATGCATTCCTGGCGATCTTTTTCCGTCCCATGTCCGGTTAAAATAATAACGGGGGTCTGTGTATCGACGTTTTTGATGCGGGTCAGAACCTCGGTGCCATATATATCCGGCAGGTGAAGATCCAATAAAACGAGTGAGAAATTGTTCCGTTCGATAAGGTCCAGCGCTTCCTGCCCCCTGTAGCAAACATCGCACTGGCAGCCCCTTAGCATCAGCCGTTTGGCCAGCATATCGGCAAACCGTTTTTCGTCATCGACAATTAATAAATGATATTGTTTCATATTGCTACATATTTTTATTGACTGTTGAATTTTAATGTTTTATAGGGCCCAATATATATAAGTATGTTTCAATTGTAAACATTTATTTTGAAAGGTTGATTCAATGCTAAACATTCGAGCGCGTTCTGCAAGGTGGTTGTTTGGATCGCTGATGGTTTTCGTCTCGAGCTGCCCTTCCGTGGCCTTGGCTGCGGAACAGGCGGCAGGGTTTGCCGCCGGCAAGCCCTGGTGGTTCTGGCCGATCATCCTGTTTTTTTTCTGTCTGGTCCTCGGCATTCTGGCCGTAATGGCAGGCGTCGGGGGCGGCGTACTCTACGTACCGCTGGTGAGCGGTTTTTTCCCGTTCCACATTGATTTTGTCAGAGGCGTCGGACTCATGGTCGCACTGGCCGGCGCCCTGGCTGCAGGTCCAGGGCTGCTGCGGCGCAACCTGGCCAACCTGCGACTGGCCCTGCCGGTGGCTCTGATCGCATCCACCTGTTCCATTGCGGGGGCGATGCTGGGGCTGTACCTGTCGTCATTGAATCCCGACATCATCCAGGTCTGCCTGGGAGCAACCATTGTGGGCATCGCCATCCTGCTGGTTGTTTCAAAGAACACTGAAAAACCGGTCATAAAAAAACAGGATGCCATCGGGCTGGCCCTGGGGCTGCAGGGAGCATACTGGGACGATGGCGCGCGGGAAAGCGTCGATTGGAAAACCCATCGGACCTTGCTGGGCCTGAGCATGTTTATCATCGTCGGCCTGCTGGCCGGCATGTTCGGGCTCGGAGCGGGATGGGCGAACGTGCCGGTGCTCAACCTTTTAATGGGGGTACCCCTGAAAGTGTCGGTGGCCACAAGTAAATTTTTACTGTCCATCACCGATACGTCGGCCGCCTGGATATATATGAACAGGGGTTGTGTCATACCGTTGATCGGTGTTCCATCGATCGTGGGTTTGATGCTGGGCTCCCTGATCGGGGTCAAGATTCTCGCCGTTGCCAAGCCAAAAATGATCCGGTACATGGTGATCGCCGTGCTGTTTTTTGCCGGACTAAAAGCCATCGATAAAGGATTGGGTCTTGGTTTTTTAGGCTGAAAATATGACGATAACTATATGGAGTTAAATATTATGGACACCCAAAATAAAGAAGCCCTTAAACCGTCGCGCGAGCAGATTATCTATGCCAACCTTTTGATTATCGGCGTATGGGCGGGTATTTTTATTCTGGTGACGACGTACGCAATTTACCTTACCGGAATACTGCCGTCGCATGTTGAACTGGCTCTTATCCCCAAGCTGTGGGGCAAGGGCGTCGGCGAATATCTGGAAATTACCCATTCGCCCCATGGTTGGGGCTGGGTCCCCCTGCTGGTAAAAGGGGATTTTCTAAACTACATCGGTTTTGTCTTGCTCGCCCTGATGACGATTTTTTGCTACATGGTGTTAGTCAGGGGATATGTCCGCCAAAAAAACTGGATATTTTTGGTCATTGCCATCCTGGAAATCATTGTATTATCCGTGGCGGCTTCCGGAATTTTGGGCAGCGGGGGACATTAAGCATCCCCGGCGCCGTTCGGCATGCAATCAGCAACCGGACCGTTCACCGAATCATTCCACGTTGCGGCAGAAGTCATTACCCGCATCGCAGAACCCGAAATGCAAGAAAGGTGACCTATGAAAGCAAAGAAAATAAATATTCTGTTGGTAGATGACAACGAAAAATTTCTGAAAGCCGTGGCAGAAAGGACCCGCCTGAAAGGCTTTAACGTTTTCACGGCTGCCAACGGCCAACAGGCGCTGGATATTGCCGGAAAGCAGCATATCCATGTGGCCGTGGTCGATCAAAAAATGCCCGATATGGAGGGTTTGGTTGTTATCACGAAACTAAAAAGCCTGACGCCCGATATTCAAACGATCCTGCTGACGGGCCATGGAGACGAAAAACTCAAAGAAGCCAGCGAGGCCCTCAATTCAACCTATTTTGACAAACAGGATATGGGAAGATTCTGGACGTTTTTGTCGAATTTGCCGTTGGGCAACATCAATATTCTTCTGGTGGACGACAACCCGAAATTTCTTAATACGCTGGCTGAGCGGATACGACTCAAAGGCTATGAACCCTATACGGCATTAAACGGCAATGAGGCGATTGCAATCACCAAAACGACCAAAATTCATCTGGCGGTGGTCGATCAGAGAATGCCCGATATGGACGGCCTGGTGGTGATCACCAAGCTTAAAGAAATTGATGCCGACATTAAAACGCTGCTCTTAACCGCCCACGGCGATGACAAGCTCAGGGAGGCCACCGAAGCTCTCAATTCGTCTTATTTCGAAAAAGACGATATGGGCAAATTCTGGGGATTTGTAAGAAAAGTGCTGCAAAGCCTCGAAACATCGATGGCGGCGGCTGGCATGGCCACCGGCGGCGACCTGGCAGATGCCGTAGATATCGAATCGCATCACGGCGAAAAGAAATAATTTTGAAAATGGCAAAAACATCCCCCACGGCAGAGACTCCGGCACTCTCAGCCGCCGCCATCCAAAAGGACCACATCCTATCCGCCGAGCGGTACCGCATGATCGGCGAAACCCAGGCGATGCGGGAGCTGCGAAAAAATATCGAGCGCCTGGCCGTCCTGGATTGTCCCGTTATCATTCGCGGTGAAACGGGCACCGGCAAGGAATTGGCCGCCCGAATCATTCACGGTTTAAGCCCCCGCAAAAAAGGCCGGTTTGTAGCGATCAACTGCGGCTGTTTCCGCAATGATCTGCTCATCGAAGAGCTCGTCCGACCCGAAAATGCGGTTTTTCCCGGCATTAGCCAAATGCGCGGGTCCGCTGACCAGCCTGAATCGGGAGGCACCCTCCTGCTGGACCAGATCGAGGATATGTCACCGAAGATGCAGTTGTCCATGTTGAAGATAATTGACAGCAAAGAAGTATCCCTGCTGGACGGCGGCGATAATTTTCCGTTTGATGTGCGCATCTTTGCCGCCAGTCGTTACCATCTCGGCCAACTGGCCAAGGAGGGAAAATTTAGACAGGAGCTCTACTATCGTTTGAATGTCCTTGAGCTGTACATGCCTCCGCTGAGGGAGCGCCGGGATGACATCCCCCCTTTATGCGGCTATTTTCTCGCTAGATTTGCCGAGGAGTTTAAAAAAGCGGTGGAATCCATCTCGGAGGAGGTTATCTCCATCTTTATGTCCTATGACTTCCCCGGCAATGTCCGCGAACTTGAGCATATTATCGAACGCGCCGTCATCCTGGCCGACGGTAAAACCATTGAACCCAAAAATCTTCCCCCCCGCTTTCAAAAGACCGCTGCCGCTCCTTTGCCGGCCGCTAAAAAATTCATGACCCTGGCCGAAATGGAAAAGCAATACATTCTAGAGGTGTTGGCGGCAACCGGCGGCAACAAATCCAGAACGGTCGAGCTGCTGGGTATCAGCCGGGCGGCGTTGTGGCGCAAGCTTAAACGATTCAGGGAAGAAGGCCGACCTGCAAAGCGTAAGTAAAGTAAAGAATCCTGACTCAAACGGTCAGGCGTTGACTTCACTCCAGCTTCCGGCTCGTAGAGCCTATAGCTCGGAGAGAGGGATGGTGTTTGCCGCCAGAGAACCCATGGAATAAATCGGTTTTTGTCTCATTAAAGCTGAGACAATGACAATGGTAGATGGTATTATGATGTTCATGCCTTTGCCGGCTGAGGAACATCGATTTAAAGTTGACCTCCCGTAATATTTCTTATATCGTAGGCCTTCGGATTTTTGCGGAAGGTTCAACACAATGCAAGACCTTTTAATTCAGGATGGTTCAGTGCGATCCGTCCTTGACAATGGCCAAGTCGCCTTTGAAGGGTGGCTTGTTTTTTTTTGGGGGATTTGGGGGAACGGATCGTATTGAAAATTCATGTAGACTGAAGGTACCTTTAAATGCCGAAAGACATTCTCATAGTCGATGATGAGCTGGATATTCTGATACCCATCCAGTTTCTGATGGAGCAGCAAGGCTACAGCGTTATGACAGCCCAAAGAGGAGAAGATGCCCTGGATCTGATTTACCAGTACAAACCGGATCTCGTGCTGCTGGATATCATGCTTCCGGGAATTGACGGGTGGCAAATTTGTGAAATTGTCCGTTTGAATCCCAATTATCGAGACATTAAAATAATTTTTTTGACTGCCAGGGGACGTAAGGAGGAAATCGCCAAAGGTTTGGCACTCGGTGCGGACGACTACATCACAAAACCTTTCTCGAATGCTAAACTTGTCGCCAAAGTAAAAGCGCTTTTGGAAAAGATAAAGAAAGAAGCTGGGACCTAATTTGGATTTCCGGACAAATTTAACCTTTGACAATCCAACCTTTTTTGGATATTTGACGCCTGATCGTTTTCGTCCGATTTTTTAATGGGTTGCAGCTGAATCCGATACATGTTATTATAGTCATTTGTTCAGCTGTCAAAACTATGAATGATACCATCAATTCACTGCTGATTCCCGTCGAAAATCAGGTAAGGGAGCTTGATCCCAAACTGCTGCTGGCCTGTTTTGCCGCTCGCCGGGGGTTTACCTCGGTAATCGGGTCTCGACGGGAGATGGAACTGTCAATAGATTCGTATCCAAACTCCGTTTATTTGTCCAAGAGCATGACGGTGCGCAGCCTTCTATTCTTCGAAGTCGCCAGCCGGCTCGGGCATAAAATCGTCGCTTGGGATGAAGAAGCTTTGGTTCACCTGCCGCCTGAGACCTACTATTCCCGTCGGTTGCATCCTAAAGCCATCCAACATGTCTCCCATCTCTTCGCTTGGGGTGAGGACAATGCGGAACTCTGGCGACGATACCCGGCTTTGTCCAAAAGCACTCCCATTCACATAACCGGCAATCCCCGCGGAGATCTACTGCGCCCCGAAATCATGAACTTTTACCAGCAGGAGGTCGACGAACTACGCAAATGCTATGGGGATTTTGTCCTCATCAATACCAACTTCAATCACATCAACGCCTTCGGACCGGACATGAATCTGTTCAAACCGGTGAAAAAAGCCGGCCATAAACCCGATTTTGGTCGTGCCGCAAAGGGAATGAGCAGGTCCTATGCAGAAGGATTGCGAGATCACAAGCAAGCCGTGCTGGAGGATTTTAAACGGCTCATCCCCAAACTGGAAAAAGCATTTCCCGGCGTAACGGTAGTCGTCAGGCCCCACCCGACCGAAAACCAAGAAATCTATCGACAAATCGCCGAACGTTGCGAACGGGTCCGAGTGACCAATGAAGGCAATGTCGTTCCCTGGTTGATGGCAACCCGTGCCGTGATACACAACGGCTGCACAACCGGCGTCGAAGCCTATGTTCTGGGAGTGCCCGCAATATCATACCGGACTACGGTCAACGAGTGTTATGATGAGGGCTTCTATCAGCTGCCCAATCGGGTCAGCCATCAGTGCTTCGATTTTAAAGAACTTTGCGATACGTTGTCGCGTATTTTAGCCGGCAAAATTGGTGCGGCTGGCGGCGACAACCGTCGCACGCTCGTTGAGCGGCACCTGGCGGCTCGCAACGGACCGTTTGCCAGCGAACGGATAGTGGATATCCTCGAGCGGATTGCCAAGCAACCAGGCCAGGGCAACGGGCACCGCAGGAGCCGAATTGCAGGATGGATGGAAAGGAAAGGACTGCACCTGGTAAAACGCTTCAACTCGTGGTTACCCGGGTCACACAATCGACCCGAGTTCCAGCGGCATCGCTATCCAGGAATACCGCTGCCTGAGTTTAAGGCTAAGCTGGCGAAGTTTCAGCACGCCCTGGGGGACCGGACAGCGATTAAGGTGGAACAGATCACAAATGCGGTCTTTCGATTGATACCGGTCCGAAACGGCTATGCAAAAAAAGTACCCGGTCCTAAAAGATCTGAAGACGCGGAAGGTGGTAAAAAACTCAACGTCTTGTAATTTCAAATAGATACCCATCACACCCTCCCCCTAAAGTTCAAGCAGGCAACCAGCATCAATATAAAATCATGTTCCGGACCGTTAACTTTTCGCGCTAAAACTTAATTGCCAGGCTTAAGATCGAGTCGATAGGCTCTCGTCAAAGCATCAATTGGAATCTGGGACGATGCGTTGCGGTTTCACAACCCGGTTGCCGGCGCCGTCGGCGACCGTCGAGGACGCTTTTTCGCGGGCGAGGTCTTTGGCATGGTCGCGGGCGACGAGCATGTAAATCGAGGGGATGACAAAAAGGGTGAAAAAGGTTCCAACGGCCATGCCGCCCACCAGCACCAGACCGATCGAGTTGCGGGCAGCAGCGCCGGCGCCGGAAACCAGCGTCAAAGGGAAGTGACCGGCGATGGTGGCTGCAGTCGTCATGATAATCGGGCGCAGGCGGGTCAGGGAGGCTTCATGCACGGCTTCGCGTTTGGACCGCCCCTGGGCCTGAAGTTTGTTGGCAAATTCAACTATCAGGATGCCGTTTTTCGACACCAGGCCGACAAGGGTTACCAGACCTACCTGGGAGTAAATATTTAACGTGGTGGTCCACCCCTGGGTCCAGAAGGCAACATTCGGGTTTGGCATTTTCAGAAAGGTGAAGGCCAGTGCACCGAACATTGCCAGCGGCACTGAACCGCCCAGGATGACGAAGGGATCGCGGAAGCTGTTGAACTGAACCGCAAGGACCAGAAAGATTAAGATAATGGCCAGCGCGAAGGTCGAAATGAACTGGTTGCCCTCGACCCGGAGTTGGCGCGACTCACCGGTGTAATCGAGGACATAGCCCTCGGGCAGAATCTTGGCGGCCTCATCCTTCCAGAAAGCGCAGGGCTTCATCAAGCGGCCTGAGGGCCACGCCGCTGATTTTGACCGCATTAAGCTGCTGGAAGCGGTTTAACGAACGCGGTACGGTGGAGTTTCGGATCGTGGCGATCGTGCTGAGCGGGACGAGTTGGTCGTGCGGCCCGGTGATGTAGATATTTTCGAGCTGCGCCGGATTGAGACGGTCGATGCGCTTGATCTGCGGTATAACCTTGTAACTGCGGCCGGCGATATTGAAGCGGTTGACGTAATTGCCGCCGACCATCGACCCGATGTCGGCTCCGACCCGCTGAAGGTCGAGGCCCAGGTCGGCCACTCTGTCGCGATCGATGACGATCTCTGCCTGGGGCTGGTCGATTTTAACATCGATGATCGGGGGAAAGGCAAACAAACCGCTCTGCTGCGCTTTGTATTGAATCTGCTTGGCAAACTGCAAAATCTGGTCTTCCTCCGCCGTCGAAGCGAGAATGAACTCCACCGGGAACTGGCCCCCTCCCGGCAGCGCCGGTGGCAGCACCGGGTTTATCCGGATGCCCGGAATGTGATGCAGCCTCTGCTGCACCTCGGGTAGAATCTGGAAAATGGTACGCTTGCGTGTTTCCCAGGGCTTGACGACCATACCGGAAAAGCCGGATGTCGGAAGCGTCAGCTGGAAAGTAAACCGGGTCTCCGGCACATTGAGATACGCTTGGTTGACTGCCGCGGCATAGCGGCTGGTCTGGTCGATGGTAGAATTGGCCGACGCCTCCATAATGCCGAAAATGACGCCCTCATCTTCAGTCGGCGCCAGTTCCTTGGGCGACATGATGAACATCGGGATGGTGAGCAGACTCACCGTGATCCACACCAGGTAAACAGCCGGCCGGCTCTTGAGGGTGATGTCAAGCAGGCGGCCGTAGAAAGCTCTGAAGCGCTTGAAATCACGCGCTATCTTGCCGGCAAAACCGTGGTCCTCGATCCCCGGTTTCAGCAGCTTGGACGACATCATGGGTGACAGGGTCAGGGCAACGACCCCGGAAATCATGACCGCACCGGCCAGAGTAAAGGCAAACTCGCGAAATAGGGACCCGGTGAGGCCACCCTGTAAACCAATGGGGGCGTAGACGGCCGCCAGAGTGATCGTCATGGCAATTATGGGACCGACCAGCTCGCGGGCCCCCAGCAAGGCCGCATCAAGCGGCGACTGCCCGTCGCTCAGGTGCCGTTGGACATTTTCAACCACCACGATGGCATCGTCGACCACCAAACCGACGGAGAGCACGATGGCCAACAGGGTCAGCAGGTTGATGGTGAAGCCGAAAACCTGCATCAGAAAGACGGCCCCAATGAGAGAAAGGGGGATGGCCACCACCGGGATGAACGCCGATCGCAGAGAGCCTAAAAAAAGAAAAATGATAACCACGACAATCAGCAGCGTTTCGCCAAGGGTTTTGATGACCTCGTGGATGGCATTGGTAATGTAGTCGGTAGCGTCGTAAGCGATACGGCCCTGGATGCCGCTGGGCAGCTGTTTCTGAATGGATTCCATTTCGACCCGCACGCGGTTGATCACGTCAATGGAGTTGGCGTTGGGCAGGGGCCAAATGCCCATGAATACGGCGGTCTGGCCTGAGAAGCGTACCTCCGTATCATAGTCCTCGGCACCCAGCACCACGTCGGCGATGTCTTCCAGCCGCACGACGGCACCATTCTGCTCGCGAATGACGAGACGTTTGAACTCCTGAACGGAACTCAGATCGGTATTGGCCGTCAGATTGATCTGGACGAGCGAACCTTTTGTCCGACCGACGGCGGCCAGGAAATTATTGGCCGCCAACGCCCGGCGAACCTGCGCCGGACTGATGTTGAATGCGGCCATGCGATCGGGTTTGAGCCAGATGCGCATCGCAAACGTGCGGCCGCCTAAAATGTCGGCCCGCTGAACGCCTTCAATCGCCGACAGGCGCGGCTGAACACTTCGGACAAGATAATCCGTAATCTGGTTCTGCAGGAGAACGTCGGAGGTGAAACTAAGATAAGCGGAGGCGAACTGGCTGTCCGCCGATTCGACGTTGATAGTCGGCACTTCGGCATCCGGGGGTAGATCACCACGGATCTGGTCTACTTTGGAACTGATTTCCGACAACGCCTTGATCGGGTCGTAATTAAGCTTCAGGCGGGCACTGATGGTCGATACTCCCTGGGAACTCTGCGACTGGATATAATCGATGCCGTCGGCGGCCGCAATGGCACGCTCTAAGGGTGTGGTAATGAATCCGCGGATGAGCTCAGCGTTTGCGCCGACATAAATGGTCGTGACGGTGACCACCGCGTTCTCGCTGCGGGGATACTGGCGGACATTCAGCGTGCGCACCGCCTGCAGCCCGGCAATGATAATCAAGAAGCTAATTACCAGGGCGATGACGGGACGGCGGATAAAGAGATCGGTGAATTTCATGGTGCGAAAGCGCCCGGACGAACTTTAGAGCAATGATGCCGTATCTTCCGCAGGATCTGTGGCACTCAAGTCAGCTGTCCTCCGGATTGGGCGCAAGCTTGAATACAGGCGCCAGGGTGTTGTCAACGACGATGGCCTGGTCGTTGCGCAATTTAAAAACCCCGGTGGACACGACCGTCTCACCTGGGTCCAGCCCGGAGACGATGGCGACGAAATCGCCCCGTTTCTCCCCGAGTTGCACGATCTTCTGTCGCACGACTTTTTCAGACTGAATGCCCTTTTTACTTTCCTTTTCATGAACGACAAATACCGTATCGCCGTAAGGTGCATAAAGCACGGACGTGGTCGGGATGACGAGCACCTCCTCCCGGGAGGGTAACACCACGGCTACGTTCACGAACATGCCGGGACGCAGGCGCTCCTGATTGTTTGCAAACGTTGCCTGAACCCGGATATTTCGTGTTGCAACATCGACTTCAGGGTTGATCGCCGTGATTTCGCCCTCGATCGCCTGGCCGGGCAACGCATCGGTTGTCACCCGAACTTTGAGACCCGGTTTGACCTGGGCAAGCTGCTGCTGCGGAATAAAGAAATTGACGAAAATAGGATCGATCTTCTGGAGCGAAACGATCGGCTCCCCTTCATTGAGAATTTGACCCAGATTGACCAGCCGAATACCAAGTCTGCCGGCAAAGGGTGCTCGAATGGTTTTTTTCATGATAGTTGCCCGGATGCCGTCGATCTGGGCCGCGGCCTGCTTGTACTGAGCATTGTCGGAATCGTATTTGGCCTTTGCGACGGCTTTAGTGGCCAGCAGTTTGCTTGAGCGTTCGAGTTCCAGCTTTGCGAGCGCAAGCGTAGCCTCCGCTGCACGCAGCTGGGCCTCCTCCGAAGAGACATCCTGCTGCAGCAGGAGATCACCGGCCTTCACCTTCGTACCCGGGTCAAAGGCGATGCGTACGACCTTGCCGGTCAGCTCGGCCGTCAGCATCACTCCTTGGACTGCTTCGAGGGACCCCACGGATGTAATCAGCGACTCCCAGGCTTCTGTTCGCACCACGGCGGTGGTCACCGTCTCAGGAGGCGGTACCGACTGGCTTCCGACTGCGATCATCCGGTTGATCTGCAGGCCTTTGATGCTGCCCAGGATGCCGATCATAACAAGCACGCCGAGAACGGCAAAGATTATTCGCTTGGTCATATCCCCACCAGATTGCTGCAACGTACCATGAATGCAGGCAAATAATGGCGCCCCTCAACTAAAGAATCCCGGCCCCGGGGACCAGGCTTTGACTTTACCATAGAGGGGTGTGTTTGCCGCCAGAGAACCCCTGGAATTCATTTCTTCAAGGTTAAACTGCCCTATAAGATAGTGATATCGGTAGCTTTGTCAATCTGCCGTTGGGCTGAAATATGAGCCTCAAAGTGGACCTTTTTTGATGCTTCCGGGTCTTTGAAGATTACATAGCATCGATTTAGGTTATCGCACTCTAGGCCCATTTGAATCTTCACCCTTCTTTGTTGCCAAATTCCGCTATTTCAGCCCAACATACGGGGCCGCTTTTGAGCTTGACACACAATCCCGGCGCTGCCATACTAAAAAGTTAAAAAATAATTTCCTATCTTTGTATTAAACAGGAGGTTGGAAACATGAAAATGAAAAAACTTTTGAGAACTTCGGTTTTGTTGAGTATCTTGGTTGCCTTCGGGTGTGCATCAATGGGTGAAAAGGAGCGCACCGGAACCGCAGCGGGGACTGCGACCGGTGCGGTCTTGGGTGGCGTGGTCGGAGCCGCAACCGGTAAGCACAATCAAACACAAAAGGTTGTAATTGGGGCGGCGGCAGGAGCACTCCTCGGCGGTTTGGTCGGCAACCGCATCGGTGCATACATGGACAAGCAGGAGGCGGCTCTAAGGGACGCGATGGCGTCCACGGTGGCCCAGAACAACGCCACCATCGAGCGCAACAATGAAAAGATGCTGACGGCTACCTTCAAAAGCGATGTATTCTTTGATTTCAATTCGGCCACCCTCAAGCCCGGGGCGAATTCGGAACTGGATAGAGTTGCCAACGTTCTCAATCAATACCCACAGACGAACATTCGCATCGAAGGCTACACGGATCAAAAAGGCAGCGAACAATACAACCAGCAACTTTCTGAACGTCGTGCCAATGCCGTCCGCAACGCCCTGGTTCAGAAGGGGGTCGATCAAGCAAGGATGACGGCAATCGGTATGGGCGAGTGTTGTCCGGTTTCATCCGACGATGCCGCCAACCGCCGGGTCTCGATGGTATTGACCGCCCAGACATAATTTCACGCGCCCCCCGAACTGCTATGCTATAAAAGAAGAGATGGCGCAGCGCGATGTTGTCTGGCGGCTTACGGACTATTCAGGGCCGACAAAAATGTCAGCTCTGTCTGCCATTGTGGCGGAGATAGACTGAAAACAGTGGGCTGGGCGGCGCTGAATATGACTTACTAATCCCCTCTTTTTGCGGTGCCCAGTTTGAAGGCGAAAGGCGTCGGCTTTTGGTTATTTCCCGAGCAGCGGCGAGACGATCATTTCGATGAAAAGGTAGGTAATAAAACCCAATCCCAGCGCAAGCATGACGATCGCATAGATCGTTTTTGCGTGGTGCCTCCGTTTTTCTTGCGAATCATAAAATACATACTTCCCGCATTTGATGCACAGAAGCTTCTTGGTTTCCAGAGCAGAGACATGACCGCATTTGCAGACCACATCTTTGGGCGGCAGACGCATAGGTTTTCCCTTCTTGCCATAACTATGATGGATGACCGGTTTTAGAAGCCTTTTATTTGTCTGGGGTTTCTTGCCGGCCGACGCCCGGATCAGCAGCGGCAAAAAACTGTGCAGTTTCTTTTTTCAAGAGATAATAAGTGGAGATTGAAAAGAGAATTGCGGTCAAACCGGTCAGTATCATAGGGTTATATTTGCTGCTTTGGTAAAATGCCAGGCAGTAAAGTACATACAGTGCGATGATGCCTATATTAAAAAAAAGGCACATCATACGAGCCCATCGCTTTAGTGTGGCGACGAAATAGCAGATGCCGATACCGACGCCCAGCTGGAGTAAGGTTATTTTTGAGGGCATTTCCTCGGCAAAGTTCGTGAAATAAAAGGCATAATGACACAACCACCCGCAAATTAAAAATATGATGCCGTATTTAACCGCAGCTGGTCTAATCTTTTTGGGCATGAGGTCCTTTTCCCATTATCGCATGTCCTGCCTGATCCGGAGAGACCGGAGACTTGAAATTCCAAAGTCGATCCGCCTGACGAATTAAAAAAGAAACCAAGCCTTTTATAAGACATATTCAATTAATCAACCACAAAAGCGCCGGCCGACGTTGCCTGCTAAAAATGACGGCTTATGGGTGTGCGGCCACCGCCATTTTTTACAACACCTATATAGATGAAAGGTCTCAATAATTTCAAGATCTTTTTTATAAAATTAATATTTGCACAGACGAAGTTTTTAAATATCCGGGTCCAAATCGGAAAATTGGGGGAAAAATATTTTTTTTTGCTTGACAAAATAAAGACAAAAAATTATATAAATCTAGAGGGCGTGAATATGATTCATTAAATAAACGATAATTCAATGTCGGAAGAGAACCTGATTGTGAAAGAAGACGGCAGCAAATCATGGTTGCCGCCAGTAAGGTTTTTGTTGATAGAGACCTCTCATCAGTTTCTTGTCCGGATGTTCTTCACGGAGATCGATGATCCGGCCGAAGACGCAAAATCCTAATATCCAAATTATCACTGCGACAAGTTTCATGCAAAAAGGGGGATAAAGACAACCAATCAGCAGGTAAAAGACGGAAGCAATCCAAATCAACAGGTGAGCCACTATCTTTAAGGAGCGCGATCCATGAGGGACATAGAAAAAGAGGCCATTGAAACATCGGAAGCTGAGATTGCAATTCACTGGGGTGAAGAAGATTACTATTATTCTTCACCCCAATTTGTTGCGCAGGCCAATATGGTCGATCCGAAAATCATTGATCGTTTCGGTCTGGAAAACTTTCCCAACTGTTTCATGGAATATGCCCAAGACGCGTTCCGACAAAATCATGCGTCGGGTGCTGGCCGCTATTTCCAACCAAAAAAATGTGGGGGATGTCACCACCCCGGCAAATCCCGGGATTGTCGATGAAATCCGCACAATGGAGAAGTGATGCATCCCAATGGACGGCCGGATCACGTTGCGGCGGCCTGCAACATGTTTTTCTATATTGAAACCGACTTTTTCGTCGGACAGCAGATTATTGAAGGGAGGTGATGATCATACCGGATGAATGTTGATCTAAGAGATGGAACCTTTACTTTAGCCGGTCAAAAGTTTTGACCCTTGTACAGGAGGAGGAGCAATGAGCGGAACCACGTGGGTTTACATAATGCTGGGTATCTACATTATTTACTGCTTTTACTGGGGATTGAAAGGCTATTTCTCCGAGAAAACCTCGGCGGGCTATGCCATTGCCGGCCGATCGATTCCATTTATCGCCTTTTTAATGGCCGCCACGGCCGCCTCGTTTTCAGGCTGGACGTTTATCGGTCATCCGGGCTTAATCTGGCGGGATGGATTGGCCTATGCTTTTGCCTCGTTTTATGTCCTCACCATCCCGATCACCGGCGCGTTCTTTGCCAAGCGCAACTGGCTTTTAGGCAAACGCTATGGGTTTATTACCCCCGGTGACATGTTTGCCTATTATTACAACTCCGAAGCTGCACGCTGGCTGACGGTGTTCACTGCTTTTCTGTATTCCATGTTTTATTCCGCCGTTCAGCTCATGGCGTCGGCGGCCCTTTTTCACTGGGTTGCAGGCGTACCGGTGACGTTCGGCGCGATTTTTATGGCCTTTATTTGCTGGTTTTATGTGTGCTCCGGCGGTATGAAGGCCAGCGTCTGGGTCGGCGTGCTGCAGTTTATTCTGCTGGTCGGTGGAATCATTCTGCTGGGATATTATGTTATTACCTCCGATGCGATCGGCGGCTGGACGGCCTTTTCCCAGCATATGGCTCAGCTGCCTGCAAAATATCTGGATGTCCCGCGGGTGATCCATTTCGGTCTCGGTGGCGCCAAAGGGGAAACCGCCTGGACCGGCGTCATGATTCTGACCTACATGTTCGCCCTGATGGGAATTCAGTCTTCGCCGGCTTTTACCATGTGGAATTTCGGTATCAAAAGCCCCAAACCCCTTGCCTGGCAGCAGGCCTTTATGTCCACCTTCGTCGTCGGCTTCGCCCTGTTTTTCTTCACCGCTTTTCAGGGCATGGGTGCCAGGATCCTGCAGGTTCAGGGAGTATTGGAATTCACCAAGGATAGCGATGTGGTCCCCCTGCTGATGACACACTACCTGCCGCCCTTTGTGCTGGGAATCGTTTTCCTCGGAGCCATCGCAGCGATCCACTCCACGGCCGCCCCCTATATCAACACCGGCGGCTCTATCCTGCTGCGCGACGTCTACTGGCGCTACATCCGCAACCAGAAGGCCAGCCACTCGGAGCAGATCTGGATGAACCGCGTGCTGGCCACCGTGGTGACCATTGCGGCCCTGGCGGTCGGATTGACCTCCCATGCGGCTCTGGTTATTCTGGGGGCGCTGGCCACCGCCTTCGGATTTGTGATGTACGTGTACCTGATGGGCGTCCACTGGGGCTTCCGGTTTCCGAGCGTCGGGGCCTCCCTGGGGGTTTTCGCCGGGATGCTTGCCGTCTTTCTGACCTACTATGTCTGGCCCAACCCGCTGTCCATGCACAGTGCATTCTGGGGCGTCTTTGCCGGGCTGGGGGTCGCTTACGCATGCCGCGGACTCGGTGTCAAAGACAGGGAGGAAACCGTCACGCGCCAAAACGAGGTGCGCGCCTTTCTGGATGACATCGACGCGCCCAGTCCATCCGGACAGGCCTGGCGCAAAGCCATGGTTTGGGTGGTGCCTATCTGGTATTTCTTTGCCATCGGACCGGCCTGCATCATCGGCAACAAGGCGTTTTCGTTTGCCGGATTTCCGCCGTTGTGGTCCTGGCAGATCGTCTGGTGGATTTTGGGCATCATCATGATGTGGGCCCTGTGCTTTAAAGCCGAAATGGCGACCACCAACGAGGTGCAGATCGAACGGGCCGAAAAAGAGACGATGATCGTTGTCAAAGAAGCTTAATCCTGCCGACAGAAATAAGGAGATCAGACCATGAAAAAAGAAGATTGGTGGATGATAGGACTTGTTATTTTTAGTATTTTGTTTACGGCCTCCTTTGGATGGGGTTGGTGGGGGTAAAGCAATACAGCGATCCGCTAAGGGCCGGAGGAGCACCAAATCCTCCGGCTTTGCCGTCTCTGTCTTTCGATGATTCCCGCGGCCGTGATTGCCCTGCTGGCGTGTGCGCGAATCGGCGACGGGCACTCCATGGTCTTCAGTAGTTTTGCCTCGTGTGAGCGGACGGTCCGGATCGAAGATGCGAAACCCAACGTGATTGTGTCGGCATCCTTTGGATTTATGGTTCTTGAAGCCGGCGTGACCCGCGAGCCTAACCGAATCATTTGATGACCCTGCGACCCTCAAGGAAAAGCAAACTGTCTTAGAGTACACGAAAAAATAAGTTCACAATTTTAGGCGTTGAGGCGCCCGTTTGGCAAGGCGCGAAAACACAGGAATATCCGGATATTCCGAGCTTTCGCAACGCAGCCAGACGGGATGCAGCGGCGGATAAAATGTGAAGTTATTTTGAGTGAGCCCTTAGAAGCCATCGGCTGCGCGAAATCCCGCAAAGCCTGATACTCCGCCGAAGCCTGCGACACGCGCAAGGTGCCTTCAATGCAGTCAGCCGGCGATAAAACGCACGCTGCGGCCGACGGTCGCAATTCATGGGTGACGGTTGAGATAATTCCCTCTTTTAAACGATCCAATTCCTTCAGCCGTTCGTTGGCGATTTTCAATTCAGCGCCGGCTTTTTCCAGTTCCTGCTGGTGTGGGGACACAATTATGCTATTCACCACCAGGAGGCCTGGAGCAAACCAATGAATCGCCCCTATTGCCATTCCGGCAAGGAGTGCCATGGACAATCAGGCGTTGGAATTCATATCAAAGATTGAGCCTTTTTCTCGCCTGCCGCAAGATGAACTGCAACAAGCCGTCTCGCAGATGTCGGTGATCCGATATCACAAGGGAACCGTTTTGGCTGTGCAGGGGCAAACGACACTGGAAAAAATATTGATTATCACCTCCGGTACACTGGAGCTTTATTTTGAAAGCCAGGGCCGGAAAATGCTCCGTGGTTTGCTGAAGACCGGCGATATTTTCGGCGGCATGTCTATTTTAATGAATTCGGGACTTTCCATCCGGAGTGTGAGCGTAGAAGAAGATGCCTCCTTTTATGAGTTGACTAAAAAGCATTTTCTCAAAGTTTGCCGGCGGCATCGATGGTTTTACGACTATTTCGCGGATGCCTTTGGAGCGCATATGGCGGATGAATCCTATGCGGCGGTAATTGCCGCCTCCCAGATCCTTCACTTCTTGTCGGGGATTGCGCCCTTTTCGTTTTTGCCCCCGGAAGAGCTGCCCAATTTCGCCTCTCAAATTTCGACGATTCATCACCGCAAAGATACGGTTGTCTTTGTGCAGGGTGAGTCCAGAGTAGACGGCCTGTATATCCTTCAGAAAGGTGCGGCCGAACGCTATTTTGAAGACGACAATCAAAAAAATCTCCGGGGCGTGCTCGGGGAAGGGGAAACTTTCGGCGGCATTTCAATGCTGCTCAACGACCTGATTGCCGTTCGCACCCTGCGGACGACGGAAGATACCTATTTCTACAAGGTGCCTCAGGATGTTTTTTTCGAAACCTGCAAACAGCATGAGGCCTTTGCCGACTTCTTTACGGATACTTTCGGTAAGCGCATGATGGACCGGTATTATGCCGCCATCATCGCCAAAAGTCTTCCGCAACGCGTCGAGAATCTGCAGTTATTCAATCAACCGGTTGCGAGTATCTGCAGCAAGAATCTCACGGCCTGTGACAAGGATGTCTCCATTCAGAACGCAGCGGAACTGATGAGCCGCCGGTGTCACAGCTCCATTTTTATCCGGGAGGCCGGGGGAGACATTATCGGTGTTGCCACCGACAATGATTTGCGCACCAAGGTTATCGCCAAAGGATACGATGCCAGCCGTCCGGTGGCGGAAATCATGTCTTCACCCCTGAAAACCATTCCGGAAAATGCTTTGATTTTTGAAGCTCTGATGGCCATGATGCAACAAAATATCAAGCACATCGGCGTCACGGATTCAAACAACAAGGTAGTGGGCGTTCTGACCAACCAGGATTTATTGATGGCCCAGGGGCAATCACCTGTGTTTCTGATCCGTGAAATTTCGTCCGCAACCGGACCCGAAGGCATCGTGCACCAGCATAAGCGCTTGCCGCGCTTAATTCAAAATCTCATTAACGCGGGAGCGCCGGCAAAAAACATAAACCGCTTCATTACGACGATCTCCGAAGCGATTTTAAGAAAGCTCATCGAGTTCACCCTCGAGGAATTGGGTCCCCCGCCGGCCAAATTTGTTTTCATGATTTTGGGAAGTGAAGGGCGCAAAGAGCAAACCTTAAAGACCGATCAGGATAATGCCATAGTTTTTGAAGATGTTCCGCCGGATTCGGAAGCATCCGTTAAAGCCTATTTTTTAAGGTTCGCCGATAAAGTCTGTACCTGGCTGGATCAGGCCGGTTATGCCTTCTGCGAAGGCAACATCATGGCTAAAAATCCCAAATTGTGCCAGCCGCTGACGGTCTGGAAAGAATATTTTTCAAACTGGATTCACAGCGCCAACCCGGAAGACCTGCTTTATTCCAGCATATTTTTTGATTTCAGGGGGGCCTATGGTGATATGGGGCTTATCCGCGAGCTGCGCGATGATCTGTTTAAATCCCTTGTGGGCTGGTCCGGGTTCTTTCGCAATCTGACTGAAAATGCGCTGCATTTTAAAGCGCCCATCGGCTTTTTCCGCAACTTTGTAGTGGAATCCAAAGGGGAGCACCGCAACAAGTTCGATATCAAAAGGGCCATGATGCCGATTGTCGATTATGCGCGGATATATGCTCTGAAAAACAATCTGGAAGAGACCAATACGCTGGAGCGGCTTTATCAGTTGTCTTTAAAAGACATCATTCCCGCCGAGGATTATCGCGAAATCGAGCAGGCCTACAGTGTCCTGATGCAAATGCGCCTCCTCCGGCAGGTGACCGCGGTCCTCGATGAAGATGCCGCACCGGATAATTATATTAATCCCAAAGAGCTCTCGGGTATCGAGCAAAAACTGCTCAAAGAAATATTTATCCGCATTGAAAACCTGCAGACCAAATTAAGTTTTGAATTCACAGGGCAGCCCTGAAATGTGCCGGATGCGGGATTAGACAATGGGAATTTTTTATTCTATCGGATTTGTCCACCGCAGCGTTCGAAAGCGACTGAAATCATTGTCTGTAGAATAGAGACGAGCTCCATGTTCAATAGCTAAAGCGGCAAGATGGGCATCGGACGTTAAATTAGCAGCCGTTCCAAGGGGCATGAGAAGTTCTTTGAAAATTGACCAGTGTTGATGTGTCGGTACAACAGTTAGAGACGGCGGCTGCTGAAGCCAATCGTTGACAAAGTCGATAGCAACCTCAGGCATTAGTGGTGTCGGCATAATCCTGCCGTTGGTAACAATTCGAAGGAAGCCTAAAATGACGATCCAGGCAAAACCGATAGGTTCATCGTTTGACAGGGAATCCTCGAGCCATTTCTTGGCTTTAAAATGATGAGGGGCATCTTCATTGATGGCATAAATCAACAAATTGATATCAACAAGTTTCATTTGCGTAACGAGAGCTTCCGTGCGATTTCTTCCGATTCCAATCGATCTGCAAGATTCAATGCATGGTCGAGATCTGCACCGGGCGGATATCCAAGGGAATAGGTCTTAAGCTTGTAAGGTTTTTTCTGCTTGGGTTTATCAACATGCTCTAGACCGGCCCTGATAGCTTTATTAACGACCTCTTTGAAAGGAGCCCCAGTATTGTGGGCTTTCTCCCGCAATTCTCGCGCCAAATCGTCATCTATGGTTAATGTTGTTCTCATAAAAAGCATCATAGCATCAATTATAAAGTTGTCAAGCCATCTTCTCCATAAAAATAATGGTGCCGTTATGCTTGTCAGGTTAGATCTATAGTTCAAAAAATTCGGCGCAAGTTATATAAAAAAAATCCAGCTGAGGCCATAGCGGTGAATCACGCCGGCGACGGGACTCAAATCGACCAGTATTTTGAATTCCATCGTAAAAAATCAAATCTTGACATCAAAACCTGCTGTGATTACTTAAGTGATTATTGTTTGCGTTAAAGGCCGCTTCAATACGTAGGGCTGTCTCTTGTTCCGTCGTCTTGTTCCGTCATCTTGTCCCGCCGTCTTGTCCCGCCGTCTTGTCCCGTCGTAGCTCGAAGAGCGAAGTCGGAAGCTCGACGGGTGAGCGAAGTCGACAGCTAAAACCGACACCAAATTGACTATTTTCCATTTATCCGCTTTGAATAAACAACTTCCTATCTTCCCTTAAAGGACCCTCCCTATGGCTGAACAAGCGATAATCCTCATTCCCGACATCAGTGGTTTTACTGATTTCACGAGCACCACGGAGATCGATCACTGCGCCCACATCATAACAGAGCTGCTGGAACGTATCGTCGAGTCAAACGATACGGGGTTCACATTGGCTGAGATCGAAGGTGATGCCGTTCTGTTCTACCGCAAGGGCGAACCGCTGCGACACAAACAACTCGTCGATCAGTGCCTGAGCATGTTTTCGAACTTCCACCGACAACTCATGGTCATAGAACGTGACACAGTCTGCCAGTGCGGGGCGTGCCAGTCTGCCAGCAATCTGACGCTCAAGTTCATCACGCACTTTGGGTACATCAAGGAAGTTAAGGTCGCTCAGTTCGTCAAAGCGACCGGAGTTGACATGATCATCGCTCACCGGCTCCTGAAGAACAACGTCGACTCTGACGAATACGTCCTGATAACCGTGCCTTGCTGCGAAGCAATCGGCCACAGCGATCCAAATCCGACGCTCCAATGGTCAAAATCAAGTCAGAGTTACGACGGAATCGGCAAAGTCGACTTCGAATTTGCAACGCTGACCGATTACAAAGCCCGGATCCCTCCGCCACCGTCGCCTCCAAGTTTCGTTGTCGAAAAAGGGGACGACAATCTTGAAATTGTGATCAATGCACCTCTTAAAGCAGTTTACCAAACGTTGATCAATGTCGACAAGCGGCCGGATTGGCTGGCGGGCGTTGATTCTATAAATCGCGAAATGACGTCGGAGCGTATAGGCATGCGGCACAACTGTGTGTTCATGGGAATGACGCTGATCAACACCGCCATTTACCGCGACTTCAGCGAAGACCATGCCCTTTATTCGGAGCAAGTAGAAATACCCGACATCGACTTGACGATCGTGCTCTACTACGATTTATATCCTCAAGGCGAGGGGCGTACGCGACTGAATTTCAACGTGAACTGGATGGGGGCAGCACTGCCCGCCGAAAACAAGCAGGGCATGATGGACGCGCAAGCCACGAATCTCGAGCTTTTTAAGGACGTCTGCGAAAACAACCCAGCGTAGAAGGCCGCCCTCTCCGTAAATTGATCCCTTGCTTGCATAAAAAAAACATAGCGGTTCACTGTTGCCCTGAATCCTTATGAGAGCCACCTTTGTCTGCTATGGCCCCCAAAAAAAGGAGCATGTGAACACACTGCGTCTTGCTTTCAGACTTACCCAGTGCCAGGACACAGACCGGGCGAATATTTTCTCGCGGCTGGACAGCAACAAAAAAATCCTGACCTCCATAATCAGAGTGATTAGTGAAGACTCATGGGTGAATATTCAGAAAGATCTCAATAAACCGCTTCAAGAGACATAGAAACTGAATTTTGCTCATATTTTTCTATCAATCGACCCTCCTCACGTGAAGTTTAATCGTCATTTGAGCCTGACTATCATTCCAATTACAATTCCAAAATTCAACTTGATATCCCAACAAAGCACCCATATTTTCTTATTTGTAAATGAAGATAATGTCGTTAACTTAAGAACTGTGGCCATCCTCGTGGGACCGGCTTCCAGCCACGATCAAAGCTTTAGAGGGAGTTCCTTTCGTGGCAGCCTCGCTGACCCGGGATGCAGGCAGAAGCCACTCCCACACGAAGACGACCCCGGACAAACCGGCACCGGACCAACGTAGAATAACGGCAACTAAATCGTGATGTCAAAAACGAGACCGTTTACCGGCCTGAGAATGACCATTTTACCGTCGCAAAGATGAATCCAAGGGAAAAAGCTGCCCGTTAATACGCTGAGACGATTTTGCAGGAAAGAAAAGAGGACAAAATGATGAACAGACGCCAACTACTCAAATTGCTGCCGGCCGCAGCGGCTGCGGGAGCCCTACTTACAGTGTCCGGCCGTGCGTTAGCGGCTGAGATTCCCGCGATGTCAGAAGAGTCACAGGGCAACATGACGCCGGCGCAAGCGCTCCGCGCGCTCAAGGATGGTAACGAGCGATTCGTAGACGGAAAGATGCTCCAGCGTAACCTGATGGCTCAGGTCCGGGCGACAGCTGCGGGGCAATACCCGTTCGCCGTGGTACTGGGCTGCATCGACTCGCGGGTTCCCCCCGAGCTTGTCTTTGATCAGGGGATTGGTGACATCTTCAGTTCTCGAATTGCCGGCAACTTTGCAGACACTGACATCATCGGCAGTATCGAGGCCTAACGCGGGATCCGCGGCAAAAGGACAATAGGGGACATTCGTGCAAAAAGTGCTTTAGGGAGAACAAGGGACCTGCAAAAGGTGCTATGCAACGGAGGGCGTCTGCGCAAGATTCCCAAACCGGTAAAGGGTTTGGATGGAGTTTTTTCACTAAAAAGGTTGGCGGAGAGCTGATGCATCAATCGCATTTAAATATCGACAAAATCAACGCAGGGCACGCTCATTCAAAACGTCAAAGCCATGTTCAGTGAAATGCTTATCGAATCCAAAGACTTTTTCCACTTTGACATGCCGCATAACCACGAAACTTGCACAGTCTACCAAGCTTAATTTCCGTCTTCCAAGGCTCAACCAAATTTCAAATGCCAAATTATGGAGTACTTCATGAATCCAAATTGATTCCACAATACCAAGTACATCTCGGGACCAGAGATCGGCGGCTTCAAAGCCTAATCTGTTTTGCAATAAAGCCAGAGTTTCGACCGTAACATAATTGCTCGTCTTCAGTTCATAACCCTTGTCAAGAAAATGGGTCCAAAGTCTGCTTGCTGATTGGTGGTAGCTATCCGAACGGTCCATCAACGCATAAAAAGCTGAGGTGTCGATAAATACTTTTTCAATTGTCATGTCTTTACCCTGCTTTAAAAGCTTTAGCCAGATAATCATCATGCCTTTCAGATATGTCAGAAACACCTGAAGCATAACGCCCGATTGCTTCCAGGGCTTTCTTTTTTTTATCTTCAGGAAGCCGGTCCTCATATTTACGGTAAAATTCAACCCCTTCGCGGATTAATTGAGATACCGACACACCTCTCTCCTTGGCCGTATTTCTAAGCCACTTAATTTGATCCTCTTCAATCTGAATTTGAGTTCGCAGCATATCAAATACCTCCATGATGGCATAGTGTATATATTTATACATCATGATAACTATATCCGTTAGGTCTGTCAAGAACATCGGCAATTTGCCCGCCACCACTGCTTGCTGGATGAGACTAAAAAACGGAATAAAAAAGCCCCAGAGAAATATCTGGGGCTTTTTTTATGGTGCCGAGGGACAGAATCGAACTGCCGACACGGGGATTTTCAGACCAATTTTTTGAAAATTCGAAACCGCTGTAATTACAGGCACTTGATTCGATTCCAATTTATCAGGCTATTTTTGGTTTCGTTTGGAACTGTTTGGAAATGTTTGACCTTGACGGGCACAATTTGGGCACAATCCAGTTTCGGCAAAAATAAATGACATATTTTTCTTACACTGGTCTTTTTGCCAACAAAATCATAACTTTAAGCCCAAAAACGGCACTATTTTTAGCATAGATAGATAATTATCAAACGTTCAGCGTGGTCCGACCCCAACTCCCAAATCCAAATAGTTATCTTGGCTCTTTTTAATCCCTTTAACTTTGCAACTAAGCATAAAAACCACTCTCAAAACCTTTGGGAGGCTGTACTAATTCGCATCCCGTTTTGACACATATAAGCAGAATCTGCTATATTCTATATTAACTACTTTTTCATTTATCAAAATATATTGCTGGTTTTGAAACATCAACACACTATTTAAAATAAAGGGAAGCCTGTGGCAAACAATAGTGCCAATACAAGTTCTACTGCGCTCAAAGCACTCAACGTGCTTGAGACTGTCGCGTTTTCCTCACAGCCAATTTCCGTCACCGAAGCGGCCGAACAGGTGGGTATCGATAAAGGCACAGCTTATCGTATGCTGAAGACACTGGTCGATGCCAGGTACGTCACCCAGGACGAGATCTCGAAGCGATACAGACTCAGCTACAAAGTCATCTCCTTGAGTCGCAACTTGCTGGCAGACAATGAGGTCACTGAATTGATCCGTCAAAGGCTTGAACAGATAACTGACGAGACCCACGAAACCCTACACCTCTCCGTTTTAGACGGCCATAGGACGGTAATCGTGCTGAAGGTGAAGGGCACACAGCTCGTCACCGTCGATTTTCAGATAGGTGATCGAGAGTCGTTGCATTGTACATCCATCGGCAAAGTCTTGTTAGCCTTTCAAGATATACGATATATTGAAGCGTTTGTGGCTGCGGGACTGCCTAAAATGGCCAGCAACACCATTACAGATCCGGATGAGTTCAGAAGAGAATTGCAGCTTATCCGATCTCAAGGTTATGCTACTGATGATCACGAATTCTCCGACAGCATGCGCTGTATTGCTGTACCTATCTTTGAAAGCGGAGGACGAGTTCATAGAGGGATCAGCATATCTGGACCCGATTCGCGCTTTTCGTTTGAGAAACTAGAGGAGCTAAAAGAACCGCTGTTGAAGGCTTCTCGGGAACTTTCAGAGCAACTAGGTGGGATTACGTGGACAAGATGAGTATGTCCTGATATTCCCCTCTTGTGTTACGCTTCATCTTAAGCCTCTATCAGTGAGGTTTCACTTGGCAACGAAACCTCACTGATAGAGGCTTTTTCGTTTCTGACAAGCAACTTTACAACAGCCTTGTGGACTGGGGTCATTCCAAACGGCGCTTGTGGAAAGCAGCCCAGGCGATCTATGCTCATTTTTCCTAATTATCATTTGACAAAGGGAAGACCTGCCGCTCTCATCGAAGGAGTTGTCCAAAAAGAATATCCGTACTTGACAAGCAGATAAAAACATAATACGTCTCAAATATTGAGATGCCGTTTCAATATATAAAATATTTTGCCGGATTGGCCGGCGATCCCTGTATGTCGGGTGGGGATAACTCCAATCAATTAGGGCTATGATGCCCTAGAAAGGACGGCAAGGATGGCTAAAAAAAAGAGGATGATTGAGTATGACTCTATGATGGACCGAAGACGGTTCCTCCAACTCACAGGACAGGCAGCTGTTGCTTTGGGAGCGGGTGGCCTCCTCACGGCCTACGAAAAGACCGCACTAGCCCAAAAGAAAAAACTCGCGGTCTACGCCAACAAGTCGATGGCCTTCTTCTTCTTCGTGGCGTTGGATGAAGCGATTAAACGCGCAGTCGAGGAAAAGGGATACGAGTACCAGTCCACCAACCCGGAGTTCGATGCCATCGTCCAGGCAGAGAACTTCAACTCGCTGCTACTCAAGAACCCCGCGATGCTGATCTCGAACCCAGTGTCCTCGGAGATCTTGGCCCCGATCACCGCGAAGTATAAAAAAGCGGGCATCCCCCAAGCTGTCGTCGACTCGCCGCTCTCCGTGGGCTACGCGGACATCACGGTCGCCTACGACAATTTCCAGGGTGGTGTGGATGCGGCTCAGAAGATTGTCGAACTGCTGACCAAACGCTACGGGAAACCTCGGGGCAAGGTTCTTAACGCTTACGGCTCGCTTGTGCCGGAGGCATGGCGACTTAGGTACGAGGGCTGGAACAGGGTGTTCTCGGACTATCCCGGTATCCAGAACATCGGTCGGCCGACCCAGGGCAGCGAGGAGAACGCACGAGCAATCACTGAGGCAACCCTGGCTGAGCATCCCGACCTTGACGCCGCTCACGCTCCAAGCGACACCCTCACCCGAGGGGTTATAAATGCCCTCAAAGCGGCGAATCGATTGGTGCCGAAGGGCGAGGACGGCCATGTCATCATCACAACGATCGATGGTGAGCCGATGGCGTTGGATTGGGTGCGCAAAGGCATCATCGACGCCTCGGTGTCCCAGGATCCGGTAGCGTATGCACAGATCGCCGTGGAAATGCTGACCAAGTATACTATGCAGGGTAAGGAAATTCCGGTGGGCGAAACGTACGAGAACGACAGGTACTACTGGGAGCGGGCACCGATCCAGATGATCAAGGGGATTGTTGGCCCGGTCGTCAACATCCCGCCGTACTACATTGAGACGCCCGAAGTCGCTAACGACCCTCGCCAGTGGGGCAATGTCGTGACAAAAGATTGGGGGTTGAAGGCATAGTGTCAGCGCTCGGGGATTCGTCACACGCCGAACAACGGGGGCAGGCATCGCTGCCCCCGCTCGAAAATGGCGATACTCACATCGTCCATGCTGAGGGCCTGGCGAAGACGTACGGAGGCGTTGAGGCATTGCTGCCCAGCGACTTCGCCGTGTCACGTGGGGCGATTCACGGTCTTGTTGGAAAAAACGGTGCCGGAAAGTCTACGCTTGTGAAGATGATCGCGGGCGCGGTCACGCCTTCAAGTGGAAGGATCTTCTTCCAGAACCGCGATGTGACCGGCACGGCGCTCGTCGAGCGACGAAAAATGGGCATTCGACTGCTGACCCAAGATTCGGAGATCGTTCCGGACCTGTCAGTCGCCGAAAACCTAATGATGTCGAATCTCTCACGAGGCAAGGGACTAATCGACTGGCAGGATGTCCGTCTAAGGGCGCACGAGATTCTCGAGTCGCACTATGTCGGCATTCCAGTCGACGCGCTGGCCGGCTCATTGTCTATCCCCGACCAACGTATGTTGGGCATTGTGAAGACCCTCGCGGACGAGGGTCAACTGGCCATGCTCGACGAGCCGACGACATCCCTCACGGAGGCGGAGAGGCGATCCTTTTTCGCGTGGATCAAAAGACTCCGCGAGGAGGGACAGACCTTCATTTTCATCTCGCATTACATCCGCGAGCTCCGCGAGATTTGCAACGAGTACACGGTCCTGCGAGACGGCAAAGTCGTTGCGCGCGGCAACGATCCGGGGGCCGTGCCACCGTCCCAGCTCGCCGAACTGGTCACAGGTACCGACGTAGTATCGTTCGGCCGCAAGGTGGAGCAGCACCCGGAGCCACTCCTCGAGCTCGAAGATTTCCGCGCTCGAGGGGGTGAACCCGTGTCGTTTGTCCTTGGCCGAGGCGAGATCCTCGGCCTCGTCGGTCTCCCTGGCTCGGGCGCGAGTGAGCTGGCGCGAGCACTTGGGGGTCTTGAGCCGAGGGATGGGGGCCGGGTTCTTCTCGAGGGTTCATCGGTGGAGGCAGACACCGTGACCGGAGTGGTAGACCACGGCATCGTCTATCTACCGCGGGATCGCAAAGGTGACGGATTGTTTGGCGAACTGTCAGTTCGGTTCAACCTGCACGCCGGTCGATGGCCAACCCGAAAATGGGGTTTCATTGACATTCCAGCAATGGAGCAAACATTCAAAAAGATGCGCGACCGTTTTCAGATGACCGTGACTCATTCGGGCCAGCAGGTTGACCAGCTCTCAGGTGGGAACCAGCAAAAGGTGCTTCTTGCTCGTCTGGTGAATGCAGGGCCGAAGGTGCTAATCCTTGACGAGCCGACGCTCGGGATTGATGTGGGTGCCAAGCAGGAGGTTCACCAAACCATCGATCAGCTCACTCACGAGGGGCTCGGGGTTCTGCTGCTGGCCTACGACACGGAAGAGCTTGTCCAGATGGCCGACCGGGCGCTGGTGTTCCGTGGTGGGCGCATCGTCGAGGAACTCAGTGGGAATTCACTCAATATCGAGGCTGTGCTGAGGGCACTTGGTGCATAAGGATCTGCCCTCCGTAACGCGAAAGGGCGCAATGAGGTAGCTGATGAGGCAACAAGAGACAGCAGTGAAAAAAGAAGAGCCAGTGAAACTTGCCATCCCTATCGAGACCCGAGGTTGGCCGGCTCGTTTCATAAGCGGGCTGCAGAGCCGTTTGATCGTCGATCGGCTCTTGGACAACGTTGTTTGGCTGCTCATCATCCTTTTCTCTTTCGGGGCAGGTTACGCGAATGACTTCTTCCTCACTATCGCGAATTTAAAGAACATTTTGATCCAGGCCACCGTGCTCGGGGTGATTGTTTTAGGGGTCTCGCACACCCTGCTCATCGGAGATATCGACCTGTCGGTTATCGGCGTCCTTGGGTTCGCCGGATGGGTAGGCGTCATACTGGTTGAGCCAAACGGCAATATGCCTGCCGCAATTGCTTTACTAGCGGTACTGGCGACCGGCGCAGGTATCGGACTGTTCAACGGGTTCTGCGTAACCAAGATAGGAATGAACTCACTGATTGAGACGCTTGCCATGGGCCTTGTACTCCAGGGAGCGCTGTTAGCAGTGACGAGAGGTGCCACAAAGGTTGTTGAGAACCCCGGCTATCTCCTTATCGGGAATGAGCGTGTCGGCGGATGGCCGATCATGCCCGCTGCTTTCCTGCTCGTCTATGCCATCGCCGCAGTCGTGCTGAGTCGCACAACATGGGGCCGCCGCATCTACGCCGTGGGAGGTAACCCACGCGCCGCGTTCACGGCTGGTATCAACGTAAGTAGGACGAAGATTCAGGCCTTCATCGTTTCCGCAACTATGGCAGCCTTGGCTGGCTTTCTAGTCACGTCGTGGCTCAACGGCATCAACAGGACCGTTGGCAGGGATCTTTTGCTCTATGCAATCGCCGCACCGATAATCGGTGGCGTCTCACTTTATGGTGGTCGAGGCCGAGTTATCGGAATGCTCGGAGGTGTGCTCTTGCTCACGGTCGTCAAAGTTGCGCTGCAAATCACCAACATCTCGGCGTTCTACGTAGACATGGTGGGAGGCTTGATGATCTTCTTTGCTGTGCTGGTCGACGCGATCCGCGTGCGTAGAAGCCGGGGAAATGTGTGAGCTTTTTGCGGGCTTTGGATAAAATTAATTTGTTCAGCATGGATTGAGGATTGGTTATGAAAAAAGGATTTATGAATAAAACATTACCAAAGTCAACAAGCTTTATGGAAGCTGTAAAGAAAACAGGCGTTAGAGTTTTTCAAGATGGTACTGCAACAATATGGGACGGAAGAGAAGGAAAATATGGTGGGCAAAGAAAACCAGTAGGTCCATTGGTAGGAAAAAAAGTAGGTTTACTCATTGCTGCTGAATTTAGTGATTATCAAGCTTACGAATTATTGCATTATGTAGGCGAATTTGGTGGAACTATCGAATGGATCTTGGTTGACTGGGTTTTTTGGAAAAATACAAGACCTGCAGTAATTACCAAAGGCGTTGAAGGTCAATGGGGATTACATGTAGATCCTATCCAAACCATAGCTTTTGATAAGGGTGGGACGTATAAGAGCATGAAAGATGCTGATCCTAAGGATTACGATGTACTTGTCGTTTTAGGTAATCATTCCGCCGATATCATGCTGTCAGAATCTGCAGTTTGGGATTTTGTAAAAACTTGTTCTGATAGCGGTGCTATCATGGGTGCTATTGGTGAAGGTACCATGCCGTATATCCGTGTCGGCATCATGAATGGCAAAAAATCCACTGGTAGCAGAGTTGTTAAAATGATGCTTGAAAGGATAGGTACTTATACTGATGCAGCTGTTGTTGTTGACGGCAAACTAATTACCGCTCAAAATACTGTTGATACTCCTGAATTCGTTAGAGAATTAGCTAAAATGGTCGACCCAAAGTTTACGGATCCAAGAAAGGATAGCTTAAAAGGAACAAGAGTATTATTTATTGCCGGCGAAGATTATGAAGATATTGAAATGTGTGTTCCCTTCCTGGAATTATTGTATCGAGGCGCTGAGGTAACCTTCGGTACTTTTCCTACTGCACAAAGAGCCCGCACTGGAGGCATAGGATTAGATATAGTTATGGGTAGTGTTGGTACTACTATTCCTATACAAGAAGTTCCTACAAGCAGATATAAGATTTGTGCATTAAAAGACATTCGTACTTTGGATTTTGATGTCATTGTGGTACCTGGTGGATTTGGTCCGTGGAACATAGTTTCGACTGGAAATGAAAAATTTCTAAAAGAAGCTTATAGCGCTGGTAAGATCGTTGCAACTATTTGTCACGGAACTATAGCTTCTGCAGCTGCCGGCATTCTTGAAGGCAAGAAGGCTGCTGGTATTACCCAAGTTATAGATATTGTTCCTATCATGGGTGGAACATATAATGGCGATTGGTCAGCTGTTATAGAGGGTAGAATAGTAACAGCTAGGGCGCCTTGGGACATTCCTGAATTTTTAGATGCGATTACGGAAGCTATATTCCGGCAGCAAGGCAGAAAATAATGTGACTCAACAAAAGCGATCGATTTTGGCACAGTTTTGTTTCCTCTAAGTTCCTATCTGCATTCTTCCCCAAAAACCTGATCGCATCAATTTTCCATATATTCAGCTCAGGCGCTCTAAATCTCAGCAAAGAGATTGTTCCATTATTGCACGGTAAATTCTTGGGAATTTTACAGATTATCGTATTGGTTGAAAATGAATGATTCGAATAAAAAGACTTTTAAAAAATATCGATTTATATATACATAGATATTTACATTTACGCATACATTTTGATCGTGTAGGGTACTCGTATTTTCCGTGTTGGATTGGTCAATATGTTAAACGCGTGCCCTACTACAATTGATTTTGATGTTTATCAACCGCGCAATCCCAAGGCAAGCGCCTATTACCGCTGCGTCGAAGATCATTTTGAACAGTTGGAAGCTGTCTGGGATGATCGTTATCAGCGCCGCTTTGGCTTTTGGCGGCCTTATGTGACGGATGTCATTCAGCGCTATATGGATTGTGGGGATTTACATTTTGGCTTTGCGCGCGTTAAATGTGAAGATTGCGGCCATGAATATTTGTTGGCATTTTCATGCAAGCGTCGCCATTTTTGTCCATCATGCCATCAGAAACGGGTGGTGGAATTCGGCGAATGGTTATGCACAGAAGTGCTAAAATATGTGCCGCACCGGCAATGGGTATTCAGCATTCCAAAAAGATTGCGGATCTATTTCATGTTTGACCGTAAACTGCTCACAAAACTGAGCCGTTGCGCCTGGAAAGTGCTGAACTTGTATTTAACCCAAGCGATAGCCTATGATGATGCCAAAGCCGGTGCTGCAGTCGCCGTTCAGTCGTTTGGTGATTTTCAAAATTTTCATCCGCATTTACATGTGCTGGCCACCGATGGCTGCTTTTACAACGATAACGCCTTCATGGTATGCCCATCACCTGATACCGGTGAGCTTGAAAAGCTGTTTCGCTATGAAGTGTTCAAAATGCTCAAAGCCGAAGGCAAAATCACGGATGTCATCATCGAGAATATGATGAATTGGCGTCACAGCGGATTCCACGTGTACTGTGGTAAAGCCATTTGGCCGCACAATGAAGACGGCCTGGAAAACCTGGCGCGCTATATTATTCGAGCCTCCTTTTCCCAAGAGCGCATGACATATATTGCGGCTGGTGAATCAGCCAACGGCGTGGCAAAAGTCATTTATGAGTCAAAGGATGGGAAGACCAGTAAAACGTTTGATGCTCTGGATTGGCTCGCACAGCTGACCGCCCATATCCCGAACCGTGGCGAGCAAATGGTCAGATATTATGGATTTTATTCCAATAAATCGCGCGGCTTACGCAAAAAAGCCAGCACCGATGATGTAGTCCCGGCGTTGATTGAATCTGAGCTTTCATCTAAAGAATTCCGTAAAAGCTGGGCTCGTTTGATACAGAAAATCTATCCCGCCCCGGCGGGATTAATCCATTGGTGTGTTCTAAGTGCCTGGGGTCTATGAAAATAATTTCATTTATCGAGGAAGAGCAGCTCGTCAAAAAAATCCTCACGCACCTGGACTTATGGGATGTTAAACACAGACCGCCCCCGCGAACCAATAGCCCGCCCACCGAATCCTTCATCTGTGTGTAAGATTTGTCGACCGTTTCCAGCTCCGCCTGCCGGCAGAACCTTCTTCCGACAAGGAACTCAACAGCGAAGCTGTAGGCGAACGGGCTATGATCTGAAACACTAGAGAGATATTCCGGGATTCTCCGAGCATTTTCCGCCCATCTCTGCACTGATATATCGCTCAGCTCACCTCAACCGCTGCCGCCATCCAAAAATCTGCCACGCCGAGAAAAGCACGAATACAAGAATAATGATTTTATTTTACACGAAAATTCAATTCAATTCGAAAAGAAAAAAGGGCTCATCGCAGATGGGGCGGCATCTGTCCTGTCTGGTCGTTTGACCGTGCTGCGGCGGCGGAGAACAATCGTGTTGAGCAGAGGATACCGGCCGGACTGTGCCGGAATGGCTCCTGGCTGCGGTCCGGCCGGTTTTTTCGAGATATGAGGAGAAACCCTACGGCTGCAGAATCACCTTCATCAGCCCCTTCTCCTGGTTATACAGGCGCCGGAACCAGTCTGCACCCTCGGCCAGCGGCGCCACCTTGCTGATCATCTCGTCAACATTGATCACCCCGCGGGCAATCAGGTCAAGGCAGGCGGGATACTCACCGCAGGATGAACATGAACCGTTAACGCTGATCTGCCTGGTAACCACTTCCTGCAGCGGGAACTCCACTGTTGGCGAAAGATTGCCGATGATGGTGAGGGAGCCGCCTTTACGCAGAGAGGAGATCGCCGTATTGACAGCGGCAGTATTGCCGACAACCTCTACCGCCAGCGCCGCTCCATGATTTTCAGTCAGGCCTCTGACTGCTTCCGGGACATCGACCGCTCCGGCCAGCAGACCATGGTCGGCACCGAGCTTCAGGGCCGTATCAAGCTTGCTCTGTTCAATATCAACGGCAATTATGGTTCCGCACCCAGCTGCCCGCAAGGCCTGCACGACAAAGAGCCCGACCATGCCGGCACCGATCACAACGACACTGTCGTTGAGGGAAATCGGGGTAAGATTGACCGCATGGAAGGCGATTGAAACCGGCTCTACCATCGCCGCCTGTTCGAAGGACAGCCCATCCGGCAAGCGGTAGAGGATATGTTCCGGTACAACCACATACTGGGCGAAGGCTCCATGCTGGCGGTATTCCTTCGGGGAAACGCCGAGCACCCTACGGTTATCGCAGAGGTTGATCAGTCCCTTCCGGCAGTAGAAACATTTCCCGCAATAGATGGTGGAATCAAACGTAACCCGGTCACCCTCAGAAAAAGAGCTCACCTGCTCTCCTCGGGCAACAATAATACCTGAGGCCTCATGCCCCATGATCAGCGGGGTATGTCTCCTGCCGCTGCTCCCGTCCATGCCGTGAACATCGCTGCCGCAGATACCGCAGGCCTTCACCTCGATCAGCACCTCGGTTTCGCTGATACCCGGAACCGGCATATCCTTGTAGACGAGTTTGTTGTATTCTTCGAGTACCAGGGCCTTCATGGTTTTTGTCATCTCCTGCCCTCCAATACCTGTATGAAATAGTCAACCGCACCAATCTGCCCGCCTTTGGAGGCAACCTGCAGCCTGTCAAACGACGGGTTGTCGGAAAAAGCGAGACACAGCGGCGCTGCGGGAGCAATCGGCATCAACAATTCCAGCGAGTGGATATCCAGTTGGCGCAGCGAATAACTGCAGGTGTCCCCACCGGCAACACAGATCCTGCCAAGACCGGTTTCCGATAACAGCGCCCGAAGGATAAGGCCCTGCTGTTTGGCGATGATTTTCCCGGTTTCACTGGCATCAATGCCAAGTTCCCTGATTCTGTCTCTCGTTTTTTTGATGATCGGGTCATCAGGACCTATTGTTGCGGAGATCAGTATATTCTTGAAATTTCTCAGAAATTCAAGCCCCTTGCTGATGACCCGGTTTCTCTCGTCTGCCGCCGTCTGGTCATCTACGAGAAGATCGGTGTTCAAGGTGATCCCCTCGAACCCGTGCGAAACGGCATATCTGATCTGCTCGGCTGTGTTTTCCGCCGCACTGCCGGACATGACGATCAGCTGCTCAACCGGCCCGATGGATGGAAAATCCTTGGGTTTGTCGACAATTCCCTTTTTACGCCAGTAGGTGGCCATGGCATATTCAAAACCGGAGGAACCGATGGCGAAGATACTGCCGTTGGCAGACTTGTCATGCAGCAGCCTGCCAATCTGCAGGAGATGGTTGTCATCCAGGGTATCAAAGAGAATAATGTCGTTTTCCTTCGCATAGCGGTCGAACCGATCAGAAAGCGCCTCGTAGGATTCACCGAGATGAAGCAGATCGATAAGCTTTACCGTTTTCTTCGACATGGTGGCAAAATGTACCCTCAGATCGCCCTCGCTCATCGGCGTGATCGGGTGCTTGCTCATCACCGGATGCCGGTCAAGCCGGTACCGTTCGTCGCCATATACCGTGAAGTGATTGCCAAAGACGATGTAGCGACCAAGCAGGGGAACCCCCTGGACAATAACCCCGTAATCGGGATTCATGACGGTAAAGGCAATATCGGCGGCATGTCCGAGAGAGCCTATTGCCGCAGAAGAATCAAACGTGGCGCACACCTTGTAGTGGAGCAGCCGCGGGTTGAGGCTGTTGAGCAGCGCCAGCTGATCCGGCAGTTCATCATCCATCTGTTTTGGCGTCATCGTCCGGCTGACGCCGGAAATACCCACCGCCTGCAGATCCGCCAGGCTTTTGTTGAGTCTCTCCTGGGTTGGGTGACCGAGGAACAGGGCGGTTCTGACGCCATTTATGGTCAGCGCCTCCATGGCATCGGCGGACCCGGTAAAATCATCTCCGTAAAAAGCCATCAATAGTGGATTCATAGTGTACCTTCACATGAAAAATTATTCCCAGGTTCTACCCATTGCCTCATCAATTGCCGCCCGCTCCGATTCCTTGAGATACTCTCCCGTCTTGCCGACGGCAACGGCCACCTGGCAGCACTGTTCGATCTCCTCGACAATGCCGAGCGTATCGGCCATATCCTTTCCGGAAACGAGCAGGCCATGCTGGCGCAGCAGCAGAGCGTGGTATTTCGGCGCAAGCGCTTCCACCGCGACGTGGAGGGAATGAGAGCCCGAGGCGTGATACGGGATCATCGGCACTTTTCCCGCCCGTACATAAAAGGCTGCGGTATACGGCGGCACGGCATCTTTTGTCTCTTCGCTTATCAGCGTCGACAGGGCAATGGAAAAGGTAGGATGGACATGGATTGCGGCTCGTGCCTCCTTCCTGGCCCGATACATGGCCAGATGCATTCCCATTTCCTTGGAGGGGGCGCTGCCGCCGAGCACCGTACCGTTGAGGTCGACTTTTACGACCTCGCTTTCCTTCAGTTCGCCGAGCCTTGCACCTGTCTGGCTGATCCAGACGACATCACCGTCACGCACGCTGGTGTTGCCGCCGGTGGCGTGAATCAGTTTGCGTTCATAGAGGATTTTACTGTATGTGATCAGCTCTTCTATCATTTTTGACTCGTCCATTTTCTCTTCTCACCTCTGGTTTGTTGTTGGTTTTTATCCGTGATCGAAACGCCCGCCACGGCTTATTTTTTTTGTTTCGCCCGTTCAATGCTCTCTATGGTATTCTCGATATGCTCCTCTACCAGCGCCGCTGTTTTCTGCTGGTCCCCCTCGCTTATGGCTGCAAAAATTCTTCTGTGATACTTCCTTCCGGTCTGGTTGCCCAGCGCAATCACCACATCTTCCATTGATTTTCTGAAAAGATTTCCCAGGATCCTGTTCACTTTGATGATCAAGGAGTTTCCTGAGATCTGACAGAGCAGGCGGTGAAACTCGAGATCCAGCTCGGTAATTGTGGCGATTTCTTCTTCCGGCGTCTGCTCGAGCTCAACCAGGTTTCTCTCCAGATCCACGAGATTGCTCTCGGTAAGGTTCTTGAAGATGAGGGGGACGATTCCCACTTCAAGAATTTTGCGATACTGCAGGACTTCGAGAATATTGCGTTTGTCCAGGCCGATTATCGGCACCAGCAGTTCCATGTTCATGTCGACGGAGACGTCCACCACGAAGGTGCCCTCCCCCTGACGCGAGACCAGAAAGCCCTGGGCGATGAGGGATTTGAGCGCTGTCCTGACCGATACTCTGCTGACGCCGGTCATACGGCACAGCTCCGCTTCCGAGGGGATCTTCTCCCCGGCCTTCCAGTGGCCGTCCAGCAAAAGCGTTTTTATCTGCTCATATATCTGGGCATGAACCTTCTCGCTTTTTATATTTTTTATTGGAATGGTATTCACGTGCTCATCCCCGGCTCGTCCCGCTGCCTGAACAACCACTGTCCTTCACCGCCATCTTCTGTGTGCAGGCTCGCGGTCAATAAGCCGTGACGCCCCCGTCGACGGGCAGTGCGACGCCATTGATAAAACTGCCGTCTTCCGAGGCCAGGTAGAGTGCCGCCGCCGCAATGTCATGAAGACCTGCCATCCTGCCGAGCGGCACCTCCCCCAGACGCTCCTGCTTCCACTCGGGATTCTTCAGCATCTCCTGCACCAGCGGGGTATCGGCAGTGCTCGGATTGATGGAGTTGCAGCGCACATTGAACTTTCCGTACCGGGAGGCTACCGCCTTGGTAAGGGTGGTCAACGCCCCTTTCGCCGTCGTATACGCCTCAGGCGTGTAAAGGTGGCCGATAAGGCCGCAGACGGACGACATATTGATAATGGATCCTCCGCCTATCGACTTCATGATCGGCAGCACATGCTTGATGCCGAGAAACGGTCCCTTGATGTTGACCGCGTACATGCGGTCAAGCTCCTCTCCGCTCATCTCCTCGATCGCTTTACGAATGTTGATACCGGCATTGTTTACCAGAATATCTATGCCGCCCGCTTCCTCTTCGATCTGAGCGCACACCTGATTCCAGTTGGCATCGTCGCTGACGTCGAGATATACAAAGGCAGCCGTGCCACCATTCTCCTGCAGTGCTGACGCGGCAGCGATACCCTTTTCCCGGTTCATGTCTGCAAGCCAGACCTGTGCACCCTCCCTGCAGAATCTCTGCGCAATAGCCAAACCGATTCCCTGTGCTCCACCGGTGATTAAAGCACGTTTCGTTTTTAGTCTCATGTGGTATTATCCCGTTGAGTTGAATTTGATATTGACATTAGATATGAGTTGTAATACGTCCTACCTGTCACACATATATGTATTGTCAGCTTCATGATGTCAAGCAATTTGTCACCTCTCTGCAGGAAAATGAAACAGCATGTATAAACCTAACTCAGCATGTTTTTTTTGATTTCGACGGCGTTCTCGTCGACTCGACTGCAACAATAACCAACGCGTACAGGGAAATATTCAAACCATACGGGCCAGAAATCGTAGAGAAGATTGTGGCCCACCACCAGCGTCACGGAGGCATCAGCCGGGTAGAAAAGATCAAGTACGCCCATTACAATATTATCGGCGACCCATCCCCGGAAAGAAAAATAGAGGAGGATGCCCAGAAATATTCAGAGCTGGTATTTGAGAAAGTGATAAATACGAGGTGGATTCCGGGTGCCGAAACATTTGTAAAAAAGCACTTCCGGAACATTCCTCTCGTCAAAAAAATCCTCAAGCACCTGGACTTATGGGATGTTAAACACAGACCGCCTCCGCGAGCCAATCCGCCGGAGGCGGACCGAATCCTTCATCTTATATGACGAATCCTCATCGCCCGGCGCGGATGATCCGCCTTCGCTATTTTCGTCACGATAAGTTCCAGCTGCGGATTTGCTTCTTTGGCGTGACACGTCCGCCTACTGTCCATTTGCTTCGGCGCGACACGTTACATCATCGATGCTGATTATCCGGTTGCCTTGTCGCGGCGTAGTTCGAAGAACGAAGACGGGAGCCTACCTTTAAAAAAATCAAGCTGCGGGCAAAACGGTGAGCTATGTCCGAATTTGCCCAAGTTCTCAATTCCACCTCCAAAAATCGATATTGACAACAAAGCCCGCTTCCGTTAGCTGGATGGTCATTGGTCCGTTTAATTGACGCCTCAATATGTTGAGTTGCCTTGTCCCGTCGTAGCTCGAAGAGCGAAGTCGGAAGCTGATTCCGGCACACAATTAACCTTTTCCGATTCTTCCGCTTCGGAAAAGCAACTTCTTATCTTTATCTTTCTGTCCATTGACCGGTCATCTGAAACCACTTGGCCGGCAGAAAGAGAATAGGGGACAGGTACTTTATGCTTGACACATATCAATTCATGTGCAATGGAAGTCACAATCAATAAAAAAGAAAAGGAGCATATCATGCCCAGAACGCAACGAATGATCATTGATGATCAAAGCACCGTTTATCACGTTATGTCCAGAACCGCCCTGGACGGCTTTCCATTGGGCAACGTCGAAAAAGATTTTATGCTGGATCTGATCAGGCGTTACGCTACCCTTTATTTAGTCGAGATATTAGGATTCTGTTTGATGGGAAATCATTTCCATATCTTGGTGAGGATGTTTCCTGAGCACAAGTTTACAGACAAGGATATTCTAAATCGCTATGTGGATTTTTACGGGGATGAGCGCATTTTCGCAGAAGGCCTGGTGTCATCATTGCGGGAAAAACTATCCAGTCTTTCTGAATTTATGCGAGAAATCAAAGTTAACTTTGCCCGGTTTTACAACCGGCGCCACCACCGGCGGGGTTACTTTTGGGGCGATCGTTTTAAGAGCGTGATCGTTGAAAACGGCGAGACGCTGATCAACTGCCTGGCCTATATCGATCTGAATCCCCTGCGTGCCGGGATAGTGGAGCTCCCGGAACAATACCGCTGGAATTCACTGGGCTACCATATCCAGACCACCAACCGGGACAGCTTTTTATCTACAGATTTTGGTTTAAAGGAATTTAATGTCAAAAGCAAAAAAGAGCGCATCAGAAGATACCGCCGGTATGTCTATGAGGCAGGAGCGCTGAACCAGCCAGAGAAAGGCAACGCGAAGGTTATTGAAAACAAGGTGCTGGCAAAGGAGCGCCGCAGAGAATTTCAACTCAGCAAAAGCGATCGGTTCAGATACCGCACCCGCTATTTTACAGATTCGGGAATTATTGGATCAAAGGTATTTGTGGCTAAAAATTACCAGCGGTTTAAACATCTATTTTTCTCAAAACATGAGAAAAAACCCAAACCGATCAAGGGGTTAGATGGGATGTATTCGTTGAAGAGATTAGCGGAGAGCTGATTTACCAGATTATTATTTCAGCATCATTAACGCTGAATATGCTTGGCGATCCGACTTATAAAACGGCCAATGTATATTTATTCTTCGCCGTTTTGACCAATAATTTTATCAAGGACATCAACAAGAGGCGGTAAATCGACTTCGATGGTGTCCCACAAAACATCCAAATCAACGGAGTCATACCCATGAATTAACCGGTTGCGCATGCCAATGATCTGCGGCCAAGGTATCGAAGGGTATTTTAGTTGAGTCGAAGAACTGACTTTCGCACATGCCTCCCCCACAATCTCAATCAGTCGGATCAGGGCAAGCTCTAAAACCCGGTCGCGCTGAAGTTCCGCCTTATCTTTGCCGGCAATCAGTTATATTGCTTCCTTTGCATGATCGAGCATATGTTGAAGCCTTATCATGTCATTATGCTGCGTCATATTGCACATCTGCCTCAGCAAGAATCTGGTCGCGAAAATATTTACTCAGCAACCCAGGGGTATTCAAATCGACCTTGCGTCCGATTATTTTACCAAGCTCAATCTCCAATCCGGATAGCCGGATGAGTCCCATCCGGGTGCCGGGCTCGAACTCCACCAGGATATCAATATCACTGTCCGGCCCAAAGTCTTCCCTAAGTATCGAACCAAACAAAGATAATCTGCGGACCTGATTTTGTTTACAAAAATCAGCAATTTTATGTTTTGGTATACTAATTCGCACTTCACTCATTGGTCGAAAATCTCGAGGGCCATTTCGTCCGGGTAAATGATGTAACTGGAAAATTTAGCCAAAAAAATTGATTCTACAATTTATCATTTGTTTCTAGTCGTTATGGTACATTTAAGGGTATTATTTGTCAAGAAAGGGAGCTGCCTATCGAAAGGTTTGGTTTCCAAAATAAAAAAAGGATATCAAACATTAGCTTGATATCCTTTTTCTTATGGTGCCGAGGGACAGAATCGAACTGCCGACACGGGGATTTTCAGTCCCCTGCTCTACCGACTGAGCTACCTCGGCGTATTAAAACCAAATTATAGACATGGTCTTAATTTTGAGAAGCTCTCTTCTATTAAACCCCCGATTCTTTGTCAAGAAATTTTTGATCCATAATCTTAATTAATGGAAACGGATTTTCATGGATTATCACTTTGCCAAACATCTAATCGTACCCTCAGATAAACGGAATTTCTAATCCGGCTGGTCCCCCCCCAGCCCCATATCACCATACAGATATTGGATCAAAGTCGAGGCGGCCAGGGTGGCGGTTTCAGCCCGCAAAATGCGGGGCCCCAGCGCGGCGACTGCAAATCCACCTTGCCGAGCCAATTCGATCTCCTGCTCGGTAAAGCCACCTTCGGGTCCCAACATCAGCATAATTTTTTTTAAGGGCACCTGCCCTTTCGATCCCGGGTCCCGGTTCAGAGGAACGGTCTCATTTTCCCAGAAAACAATTTTCAAATCACAGGTTTGGCTGAATTGCAGCACCTCTTTGAAGCTGAGTGCCTCATAAATTTGCAGCAGGTCGCTGCGACGGCATTGTTTGACAGCCTCGGCGGCAATTCGCTTCCATCTGTTGGTTCGGCCGACCAGACGGTCTTTAGCCGGCCTGGCAATGGAGCGCTGCGAAAAAAAGGGGACCCAACCGGCCATGCCCAGTTCGCTGAGTTTGCGCACCAGATCGTCCATCTTTTTTTCTTTTAAAAAGGCCTGGGCCACCAAAATCCGTGCACCAGCAGTTGCAGAGGGGTGAAACTCGTGCCGGATTTCGAGCTCAACTTTTTCGGTATCCAAGACTTTGATAACCGCCTCATATTCATTTCCGGTTCCGTCAATCAGCTTGATGGGGTCCTCGCGTTTCAAACGCAAGACGTTTTTGATGTGATGGGCTTCCGAACCTTTAAGTATAACCAGGGGTTTGGTCACGGCTGCCGGATCGACGTAAAAGTGTCTCATGACGGTTTACTTATAACTGATCATCAAATCCTGCAAATGGTTTTTGAAATAAATAAGTTCAAAGGTTCAAGGTTCAGAATTTCGTTCACTGCCACCCGCCGAAACGACCGGATTGATAAGTTAATATTTCTTGACACTTACCAAGCCATATGATAGTTTTCCCAAAGATAATAATAATTTGAAAATCATTTCGACCTTATGAACAACCTTCCTTTTACCGATTGGTGACAACTATGATCGATAAAAAAGATCCCCGGCAGAATTCGGTCAAGACCGACTCATCGGACGATGATGCCATAATCGAGCTCACCGATGAGGTCATTATTGAGACTGAAGAGAATGACGGCATAATAGAATTAAACGACGGCCTGAGCGATGAAGCTCATAAAATCGACAGTGATGATGACAATGAGGCTTTCACCGTTTGGGAAGCAGCTTCAAAACCCGGTATCTTGAAAGAAGATGTAATCTTAGAACTGGACGATCAGTTTGCAGATGATGAAACCGGCATGGGGGAGGACGAGCTGATTGCATCGGCCATAAATGATTCTTTGGGATCCGACGAAGACGAACCCTACAAAAAAGATGACGGATTCGAATTCAAAGCCTCGGAGGATGATGTCATTATACTGGATAATGAGCCGGATGCGGTAGACGAAAGTTTGGCTGAAGTAACGGACGCTGACACAGCAGGTGTCGAAGATGATGAGGATTTGTTTGACCTCGAAGAGGAAATTGAACTTGAATATGAAACGGATGAAGACGGGGACGAGTTGATTGCCTTGGATGATGAACGCAGCGAAGATCAACCGGATTTTGTCAGCATGGTTCTGGGTGAAACTGATAGATCCGGCCGCCGCGATCAAACCGAAGAACCGGCGGAATACTTGGAATTTGACTCCCACCGGCACAATGACAACCCAGATGTGAATGAAGGCGCGGGCGGAACGCCGCCAACCATCGCCATGCTGGACGCCGATGCACTGGGAAATGACGATATCGAGGACTTGCCGGATCTGGCAGCCCTCACTGAACTTGATTTTGAAGACGAGGATGAGGCGAATAGTGAACCCACCAAGATTGGAGAAGAGACCGACAGCGGCGATGATATCATCGCCCGAACCGTGGAGCAGTCGATAGGTTCAGATGACGCAAGAGAACGTTTCAAACCGACCGAAGAATTCGAATTTGAACCAAATGATGACGCCAACCTCCTCGCCCTGGATGCCAACCCGCAGGAAGATGAGCAAATCGTGGCGCTGGAAGACAACGAATCTCTGGACGAACCTCTGGACTTTGAAAATGATAATGGCTTGCTTGTTGATCTTGAGGACGCAACCGAACTGGAAGATGACGATGAGGTAATCCCCCTGGATGGTTCATGGGATTTTGACGCCGAAACGGGAGATGACATTGTCGAAATTACCGAATTTGATCAGCATTATCCGAACGATAGCGATAAAATGTTGGAACAGGCCGGTATTTTGGATACTGTTGATGAAGAGGAAGATGACTTTCTCGAGCTGATCGAGGTAGAAGAGGACCGGCAGACCGCAGAGGAACCTATCATAGGAATCGGTGAATCGGACGAAAAAAGCGAATACACCGAACTCGACGACTTTTTCAGTGAAGAATCAGAAGAAGAAGAATGATGATGATGATGATGATGAAAAGCCGGAACCTGAGGCTGCCGAAACTGATTTCAACAATGCAGCGCTCGATGAATGGCGGTTGACAAAAGAAGAAGCTGAGAATACCGAAGATGCCCCGGCTCCTGAATTAGCGGCCCAATCTGCAGTGCCGGACTCGGAAGATGAGGCGTTCGATTTTAATTTTGATCCCGGTGCAATCGCCCGACAAGTCGATCGACTGGATGCATTTTTATCAGAAGATCCAATCGATGAACCAGAGGCGATATCGCCGCCTGAAGATTTCCCTGCAGGCACGAATGCCATCCAGGAAAATTTAGCGGTAGAGCCGCATTCTGAAGAATTAGCCGCGTTTTCACCCGGACAAATTGATAAGGCCATTGAACGCGTCATCAATGAAAAATTTTCCGGCCGGATAGAAAAAATCATTTACGATGTAATTGAAAAAACGGTAGCCAAAGAGATCGAACGCTTGAAGGGTGTTCTAATGGACAGCAGCCCGCCCGACGATAATTACTAAAACAATCGTAAAAACCGCTGGAAAATTAATGGGGATTAATTTATAATCCCCTTTTTTATTTCGGCGGATGGAGATGCGTAAAACCTCGATTGCTGAAAAAATGAAAAGCAAGGAGCAATATTGAAATGAGTCTCAACCAATTTGACACGGGTTACGAACCGCACGAGGTCGAAAAGCGCTGGTATGAATTCTGGGAAAAGGAGCAGCTGTTTGCCGCCCAGGAGCAAAGTACCCAGGCAAGCTATTCGATTGTCATCCCACCGCCGAATGTCACCGGTGTGCTCCATATGGGGCATGCTCTGAATATTACCATGCAGGATATTTTATGCCGCTACCGACGGCTGCGGGGAGATAATGTTTTATGGATGCCGGGTACCGACCATGCCGGGATCGCCACTCAAAACGTGGTCGAAAAAAAACTGGCTGAAGAGGGCACGGACCGTCATCAGCTGGGACGGGAGAAATTCATCGAGGCCGTCTGGCAGTGGCGCGAAAAATACGGCAGCGCCATTATCAATCAGCTAAAACGTTTGGGGGCCTCCTGTGACTGGGCACGCGAACGCTTTACCATGGATGAAGGGCTGTCGAAGGCTGTGCGAAAAGTTTTCGTGCAGCTTTATGAGGAAGGTCTCATTTATCGGGGCAACTACATAATCAACTGGTGCCACCGCTGTCACACGGCACTGGCGGACCTTGAAGTTGAACACGAAGAAATTGACGGCCACCTATACCATATCCGCTATCCGTTTCCGGACGGGTCCGGCGGCATCGTGGTGGCAACCACCCGACCCGAAACGATGCTGGGTGATACGGCAGTGGCCGTCCACCCTGACGATGAGCGCTATCGGAACATTAAATCCGATAAGGTCATTCTGCCGCTGATGATGAGGGAAATTCCTATTATTAGAGACAGCTACGTCGACAGGTCCTTTGGAACCGGCGGTTTGAAGATTACCCCGGCCCACGATCCGAATGACTTTGAAATCGGAGCCCGCCATCACCTGCCCAGTGTAAAAGTCATCAGTGACGACGGCGATATGGCCGCCGAGGCCGGCCGGTTTGAAGGAATGGATCGGTTGGAATGCCGCCGGGCCGTGGTCAAAGAACTCGAAACTGAAGGACTGCTGGTTAAGGTCGTGCCCTATCGCCACAGCGTGGGCCACTGCTACCGCTGCAAAACGGTGGTCGAACCGAATCTTTCCAAACAATGGTTCGTACGGACCAAACCCCTGGCAGAAAAGGCTATCGCCGCAGTCCAAAGCGGTAAGACAAAAATCATACCGGCAATGTGGAACAATACGTATTATGAATGGATGAACAACATTCGGGACTGGTGTGTATCCCGGCAGATCTGGTGGGGGCATCAGATACCGGCCTGGACCTGCGATGAATGCAGTGAGATTGCAGTATCAATGGAAGCGCCCCGGACATGTCCGGGGTGCAACTCGACAAAACTTGTGCAGGAAACCGATGTTCTGGACACCTGGTTCAGCTCGGCCCTCTGGCCCTTTTCTACCATGGGATGGCCGGACGAAACACCTCTTTTAAAAACATTTTATCCCACATCCGTGCTGGTCACCGGTTTTGATATTTTATTTTTCTGGGTGGCCCGCATGATGATGATGGGTATCCATTTCATGCATGACGTGCCCTTCAAAGATGTGTATGTTCACGCTCTGGTGCGGGACGAAGACGGCAAGAAGATGAGCAAGTCCAAGGGCAATGTGATCGATCCGTTGAACGTCATCGACCGCTACGGCACGGATGCCTTCCGATACACCCTGGCGGCGTTTGCCGCCCAGGGGCGGGATATCAAAATGTCGGAAAAACGGGTTGAAGGCTATCGGCATTTTATTAACAAATTGTGGAATGCATCCCGTTTTGCGATGTTGCACCTGCAGCAAGGATATGAAGCGCTGAATGCTCGCAATCTTTCGCTGCCTGACAGATGGATTCTATCCCGCCTGGCATGGACGACAACCGAAGTGGCCAATGCATTGGACGGTTATCGCTTCAATGAAGCGGCCGGAGTGTTATATAATTTTGTATGGCATGAATTCTGTGACTGGTACCTTGAAGCCGTCAAACCGGCCCTTTACGATAAACAGGGACCGGCAGCCAAGGAAGCAGCCCAGTCGGTGCTGTGGCGGGTGTTGCGGGATACTTTGGTGCTGCTGCATCCATTTATCCCCTTTGTTACCGAAGAAATCTGGCACCATATGCCCGGTACCAGCGGTTCAATTATGAAAGCCGGCTATCCCGAGTTTTCCACCGAGAATGCCGCAGCCTATCAGTACCGGGAAGCTGAATCTGAAATGGGGATCCTGATGAGTGTAATTACGGGCATCCGGAATGTACGGGGCGAGATGAACATTGCTCCGTCTCTATCCTTGCGGGTCTTGATTGTATCAGAGGACACCTCTACCCGGGAAGTAATTGACCGTCAACGCGACCTGCTCCTCAATCTTGCCCGGCTGGATTCGCTCACGGTTCAAAACTCCGGCCGAAGACCGAGGTCATCCGCCACCGCAGTGGTAAACAATGCTTCGATTTTTGTCGACCTGGAAGGTATCATTGACTTCGGCAAAGAAACCCAACGCCTGGCCAAGGAAATCAACAAATTGAAAACCGAACTGACAGCGGTGGACAAAAAACTGGCAAATCAAGGTTTTCTGAGCAAGGCACCGGCCGATGTGATTGACAAAGTGAAGGAGAAACAAAGCGCCTTGCTGGAAAAGCAGCAAAAACTTCAACTCAACCTTGACCGCATAAAGGCAGCGCAGGCATGATGCGGGGTGCGGGCTACGCGGTGCGGGGTTCGAGTTGCGCGGTGCGTGTTGCGGGGTGCGGGCGCCGACGCGCCGCTTGATAGCTCATGGGTGATAGCTGGTAGGATAAAAGAAAAAGGCGCAAGGCATTGGGTATAAGGCGCACGGAACACGTATTGATGATTTGCTTTTATTTTCATTTCTCTGCAAATTTTCAAGTTCTGAACGATCAGGGATTCACTAATATTTTTTTTTCACGCTATGCGCTTTGCCTTCTGCGCTATGCCTTTATCGCCTGTAACGCGTAACCTGCAACCCGCACCTCGTAACTCGTAACTCTAACCCGTAACGCGAAACCCGAACTATGATCCCTCTGCGTGATACGGTCCAGGCCCGAAATTATCCGGTTGTCAACAACGTCCTCATCGGCATCAATGTGCTTGTCTTCCTGTTTCAACTGTCGTTGGGAGCCGAGGGGGACCGGTTCGTTTATATCTTCGGTCTGGTGCCGGCTCGTTATACGAATCCTCAAATCAGCATCTATTTCAGCAACCCGTACCAGGTTTTTTCCTTCTTGTCTTTTATGTTTCTGCATGGCGGTTTCTGGCATCTGCTCGGCAATATGTGGTCGCTTTACATATTCGGCGACAACGTTGAAGACCGCCTGGGTCACGGGCGTTACCTGGTATTTTACCTTTGCTGCGGATTCGCCTCGGGGATTTCCCATCTTCTTTTAAATCTGAACTCCAATGTCCCCACCATCGGTGCCAGCGGTGCGATTGCAGGTGTGATGGGCGCTTATTTTGTTCTATACCCGCGATCTAAAATCTTAACTCTCATCCCCATTTTTTTTATTCCCTATTTTCTGGAGATCCCGGCCTATTTCTTTCTCGGATTATGGTTCCTATTTCAATTTATCAGCGCAGCCGCCAGCCATGGCCAGGCAGGCGGTGTTGCCTGGTGGGCGCATATCGGAGGGTTTATCTTCGGCATTTTATGCTTAAAGATTTTGCTGGCACTACCGGGCGCCGAGCCGCCCGAGGCAGTTCGTCGCGTAACCGCGCGCCGAAAATCCCCGCATCTTCAGGCTATTCGGCCGGTCGGCCCCGGACCTGATCCGCACCTTTACGGCACAATTACCATCACAGCGCATGAAGCTGCCGCAGGTACCTATAAATTGATCAACATTCCGCGGGGATTTCATAAACGCCTCTTCAAGGTGGCGGTACCGGCTGGGATTCAGGAGGGTCACAAGCTGCGGCTCAGAGGACTGGGAAAACAATATCCAACGGGTCAACGGGGAGATCTGTACCTTAAAGTGGCATTAAAGTAAGGGGTGGGAACGACGAATGTCGAACGTCGAATGCCGAACGAATGTATCAGGATTTTGTCGATTTAAAATGATTTCATAAAAATCGCCAAACGCAGCGACATCCACTGTTCGTCACTGGTCACCGGTCATTCGTCTTTCAATACCATCATTCATGAGTGTCCTCGGCATAAAGCGCGGAAACCTTGTTGCGTCCGTTCTGCTTGGAGAGATACATGGCTTTGTCGGCGCGTTTGATAAAGGCAGACAGTTCTTCCTTGGGATGGTATTCCGTAACCCCGATGCTGATGGTGATGGTAACCGCTTCTCCGTTAGGCGGTGAAAATCGCTCGGCTTCCAACGCTGCTCGAATTCGCTGCCCAACCGTTTTGGCCTCTGCCCCGCCTGTTTCCGGCAAAATAACCGTAAACTCCTCTCCGCCGTAGCGGTAGGCTGAGTCGTTGGTTCTCAAGCAGGATTTAATGATCTGGCTGAATCGAACCAGTACCTTATCGCCTTCGAGGTGACCGTAGTTATCGTTGTAATCTTTGAAGTGATCAAGGTCGAGCAGCAGCAGTGAGAGCGGGTGCTTGTAACGATTAACGCGATCAACCTCCGTTTCCAGCTGGGAGTAAAATGATCTTGAATTGTAAAGCTTCGTCAAACCGTCGGTGACAGCCAGCTTTTGCAGCTTTTCCATCATTCGGACCCGCTCCTTGGTGAGCTCGCGCTCCTTGAGGACCCGCTTTAACCGCAGCAAAAGCTCCTCGAGACGGACCGGTTTAATAACGAAATCGCTGGCACCGATATTGATCGCTTCTTCATAGGAATAGTCATCGCTGTAACCGGTCATCACAATGACATCGGAATCTTTGGTCTTTTTGATGGCTTTGGTAAGTTCCAGGCCGCCCATGGCAGGCAGGATAATGTCCGTGATAACAACCTGAAAGTTGTCGGTCCTCAGTATTTTCAGGGCTTCTTCGGCACAGGAGACCGCCTCGGAAATATAGCCGGCCGTTTGGATATACTCATTCATGGTATTGCGCACCGCCTCTTCGTCATCGACGATTAAGACGCGTATATTTCCGCTGGATGGTGCCATAGAAATTACCGGATAAAACCAATATAAAGCTACTGCAGACTTGACAGAAGCCGGTAAATATTGGTAAAAGGCTAAATTTATTAATTATATGTTGAAGTATAGCCGGAAAGATAAACACTGTCAACTTTCTTTTGCCGGCTTGCTGATATCATCATTTTTATCGAACTATCACACGCGCCAAGGCGAATTTACAAGATCGCGACTCAATGCAAAATATAAGAAATTTCAGTATCATCGCCCATATTGATCACGGTAAATCTACCCTTTCAGACCGACTCATTCAAGCTACGAATATTATCTCCGCGCGGGAGTTTCAGGACCAGATTCTCGATAGCATGGATATTGAAAGGGAACGCGGCATTACTATCAAAAGCCACACGGTGAGTCTGCCGTACGTCGCCAAAGACGGTAAATCCTATTTTTTAAATCTTCTCGACACTCCCGGCCACGTTGATTTCTCCTATGAAGTCTCACGCTCCCTCGCTTCCTGCGAAGGTGCCCTCCTGGTGATTGACGCTAGTCAGGGCGTTGAAGCCCAGACTTTGGCCAACCTGTATCTGGCCATGGAGCATAGCCTGGAAATTATTCCGGTCATCAATAAAATAGATTTGCCGTCGGCAGATATTGACCGTGTAAAAGAACAAATACAAGACGATCTCGGTCTGAATCCGGATGACTCCCTTCTAATATCCGCTAAAGAGGGAATCGGGATCGAAGAGTTGCTGGAGGCAATTGTCCTCAGATTGCCGCCGCCGACCGGTGACCCCGACTTGCCGCTGAAAGCCCTGATTTTTGACTCCCATTATGATTCTTATCGCGGCACCATCGTACACCTCAGGGTCTTCCATGGGTGTCTGGCTACCGGGGACCGAATCCGTTTCATGTCCAACAATGCGACCTACAAGGTTGAAGAAGTCGGCTTATTTCAAATCGCCATGATAAAACAAAAACAGCTGTCCGCCGGCCAGGTAGGCTATATGACAGCGGGCATCAAGACCGTCAGCGATACCCGCTGCGGAGACACCATCACATTAAAGGACAGGCCCTGCGATGCGCCCATGCCCGGCTTCAAGGAAGCCAAGCCGGTGGTCTTCTCCTCCATCTATCCTGTGGCATCTGATGGATACGAAGATTTGGCGATCGCAATTGAAAAACTCAAATTAAATGATGCCGCCCTGATATATGAAAAAGACACTTCCGTTGCACTGGGATTCGGCTTCCGCTGCGGATTTCTGGGTCTGTTGCATCTGGAAGTCGTCCAGGAAAGACTCGAAAGGGAATACGACCTTTCTCTGATTCTCACCGCACCTTCAGTTCAATATCACTTGCGTATGAATGACGGAGCTGAAAAAACCATCGACAACCCGGCCCTGTACCCGGATCCGACCCTCATCGCCGAAACCAGAGAGCCTTTTATTCGAGCTTCGATTATCGTGCCGGACCGTTACATGGGAGCGGTCATGAAATTAAGCCTCGATCGGCGCGGGGTAAATAAAAATTATCAGTATCTCACCAGCGACCGGCTCGAGATGATTTTCGAATTGCCTCTGGCGGAGGTGGTTTATGATTATTATGACCGGCTCAAATCAGTAACCCAGGGCTATGGATCCTTTGATTATGATTTAATCGATTTCAGGCCCACGGACCTGGTCAAAGTTGACATACTTATCAACGGCGAACGGGTGGATGCCTTATCCCTGCTTGTGCACAGAGACAATGCCGTTGCCCGCGCACGAACGGCCTGCGAAAAATTGCACGATGAAATTCCGCGTCAGATGTTTAAAATCGCGATTCAGGGAGCCATCGGGGGCAACATTATCGCTCGCAAAACCGTGTCGGCCTTTCGCAAGGATGTCACCGCCAAATGCTATGGGGGTGACATTACGCGAAAACGCAAATTGCTCGAGAAGCAGAAAAAAGGCAAAAAACGCATGAAGATGGTCGGCAAAGTAATGATTCCGCAGTCGGCGTTTCTGGCCGTGCTCAAGTCCGACACGGATTGAGTCAAATAAACCAATTTTGGATCGGAAACCATGAAACACATTGCAGTGCTCGCCGGAGACGGTATCGGCCCCGAGGTGATGCAGGAAGCTGTTAAAGTCCTGGATGCCGTTCAGCAAAAATTTGACTTTGAACTGAAATATCAATATGCCGATATCGGCGGTGTTGCGATCGATAAGCACGGCACGGCCTTGCCCGATCAGACGCTCAGGCTGTGCGAATCCTGCGATGCAATTCTGCTGGGCTCTGTCGGCGGCCCCCGCTGGGAGGCATTGCCGCCGGAAAAGCAGCCTGAAAGAGCCGCCTTACTGCCTTTGCGCAAACACTTTGATCTTTTTTGCAACCTGAGACCGGCCAAAGTATTTAAAGCGCTGGCCGGCGCCAGCCCCTTGCGTTCGGATATCGTGAAAGACGGATTCGACCTTCTGTGCGTCCGGGAGCTTACCGGCGGCATCTATTTCGGCCGGCCCAAGGGCCGAGAGGGCTACGGTCCCGCCGAAAAAGCCTTTGATACCATGGTGTATACCCGGCAGGAAGTCGAACGAATTGCCGAAATGGCATTCAAACTGGCTCGAACCAGACGTAAACTGGTGACATCGGTCGACAAGGCCAATGTGCTGTCGGCGATGGTGCTGTGGCGGGAAGTTGTCAGTGACATCGGCCGCAAATATAAAGATGTCAAGCTAAACCATATTTATATTGATAACGCAACCATGCAGCTCGTGAGAGATCCCCATCAATTTGATGTGCTGTTGTGCGGCAACATGTTCGGCGATATTTTGAGCGATGAATGTGCCATGCTCACCGGTTCTATGGGGCTGCTGCCCTCGGCCAGCATCAACCAAAAAAGCTTCGGTCTTTTTGAGCCCGCCGGCGGCTCGGCACCGGACATTGCAGGCCAAGGGATTGCAAACCCGGTGGCCCAGATCCTGTCCGCAGCCATGATGCTGCGATTCAGCCTGCAGCATGCTCAGGCAGCCGATGCCGTTGAAAAGGCGGTGGGCGATGTTCTCAGAGCCGGCACCCACACCGTTGACATTGCACAGGATGAAAGCAAGGCCGTGGGGACCGCCGCCATGGGGAAGGCAATATCGGAAAGAATCCTGCAAAAATCTGTTTGATTGCCCCTCCCAAACTTATCCGTCTTTGAAGATTCGACGTTGGATGTTCGATGTTCATCTTTTCTATCTCGGCTCGTCCGGGTTAATCCTCAGGCTCCTCCCTTCCCTGCTTGCGTCCATCCGCGTGACACTTGCGCCCATACCAGTCGATCTGCCGGCAAATGCCTCGGATAATTCTCACCTCTCTGGCCCGGAGCTGCAGGCGCGAGCCAAAATGCCGCAGGTTGCTCATAAAATAATCCGGATTTTCCGGATTGATGAAACAGATACGCATCAGCACATCTTTCAGCTGTTCGTACATGGCGTCAAGTTCATGCCGGTTGGCCAAACGCGGTGCAAACTCCCCGGATTTATCCGGGCTGAAGCAAAACAACTCGTAGCACATGATCATAACCGCCTGGGCCAGGTTGAGGGAAGAGAATTCGGCCGTGGGTATGTTAACCAGAATATCACAAGAACGGATATCGATATTTGTGAGACCGCGGTCTTCAGGTCCGAATAGTATGGCAATTCGATTTTGAGCGGAAAGGGAAATAAGCTTCGGCGCCAGTTTGGCCGGCGAACTGACGACTTTCCGCTGCCCGCCCAGGCGGGCGGTGGTGCCGACCACAAAATTAAATTCAGCCAGAGCCGACTTCAACGACGGGCAGACTTTCATCTGCTCCACCACATCCAATGCCTCGTGGGTGGCCATCTTACAGATTTTGGTCAGATCACAATTCTGAGGCTCCACCACGATCAGCTGCGAGATGCCCATGTTGCGCATAGCCCGGGCGGCAGCCCCAATGTTTTCGGGAAAACGCGTACGGTGTAAAACAATTGAGATGTTATCAAGATTTATTTTGGTGGGCTTGGACATTTACGATTTCAAATTGATTAAAAAAATATGATATTTCAAAGGCGGCCGTCTCCGGTGCGTCGGAACCGTGAACCACATTTTTTTCGATGTCGGTGGCAAATTCTCTTCGAATCGTACCCTCAGCTGCTTCTTTATAGTTTGTGGCGCCCATCAAGTCACGATATCTGGCAATAACGTTTTCCCCTTCCAAAACCATGACGACCGCCGGGCCGGAACTCATAAAATCCGTCAGGCTCTCAAAGAAGGGCCGCTCCCGGTGCACTGCGTAAAAGCCCTTGGCCTGCTCTTTGGTCATGTGGATCATTTTCATGGCCACGATGTTTAGACCGCTCTTTTCCAGCCGTTTGACGACTTGGCCGATGAGTCCACGCTGGACACCATCCGGCTTAATGATTGAAAGTGTTTTTTCCATAATATAAAAATCCTTTCCGGTTATATTTGGTCCCCGGTGGCATAACAAATGACGGACTGCAAGTCAACCGTGAAGAAATGAATGCTGCGCTGCTTGAGGCCCGGCTGATGGCAAAACCGCATCAAAATCCGCTTGCCGGCGGGGATCCTTGAGCGAAGCGCTCATCTTATTCAGTTGACAAAGATTTTATCAGATTTTATAATTCTTTCGAAACGTTATAGATATGGATTGCACATGCAGACAAGAGGGAGAAATCATGCCGATATACGAGTTTTTCTGTGAGGATTGCAATACAATTTTTAATTTCTTTTCAAGGACCGTCAACACCCGTAAGAAACCGAATTGCCCTAAATGTAAAACAAAAACGCTTTCCAGACAGATGTCTAAATTTGCCTTTACCGGTAAAGCCAAAGAAGACGGTGAGTTAGACGACCTGCCCCTTGACGAAGGCAAAATGGAAAAAGCCATGCAAATGTTGGCCGGTGAAGCCGAAAATATTAACGAGGATGATCCCCGTCAGGCCGCCAATCTGATGCGCAAATTGACGGATATGACGGGACTTCAACTCGGAGCCGGAATGCAGGAAGCATTAAAGCGCATGGAAGCCGGCGAGGATCCTGAGGCCATCGAAGCCGAAATGGGAGATCTCCTGGAGCAGGAAGATCCGTTTGCATTGCCCGAGAAAAAAGGTGCTGCCAAAGGCATGAAGCGCCCCGCTCCGACCAGAGATGAAACCTTGTATGATCTTTAGATTAAGGTTTCAGGGGTTCCGCCGGCGGATCGCTGGCCAAAATAAATGTCGGTCTGATCATAAAAGAAACTTTGGTTTGGCGCTGGCGTAGGGTCGGCCTCCGTGCCGACCCATTTCGGCGGGCACGGAGGCCCGCCCTACGAAATCGGTCGGCATAAATGAATTTTCCTATGAGCTGTCACCTATCAACTGAATCAACTCTATAAACCCTAGCCACTCAATAAACTCCGTTTATGGGGGAAGCAATGGAAAAAAATATTCTGGATAAAATAGAAGCCAAACAGGGGGACATCACCCGGCTGGATGTAGATGCCATTGTCAATGCGGCCAACACATCCCTGCTGGGCGGCGGAGGCGTTGACGGTGCCATTCACCGGGCAGCGGGACCGGGGCTGCTGCAAGAGTGTCGCCGCCTGGGCGGCTGCCCCACCGGCGAAGCCCGATTAACCGGAGGTTATAACCTTGCGGCCCGCTTTGTTATTCACACGGTGGGCCCGGTTTATAGCGGCAAACCGCGGGACCGGACACTGCTGACCGCATGCTACCGCAACAGCCTGAAGCTTGCAGCTGAAAACAACGTGGCCTCGATAGCATTTCCGGCCATCAGCTGCGGGGTGTACGGCTACCCCATCGAGCAAGCCTGTCGAATTGCGGTGGACACGGCCTGCGATTTTCTTGGATCCGATACGTCCGTCAAAAAAGTGATTTTTATGCTTTTTTCTCCCGGGGATCTGAAGGTCTATCAAGATTATATTCGCTCCATAGGTGCATAGACCGGCGCGCGGACGGGACATCACTCGAATCGGATAATAGCCATTGACAAAATTGATCCAGGTAATTAACATGTGGGTAAAATTTCACGATCAGGTCCATTCCCGCCAGTTGAATTGCGCTGATCATATTTCAGTTTAAGGAGGATGATATGGTAGAGGTTACCGAAGCAGCAAGCCAGCAAATTTCAGAATATTTTAAGGATCGCGAAATCGTTCCGATTCGCATTTTTCTCAATGAGGGCGGGTGAGGCGGCCCTTCATTGGCAATGGCTCTGGATGAGCCCAAAAAAACAGATAATGTGTACGATGTTAATGGATTTCAATTTGTCCTGGATAAGGATTTTGACGAAAAGGCCAGGCCCGTGACGGTGGATTTTTTAGGGTATGGGTTTAAAATAAGCTCCAACATCGATTTCGGACCGGCATCGTCATGCTCAAGCTGCGGCAGCAGTTGCAGTTGATAATTCAATTTGGCAGACAGCATAAAAGGCAACACCCGAAGGTGTTGCCTTTTTTTCCCGCCCAATGACACCTCCCAATGACACCTGTTGATGGCAAAAATAGTGTCGCAGACATTGTTCGCTACCACGAAGAAACCAAGCACCATTTCAGGAACTATGCCAGATCTGCGGGATATATGGACTGGGAAAACCAGCCGAATCCGTTCCGCTTCTACGAAAAAACACGAATTGTCGAACTCCCGCTTCTAAAAAAAGACCCCGCAGCGGCGCATCCGGATTTGTACCGGCGGGACAACAACCCTGCCCGGGAATTTACCATCGAAACTGTCGCGGGGGTTCTGGAGCTGTCGTTGGGTTTGTCGGCCTGGAAAGCCGTGGGTGGATCGCAATGGGCTCTGCGCATGAATCCCTCAAGCGGCAATCTTCATCCCACCGAAGCCCACCTGATATTGCCGCAACTCGATACAGTGCCGGCAGGAATCTATCACTACAACGCTTTAACCCATTGCCTGGAAGAACGGGCCCTGCTTACCGCAGAGATTCAGCAGCAAATTTTGACGCATTTCAGAGGCAGCGGCTTTCTGATCGGCTTGAGCAGTATTTTCTGGCGTGAATCCTGGAAATACGGGGAGCGCGCCTTTCGCTACTGCAATCACGATGTCGGACATGCCCTGGCCGCTCTCAGTATTGCCGCCAACCTGTTCGGCTGGAAAGCGACGTATCTGAACGGACTCTCAGATGATGCCCTTGATACCATACTGGGATTTGAGAAGACCCGCTTTGCAGATCTGGAAAAAGAATATCCGGATTTATTATGCTTCGTGCATTCCAATGACCGGTCTGATATTCCCCGTTCGCTGCCGCGATCCGTCGTTACAGATTTTGGTCGGTTGGCCTTTACGGGCATACCCAACACCCTGAGCAAACAACGGATCAACTGGCAGATCATTTACCAAACTGCAAATCTGACCCGCAAGCCGGCAACCCCACAAAAAAAATACGATTTCGGCCATGAGGATTGGCATTATCAAGCGACCAGCCAACTCACCGCCGCTCAGATCATCCGCCGACGGCGCAGCGCCACCGCGCTTGACCGCAGCGGATCGATGAGCAAAACCCAATTTCTGGCCATACTGGATAAAACCCAACCCCGCAACACCTGTGCACCCTTTGATGTAGAACTCACGCAGCCTTCAATTCACCTGCTCATTTTCCTCCATCACGTGACGGACCTGGCACCTGGTTTATATTGTTTTCTACGAAGAGCAAAAGATATCGACCTGCTGAAAAAGTCCGCCGATGAAGGCTTTGTCTGGCAGTCGATCGAAAAGGATTTTCCGCTTTATCTGCTGCAAAAGGGAAATTTCCGGCAGCAGGCCACGCTGGTGAGCTGCCATCAGGATATCGCCGGCGACGGCGCTTTTTCGCTGGGCATGATTGCCGTGTTTAACGCTGCGATTTGCAGCGCGCCCTATCGCTACCGGCAGCTTTTTTGGGAAACCGGGATGATCGGCCAGGTTTTATACCTGGAAGCCGAAGCCCACGGGGTTCGCGGCACCGGTATCGGGTGTTTCTTTGACGATGCCGTGCATGAAGTGCTGGGAACCAAAGGCCATCGATATCAGAGTCTGTATCACTTTACCGTGGGAAAGCCGATTGAAGATTCCCGGCTCACCACCTATCCTGCTTACCCTCATTTGAAAAACCGCTGATATTACTTAATTGCCAATAAGATTCTCCGTGCCTATATTAACAGATAGGCCAAGAGGCGGGGAAGCTTGAAACAGGAAGCGCAAGGGTGGTTTTTTTGCAGCCAGGCTTTCCGGCCGCCCGGCTTCCCCGCCTCCTTGCTTTATTTCATCCGCAAGACAAAACACGCTCTGATATAACCGGCGTAATGACTGTCCTAAACACAAAAGGAGTAATTCATGTCTCCCAACCATCTCATCAACGAAAAAAGTCCTTATCTGATCCAGCATGCCCATAATCCGGTTGACTGGCACCCCTGGTCCGAGGCAACTTTTGCCAAAGCCGTCGCCGAAAACAAACCCATTTTTCTTTCCATCGGCTACGCCACCTGCCACTGGTGCCATGTCATGGAAAAAGAATCCTTTGAAGATCAGAAAACCGCGGAATATCTCAACGATACGTTTGTCTGCATTAAAGTGGATCGCGAAGAACGCCCCGACATCGACGCCGTGTATATGGCTGCCTGCCAGATGCTGACCGGAAGCGGCGGGTGGCCCTTGAGCATTTTCATGACCCCTAAAAAAAAACCTTTTTTTGCCGCCACCTATCTTCCCAAACTAAGCCGTCAAGGCCGGGCAGGCCTTATCGACATCTGCCGGCAGGTAAAAAACCTCTGGTCCAACCAAAATGAAAAGATCGAAACCTCGGCCACCAGCATTGCCGCCAATCTGGATCGGGCTTTTGCCTATACCTCATCCGAGGAGCCGGATGTCGCTTTGCTGGAGCTGGCTTACACGCAGATAAAAAAATCCTTTGATTCGCAGCATGGCGGGTTTGAACCCGCGCCTAAGTTTCCCACCCCGCATCGACTGCTTTTTTTGTTGCGCTTTTACCATCGCACCGAAGAAGCGCAGGCCCTGGATATGGTCCAAAAAACATTAACCGCTATGCGTCTGGGCGGAATATGGGATCACGTCGGCTACGGCTTTCATCGCTATTCCACCGATGCGCGATGGCTGTTGCCACATTTCGAAAAAATGCTTTATGATCAGGCCCTGATCGCCACCGCTTTCCTGGAAGCCTATCAAATTACCAGAGACGCCTTGTTCGCCGAAACGGCCGCCGATATCCTGACCTATGTCCTGCGGGACATGACCGCCGACCAAGGCGGCTTCTACTCGGCTGAAGACGCCGATAGCGAGGGCGAGGAAGGTAAGTTTTACGTTTGGACATCAGAGGAATTTCGCCGGGTGCTGGGCAGTGAAAGCGCATCGCGGTGGGAAACAATCTTAAGGTTAAGTCCGGAAGGCAACTTTGTCGATGAAGCAAGCCGTCAGAAAACCGGCGCCAATATCCTGCACCTGACGGCTCCTCTGAACAAATGGGCTGTAAAACTGAATGTACCGGAAAATCAACTGCGCGAGGAATGGGAGAAAATTCGCGACCGGCTGTTTCAACATCGTGAGAAACGGATTCATCCTTTAAAGGACGACAAGATCCTCACCGACTGGAACGGGCTGATGATTGCGGCGCTGGCGCTGGGAGCGCGGATTTTAAACAAGCCCGAATATGAAGTTGCCGCCCGCCGGGCCGTTGAGTTTATCCTGACGCAGATGACGGATAGCAACGGGCGCCTTTACCACCGTTTCCGCGACGGTGAGCTGGCGGTAAAAGCTCAGGCCTCCGACTATGCTTTTTTAATTCAGGGACTTTTAAGCCTTTACCAGACAACATTTGACCTGGCAATTGCCGAAAAAGCTCGCGCGCTGCAGGAAATTATGATAGAGGACTTCTGGGATGAAAAAAACGGCGGTTTTTTCTCCACTTCCGGCGAAAGTGTCGATCTGCCGGTACGACCGAAGGAGCTGTATGACGGGGCCATACCCTCGGCCAATTCGGTGGCTTTGTTCAACCTGGTGACACTGTTCAGATTGACGGGCGACCCGCGGTGGGAAGACCGGACCCAAGCCCAGATTAGGGCCTTTGCCGGGACGGTAAAATCTCAACCCCAGGCCTTTACCCATTTTTTGGGTGCGCTTGATTTTGCCCTGCAACCGGGCCAGGAAGTAATTATCACCGGCGAACCGCAGGCAACGGACACCCGGCAATTGGTGGCGGCCTTGAATCTTAATTTTGCACCCAACAAGGTTGCCATTGTTAAATCGGATCAAAATGCCGAGCAACTGGCCCGGTTTGCCGGATATACCGACGGGTTGCAGGTTATCGAAGGCAAGGCCACCGCTCATGTATGCCGCAACGGTTCCTGCACCGATTCCACCACCGACACCCGGATTATGCTGGACCGGATTCTGGGAAAAGGGTAAGAGGCGGGGAGGCTCGGAAGCTGAAAAAAGACGAAGGTGGGAAGGTGAGAGGGTGAGAAGGTGGGACGCTCGCGCGTCAGCTGATAGCTCATAGCTCATAGGGAAAAAGGCAAAAAAGATGCATTAAGTTGGACCATTAAAGCCTTCCAGCATTCCGGCATCCCAGCCTTTCTGCTGTCAACTATGAAATGCCAACTATCAACTAAATAACCTCAATAAATTCTATCAACTAAATCAACTGCATCGCCATGGACAACCTGGAATTCAAATCACTGACCAGCGAAGAATTCAGAGAGTACCTGAAAAATCACCACGAAAAGGATTACCTGGTAATCGATGTGCGCCAGGAGTCGGAATATGAACTGGGCCATCTTCCGGGAGCCAGGCTCATGCCGCTGGCCGAGGTTGAAACCAGGCTGTTTTCCCTGCCGGGCGACCGGGATTTGATATTTTACTGCGACAACGGCGGGCGCTCGCAATGGGCGGCTTCATTGGCCGGCGAAAGTGAGATCTGTCAAAAATCCGTCTTCAATTTAATGGGCGGACTTCGGAACTGGCAAGGCATTACCTTAACGGGCTATCCCAAAGTGCAAATTTTCGATATGGACCAGGAACCGGACCGGCTGCTGGCCACCGCAATGGATCTGGAAAAAGGCGCCTGGCGGTTCTACCGATTGGCAAGTGACAAATACAGTGGCAATCCCATAGGACGGGCCTTCGAGCAGATCGCCATCGCAGAGAAGGGGCATGCGACGCTGATTTATCGTTTCTGGCAGGAACTCGAACCCGGCCCGCCGCCGTTTGACCAGCTGTATCAGCGCCTGGCAGGTGATATTTTAGAAGGCGGCCGGAGTTTCGAAGACGCCTGCAACATGCTGGAGGCGGAAGCCGGCCGAGGTTGCTCGGCGGTGATCGACCTGGCGCTTACCATTGAATACGCCGCATTTGACCTGTACCGGGTACTGGCCGAACGCAGCGCCGGTTCCGAGGCCCGGGAAACATTTCTGGCCCTCGCCCAGGCCGAGAAAGCACATATGCGTGCCCTGGCGCGGAGCGTCGCCCAATGCCCGGATCCTGAAAATGTATGAACGACGGCAGCATCATGGAAAATATAAAAACCATCTTGGCCGGCCAGAAAAACTTCTATGATTCCGGACAGACCCGGGACCTCGGCTTTCGCGGCGCCCGACTTGATACCCTCTACAGCGTCATCCGCGACCATCAAAAAGATATATTAAACGCCCTGCATCAGGACCTTTCTAAATCGGCCTATGAAGGCTATCTAACCGAGGTGGGCCTTGTTCTGGATGAAATCCGATTTGTCAGAAAGCATCTGGCTAAATGGGTCAAACCCAAAAGGGTTCGGACCCATTTATTTCAATTTCCGGGTGCCAGCTTCGTTTATCCGGAACCATACGGGGTAGCGCTCATTGTTTCTCCCTGGAACTATCCTTTTCAACTGGTCATCGGACCCTTGATCGGCTCGCTGGCAGCCGGCAACTGCAGCGTGGTAAAACCCTCGGAACTCGCGCCTGCCACCGCTCGGATACTCAGCGAAATCATCGGTATGAATTTCGATCGCAACTTCATTGCTGTCATCGAAGGCGATGCACAGGTCAGCCGAGCGTTGCTGGACGAAAACTTTGATTATATATTCTTTACCGGTAGTGCCGGTATCGGCAAAATTGTCATGCAGGCGGCCGCTAGAAATCTGACACCGTCTACCCTGGAGCTGGGCGGCAAAAGCCCGTGTATTGTGGATCGCGATGTAGATTTATCTACGGCGGCCAGACGGATTGTCTCCGGGAAATTCATCAATGCCGGCCAAACCTGCATCGCTCCGGATTATCTGATGGTGCACCGCAGCCTTAAAGCGGAATTGACTGACCGGATGAGAACCTGCATCAGTCAGTTCTACGGCCGCGACCCCCGGCAAAGTCCCGACTATCCACGGATCATTAACGAAAAACATTTCCTGCGTCTGGAAAAACTCCTGCAGCATGGAGACATAATTGCCGGAGGTCAGGCCGATCGAGAGAATCTTTATATCGCTCCGACCATTATAGATGCGGTTGCCTGGGATGATTCCATTATGCAGGAGGAGATTTTCGGTCCCATCCTGCCGGTAATCGCCTTTGATGACTTAGCGGAAGTAATTGCCCGGATAAAATCGCAGCCCGCGCCGCTGGCATTATATCTTTTTTCCAACAATAAGCAGCATCGCGAAAAAATTATCAGGGACATCCCGTTCGGCGGCGGTTGCATCAATGACACCTTGCTGCATTTTACAAATCCGCATTTGCCGTTCGGCGGAATCGGCAGCAGTGGAATAGGCAGTTATCATGGCAAGCGAAGCTTTGATACGTTTTCTCACCAAAAGAGCATTCTTAGAAGATATTTCCGATTAGACGCGCCGTTGCGCTACCCGCCCTATGGCAACAAGCTCAGAATACTAAGAAAGATTATGCGGTGAATAGAGTTTAGCCGTTCAGGGTTCAAGGGTTCAGCGCTCATGGGATCGATTTGTTGAATCAATCAGGATAAAAAATGCGTAACAATTCAGATGCTTGAAACGCCTATATCAAAATGCACATACTCTATTATTAACACCCTATACGGACATGCAAAAGAAAGAAATACAATTTTTGCGCCAAGCCCTGACCGAATGGTATTCGGCAAATCACAGGGATCTGCCCTGGCGCAAAACAAAAAATTCATACCACATCTGGGTTTCCGAAGTAATGTTGCAGCAAACCCAGGTCAACACGGTTTTGCCATACTACCAAAAATTTCTGCAACGCTTCCCGGATATAAAACACCTGGCCCGGGCGAGTCTGCAGGAAGTTCTCAAAGCCTGGGAGGGTCTGGGATATTATGCCCGCGCCCGCAATTTGCGCAGCGCCGCGGGCATGGTTTTTGACCAGTACGGGGGAGCTGTTCCGCAAAGCTGGCAGGATTTTCGTAAATTACCCGGTGTTGGTGATTATATTGCGGGCGCTGTGCTGAGTATCGCCTTTGATAAGCCCTACCCGGTTGTCGATGGGAATGTCAAACGTGTGCTCTCCCGCCTGTTCGCCATGGAAGCTGCGGTGAACAAATCAACATCGAACAAAATATATCAGACGGCCGCCGCAAATATACTGGACAACCGCCGGCCGGGGATCTTCAATCAGGCCCTGATGGAACTCGGCGCCACGGTTTGCAAACCGCAGAATCCGCTTTGCGATACCTGCCCGGTTCAGACGCAGTGCCAGGCCTACCAATCCAACCGGACGGCCGAATTTCCCAGGAAGCTGAAAAAATCCCCGACACCGCAGTATCGGATCGCAGTCGGCGTTGTATTTAAAAACGGCCGGGTGTTGATTACGCGCCGCAAAGATGATGGATTGCTTGGGGGCCTGTGGGAATTTCCAGGAGGCAAGATCCGCAACGGAGAAAAACCCGAAGCAGCCTGCATCAGAGAGATCAAAGAGGAAGTCAATCTAACGGTCGGAATAGACACGCATCTTTGCAAGGTCAAACACGCTTACACCCATTTTAAAATTCTGATGGATGTATTTTGCTGCTCGTATGCTTCCGGCCGGGTAAAATTAAAAGGCCCCGTGGATTTTCGCTGGATCGAGCTTGACGAACTCGAAACCTATCCACTGCCCAAGGCCAATCATAAGTTTTTACCCCAGTTGAAGCGAATGGTATCGTAAAAAAGAAGAAGGTGAGAAGGTGGGAAGGTGAGAGGGTAAGAAGGTGAGAAGAGCAGAAGGTGGGACGCTTGCGCGTCAGCTGATAGCTCGTAGCTCATAGCTCAAAGGGAAAAAGGCAAAAAAGATCCGTTAAGCTGGACCCTTAACGCCTTCCAGCATCCAGGCATTCCAGCTTTCCAGCTTTTATTCCTTTCACCTTTAGCCTTTTACCTTTATCCTTTTCCCTATCAACTCAACAAACTCAATAGACGCAACAACATGCCCGACATTCTTCTCATTCAGCCGCCGATCAGAGACTTCTATCTCACTGCCAAACGAACCATTCCATATGGTTTGGCCTGCATCGCATCGACTCTGACCGCCAGCGGTTTTTCAGTGGAGATTCTGGATGCATTGGCCACTTCCAAATCACGTTTGCGCGATCTACCGCAGGAAATGAGCTACTTACGGGAGTACTACGCCCAACCGGACCGCTCACCGTTTGCCCTGTTTTATCAGTATAAACACTTCGGCTACAGTTTTGACTATATCGGCAGAAAAGCCAAAGCGTCAGGAGCGTTTTTAGTGGGCATCTCGTCATTATTTACACCCTATGCGCAGGAGGCCGTTCAGACAGCGGAAACCGTCAAAGCCTATCTCCCGAATTGTAAAATTGTTATGGGCGGCCACCATCCGACGGCCATGCCGCAAGCCGTAATGGAATCTGCAGCTGTCGATTTTGTCGTGCGGGGCGAGGGCGAAGTGCCCATGCCGCTGCTGGCACGAGCGCTTTCGGAGGGGGGAAAATTTGACGCCATACCCGGTCTTGTGTTCAGGTGCAAGGACGGCTCGCTTCACATCAATTCTCCGGCCCGGATGCGGCACCCGGACAACTTTCCGCTGCCGGCGGCCGAGCTTATCAACCAGCGCTTCTACCGCCGCGGCAAAAGCGGCAGCATGGTCATTGTGGCCGGCCGCGGATGCCCGATGGCCTGCACCTACTGCAGTGTCGGGGCCCAGTCAGGGCCGGCTTACCGCCGGAGAAGCGTCGCTGCGGTTATGCGGGAAATCGGCAATGCAGTTGATCAATACCAGGTCGGCTTCATTGATTTCGAAGATGAAAATCTGTCTTTTAATCGCCGCTGGTTTTTAAGTTTGCTGCAGGCCATCAAAAGCCGTTTCGGAGATTCGCTGGAGTTGAGAGCCATGAACGGCCTGTATCCGCCGTCCCTGGATGAAGAAGTCATCCGGGCAATGAAGTCGGCCGGATTCAAATCCTTGAATCTTTCAGTCGGCTCAACCTCAAAGGAGCAGCTCTTGCGATTCAACAGGGCTGATGTTCGCGATTCTTTTAACTGCGCCTTGGACCTTGCCGAATACTATGATCTGAATGCCGTCGGTTACATCATTTGTGGGGCGCCTTTTCAAAAGGCGCAGGATTCGATATCCGATCTGCTGTATCTGGCCCGCCTGAGGGTTTTAGTCGGGGCGTCCATTTTTTATCCTTCGCCGGGCAGCCGGGATTATGATTTGTGTGCCAGCCTCGAGCTTCTGCCCAAGAAATTCGCGTGCCTGCGGTCAAGTGCTCTGCCGTTGTCCCACATAACCACCAGAGAAGAATCCGTCACCCTGCTGCGCCTGGCGCGCATTGTTAATTTCATGAAATTCCTTTTAGATAAAAAAATCCCCCTGCCGAAAGCCTCCGGGGCAAAAATCCGAATAATTGATGCCGCCGACCGGATTGAATCCGGTCAACAGCTTCTGAGCAAGTTTTTGGCGGACGGAAAAATAAGAGGGGTCACACCGGAAGGACATGTTTTTGAGCATGTCATCAGCGAAGGGCTCAGCCATAAATTCTTGCAAGGCTTGGCCGCTATCGATGTGCGCGGCATGCGGTAGTCGAAATGGCAAGCTCCCACGAAAACATTTTGGTGCGAAGGTCAAAAGACCCAATGATGAATAACGACCAAGGGGTTGGCTTTGGATCTCGGTGCCTCAGCGGCGGTTTGATCCGGCGTGTCGGGGTTGGGGTATTGCAAATTCCGATTTAAGCATCATATTAAACTCGTCGGTCGGTGATGGAATGATCGGTTGGGCCCAAAACTCATCCGGTCAAGGCAACCTAAACCTGAACTCCGAAGGGGATATTATAATGAGTGTACTGGTAGCAAGGGAAGCACCTGATTTTGTGGCGCCGGCTGTCATGCCGGATGGCTTGATTAATGAGAATTTCAAGCTCTCGGACCTGAGAAGAAAATATGTGGTGTTGTTTTTCTGGCCGCTGGATTTCACATTTGTATGCCCGACTGAAATCATTGCCCACCACAAACGAATGGAGCATTTCAAATCGCGCGATGTTGAGGTGGTCGGAATTTCCATTGATTCCCAATTTACCCATTTTGCCTGGCGCAGCACTGCCATCGAAAACGGCGGCATCGGGAAGGTGGATTTTCCGATTGTTGCAGATGTCAAACACGAAATTACAAGGGCCTATGGCATTGAGCATCCCGATGGCGTGGCTTTGAGGGCTTCTTTTCTGATTGATAAAAAAGGCATTGTTCAGCACCAGGTCGTAAATAACCTGTCGTTGGGACGCAATGTCGATGAAATGATTCGCATCGTCGATGCGTTGCAGTTTACCGAGCAGTACGGGGAAGTCTGCCCGGCGGGCTGGAACAAAGGCGACGAGGGAATGCAACCCACCACGGAGGGCGTGGCGGAGTTTCTTTCAAAGCACGCCGATAAGCTATAGCACGCTCGAATGTCCTTGGCAGAGGCTGCCGGGCGTTTTCCTTTCTAAAGAGGATCAAGGGATCGACCGCAGCGGATTTTTGAATGTATCAACTGATGATTTATAATCCTGAAGCCTCTTGCCTCTGATAAAAGTTTTGCGCCGATGCCCCCGAGCTATCACACCGTCCGGTTGCGCCCGGCTCTTTTGGCCTGATAAAGCTTCTTGTCTGCCGCTTTGATTACTTTCTGCGGAGTCGTCGTCTGCCCCTCCGATGCGGCCAGGCCAATGCTAACGGTAACCTTTACCTGCTTGCGGGTAAACCCACTCTTTTTGCCGCGGCTGCTCGCTCTGTTTCGGCGGCGCTCCCTTCCGCGAACAATAAAAGGTGTTGATTCAACCGACTTTCTGAAATTTTCAACATGTGGGAAGGCTTCTTCAACGAGCTTGCCGGCAAAAATGGCGGTAAACTCCTCTCCCCCGTAACGAAATGTTTTCCCCCCGCCGGATATTTTTCCGAGCCGCGCGGCAATCATCTTCAACACCTGATCACCGGTTTTATGACCGTAGGTATCATTGAACTTTTTGAAGCGATCTACGTCAACCATTGCAATGGCGTATCTTTTGCCCAGATTGAGCAGCGTCTCATTGAGGCTTCTACGTCCAGGCAAACGGGTCAACTCGTCTATATAAGCCATGGAAAAAGAGGCCTCTATGGTGGAGAAAGGCAGAATCAGTCCGGCGGCAATAAAATAAAAAATGACGGCCGGTTCAGGGTGTCCGGCAGTGGTGCCCAGCAATGCGGCAATAATTGCAAAGAAAAATCCGCCAATGCGAATATCACCGCTTTTTACAAAATGTATCAACGTAAATGTTAGCGACAGCCCGAAAGTCACGACCGCCACGGTGGGAATTTGCTTGAGCCTGAAAACTGAGTGATCGGAAAGCACATGACTCAGCCGCCTGGTGAATTCGAACAGTTTAGCGGCTACCGCCGGTGACAGAGACCCTAATTTTGCCTTAGCCAGCAATGATAAATATCCTTCGGGATGACCGAAAGCGAAAATTGCAGCAAGCTGAACGACCAATAAAAGCGCGGCCAGGATACCGGCCGAAGTCAGGGGTCGACGTCTGATCAGGACGCTGCTAATGGACAGGTTCAAAGGCAATAAAAATGCCACTGCGGTGGTTGCGGACTGGCCCGCAAGCGCTTCCCGGGGCAGATCGGGGAATCGGAAATAACTTAAACCGCAATAGGAAAGGGCCAGCGTCAGAGTACCCAGTATTAAGCCGGTATTGGCATAACGCCACCCCATGGCAAAGCCAAACGCCAATACAATATAAGGCACAAACGGCATGATCACCATCACCGCCCACAGTTCCCTAATATCATTGACTTGCCTTGCCAGATCCGGCCATTTGATGATGGCCGCGGATGCGAGAAGAATCAGAAATGTGGGAATGAGCAGCGGATAAAAGGTGCGCTTTAGTGTAAACAAAGTTATCTTCTCAAGGTCCCCTGTCAGTTTAAAAGATTGCAGAACACCGCGTTAAAATAGCTGAAGCCGTTGACGATAAACTTCGGTGACCGTTTTCGGATCATCCGTTATAACGATGTTGTCCTTGATCCAAGCGGGGGCCCTGCCCCGCTTGACCATTTCATTGATCTGGCTGTCGATGCCCGTCCAAAAATTTCCGTCCCCTTCCGTGTCGAATAAAATTACCGGCACCGGATCTAAAATGGACAGCTTCATGTTGCACAGCGTAATGCCCAACTCTTCCAGGGAGCCCAAACCGCCGACATTAAAAATCGGAAAGGAGGCAATCTCGAACCATTTCTGGCGGCTGTGGCGACACGTGGCCTGAAAAACCTGGCAGAAGTCGACATCGGTCGTCATCGACTGGTCGGTAATGTCCAAAAAGTTGGCGCCGGATAAAATTCCGCGTTTCCTGGCCAGAGTGTTGGCCTGCTCCATCACGCCGCTGCCGCCGCCGGTGACGATTCCGATGCGTTTGCCCCAGAAGTCAATCAGGGCATCCATGAGGGTGCCGAGCCGGGCTCCGCCCTTGGATGACAGCTTCTGGTTGGAGCCGTAGAATGCAAACAGCATGGATTTATGAAAATCAGCCATCCGCTCGGGGGCAACAAAATAACCCATTCCGTCCCGCCGGGTGTGTTTCATGAGACGTCCGTTCAGACCCGATACCCAGTATACCTCAAGCCCGAAGGCGTGGTATTCCTCCAGGCGATGGTGATCCTGCTGCGATAAAAACGGGCCGTGTTCGCAGGACGGTTCGTAAAAATACAGGGTGCTCAATTTGCCTTCACAGGTCAGGTTTATGATATCGCGATGTTCAATGATGTTGGGAAAATATTTCATCGCCAAAACGGCCGGAGAATTCCGGACGGCATCCTGAATCCGGGCAGTGGCATACAGATGGGCGCATTCGCTATGCGGTGAAAAATCACGTCGGGCCAGAGCACACATGGACTTGGTCACCTCGCAGGCCTGGCCGGGCCCGTTTGAAAAAATCCTGGCTTTTTTTAACGCATCCGTGTTTCCCTGAATTACCCCCAGCGGTTTGTCGATGAAATGACAGGTGGAATTGTCGCGGGCCGTTAAGCGTTTTTCGAACTCACGCATCTGACGATAGGTATAAAAATTACCGGTTGGGGCGGATTTTTTCTGCGGCACACCGTTGCGTGATTTAGCGGCATTATACACCTTGGCCGAGATCAATGGATTGACGATGGGATGATTGCTCTGGTTGACAATCTCCAGATAAATTCGAATCCCCCGGGTTTTAATTGGATCCAGCACGGTGGCAGGCAGATTCCGGCCCGTGGTGAAGCCGCTTTGCAAGACCACGAAGTGTTCGTTGAGATACATGGAGCAGGTGGTCACAACGCCTTCGCCGGCTGGAATGTTTACCGAGGGCACCGCTTTACGAACCTGATAACGGTTGAGAAGCTCCCGTCCATCCTCCCGGAGCAAAATGCGGCCCAATGTCTTTTTGTCCAATGGCTCTCTGAAACGACATACAACTTTGTGCGGGGCGATAACGATACTTCCATCGCTTGAGATGGTGGTCGAAGCCGGCAGCTTGAGTTCGGCCCGGTCGATCGCCGCCAAGACCTCATCGGAGCTCAGCAGGGCTTCAGGATCACAGAAAACCAGACGCCCTACCGGCAGACCCAAGGTGAAAAAATCTTTTATCTCATCTAAGCCGGGATACCCCGAAATCATCGCGGACGCCACCAGAGTTAAGGTAATCTTGCCGCCTGCCAGACTCTCCGCACTGGGGGGAGCACTGTTGATCCGTATTCCAAGCCGAGCGATTCTGGACCGCTCGCTGAAGACGATATGTTCCGGTTGGTTCTGAAGTTGCTCGATTAGCTCATCGCTGAGTCCGAAGGCAGCCTCGAAAGTTATCGATTGTTTATTCACATCGTGGACCCGGGAAATCAGGCCGTCTTCCGACTGCAAAAGTCCGCGAAAAAGATGGTTGTTGGTGTGTGTGCTTGTCATATTGTCCGATCTTTGTTCAAGTTTCAGGTGTCAGGTTTTGTTGATTTCAGCGGAATCAGGCCCATACGCCGGTTAACCCCGGAAGCCTCCCGGGCGCCGGTCCGTCTAATAACGGGACCGGGCATCATAGAACAGCATTGAAAAGTTTTTTATCATAAAGAAGATCTTAAATATTATCACTGTTTGTCGAATTTCAATCAGCGGAGCTGCCGGGAGAAAACATTACTATTTATCCTGCAGGAAGTTCAATGGCAAAAATAAATTTCGGGGAATGTGAAGATGTCAAGCTTTATGACTGCCGATCCTGAATGGCCGCGGGATTGATTCCTGAGGCGTCGGCGCGGCAGCTCCAGCAAGTCCAAGCCAACAGGGAGAACCCACGCCGGCAACCCTGATGCACCAAGATTTAAGACAGGTGTTGTTTGGAAAAGCTTAGAAACTTAACCCCGTCACACACCCGGGTTTTCCAATAGATTCTCCAGGATTTTGATCAGGGATTTATTATAGGTACAATCCTCTTTAAAATGATTTAATTTCATCCCTTTGACCATTACGTTGTCAAGCACCCAGCCAAACCCCAGTTTATCAAAAAATATGATCGTTTCCTTTTCCATGTCCCAGTTAGCCTCCGATATCAACCGTATCTCCTTTTCAACGCTTCTCAAATCAACCCGCAAGTTCATAACAAGTTGAAATAATATTTAATTTAAATATACTTGCATCAAATTCATAACTTTGGCAGAAATTTGCCTGCTAACTATATATCGTCACCCCACGGGTTTTCTTTAGCAATAGTTCCGGAGACCGGTTTGGGTCAGACTGGGCCAGATTGTCGGACAGCGCCAGAATTTCAATTGACACTAAAGGCCATCTCCTCTAATATTTCTCTGTTTCCGGATACCCGCAAATGATAATCTCTCAAAACCATCAAATAATCAATCCGCAAGGCGGCACCAAACCGAGCGGACTTTTTATTATGGATTTGGACGGCACCCTGCTGCGTTCCGATCGAACGTTTAATGAGGCAGATCTTGAAGCTCTACAGCGACTCGGTGAACTGGGTATCGTGCGGACGATTGCCACCGGACGATCATTGTTTTCCTTTAACAGGGCCTGCGTTTCGAATCTGCCGCTGGATTTCGTTATATTTTCAATGGGGGCGGGGGTTCTGCAATATACCGGCGGTAAAATCGTCCGCCAGGCGGGCCTCGAAACTCATGAAGTTGAACGGGCATGTGAAGTACTTAAATCCAGCCGACTCGATTTTATGGTTCATCGCGCGATCCCCGACAATCACATGTTCGCCTATTTCAGATCAAACAGCAAAAATGATGATTTTGAAAGACGTTTGCAACTTTACCAGCACTACGCGGAACCCTTAACTGACATCTTCCATGGTCTATACCTTGCAACCCAGCTGCTGGCGGTGGTTCCGGCCGTGGGCAACACCGCCGTAATTGCAAAAATTCGCGGCGCATTACCCGATTTCAGCGTAATTCAGACTACCTCGCCGCTGGACGGCAAATCCACCTGGATCGAAATTTTTCCGAACACCGTCTCCAAAAGCCTGACGGCGGCCTGGCTGGCTGGCCAGCTGCAGATTGACAAACAGCGGATCGTTGCGGTGGGAAATGATTACAATGACCTGGATATGCTGGAGTGGACGGACAACAGCTATGTGGTCGACAATGCACCGGCGGATCTCAAGAACCGGTTCACCGCGGTGGCCTCCAACAACAACGGCGGCGTGGCAGAAGCTGCCGAACTCTGGCTGAAGGGCACCTTTAGTGCAAATAATGGGGTTGACTCAGTTGATTGAGTTAATTGAGTTGACAGTTGATAGTCCATAGTTCATAGCAAATAGGCCGGGATGCCGGGAATTTGGGAAGATAGTAAGCTGGTAAGCTCGTGAGTTCTTAAGTTCGCAAGCACCAACCCAATCAACCAACATCTAAAAGCCGGCATCCACAAACCGCATCCTGAACCCCGCACCCTGCAAACTGCAACCCCGCACCCGCACCAACCCGCAACATGCAGCTCACAACCCGGGATTTTTTTCAGCCCTCAGTCCTGTTATAACTCAAACTGGATCCCCTGGGCCAGGGGAAGTTTTCCGGACCAGTTAATCGTGCAGGTCTGCCGGCGCATATAAGATTTCCAGGCATCGGATCCGGCTTCCCGGCCGCCGCCGGTGTCCTTCTCTCCGCCGAAAGCACCGCCGATTTCAGCGCCGGACGTTCCGACATTCACGTTGGCAATACCGCAATCACTGCCCCTGTGGCTGAGAAAGCTCTCGGCCTCTATAATATCATTGGTAAAAATAGATGAAGACAGTCCTTGGGATACAATATTATGTCCGGCGATGGCCTGCTCCAATTGCCGATATTTTATGAGATACACAATCGGCGCAAAAGTTTCTTCTTCTACAATCGGCATCGCGGCTGCGGCTTCACAAATAGCCGGCGTCACATACGTCCGGGAATCATAAATTCCGCCGGACAGCACTTCACCCCCGTAAAGAATTTTTCCGCCCTGCTCCTTTAGCCGAACCAGGGCGTTTTGCATGGCGGTGACCGCCTTTTGGTCAACGAGCGGCCCCATGAGGACGCCGTCTTCAAGGGGATTGCCGATGCATATCTGCCGATAGGCGTTGATCAGGGATTCAACGAGCACATCGTAAATGTCCTCATGCACGATCACCCGGCGCGTGCTGGTGCACCGCTGGCCGGCCGTGCCCACGGCGCCGAAAACAATGGCCTGCACCGCCATTGTCGGGTTGGCGCGGGGCGTCACAATGACGGCATTGTTGCCTCCGAGTTCCAGAATTGACCTGCCCAGGCGCGCAGCCACGGCTTGCCCCACATGGCGCCCCATGGCAACACTGCCCGTGGCGGATATCAGAGGCACCCGCCGATCCCGGATCAGCGCCTCTCCGACATTTTTCCGGTTTCCGATGATCAGATTGCAGACACCCTCCGGCAGTCCGTTGCTGTTGAGCACTTCCCAAACAATGTTCATAGCGGCGATGGCCGTAATCGGCGTTTTGGAGGAGGGTTTCCAGATGACGGTATCACCGGCAACCAGCGCGATCATGGTATTCCATGCCCAGGGCGCCAGCGGAAAATTAAAACTCGTAATGATGCCTATGGGACCCAGCGGATGCCATTGCTCAAACATTCGATGATCGGGCCGCTCGCTGGGCATGGTCAATCCATAGAGCATCCGGGACTGACCCACGGCATAATCCGCCATATCGATCATCTCCTGCACTTCGCCTTCACCCTCGACCTGGATCTTCCCCATTTCCAGGGTCACCAGCTCGCCAAGATCCTTTTTGTGATCGCGCAGGGAGTTGCCGATCTGACGCACGATATCCCCGCGTTGCGGGGCCGGAATCATGCGCCATGTCTTAAATGCTTCGGCGGCCCTGCCAATAATTTTCTCATAATCAGTGTCGGCGGCACTCCGTATTTCTCCAATCATCTGCCCGTCAATGGGCGATTTAGATGATAAAATTTCCCCGCTGCAATCGATCCACGAACCAGACCCGGCTCCCGACAGCTCAGCCGGCAAACCCAATTTTTTTAATATGGACTGCATCCAATCAAATCCTTTCAATTTTTATTTCCGGCTCTAATCCGCAAACCGCACTAGTTTGTCTGCCTCTCTAAACAATAACCCCCGGCATCCGGGTTTGCAAGTTAATATACCACCATCCAACCGAACCCGAGCTTTAGTTTGAACAGAAGACAAGGAGGACTGAGGACAGAAGCTGAAAGGCTTGAAGGCTGGGAAGTTGAGAAGCTCAGGAAGAAAGTAGATAAGAAGGTAAGAAGTTGAGAAAAAAACCGGCATTTCCCGCTCTCTCCCTTTTAACTCAACAAACACAATAAATTCAATTAACTAACAACCTTTTTCCTTTAACCTTTTGCCTTTTGCCTTTGTTCTCTAAGCAGAATCCAGCATCGCATAGCTTGCAACCTGCAAGCCGCAACCTAAAAATTCCGCAATCTAAAATTCGAAATCCGCAATCGGTTCATCCCGCCACCTCCTTGACGGCTTCTTCGAATATGGACAGGCAAACATCGACCTCATCATCGTTTACGGTCAGGGACGGCGAAAAGCGGATGCTGTTTTCACCGCAGCCCAATAGAAGTAATCCCTTCTCAAATGCTCTATTAATTATCCGGCTCCGCCAATCGGTTGCCGGCTTCTTGGTCGTGCGATCCTTAACCAGTTCAACCGCCACCATCAAGCCTTTACCCCGGACATCGCCCATACATTCATAGGTTTTTTGCAGTTCAGCCAGACCCTTTAAAAGCCGCTCGCCCTTATCGGCAGCGTTTTTCATCAAACTATTTTCAAGCAGTTCGATGGTCACCATCGCCGCCTGGCAGGAAAGCGGATTGCCGCCAAACGTTGATGCGTGGGAACCGGCTTCCCAGTTCATGATTTTTGCCGGTGCAATCATGGCGCCCAGGGGCAATCCGGAGGCGATCCCCTTGGCCACCGCTACTATATCCGCCGCAACCCCGAAGTGCTGCATTGCAAACATCTTGCCGGTGCGACCCATGCCTGACTGAACTTCATCGGCAACATAAAGAATGCCGTACTTAACGGCGATCTTTTTCAATTCCTTGTGAAATTCAGGTGGCGGTACGATATAGCCCCCCTCGCCCTGAATCGGCTCCACGAAAATGGCTGCGACTTCATCGGCCGGTACCGTTGTTCGAAAAAGAGTATCCTCAACCCAGCGCACACAGTATAGATGGCACTGGGGATAGGTTAGGTTGTAGGCACAGCGATAACAGTAGGCATAGGGAATATGGGTGATACCCGGCACGAACGGATTATAGTGTTTTTTCTGAACGGTCTTGCTGGCGGTTAGCGAAAGCGCTCCCATGGTGCGCCCGTGAAAAGCACCAAAAAACGCAATGTTCAACTCACGTTTGGTGTGCCAGCGCGCCAGCTTAAAGGCAGCTTCAACTGCTTCAGCACCGGAATTGCCAAAATAAACCCGTTTGGCGCCTCGACCGGGCAGGAGTGAGGCTAATTTTTCGGCCAGGATGATCTGAGGGGTGTAGTAAAAATCCGTGCCGGACATGTGCAGCAATCGCCGGGCCTGGGTCTGGATCGCTTTAACAACCTGAGGATGGCAATGGCCGGTGGCATTGACGGCAATTCCGGCTGTAAAATCGAGAAAGATGTTGCCGTCGACATCCTGGACCCAGAGGCCTTTGGCTTTGTCGGCAACGAGCGGATAAACACGGGTGTAGGAAGGGGAGACATAGGTTTTATCCAGTTTGATCAGTTTCTCAGCCTGCGGCCCGGGCAGTGACGTTTTTATTTGGGGTTTTTTCATAGAGGTTCCTTTCTCGCCTGATATCGCGATCGATTTAAGCAATGTCGCACAGCCGTCGGATCGATTCCGGTGACAACTTTATTCTCTAATTACAAGAGATTATCGCGATTTTAGTTGAACGTCAAGATCGGATAATATCAAATAACAAATACCAAATTTTGCTAAAGTTCAGGTAGGGGCCGGCACGGTATCAGTTACCGGCTGCGGGCGGAAACCCCGGGCAAATTCAGTGCTCGGCCCACCCGGGGCCATGCCATGTATGCACCGGAGCTTAAGGCCAATTCCGATGAGATAAAAACGGTCTCTATTGGTTGTAACATTTGAACCCTGGACCTGGAACCGATCAGTTTTGGCATTCAACCTATTTCCTAGCCTTCAGCCGAAATGGCCTCGACCCGTACTTTGGCGGTTCCCTGCTCATAGAAGCCTAATTTGCGCGCGGCGCCGGCGCTCAGGTCGATGATCCGGCCGTCTACGAAAGGACCGCGGTCGTTGACCCGCAGGATAATGCTGCGGCGGTTTTCAAGATTGGTTACTTTGACAAAAGTCGGCAGCGGTAAATACTTATGCGCCGCAGTCAGCCCGCTGGGATTAAAGGCCTCGCCGTTGGCCGTCATGTGGCCGCCTTCCTGCTGATAGGTCTCAAATCCATACCAGGACGCCGTGCCGGTTTCCTGATACTTGCGCGCCTGCTCCACGGACATGGGCACGTACCGCCTGCCGTTGACGACATAGGGCGATTTTTTGACTTTATCCTGGCGAATGGCCTCTTTGGGCGGAAGATCGTCAATGGTCTCTATCTCCTGGTGCGTCAAAGGCCAGCTTAGCGGGGCGGATACCACCTCGAAAGTAAAACCGCCCACAAGATAAATAAGTTTGCCGGCACCGTAGGCAGATTTAACGGTAAATTTAGAAAGCTTGTAAGTAGTTTTGACGGCTCCTTCGGTGACATTATAAGTCGTTCGAATCGCTTGGCAGGAAAGAATTGCAAGGCAGACAACCACAAGGTAAATCCCCGGATTGATTTTTCTATTTCCCGGCATAATTAAACCTATTGACGACAGACTTACAATTTATATACTACATATCTGGCGAAAACCAAATAAAAAACAGGAGCCAACTATGACTGCAAAGGTAAACAACCGACAGATTGTCCATCGGGCCAGAGTATTCGACCTGATAAGAGAAAATGTCACACTGGCTAACGGTGTCACCACCGATCTGGAATTTGTGGAGCATCCCGGAGCAGCGGCCATTATCCCGTTGCTGTATGAATCCAAGGTCCTCCTGCTAAAACAATACCGCCATGCGTTGAAAGACTATATCTGGGAAATTCCGGCCGGTACACTTGATCCACAGGAATCGGTGCTGAATTGCGCCAAAAGGGAACTGATTGAGGAAACCGGCTACTCGGCCGACCAATGGCAGAAATTGGGCGAAATCACGCCGGTGCCCGGGTACTCGGATGAAAGGATTCATATCTTTCTGGCGAGCGGACTGCAGCCGGCCCGGCAACACCTCGACGAAGATGAAATCATCAATGTCCATGAAATCGAGTTCGATGAGGCCTTGGAAATGATAAAACGGGGAGAGATTCAGGACGCCAAATCCATTGCTGGGCTGTTTCTGGCGGTTAACCGGTTAAAGGGAAATAATCCCGGGTAGGATCAAAGATAGCAAAACCGGTAAGATGGCTGATAGAATCTCAACAACATTGAATTACCAATGTATCACAGGTATGCCCAGTATTGTGAATAGTATACCTGGTTGTTTTAGGCAGATCTTTTCGCTCCTTGGAAGATGCAGAAAAGAAGTAATGCCTCACTCGATATATCATAAGCTGAATTTGACAGTACTGCCCGCCACCGGGATTTCCGAAATTTGTTCGGCGGGTTGGTTTTCCAGCATCGGCAGAACTGCTACAATTCCTACAAAAAACCAGAAGGGCTCCATGATACGAACAATAATAAAAGTATTGGCCCCGATGGCATGCACAATGAGCCCCACGAAACCGGCCAGGAACCCGATCCCAAGCCCTTGAAAATAGGGAGTTTTGACTTCTTTCAAATTTTTCAGTGTTAATTTGAGTATGGAATAAAGAAGATACAAAAAAGCAGTCAAACCTAAAATTCCTGTCTCAATCAGTACCCGGGGAAATTGAGCATCCACAAAATGATAACCGGTAACGCCATATCCAAGCAAAGGATGTTTGGGCCAATCCGCAAATGCATCTTTCCAACTTTTTATTCTGGCAGACGTTGAGGTATCCAGACGCAACTCGCCGATTCGAATCTGACCCTGCTCCTCGGGTTGGGTGAAGGTAAACATAACTCTGTTTTTAACGGCCTTGGGCAGAAAGAGAGGACTTACCAAGAGAGCAATCGCAAGCAAACCCAAGATAATGAGCCTGCGCTCCGTCAAATATCCCAGTACCAGCAGGGCCGGAACAATTGCCAGATAGGAGGATCGGGACTGGGTGAACAGTAACGGCGGGATGATGCAAAATATTAAGATGGCCAGAATTTGCCTGCTTCTTAAATTCTCGGATTTGGCAAGTAAGCCGGCTGCCACGGCCCCCATAAACAGAAGGTATCCGCCGAAGGTGTTGGGTTCTCCGACTTCCCCTTCAAACGGTGCGCTCACACGCCCCCCCCCTGGAATTTGAAATGCGCCGATAAGCGACGCAATAAAACATGTTAAAAATAAACAGATTATAAACCGCCTGATTTGATCCGTGTTGCGGACATGATTGACCATCATGAAAAAAACGATGAAATATTCAATATATTTTAATACATACAGGGAACCGGTTTTCAGCTCGACCCGGCCGGCCATGATGCCGAAGCCGGTTGACAATACACAGGCTAAAATGTAAAAAAGGATGGCCTTGTTTAAAGGCGTTTTTAAAAAAAGCCCAAGCTCCTTGTTTACCGCATTCCTCGCGAACCAGCTGATTCCGATGACCGCCAACATGAAATCTTCCAGACGCAGTGTTACCCCTCTGCCCAAAGTTGCCCCGCCGGTATCACCGGCCATAAATTCCGGTGACAACAACATGGAAACAATCAGGATGTAGAGACCCCATTCGATGTTGATAAAGGAAACGGTGAAGATAATGAGCGCAACAACCGCCAGCACAAGAAAGGTGGGTGAATACTGGGTGAGGAGAAAACCAGCCAGCAAAGCGACCAGCAGAAATGAGATTACAAATAATAATGATCGCACCCTTTACCTCTAATTATTAAATTCAGCATTCGGCATTATGTTGTGAAGCGCCTTTTAGGTATAAGAAATATCTGCTTTAAGGTGAGGCGAATAATCCCTTTAGTGTTGCAAGCCAATCGTTGGTAAAATAATTTATATCCTGCCAGAAAATACCCAGCGCCAACAATACCAGAGCGATGACAAATACACTTAGTTTTATTATTGTCCCTTTGGTTAGGGGTATTCTTATTTTCTGCAGCCATTTTGAAAATTTTCTTTTTTGATGAGTCGATTCGCCTTCGGGACCGTAATAATGCTGGGAATGATATTTAAAATACTCGGGGCCGGCTTCGGGCTTGACGTTGTTTAAGATAACACCCAAAACCTTGGCATCCACATTGTCCAGGTTGGACTTGGCACGTTTAAGGACACCACGGCCGATCTTTCCCACCGTATACACCAAAAAGACGGCATCCATCAGGGGAGCGATTTCAGCTGCATCGGCTACCGGTAAAATGGGCGGTGAATCGACAAAAACGAAATCATAAACTTTATTGGCTTCGGCTAAAAATTCCCGAAAACGCGATGAACTTAATATTTCTGTGGGGTTGGGCGGTTTGGTGCCGGCGGTAACCACATTGAGATTGTCCATCCCCGGAGTCTTTAAAATGTCGTCAATTCCGAAATCACCCAGCATGACATCGGAAATCGTATTGGTTACTTCCTGCCAGTGATAATTTCCCAGCACATAGTCTGTAATTCCGGGTTCCCGGGACAATCCGAATACCCTGTGGACCGATGGTTTGCGTAAATCCGCATCCACCAGCAGTACCTTGTTGCCGGCCTGGGCCATGCTCAGTGCCAGGTTCACCACATTTAAGGTTTTGCCTTCCTGCACAAACGAGCTTGTAATCAGAAAGAGTTTACCCTTCATCTCCAGGCGCAGGAATTGAAGATTGGTTCGCAACGCCCGAAACGCTTCGGCACCCATCGATTTTGGTTCATAATGGGTTACCAGATCATGGGTCCGGTCTTCTGTTGGTAATCTTCGATCCGTGCGGCGTTTGCCCTTGATCTCGTCATCCAGCTGGGGAATAATCCCCAGCACCGGGACATTCAGCAATTCCTCCACATCCTCGATGGTTCCCATGGATGTGTCAAACACCTCGGCCAAAAAGGCAAACACTACGCCGATGACAAGTCCCATCACGATTCCGGTAACAACAATCATTAACTTGGATGGGATATTAAAAGGCTCCTCGGGGGGCAAAGCCGGTTTGACAATCGTTACTTCCTCTACTTTGCCGGATTCCTGAATTAAGGTTTCCTGATATTTCTCTTTTAACTGGGAGTAAAGTGATTCCTGCAGCTCAACATCACGCTGCAGCCGAACCAGCTGCAATCCCTTTTCGGGCAGGCTCATATTCTCGCGGCGGAGTTGATTAATTCTTTGCGTAAAATCATTCTTACGGATATTATACGAGTTCAGCAATGATTGCAGCTCCTTCTCCGTCTCGTGGAGTACTGCGTTCACCTGATCGTCGATTTCTTTTACCCTGGGATGTTTATCTGTAAAATTGATCAGCAGGGTTTGGCGTTTCAGCAGCAAATCGCTCAGCTTGGTTTTCAACCCATACACCGGAGAGCTTGGCGAAGCAGCGAAAAAACTGTCATTTAAGATTCCGGAAGTGGGCACCTTATGGGTCTGAATCATCTTCAGCTGTGATTCAACTTCGGCGATGTCGACTTTGGTCTTCTCAAACTCCGTTTCCACCGCATAAAGCCTGTTCAACGTATTTTGAGTTTGGGCATCCAAGGAGATGAGACCGTAACTTTCTTTAAAAGCCTGAAGCTCGTTTTCTGCCAGTCTGAGCCGATTGGACGTCAATCGCAGCTGTTCTTCTATAAAGGCTTTGGTCTCGAAGGTTTTTTTATTTTTCTCCTGGATGTTGTATTCCCGATAGGACCGTGCAAAAGCGTTGGCCACTTTTGCAGATTCCCGGGCATTCTCCGACTTGACCCGGATGTTGATGATATTGGTGCCTTCCTGGGGCTCCGGTACGACCATGGCCTTCAGGCGCCGGATGACGGAAAGGTGCTGTTGGGAGTCTTGAATTTCTTCCTCAGAAATATCTTTGGGAATCCACTCGAGGAATTTGGCGGTCTGGCACAAAACCGGAAAGCTTGTGATGATATAGGCATGGGTTACCATGTTTTCCGATTGCCGCCAGTATTCACCGGTTAATATGGAGGCCATGTTGGAAAACCGATCGATCTTGATGGCAGAGCTGGCCTCATAAAGCGGAGTCGGTTCCTTGAGTTTGGCAAACCCGTAGCTGCAAATGCCAACCAGCAGGACCATAAATATGATCGAGGTTTTTCTCTTTTTAATGATACGCCAATAGTCTCTTAAATCGACATCATATTGTGCCATCGTGCAAATTCCCTAAACTCTAATTACTGCCTCCATTGCTAATGATATCCGAAGCATTATACCAATCTATAACAGTGCGCGCCGGCCACAATATCAGTTCAAACAGCGGCCGGATGCGTTGATTTAAAACGTTGATATCCCCCCACCCGCTGCGCGGCACATAGACCAGATCTCCGCTGGCCAGAACCATATTCTGCGATTGATCGCCCTCTTCGATCAAGTTTTTAAGATTCGCACTAATGAACTCCGGACGGGTTGGATCACCGCGAACCACCCTGGTATTCTCAGTCGAGGCAAATACGGTGGCTCCTCCGGCGTCGGAAATCGCATCAAACAGCCGAAAATTGGTTCCGCTAAATGTATAAGCGCCCGGTTTTTCGACCTCGCCGAAGACGTAAACCCGATTGCCTTTTTCGGCCAGCGTGGGAATAAATACCAGATCGCCGTTATTGACTACCAGATCCTGGCTGAGATCTCCCTGATTGATCGTCTTAAAAAGATTTAAAGAAACTATCTGGCCGTTGCTGCGACGAATTCTGACGTCATTCAGGTTGGCATCCCTGGTTGGCCCTCCGGCCTGAGCGATCATCTCCAGTACAGTAGACTTGCCTTTCAGCTGGTATTTGCCGGGGCCTGTGCCCTCCCTGGTAGATTCGACGGCACCAACTACCTGAACAAATTTACTGTTAAATTTCTTTACGACCACGTCAAGGCGTGGATTTTTGACATATTCCCTTAAATTGTGGGTCAACTTCCGATCCAGTTCGGAAGCGGTAAGCCCTTTGACGTCGAGATCTTCAACGAAACCGAAAGAAATCTTGCCATCCGGCCGAACCAGGATTTCCTCTTTTTGGGCCGCCGTACCCTCCCATAAACGTAATTTCCAGCGTGTCACCGGGATCAATTTTATATTCTGCTATCCCTCCGATAGTCTTGTAGACATCGTTTTCTAGCGGTGCTGTCGAATTGTTGCGAGAATCCGAGGTCTGCAACCGTTCAATTTGCTGCTGGTCTATTTTAAAAGCACCGCCTTTTCCGGGCCATATTTTTATTCCTTCTCCAAAACTGGCAGCGCAGATATCAAGGCTCTCATCCCGGTCCAGATCCCCAAAAGCCATCCCATAATAGTTGCCGTTGGATGGAAATGCACCATCGATAGCCTTCCAGCCCTTATTCCCTAAATTGCGCCAGGCCCTTATGCCTTGTGAATCCAGTGAGCCGGCTAAAATATCATCGCGCCCGTCTCCATCCAGATCAAGCGCGAGTACCTGCCAGAAACTCCTGTTTTTTCCAGGGCTTGGTAATTTACCGACACCGGCCGCCGTTTTGGACTGCCCCTTAACCTGACGTTCCAGAACCTCGTCGGGGCTCAAAATCCTATGAAAATCTCCCCGACCGTCTCCCAGAAAAATCCGCACTCCTTTTCTATGAGACCCTGCCAAGATGTCAAAATGCCCGTCGTTATTCAAATCTCCAATGCTCAAGCCATAGTAACTGCCGTTTTCCAGCGGATTTATCGATGACCAACTGCCGGCGCCGTCGCCCAGCCAGACCCTTAAGGCGCCGTGAGTCCCCCAGCCGGCCCCGATCAGATCCAGATTGCCGTCCTGGTTCAGATCAGCCGCCAGAACATCCATGTAAACCCCGCTGATGGTGGGGCCGGATTCAATCGGCCAGTTTCCCCGGCCGTCGCCCAGCCAGACCTGAATTCCGCCTTGGGTGGCGGATGTCGCATTTGCGGCAATAATATCCAGATGACCGTCACCGTTTATGTCGGCGGTTCTTATTCCCTCATATTTATTGATTTCGATGGGACCCTTTTCGAGTTTCCATTGGCGCCGGGAGTGATTTACAAAAACTCTGATCCCCGAGGACTCCTTTTGAACGGAAAATACGATATCAGGTAATCCGTCTTCATTGATATCCGCCACCCCGACCGAGCGCACATCTCCGGCAACCGGCAAATTCTGGGGGCTTGATATTTCGCCCTTGCCATCTCCGTAATGAATCGTCACCATTCCGGGCGATGAGGCACCTCCCACGATATCCAAATTACCGTCGTTGTCCATATCTGCTATTACCACCGTGCGAAACCTGCCGGCCGAGGCCAATCCGTCCGCTTTCGGTATAACCGGCGGTGGAGCAGATTGTTCAATGTTCCGGGTACAACCGGATACGCCAATGGCAGTCATCCATGCTGCCAGTAAAAGCAGAATTTTTAACAACTTTAGGATATTACCTGAGAGGTATTTTTTTGGTGTCCATTTCATGGCTATGATTCCATGTCTTCGATGGCGTCGTGCACGATTTTAGTATCTACAATTCTGGCCTGGCGCATCAAACCAACCAGCAGACAGCGGTCACACAGGTTGTTGATGCGCAGCGGCAATCCCCCCGCAAATTCATAAAGGGCCTCAATTGCTTCTCGGGAAAAAATACCGCGCGTCGCCCCGGCCCATTTTAAACGGTGCACGACATAATTGAGAGTGTTGCGCATATCCATCGGTTCAAGGTTGAACTTGATGCTGATTCTCTCCTTCAACGGCTGCAAATCGGAGATATTTTTCAACAGCGGCGGTTGTCCGAGCAAAATCAGGGTAATCAAAAACTCATCATCGGACTGAATGTTGAGCAACATCCGCAGTTCGTCCAACGTGGCTTGATTGCCGATAACATGGGCTTCATCTATCGCCAGAACCGTATTGACCCCCTTCGCGGCGTTTTGAAATAAATGCTGGTGCAACCGCTCAAGCAAGTCCGTCTTGGAGCCGTTATCCGAGCTTCCACCCAGCTTTAACAAAATCGCTTTGATCAGGTCGGTTGGCTGCAGGGCGGGATTGGAAATCGTCTGAAATTGATACTTGTCTTTGTCAAGGTGCTCTTCGAGGGCCCGGATGACGGTTGTCTTGCCGCAACCGACCTCACCGGTCAACATCGCAACCCCTTTGCGGTGCTCGACCACATACAGCAGCCTACGGAGCGCCTCTTCATGTTGAGGCGAGCGGTAAAAAACACTGCGTGACGGCACATTCCCAAAAGGCGTTTTTTGAAGTTCCCAATGCTCTAAATACATAAAAACACCTTTGCTCTGATACCGGATGAAAAAACCTGCAGAGCAAAGCAATCCATCCATATGTAATCGCTATACTTGCTTAACCCTGAGGCCGGCCGATCCCTTATTGAAAAATTATAATTTGCCAAGTTCCTGAATTTCAGATTCAGGTACCGAATCGACAATATTTAAAAGTGGATTTTCCGGTAGAATCAACGATTCTTTCCGTTAAAACTTTTCGTCGCTGTGAATCGTATATGATCTGAAGCTTGGGACGCATGGGTTGATCAGCATAGGTCTCAATCACCTTGCCGATCGCGTTGGAGTTGAGGCGAACATAGCTGTGAATCGGAAAAACGGTAAATATGCTCAATAAAGACTTCAGATGCTTGCGCTGAAACCGATTTTTACAGGTATTGATCACCTCCTTGACGGCAGTAAAATGCGTCAATTTGTCCCTCTGGGGTCGGGAGTGAATAAGCGCTTCATACATATCCAGCAGTCCTATAATCTGGGCATATTCATGAATTTCGTCTCCCTTTCAGACTCCTCGCGGATATCCCGACCCATCGATTCTTTCATAAACTTGGGCAGCACTTTCAGCCAGGTATGCGAACCCATCCCCAAATGATCGCAGAATTTTGTAACTGTAATTGGGACGTTCCCTGAGGATGTTAATTTCCTGCGGGCTGAGTTCATCCTGCTTGTAAAGAATTTTATCCGGAATAACTGCCATGCCGATATCATGCAATAAAGCCGCCATGGATAGTTCCAGTTTGCGGGAGTGATCAAACCCCAAATCATCCGCCATTTTAAGGGAATAAATAGCAACGTTAATACTGTGGTGGATCACATACTTAAACCGATCATCCAGATGAATCGCCATGATAAACAGTTCGTCACCTGGGTGGGTCCCCGCGGCCATTTTCTGCAAAATTCGAAATCCCGGCTCCAGCGCGAAACTCCTGCGGTTTTTAACGGCGCTCAGCACCTGGTTTAAATAAACGCTGGCTTTACCGTACAGATCTTTGCGGTTATGGTTGTTGCTGGTTGGTTGAGGGGGCGCAGTGACCGTTGGCCGACTCGCTGCAGCGAGTTTACCTCGGGCGGCAGCAAGTTTGCTAAAGCTCAACTTCAGATCCTGCTTTGCCTTGGGATTGCTTTTATTCTGAGCTTTATTATCCATGTTGCGAAATTCTACCAGGCTCATGATCCACCAACGCTATAGCCAGCTTCTCCAATTTAGGTTTAAAAAAGATAGCATTTCCAAGCACATCAATTTTGCCGCAAGGCGGCGGCGTTATGACAAAATTTCGTCACAAATATCGAAACATTCACTCGCGCGATAATTTCAATAGACCTATTTCAACCAACATCCCGGTTGGATGTTTGAATCCAGCGGTCTGTTTGGCATCCGTCTCCTTCTTTCCAGAAAAGTAATCAGCACCACCAGGATAGCTGCTTGAAAAATAAGCAAAACCGCATCAACGACCCGCGCATTACGCAGTGCTACGGCACTGATGCCCAGACAAAGGCTGAGCGAATAAATGAAGAGCACGCTCCGCTTATTGCTTCCCAGCGCATGCGCCAGTCGGTGGTGAAGGTGGTCTTGTCCCACATATTCAATCCACTGTCGAAAGCTGAGAACCTTACCGCTCATGATGCGATCCACGGTAATATGTACCATGTCAAAAACAAGTACCCAGAATATTAAAAGAGGAGAAATCAACGCAACAACCGGATTGCCTTCCGCCCAGTCCCCATAAACGGCGACACAGGCCAGGATGAATCCGATGATGGTGCTTCCTGCATCTCCAAGAAAAATGGCTGCATTGCCCTTGATTTTGAAATTATAGGGTAGAAATCCGATACAGCCTCCCATCATGGCAACCGCGATCCAGCCGATGAATGGTTGGGCGGTCTGGAACGCGACCACACCAAGAAAAAATGCGATTAAGGCTCCCAGGCCGGCGGCCAGGCCGTCCATTCCGTCAAAAAAGTTCATGGCATTGGTAATTCCAATGACCCAGATGATGGTTAACACCGTATTGCCCATTTGAGAAAAAATACCGAAATCAGTTGGAATGACCCGTAAAACAATTCCGCAGCTTACGACCAGAAGTGTGCAAATTATCTGCGCCAGCAGTTTTATTCCGGCAGAGATTTCTTTATAGTCATCTAAAACCCCGACTGCGAAAAGGATTAGTGATGCAATCAGGATGGCACCCAGTTCAACGGAAAAAATCCCGTTTATCAACAAGGCGCCTAAAAACCCTGAAAATACGGCAGCCCCACCGAGCAGCGGCGTGGCCGCCTGATGAGACTTTCTTTGATTGGGCCGATCAAGCATGTTTAGATTAAAAGCAATTTTAGCAAATACCGGGTTCAGGCTAAATGAAATTCCAAACGACAGCAACATGACATGGGCCCACCGCCATCCGGCTTGCAGGAATAACTCTCTAACCTGGGGTATCAGCAGTGCACCGGTCAGGACCACCGGCGGTAGGAACAAATACCAGCGAATGCCCAAAGGGTTCGATCGCACATCGAGTTCATCGGTGCTGTTTTGCACCACAAGCGCAATGCGATTGTTTTCGGTTTCCCAGTGATCGACGAAGGTGCTGGATTTCATTGTAATTAAATGAATTTTACGAATTCTCAATACCGGATTTTACCGGATCGATTTAGAGGTTATCGTTCAATTGGTAATGATTTCAGTAGCATTTGACAGGTCTTGCTGATGAACAACCGGAAATCCTTTCGTCATCACTTTTGTTATCGGCAACTTTGCTAAAATATTAAGAAAAAAATAGCAAAAATTTTTCAAACTCGCAAAATTCAGGAACATCGATATACTTTAGGTTTTTTTGCACAATTCGTGCCATTTATCCTTATACGAATCTGACATGTAACTATTCAATATTTTTATAAATAATGAAAAATATTGAATTAGCCGGTCAATTTTAGGTTGTCAAAAATGTGGCGAATTATTTACAGGAAGGTCATTTTTATGCCAGTTATGAGGATGCTGGTGATATTCTTCTAACTGACCGAAAAATTAAAGAATGTGGTAGTTAAAATTACTTGATAGGTTTAACAGAATTTCTTATGGCAAGTCGTTACGCCGTCCACCACCCGGTTAATTTCTTCTTTAGTGAGCCTGGGATAAATAGGAATCGAAATCGAATTTCGCCAGGCATCCTCTGTGAGGGGATATCCCTGTAAATTCAGGTAGCGGTGAAGAGGAAGATGCACCGGTCGATCACTGGCAATTCCCATTTGGGAAAGCGCCTGGATCCAGGGTGTTGAATTATTATTTAAACCAAGCACATAACGAAAATAGATATGCCCGTTTTCGGCCGGGGGAAGCTTCAGGTCATATGAACTAAATGTGCTGCTGTATTTATGGGCAATCGCCTGGCGACGCCGTATGAAGTATTCCAATCGCCCCAGTTGAACCAAACCCAGGGCCGCCTGGATATCGGTCATTTTGTAGTTGAACCGGATTTTATAATATTCTTTGCGGTCATAAGATTTCAGGTCCCTGATCCGATCGGCGATTTTCCTCGAATTTGAAACCACCATGCCGCCTTCCCCCGTGGTCATCACTTTGGTGGCATAGAAAGAGAAGACCGCCGCTTGACCAAAAGTCCCCACCGGTCGCCGGTGATAAACGGTGCCGACGGCCTGCGCGCAATCTTCTATAATCGGTACATTCAGTGCAAGGATCGATTCCAAATCCGCGGCCAGTCCGAAAAGGTGGGGGACGATGATCGCACGGGTGCGTTTGCTCAGGTGTTTTTTAAGATCCGCCGCATCAAGGTTATAGGTGGCGGGGGAAATTTCCGCCAGAATCGGGGTGGCCCCCGTATAATTAACCGCATTTAACAAGGCACTGCAAACATAGCTGGGCAGAATCACCTCATCCCCCGGCCCCACCCCCATTGCGAGCAGCGTTAAGTGCAGCGCTGAGGTACCCGAACCGGTGCTCATTGCATATTCAACCCCTAAGAATTCCGCAAAGGCCCTTTCAAATTTTTTTACAATTTTCCCCTCCGCGATGTAGCCCGACTCGATAACTTCGGCGACAGCCCGGGATTCTTCCGTCCCTAATGTCGGCTTGGAATGCGGAATAATATCTTTTTCTACTTTACCTTGATTAATCACGATTGGATCCACACTGGATACTAGTTCAGTTAATAGACAATTCATTTGCTACCAATTCGATTATCGGCCAATTCGGAAATTAAATGTTAATAAATAATCTCAGAGAATGAAACGCCTCGGCATACTTCACCCTCCCCTGAATACCGCGAAAATTGGCGCTGGAGCGCGCGACTTCGACAATGGATAAATCTTCAATGTTGGTTTTCATAACCTGGGAATTGTGCGCTTTTAAAGCTTCAACCTTCATTTCCAGAGTATCGGATATATCCACAAATACCTGGGGATTGAAGTTTTGGGTCGTCGGTCCCTCGTAAAATAATACGTTTCGAATGTAACGGGTGGCCGACATGATCGCCTGCGCAAGGTGGCGGTGATCCTGGTGGGTGTCGTCCGGAAAGCTGCAGAAGATGAAATCCGGCTTGACCTCAGCGATTACGGCTTCGATCTTGCCGATCAGATCTATATCCACAATCAGGTGGGTGTCTTCATAGCCGCCCCAGAAAATTTTTTCGGCACCCAGTATTTTCCCGGAAGCCTGCTGTTCCTTCATCCGCACGGAAGATGACCCTCCCAGGCCTCCACCGGTCATCACCAGCAAAAATAATCGGTGGCCTTTCCGGGTATATTTGATTAAAGCACCGCCGCAACCAAATTCTATATCATCAGGATGGGCGCCGATTGCCAGAATGTTGACTTTCTCCATAAGACCCTCGTTCGAAATGTCCGTAAGTGGTTGAAAAGTTGACCAGTTGAGAATCTTCTAATATGTCTAGTTAATCGGATTTACCTCAACTATTCTCTCAAGGCCTTCTGAGCCGCAGTTAAACAATAGATCCACGACCGACATATGCGACTGGAATTCGTTGAAAATCTGCGGATAGACCGGATGCGTAAACTCCTGAACGACAACTTGAATACCGTTTTGCTCAAAGCGATCCAGATCCATATAGTTGACGCCGTCCGGTCCCGACAGATAGGTGTCGGCTTTTAATTCCTTACATATATCGATTAGCCGATCCGTGGGATCTTGTCTCAGGCTGAATTCTGAGGATTTAACCGCCGGCACTTGCCCAACGCCGAACGCTGCCTTCAGGCGTTCAATTAAAGCAATGTTTAAAGCCGACAGAAATTTCCAGTCTTCTGAATAGACCTGCTCAAAAAGTTTCGCAAACTCTCTAAAAAACGGCGCACGATTAAAGTTGGTGACCAGCGTTTGAAGATGTTTATTCTTCCAGTTGACAGCATTGTTGATTGTCACTTCGTTTAATTTTTGCGGAAAGCGATAGTGCACCGGAACCGTCAACCATTGCCAACCCTGGGCAGTTTTGATCCGGTTGCGGTTTTGCCAATCATTCTTTTTGTACTGCACATCGTCCAGATAACAGAACACATCCGCCTGTCGGATTTTGTCAAAATAGCCGAGCCAGGGAAGATACTGCGGTTGATGGACTGCGACAATCAAGTCTTTTCCTCTTCAAATATCAATCATTAGTCCGCGTTACAAATATTGGATTTGACAGCAAATACCCTCCTTCCCGACCCTTCACTTCCAGCCGATAGAAGGTCTTGCCGCGCCATTGGCCCTGATCCGCCAACTGAAAATCGAGGGGGGTTTGCCCCTCAAAGAACCAGGCTTGCTGGCCGCCTCTTATGACGGAAACGCTCACCGCATGCCTGCCGTTGTCTGAGGCTGATAATCGTCCTTCGACAACGGGTGCTCCTCTGGCGTTCATTTCCTCTCCCATGATGACCGTTTTGCCGGTACTTTTATCCTTTATCTGAAATTGATCGAGGGCGAGCCGCATGCCTTCCGATTTTCTCACGGCATAGATGCGACCGTGTTCAAGGGCCTGGAGCACCTCTTTGGGGCGCTTATTTTTGACCAGGAATATCGTCTGAAACGTATCCAGATCAAATCCTTTTTGTTCTTCATGAAAATCCGCCCCTGCAATGGCCCAGGCAGGATGATTCCTATTCCCTTTGCAGTAATCCAGCAAGACTTGGTCCCAATACCTGCCGGCCTTGCCTGCGCTCGAGCTGTCTCCGTATATAGCGGCAAAACCGGTGTAGTTTTTCGACTCAACCAGGTCAGCCGGATAATGTTCCGTCACCATCTTAATTGGGCCCAGTTCAACACCGGCTTTAGAATAATTGGATTCCGGATGAGCCCAGAATACAAGCCCACCGCGCGAACCCACGTAATCGATAACCTCCTGGTAGGGTGCCGTACGCTGATCTCCATGGTACGCGTCAAATCGGGAGCTTTTAAAGGGGTGATGGTCAACCATCAGAGCAATGCTCAATAATGCAATGACCAAACCCCATAATCTGGTTTTGCCTTTTTGGGATATAAGGTAAATCGATAATATGAAAACCGCAAAAAAAATCATGAATCTGGGCAGGAGATCCTTCACATAACGGATTGAAAATCCGCCGTGCAACAGGGGCAAATTATCGTAGTCATCAGGGGAAGACATGCCGACGAGCAAAAGTTCTTTGCGGTAATTATGGGCGCTAAGCCCTTTGCCAAAAGGATTTCCTTCCCAGTAGTAGAAAGGCGAAGATTGAACCCCGGGGATAATCAATACGGATTGCTGCTGTTTGTTTAATCGCTCGATCTCTGATATAAACTTCAGCGGTCCGGCTTGCAGAACCGATTTTCTTTCCTCTCTTTTTTTAATGAGGTTTCTGAAAGGAAAAAGCCCGTATTCCATAGCTACCAAGTCATGATCGGTTAAAACCAGGACCTCGAGGTGTTTCTCCCCGGCTCTGGCAACCAGCGCTTCAATGGAATACCGACCCGAGCTATAGGTCGAGTGGACGTGCATAACCCCGGCGAGCTGAATAAGTTCACCGGCGATAACAGCCTTGCTGATGATAGATAAAGTTAGAAAAATCGCGGCAATGGTTGTAATTTTGCTTAGTTGCATTTATTCAGATCAAAACCGAATCCCAAAGTTACCTCAAGTTCTTCAAAATATATCATAATACTGGGTATTTATCAAATTTTCTATCGACCGCTAATCACTTTCGGCACTTGACTCTTTTCATTTATTACGAAAAAATGATTAAATATGATTAAACTGAAACCCTTATACACATCTCACCCGGTCGTCATTCTCATTGGCGGGCTATTCATTGCCCAGATTATAGCCACCATTCAGGTATACCTATCAAACCTCGAACTGTATCATACTTTATCCAACATAAATTCAGCCGGCTATCTTGCCATACCCAACAAACTGGTGATGAACGGTCTGCGAGATTTTGCTCCGGCCTTTTGGGGCGGTCTTTTTTTCACATTTACCATCGGGGCCGGCATTTCCCTTGGCGCAATGGCAGCAGCCTGGATATGGGTTCGCATTTTTTTGCGCAGGAAACCGGCATTCATATTTTTTCAGCTTATATGGATTGGCTTGATGATTTTGGTAAATAGCCGCGGATTCAGCCTGATGCCCACCTTGTATTTTCTATTTATTACGCCCGTAGTTTTTACATTGACTGCTAAACGCGAAATCACAGACATGCAATCAGATCGAAAGCGTCTCCTGGTTCATTTAATTCCCCTGCCGTTGCTTGCCCTGGTGTGGTTCACCCAATTTGATAATGCGATGTTTCTGGATCTTAGGGACAACCTTCTTTTATCCAATTTGTATGGTAGAAAATTCAGTAATTTCTATTATACTTATACGCTTTATCCAGCCGAAGCTTTTAAAGCGCTGGATCAAAAGATTATCAAAACCAGCGGTTTGAAAGACCTCCACGATCGATCAATCAAAATAAAACTCGATCGAAAGTTGATAGACAACGATTATCTGCCATTAGATAATACCACCACGGTCGATGTGGTCATCCATCGGAAGGATGATCAGATATCGTTTGAAGATGATGGGCATGAAATTCTCCGGGCTTCCATAAATCGGTTTTTATCCGATCCACGAAGTATCTTGAAAAGCTATTCGGAAAAAACAGACCGCCAGGCAAAATTTCGGCAATTGACTTTTTTATCCATTTTAATAGGCTTTCCGATATTGATCTATACATTTTTGCATGCTGCTTTCTATTATCCGGGCTGCTTCATTATGGGACGGAAACCGGCGTCCCTGACGGCTTCAATTATTTGTCTGCTTATGGGCATCATCGTACTTGCTTATTTCCAGTCAAATCGAAGCAGCAGTATCCGGATTCAAAATATAGCCGAAGCTCTGCGATCCGACCGCTGGCAAATTCGGGTGGCGGCATTAAAAATGATCCAGCACAAAAAGTTGGACATCGCCGGTTATGCGGAATATCCGCACCTGATCAACAGCGGGTCCCCCCAGGAACGCTATTGGCTGGCAAAAACTTTGGCTTACAGCCGACAACCTGGAACTTTTGATGATTTGCTGAAATTACTGCAGGACCAAAATCTCAATGTTCGAACCATGGCGCTTTATTCTCTCGGGCTGCGAAAAGATCCCCGCGCCATTCGACCGATCCTGAATATAATCGAAATTTCCAAGGAATGGTACTGCCAGATGTATGCTTACAAAGCCCTGAGGTCACTCGGATGGAAGCAAACAAAATCACCTTAAAAACCTTGGCGGCCGCCATTGCCTCAATTCTTCTCATAGAAGCACTCTTCCGGCTGGTGCCGGCCGCGAAAAGTCTGCCCCCCATAGCGGCGCTGGGCTTTATTCGCTGCCTGGAAGCCGTTTCGCTGATAGCCGTTACGCTATTGCTTGAAAAGGATCCGGGCGCCATCGGACTGGCGCCTTCCCGCATTCCGGCCGGTTTCAAGAAAGGTTTGATCTGGTCGGCGGGATTTGGCATTCTGGTTGGAGCTGTGTATATCGTCTTGCTGGCTGCGGGCGTCAATGCCCTGCGATTTTTTGGAAAACCACCGCACTCGTCCCGGCACCAGATTTATATCTTTTTTCTGGTAGGCGGGGTGATAGGACCCATAACTGAAGAAATTTTTTTCCGCGGTATCATTTATGGATTTTTCAGACGATGGGGAGCAGCGGTTGCGGTAATTTCGAGCACCCTGATCTTTGTCTTCTTCCATCCCATTGGCGCAAATATACCCCTGACCCAGACCGCCGGCGGACTCTTATTCGCTCTGGCCTATGAAAAAGAGCAAAACCTTATCGTTCCCATAACCCTTCACTGCCTTGGCAACCTCGCCATTTTCAGCCTGAAGATCTTCATATAACTCATACTGATCAAATTTCCGCTCAGGCGGCATTCAGGAAGCGGGGAGAACTTACAATTGACAAATCTCCTGTTTATTCCTATACTTATACGGTATATTTATTTATAAGAGGTTGCATTTTACTAAAATAGTAAACGCAAAATGGAGGCAAACCCGATATGAACCTATTCCTGAAAATATTGACTGGGTCAATCATAAGTTTTTTCCTGCATGGCGGGATTGGATTCTCAGATACCGTCCTGCTGCAAAATGGAGATAAACTAACTGGAGACGTAAAGAATGAAAATTTTGCGGTTCAGGGGTCTTTCGGTCAGATCATTTTAAAAAAACCGTTCTGCAAAAACATAACCATAGATGATAACCAAATATTCGCCGGTTCCTTGGAAACCATAAACAATGATTTCTTTAGCGGCACCATATTAAATAGGCAGATTCAAATTCTTCTCACAAATAAATTCCTTGAAACCGTAAGTGTGAACGATCTTAAATCGATTTTTTTTGAAACCGCCGGGCCGAGCCGTCAGGTGATAACCACAATTTTTACAACGGGCGTCGGTGATCGATTTTCCGGGAAACTGTTGAACCCCGAAATCAGGATTCGAACTGAATATATGACTGCGATTTATCAGGCCGCTGACATCAACCGCATTGAATTTGATGCTGATAAGCCTGATAATGCTTCCTTGTTGTTGTCAAATGGTGATTTAATCCACGGCGATCTACTGTCGGACAAAATAAGGATTGAACCGGATTCTTTCGCCCAATTAGCAGTGGATCATTCTAAATTAAGCTCAATTCAATTCAAGGCCCCCAAGATGCTGCTAAAAAAATTCAGCAGCAGCACTGCTGCAGAAAAAGACAGTGAATCGAATAGGATCACGGCAGCGGGATATGGTTCTGCCAGAAATAGCGCCTCAAATGAGAGTTCAGCAGGTCGAGCACTAAACCGGCGGATTGACTTTAGGGTGATTGAATAGTCAGGCAAATGAGAAGGTTAGAATCTGAGAAGATGGGAAGGCGGAAAAGACGAAGGTGAGAAGATGAAAAGGTGAGCAGGTGAAAAGATGAAAAGTGGTTAAACAGGCAAAAGCGGCTCAGCGTAAAGCAAAATGCGCAGCATGAATTAATTAATCCTCCGGATGCTCGATCCAAAGACTTTCTTCAATCTTCCAAGAACAATTTGCAACCCTTAATGTACCATTTTCCGGGCGGTTTAATTAAGCTTGAACGAACCCAGCATTTGTAGAAATCTTTTCCAGTAAAGCTGTCTATCGCATAAACCAGCAGAGTTGGGGAAAACCTGTCTTAATATCTTGGGTCGGGGGAAGAGGGTTTCTTTTATAAAGGATATTCTTTTTCGCATACTTTTGCCGGTCGAAATAAGGATCAGCTGAGCCCAGGTTGGAATTGAATTTCCATTTACCCTTTTTTGCAATATCTTGCGTTCAAAAAAACCCGGCCTCCAGTTATCAAAATAAGATGATATTTCAGACGGCAATTTGAGGCAGAATATATTTTTCAAAAGATAAACCATATAATTGAGTATGGCTTTTTGTCCCAATTCTTCAGCCCGAGCCATCAGCCTAGTCCAGGCCGGGGGTTCCCAGGGTGAGACCAGATATTTGATATCAACTAACCAGATCAGGCGTTCAAAGTTGTGTTTTAGGGCATGCAGGCTCAGGTACAAAAATTGGTCGGAGGGACTCAAGCACAACGCGGCTGTTTTCTCAATATTGATAACCTGAGCATTATTGAAAATTTCTTCCTGGCATTTAGTCAGCAACAAATCTCGACTACGAATTCTATCGGCCCACATTATATGAGTATGGATATCCAACATTATTTCGCCCTTAGTGAACGTATCGGGATAGAGAGAATTCCTTTGGAAACCCTGGCCGATAAGACATTCGATCAATTTAGGATAATTGGGCGGCAAAACCCATAAATCCAAATCCGTCATCGGTCTCAATCCGATATCGCGGTATACCTGCTGTAACAGCGAAATTCCCTGCATCAGGACCACTTGAATATCATTTTGACTAAAGGGGTTCAGAATCTCATTCAAGGTATGGATGAGCTTAAGGTTATGGCGGATGGTAAGATAGTAATTATTATAGAGCCTTTGCTTATCGGTGGGAATAAGCGGTTCCAGCAATCCTGCTTTCAAGAGGCTTTTATAAAGGAAGCCTGCCAATCCTTCCTTGACGGCAAGAGCGATTAAGTGATCGGCTTTATTGATGGTCGACATACAGCCGCGGATTTCTTCCAATTGTTCCTCAGTCGGATCAAGCTTAGCGGCACATGCCAGTATTTTTTGCTCGTTTGTAAGTTTACTCATAGAAATATTTTCCAACCTGAATATGTTATCCCCCCCATAAGAAAAAAATTGAGAAGATTCTTCGAGGTAATCGTTTAATACGACCACTCCAGACAGTGGCCAAGCAGCCTATTTTGTATTTAAAACTATACGGCTCAATACTACGGCCGTTTCTTTGGATCGAAACAACTTTGCCCAGAATCTGTCCGGCTTTTACGGGCGCATCGCATGCGGGGGAAGCATCGCCTCGCAAAATGAATAAGCAATGAGGACTGAGGACTGAGGACTGCGCCTCAGGGTCTGAGCGTGACGAAGAGCCGTCATCAAGAGGCACATTGATGCCGACAACCCGGTGGGCAATTAGCCGGCCGTTTGTTCGATATAATATGATGTCTCCCATCCTGACCGTTCCGGGATCAATGGGTTCGACCACAATGGTTTCATTGGCCATAATGGTGGGAAACATACTATGACCTGGTGCACTGAAGCTAACCTTGTAGCCTTCCTGCAAAAGATCTGTTATGAGTTCGGGAAACATGGCTCACTGCTTCGCGGAGCGCTTCGCTTTAGGGAATTTTTGATCTGTGGGGTTGGAACAATTAAGATCTGCGTTTTAAACTCTTTCTCAAGTCCTGCATTGCAGGACGCTCATAAAGGCACGCAGTGCCGCTCGTCAATTCGTCGCAGGCGAAGCTCCTCAAGCTTGCCCAGTGAAATACGAAGTTCATTTCACCGGGGCGAAGCGCTCCTTCAGGCCTTTGGCCGTCTCCATCATCTCAGCATATCGGTGCCCCCCCTCACAATATTCACACTTCCCATGCGGGGCTATCGGAAGGTCGAAAGCATACGCTCTTAAATGCGCCACCCGGCAGAGGAAATCGACCGGGGCCTCTGCGTCGCCGCATTCGAGTTCGCTGTTGGCCGGGCACATTCCGCACATGGATTTTAGCCGACAGATAGGTACATTTGGTATGGCGTGAGGCTTTTTTCCGTCTGGCAGCTGCCAGATGCTTATCCCACCCTTCCATAAAGCTACCTTTGCGCAAATCGTATGAGTCGGTTGATGATAAGACGCACAGGCGCAATCTGCCGTAAGGATCTATGGCAAATGAATTATTCCCTGCACCGCAAACATAAAGGTTGGTTGGATATTCAGTCTCAATTTCAGGTTTGATGAAACGCTCTGCAAAGTGTTTCCATTCGGTGGCTCCTTTCAGGATACCTTAGATCCAATTCCACCACTTCAGCCGGTGTTAACCGAACATCGAGCGGACTTTGTGAACAATCCAGGCGGGGATTTATCATGGCGTCAAATTTAAACTCCAAACCAAGATCTTCTTCTACAAACCGCCTCATCTCCTGAATTTCATGATGGTTAGCGTGTGATGGCCATGGTTTTGAGTTTGAGAGGCAGCTTGTGGTCCATCAATAAATGGATGCCATTGAAGCAGCGCTCAAATGATCCGTCAATTTTCGTAATTGATTCATAGGTTGCTTTTGTACGGCCATAAATTGTGATTTCAATTGAGAAAGGAGGAGATTGGGCCAGTTGATCGGCAATTTCGGGACTGATTAGAGTCCCATTGGTAAAGAGAGTAATCAGCAATCCCTTTCGCCTGGCATATGTATATATATCGAGAAAGTCTTGGCGGATAAAAATTTCGCCGCCTGTGAAAAGCAGCCAGAGACACCCGGCATCGACAATTTCGTCCAGGATCCGGCAATATTCGTCTAAGACAAGTTCCGCCTTTCTGGCTTGCCGGTCTCCGACGGAAAGATTGTTGTAACAGTGAACGCAATGATTGTTGCACCGCTGCGTTATTTCAATACAGCCGCTGATCGGTATTCGTTTTGTGGACAGGCGCCGGTGAACGCCCAGACTCCAGTCGCCGTAGGCTTGAACTTTCATTTTTTATCACTTTTTTGAATCACCGCCCGAGCTTGCGCCCCGCTCGCGGGGCTATGCTCGAGTCGCAAAAACCGAAAAGGAAGTTTTCTCTTCTAAGTCTTCAGATTTCGGACTTGCAATCATGGACCGGTAGTAATCATTGGATTCGAGGAGCGACTGGTGCGTTCCGCTATCCAGGACCTGTTCCTCATTCAGTAATAGAACCCGATTCGCATCTTTGATGATTGAAGGCCGATGCGAGACCACAAATAGCGTCTTGCTCTCAGTCAGCTTGGAAAATTCTTTGAAAATAGATTTTTCGGTTTCCATGTCCACGGCCGCTGTAGGTTCGTCGAAAATGAAAATATCCGGATCCTTGACCAGGGCCCGCGCAATCGAAATTCTCTGTTTTTGGCCCTCCGACAGATTGAGGCCATATTTTCCGATTCTGGTAGCATATCCTTCCGGCAAACTTTCAATGAAATCATGAATATCTGCTATTTTAGCTGCTTGAATTACCTGCTCGAAATCGGCGTTCGGGTTTCCGTAGCGGAGATTTTCGAAAATGGTATCTTTCAGCAGTCTGGATTGCTGGGCAACATATCCAATGCGTTTTCTCAAAGATCCGACGTCATATTGCCAAGCCGGCAACCCATCAAACAAAATTTCTCCTGATGTCGGACTATAAAAATGCAAAATCAGACTCAGCAGGGTTGTTTTGCCCACGCCGCTGGGCCCCAAAATGGCAATACGCTCACCGGGATAAATGTGCAGGTCGAGATTTTTAAGCACCGGTGCCTGACGGTTGTATCCGAAGGATACGTTTTTAAATTCTATTTCACCCTTTAACCTCGATATTTTTTGACTACCCCCGGTACTCTCCTCAGGCACGATGTCAAACAGGACTGAAATTCGCTCCAACGCCGCCAGTGATTTTTGAAATTGCATATTCGCCGATGCCAAAAATTGCACCGGCCCAAACACATAGGCCAAATAAGCTTGAAAGGCCAACAAGGATCCAAGCGTCCATTGACCTGTAATGATCCAATACGCCCCAACCGCCAGACTCAGGATCCTAGCGATCCCGGGCATGGAGTTGATCACCAGATTTGCGACGGAGCCGACGGTTGTTCTTTCAAGCGACAGTTGAATCAACTGCCTTAACGGTGCCAGGAGCCGTTTCACCGTATGATCCTCGGATGCAAATGCTTTGATCAGTTCAGTCTCAGATAAAGATTCCTGAAGCTGGCTGGATGCATCGGCCTTTTGTTCCAATGCCCGATGACTTAAAATATGTAATTTTCGATGAGAAATAGCGGGTGCACCACACTATGAAGGGCAGCAGCACCAGGACTGCCAGGGTTAATTTCCATTCCAGATAAAAAAGAAAAATAACACCGCCGACAAAGCGCAGACAATTGCTGATGATATGCACGATGGTGCTGGAAAAAAACCACCGCAGTTCGTCCACCTCTTCGGACAACCTGGATTGCAGATAGCCGGTTTGGTTGCTGTCAAAAAAAGACCTGGGCAAGTGCAGTATCCGGGTGAAAAGATCTTTTTGGATATCAAGGGTCACGTGTTGTTCAAACCGGGCAAAATAAAATTCTTCCAGCACCCGGGCGAGTTTTTCAGCCATCAAGCATCCGATCAGCAAAAGGAGGGCTCCGGTCAGGAGTCCCGCGTTACGACCCAATATGACATCATCTACCAAATAGCGGGTGATCAACGGCGGTGGAAATGCAAAAAGAGAAGCGGCCGCAATAAGCAAAAAACCGAAAAAGCCTTTGCGCCAGTGACGCTTGAGATAGGGGAGCAGATTTTTAAGATTCACCCGCAGGCTCGAATAATCCCGCTCACCTGCAATTCGGTCTTCCGGCATTTGCCGCGCAAGCCCTTGCTTCAGATATGAAAACCAGGTCTTCAATATTTTAAATGGCAGCCTAGTTAAATGTTTGATTCGTAGAATCGTTGAAATGATAGATGCCGGATCCGCTCAGATCTCTATACAGATGATCTATTTTTTCAACCATCGCTTCGACGCTGAACTGATGGCAGAATTCCCTGCCCGACTTGCCCATTATTTCTGCTTCTTCAGGGTTTTCGATGAGAAACCGGATGCAGGCTGCCAGCGCTTTTTCATCTCCCGGCGGCACCAGCAGGCCGTTTTTGCCGTGTTGTACTAAATCCGGAATACCGCCTACCCGGCTTGCGATCACCGGCTTTCCGGCTGCCATAGCTTCGACCAGCACCCGCCCCATTCCCTCATTCAAAGATGGAAGTACAAAAATGTCGAAAACCGGCATGATTTCCTCGATATCGTCCCGCCATCCCAGAAACCTGACCCTGCCGTTTTCGTTTAATTTTAGAGCTTCCGATCTAAGATCAACGTCCAGGTCTCCTTTACCGACAAACACTAAATTGGTGTCATCATATTCCTGCCATACATATTCCATCGCCTGCAAAAGATGCATCGGACCTTTGATGGGAAGCAGCCAGCCGACAAAGCCGACGGTATGGCCATTGGTTTCAATTCCCAGCGACCGCTTTTTATCGATGATGGAAATTTTAGCGAATTGAAATTTTTGGAGGTCGATGCCGCTATGAATCTTAATGATCCTATCCGGCGGATATACCGAAAGGTCAAGGTAGTCTTGCACCTCACCTTCGGTCAGCGCTACCAAACGATCGGTAAACAGTGCAAAAAGCCTTTCAAGCCAGAGAAAAACCAAGGAAAGTGTGCGGCTGAAGTGACCGTAAAAAACATGGCCGTGGGGGGTGTGAACAATGTAAGGAACTCTGGCGATTTTAGCGGCCAATCGTCCTAATATGCCGGCCTTGGAAGTGTGGGTGTGAACGATGTCCGGTCTTTCTCTTTGAATTATCCGAACTAGATCATACAAAGCGCGAATATCATTGACCGGACTGATTCGACGCATCAGTGATGGAACCGCAACAATTTTGACCCCTTTTCCTCGGGCGCTTATAAGCCCCTTTTCAACGGCCTGTTTCTCGGAATCCGTCATGTTCGACTCCAGCGAAAGTCCGCGAACCAAAACCATTTGATATTTCCCGCTCAATTTTTGGCAGGTAAGGAGGGTGTTCTGCGCCGAGCCACCCATATCCAGGCGGGTGATGATATGCAAAATTTTCGTCATGCGAGCAGTTCACCAGCCGCCATCCCTTGGTTTGTGCGGGATGGCTTGGGTTTTTCCGGCAAAAGCCAAAAAATGGTGAATTTTATAAATAATAGGTTTCGAACCAGCACTGGAATATGATTAAATTCCAGAGCATCCAGGATGTATCGGTTTTGCCTCGCAAATGTTGCTCCACAAGATGCTTGACAATTTCCGGATCAAATATGCCCTGGTTTTGAATTTTATTTTCCGATAGATATTGGTCGAGTAGGAATTTCAGCTCGTTCTTCAACCACCGGCTTATCGGGACTTCAAAACCGGCCTTCGGGCGCCGGTATACTCTGGGAGGGAGAAGATCCTTAAATGCTTCCTTTAGGATGTATTTGGTTTTGCCGTTTTTAAGCTTCAATGAGCCGGGCATCTGAAATGCCATTTCCACAAGACGGTGATCCAGAAACGGGACGCGAACTTCCAAGGAATTTTTCATGCTCATCCAATCTACTTTGGTGAGCATGTCGCCTGGCAGGGAATCCTTCAGATCAGAGTAAAGGATAGAATTTAGTCTATCGCCCTGATCGTAATCCAATAATCTTTCAACCCATTCCAGAGCCGGATCTTTCAAGGATTCATTCTTATGCTTTTTAGGCTCTAAGAGTATCTTTTGTCGGATGTCTTTTGGGAAAATCTCTTTTAATGCAAGAACTCTGTCAGGAAAAGATCCCTTGGTCCCTTTAATAAATTTCTTCAATCTCCGGATGTATTCCAGGCTTCTCGTGACTCTTGAATCAGGGAGTAAATTGATGAATTTTTCAATTAATCCTTCCCGCAACAAACCGGGAATCAACATATATTTTGCGAACCAATATTCTGCCAGATAGGAACGATAGCCTGCAAAAAGCTCATCGCCGCCGTCACCTGACAGCGCAACGGTTACATGCCTTCTTGTTTCTCTTGACACAAGATACGCCGGAATCGCAGATGAGTCGGCAAACGGTTCATCAAAAGAAGAAATGATATCCGGAAGCGCTGCCAGCATATCCCGAAATGAGAGATTAAGTTTGTAATGTTCTGTGTTGCAGAAATTCGAAACTTCCACGGCATAGTCTGTTTCGTCGTAGAGCTTATCGTCGGCATACCCGATTGAAAAAGTTTTAACCGGTTTGTTTGAATGGCGAGTCATAAGCGCCACAATTATACTGGAATCAATTCCACCACTCAAAAATGCTCCTAAGGGGACATCGGCAATCATCCTGGCCTTCACCGCATCATCAAGGCTTTCAAAAAGACGCTTTTTATATAGATCTTCCTGCGCTGCAGATGTTAAAGATGAAATATCCGGTTCAATCGTTTGATGTGTGTCCCAATATTTCCTTACTTCAAGATTATTATCCTGAAGGGTCAAGTATCTCCCGGGCTCCAACTTTTTAATGCCTTTAAAAATTGTGTACGGCGCCGGAACGTAATTGAAAGCAAGGTAGAGAAAAAGAGCGTCATGATTTAGTTCTTTTGGAATGGCCGGGTCAGCTAAAAGAGCCTTGATTTCAGAAGCAAATGCGAAATGCCTTCCATCCCAGTAATATACGAGCGGTTTAATACCCAGGCGGTCCCGACACAGCCAAAGCCTTTCCAGTCTGCAGTCCCAGAGGGCAAAAGCGAACATACCGTTGAATTGTTCAACGGCCCTTAGTCCTTCTTCTTCATACAGGTGAACAACAACCTCTGTATCTGTGTTGCTGATAAAGGTGTGGCCGTTGCGCTTCAGTTCAGCTCTGATTTCTCGGAAATTGTATATTTCGCCGTTATAGGTTATCCAGACCGATTGGTCCTCATTTGACATCGGCTGATGGCCGGCAGGGGACACATCCATGATCGACAATCTCGTATGCCCCAAACCGACCTTGACCTGCTGAGACCATTCGTCGTGTTGGTTCCCTAAATAGATGCCTTCATCGTCAGGTCCCCTGCAAGAAAAGGAGTTGCACATCCTTTGGAGCAACTCCCGTGGGATCGGTTCACCATTATAATTAATTTTACCGCATATACCGCACATCGTTTTCTACCCTGCTTGACTAGTCACGATCGATCCTGTCCGTTCTGGACGGTCTGAAAGTCTCCCAAGCAATTCCTCTAATGAGTCCACATTTTTTTCCCAGGAATAGTGCGCCTCCGCAAAGAGCCGGCATGCGTGACGGATTGCCTGCCATTTTTGAGGGTTTCCGGTGATAGTGTGATAATTTTCTAAAATTAAATCAGCCATTGAATCAGGACTTGTATCCTGGAAAAGAAAATTTGAATCAAAACGGCCGATGATCTCCCGGGTTCCCCCGACCGGGGTCCCCAACACAGGCACCCCGGATGCCATGGCTTCCAGGGTGACCAAACCAAAGCCCTCGAGCTCCCGGGTCGGTAAGATAAAAATATCCGCCATGCGGTAATAGTCGCATAATTGTTCTTCCTGGATGAAGCCGGTAAATCTAACCAATTTTTCTAATCCCAAAGTCCTGGTCAGGGCTGACAAATCTGTTTGCAATGGCCCCTTTCCGCCAATGACAAGATATATATCGGGTACGGTCTTGACGACTATAGCAAAGGCGTAAAGGAGATTTTCCAGACCCATTCTGGGCACCAGATTGCGCACCGTGAATAATATCACCTTGCCAACCGGAATATCAAGGGCGCGCCGAATATCCGCCTTGTTTTCGGAGGGGGAATATCGGTCTAAATCAACGCCGCCGGGCAATAAAAAGATCTTCGCAGGCGATATACGGTAGATCTCTTTTAGCTTCTGCGCTGTAAAGCTGCTGAGTACAATAATTTTATCCGACCGTGTTAACACACGTCTTTCCAGCAGTTTACGGCTCAATACATTCAACCGATGAATGGCCCGGCGGGTAATTCCCCCGTCCGTTTGATTTCTGGAAATATATTCCTCAAAAGAAAGTGAATGACATGTGTAAATCTTTGGGATCTTCCGGCATAATGGTAGATTCAGTACACCCTGGCAAGAGAAAGGTTGGTGAAAATTGATGCAATCAAAATGAAATTTTTGATGAAGCGACGCAAACAAACGGGCAGAATTTCGCCAGGTGGACGAGATAAAGAAGACATCGTTTTTCTGATTAACAGCATAGCGCCATTCGGTCACGCCTCTGATTGTGTTCTGATTTTTTCCATGGACTGGCAGTCTGCGGGTTAAGACATGCACATTATGTCCTTTAGTGGCGAGCCTGTAACTCTGCTCGAATAGAACTCTCTCGCTCCCCCCGATGACATCTTGTATGGAAACATCGGCCACAAATAGAAGGTTCAAAATTGTTATCCTAAATTTCGCCCCGCCGGTTCTGACTGTTTGCGGCAAAAGAGCCCCAAGTTGTTTGAAAGTAAAAATCTAAAAGGCATGCGGTCCAACAGCGGATCAACTGCAATCATACAACCTGAGAAAAATGGATGGCGATCAAAGAACGGACCGCCGAAAATCATGGGGCCCCGAACCTTACGGATCACCGATATGCCAGCCGCTTTTAGCCACCTTAACCAGGTCTTGTAAGGGTAAACCGACACATGCCCGAGGCCGACATCGGCCTTAAGAGAAGGTGCTGAAATCTCGTCACAACCGGCCCAAAAAATCTTTTTCAAGCCCCCAAACGACACCCTGTCAAGGGCGTATCCTATCCGCTCAACTAAATTGTTGGGATTCGGAGTGGTTATCAAGGCGTAGCCGTCGGGCTTTAGAATCCTTGCCATTTCTTCAATGGCCGTGGGAGGATGGGCGATGTGCTCCAGAACCTCGGAACACACGACGAGATCGATGCTTTCATCAGCGATCGGCAGGGCGGATATATCTCCGGCTGAAAACTCAACCGGCTGGGTTTTGCGCGCCCTCTGCCTGAAACGACTTCGATCGGAACCCGAAGAAACTGCGCCGATATCCACATCCAGTCCAAACCAGTGCACACCTTTCAGGTCCGCACAAAAATCAAAGACCTCAAATATACTGCCGCCGGAACCGCAGCCTAGATCGATCACTCTCCGAGCCGTTGGCGTAGTCCGGGATAGGATATCCCGAATCGTACGCCCTATCATCAGCCGCCGGCATTTCCAGCAATAAAAAATATGGGTCCAGGAATGCGCGAAATAGGATTCCGATGCCATCCATTCCTGGCGCCGGGCATCGGAGCTGAGATTCTGCTTTATAATTTTCAAATCGGCATCGACCAAAATTTGTCCTCGCGTCACTTTCTAAAGCACTCATTTTTCTTTAGCTGCGATACCTCCTCAACGGTGTCTTAGCGGACCGAATCCATTCATGAATGAATCCAAACCCGTAGGCCGACTCAGCAAGAAACCACAAGGGTTTTCCGATCACAAGCGCCGCCGCCAACCGGCTGGGAAACCGCAGGAGTCTGAAAACAGGCGATCGTTTAACTTTAAAAGCGCCATGGACTGCCGGCGTCTCGATGACCCAATCCGGGTAATGGTGCGTGGTGAAATGAGCCTGCCGTCCGTTGCGGTAAAACTGGCATAGGAGTCGGCGAAGGTTTTCCGGCGGCAGATGGTGATAAACGACACCCGGCACGACCACGACCCGTTTGTTTGATTGGCGATAGGCTTGCCGCAGATACGGGTCCAGGCCTCGCGGAATCAGCTCGTTTTCTCCGCCAAGGGCCTTAAATTCGGCCCTGCGCATCATCAGGCAGGGATGCTCGGCCAGATCTGAGTCGGTGATCCGGGAAACCATATTCCAGGACCTCCGCGGAATCTCCTGCATCACCCGCCGAACAAAAGGTTTGGTATCTTCAGGCACAATATTGTTGCCCCCGGCGATCCCAATGTCGCGGTGTTCTTCCAGCACAGTCTGCAATTTACTGAAAGCCATGGAATCCGGCAGAGCCGTATCGTCATCCAGGGTCATTAAATAGCGGCCTCTCGCCAGGGCCGCCCCGATATTTATTGCCCGCCCCTGGCGGCAGTCGCCTTTCACGATGATGATTTCAAACGTAACCAAATCCTGAACTGCGACCTGGGCCAGCAAACGCTTGAGTCGGCCGCCCCGATCACCATCCAAGGTGGGAATCACAACCGACAAATGGATCTCGGGTGCGGTTGATGGATACTGCCAGATCCTGCCGGGCGAAGGTTCGGGATCGGCATGCCGCACGAAGGGGCGTGCAATGTCTGCAGCCGGCCGCCAGGGGTCTGATTTAAACCGGGATTCAATACCCGTCGTTTCACCCATTCGCGCAATCTGCTTTCCGCCGCTTTAGAGCCAGGACCGAAAATCCTGAAGCGGCGTGCCAGGCCATGGGATGGCCCTCCAGAAAAATATCCAATAATGATATTGGCTTGGCCAGATATCCAAAAACTCGCAGTCCGATCTTATAAAGAACTTGGCGTTCTAGACTAAAAGCCATTGCCATGGTTTCCTGGAAAGACCAAGCCAGCGCAGACGCAGGCCCGGCTACCGGATGCCATTCGAGCAGTGTAAAGGCCTGCAATACCCGCTGCACCCCGGTCGGCGTCCAACGGTAGTAGTCCCCCGGCGCCGCATGATAGGTCTGCATAAAGGGTAACTCAAAAAATGCCCTTCCCTCGGGTTTGAGTACCCGGAAGATTTCCTTTACGGCTGAAGGCGGGTCCGCCACATGCTCGAGCACGCCGGTGCATACGATGGAGTCCAAACTCTCATCTTTTAAAGGCAGGCGAAGGACATCGCCCCGCACATCAACCTCATGACCCGCCAAAAGATCAAGGTTGATGGCAGGCACTTCAAAGCGACGCCCCCCCGATCCGACATTCAGTCTTAATCCCCCTGGTGCCCTTGCTTCCTCCGCTTCCAAAAACCGGCAAACCCGATTGCGGCTCCTGGAGGACTGCCAGGTGGGATGCGGCGAGGCCAAAAGTTTGCTTCGACAATTTGATAAGTTTAGTCTCACGAAATGCTCACGATCTCTTATTGAAGATGCAAAACCTCATCAGGATGCCTTCCGTCCAGCCAGACCCTTGCCCAGGCCTCCAAAATCACCAGGCTCCAAATCCGGTGACCGAGCTCATAACGTCTGCTGCGGTGCATGGCCAGCATTTCCAGCGCAGCTTCGGGCCTCACAATGCCGCGTTGCCTAAAAGACGGCGAGCGAAAGATGTCCTCGACCCAATCGCTCAGTTTACCGTGCAGCCAGCGACCCAATGGCACCGTAAATCCCTGTTTTCGGTGCTTTAAAACCTCAGACGGCAGGTAGCGCGCTGCCAGCTTGCGAAGCAAATACTTGCCGCGACCATGACGAAACCGCAAGCCGAACGGCAGCCGTAAAATCCATTCGAGCAGCCGATGGTCCAGAAACGGCACCCGCACCTCCAAGGAATTCGCCATGCTCATGCGATCAACTTTGTAGAGGACGTCCTCCGGCAGATAGCGGCATAGATCTGCATACATGAACCGGTCGCGCTCGTCGCTCACCGGAGCGCGGCGAAGCATATTGCCCGTAGAAAGCGATAGCGTGTCGCCGATTCGGCGAAGAAATTCAGGCTGGTAAAGCCAGGCACGCAATGCCTCAGATACTGCCACGCGACGTTGGTAACGTTCATTCTCAGAGTTGGCGAGGTCGTAAATCAACCGCTGCAACAAGCCGGCGGAGCCCTTCCGGTAGGCCCACTGCCAGCCGGACGGCTGCCATTTAAGGGAAAAACCAGGCAGAGTCAATGCAAACCGGGTCCAGTCATAACCGCCGAAAGGCTCATCGCCGCCATCTCCGGACAAAACCACTTTGACCCGGGCACTCGCGTGCTCAGAGATTAGATAAGTGGGTAGGGTTGAATTGTCGAACAAGGGCTGATCCAGGTATCTTACCAAACGGGGCAGCTGCTCGACGATGTCGGGGGTTATCAGGTGTTCATGGTGTCTGGAACCTATATGGCTTGCGACCGCCTGCGCAAAAGTACGCTCATCCTCTGCGCCGCCGAATCCGATCGTAAAGGTTTGAAGCGGTTCATCGCAGTACCTTTGTGCGATTGCGCAAATCAGGCTCGAATCAATTCCTCCGGAAAGAAATGCGCCCACCGGAACATCCGCAACCAGATGACTTTTGACCGCATCATTGAGTTGCTGATCCAATTCGTCGATCAGCTCCTCTTCGCTGGTGTCCAAATTCGCATGGCTGAAATCCGGCTCCCAATAGCGCTGAGTTTGGAGACCGCCTGCATGGTATTCAAGCCAGCAGCCGGGCATGAGCGCCCGAATTCCGTGAAATATAGTTGCGGGTCCGGGTATATACCCCAGTTCAAAATAGGTATCAAGTGCGGAATGGTTCAGTTCTTGGCCGACCCCGGGGTGTTTGAAAAGCGCCTTTATCTCCGAGGCAAACACAATGCCGCTTTTCACCGGCGCATAAAACAGGGGTTTTATTCCGATTCGATCACGGGCGAGAAACAACAGCCGGCGACGGTCATCCCACACGCCAAAAGCAAACATGCCCCGCAGTCTGTCAAGAATCTGCCGGCCCCATCTGCGATAGCCGATGAGAAGCACTTCCGTGTCGGAGTAGGATTGGAAGGTTTCGCCGGCTCGCTGCAATTCTCTGCGCAGTTCACGATAATTGTATATTTCCCCGTTAAATACGATCACATAGCGGCCATCTGGAGTCCTCATCGGCTGGTTGGCCGCGTCGCTGAGATCGATTATGGAAAGTCGACGGTGCCCCAACGCAGCGGCTTGATTCATCCAATGCCCGGCCCCATCGGGTCCGCGATGTTTGAGAGACCGTACCATCGTCGGCAGAACGGTGCCTTCGGTCTGGGTGTCCACGTATCCGCAAATACCGCACATCAAACCAACTCCCGGTATAAAGTCAGTGTCGCTTCGGCTGCTTTTTGCCATGTAAATTCGGCCGCGCGTTTTCTGCCGGCGCCTTTTAGGCGGTTGCGCTGGGCGTCGTTGTGCAGAAGTTCCAGAATGGCAGCGGCGATGCGGGCCACATTCTGCGGTTCCACCAATACTGCAGCATCTCCGGCTATTTCGGGCAAAGCGCCTTGATTGGAGGCAATAACCGGGACACCGCAAGCCATCGATTCCAGGACCGGCAAGCCAAAGCCTTCGTAAAGACTTGGATATAATGATATTTCAGCCCCGGACAGCAGGGCCGGTAGATGACTGTCAGGAACGACACCGGTAAACTTAATGTTGCGATGACTGCCTCCTAAAAGTGTCAGCAGCGGTTTTTGGGGCCCGATCAAAGCCAGGGGCAGATGAGGTGCAGCCTTTCCCGCGGCTGCAACGGTGTTCAACAGATTCTTGCGGGGCTCCGGCGTACCGACCAGAAAGACCAGATATGGCCCTGACAGGCCGTAGCGCTCTCGAATCGCCGCCGCTGCTTTGCCCGCCATAGGATTGAAAAACTGCGGGTCTACGCCCTCATAGATTACCCTCACCTTGGCCTCGGGGACATTCATAATATCTATTAGATCTTGCCGGGTTTGTTGCGACACCGCAACCACCGCATCCGCAAGAGACAGACTGCGGGGAAGTTCCCGCCGATACCCACGCTCATTCAGGTTGTGGTCGGAAAAATAGCCGGGGAATTTTAAATAGGTTAAATCATGGACTGTCAGAACCCGGCGTGCTTTGCGGACCGGTGGAAGAACGAAATGAAGTCCGTGATAAAGATCGATAGGCCCGCAAAACAATTCGATGGGAGGCCACTCGACAGCATCCCAGATATTTTGCAGCAGCCGGCGGGGAAAGTAAAGCGGCCGCAATCGATGTTTTCCCTGTTCCGGCCGCCAGGTTTTACCTTTCTCCCGGAAGCGGTTTACAAACAAAATAAGTTCCTCAGTCGAAGCCATTGCGGCCATTGCAGAAATCAGGGAGCGTGCATAGCGGGCAATTCCCCCCGATAAAAATAGGGTATGGTATGCATCGACGGCGAACCTCACCGCGACTCCATCAGATCGACAAAAATGTTTTCCAATCGCTGTGCCGAGCGCTCCCATGTATGCTGGGCCGCGTGAACACAGCCGCTTTGAATCATTTGCCGGCGAAGGTTCGTATCGTAAAGAACTTTGCTGATCGCATGCGCAATGGCTTCTGGATCTTGCGGATCGGCTAAAACTGCAGCATTGCCGACAACTTCAGTGACCGCAGGAATATTGGAGCCAACCACGGGGACGCCGCAGGCCATTGCCTCCAGGGGCGGCGCGCACCAACCTTCATAAAAACTTGGGAAAACCATCATCTCAGCGGCGTTATACAGTTCAGTCAAAACTGAATTTTCTTGATCTATTGAGCCTAAAAAATGAACTCTTCCGGTCAAATCCTCTTCGGCAACCCTTTGCTTGGCAGAAACAGCCGCCGTTTCCGCGGGCCCGACCAGAACAAGGTCAATATCTTTTTCATAAGCAGCAACCCTGGCAAAGGCATCCAGGAGACCAAATACGTTTTTATGAATTGCGACTGCACCGACATACAGCAAATACGGCCGGTGTATATTGAATCTCTCCCGGACCATTTTTCTGGCACTTTCCCGCGGCATCCTTTTAAACACCGGATCCACGCCATGGGTCACAACAAAAATCCGGTCCGGAGGTAGATTGGTATAATTCAGAAGGTCACGGCGGGTAGCTTCCGACACTGCCAAAAAATAATCGCTTCGCTTGCAAGCATAGGAAAAGGCCTCTGTAAGCATTTGATGATGATTTGGATCGAGCAACCCTTCGATGGCCAGGTAAGCCACCCCTCTGATGGTGCTCAAAACGCGCCCATGCCGCACGGGCGGAAAATAAAGATCCGGGGCATAGAGCAGATCTATTTTTCCAACAAAACGATCAATGGCAGGTTTTCCGAATCTTCGCCACCACGGCAACAGGAGGCGCATCGGGCACCGGCAGACTCTTTCTTCCAGGTCCTTATTGGGGGATAAAGCCAGCCTTCCGGAAGTATTCCCTTTCCAGTCAAAATAAAGCAACCCATAATCGGCCCTGTTCCGTGATATTAAGGCGGCGAGTAAATTTCTGGTATTCCGGCGCACAGCCCGTTGGCCATGGATCACTGGTGTTGCGTCAAGCCAGATTTTCATTTTCGTTAACTTTCGACGCCCGATAACCTCTGGAGAATCTCTTTCAGGGGGGGCACCGGAGGCTGCGCAGTATTAAATTGGGCTGAAAAATCTGTTGCTATCCATAAAATTATATCCTGCAACGAAGCCGGCAGTTCTTTATCAAACGAAGAATATTGGGCAATTGCGCGGCGGAACTGCTCGCCGATCCAACGCTCGGGTCTTTTCCTGCGCGCCTTGAAAACGGGTGCAAAACGATCCGCGAATAACGTCAAATGCAGAAAGAAATGCCCTAACACCATAACAGGATTTTCCCGGCAAGGGCATTCCCAGTCCAGAACCACAAGCGCTTCGCCGGAAAGAATCAGATTGGTGGGGTTAAAATCTGCATTGCTCAATACCGTTGAACTGCAAGATTTCCGAAAATCAATTGCCAAGTCAGCGATGCGCGGGTTCTGCCGGATAGCCTCAGAGACTCTTGGCATAACCTCATATTTGTGCGAAAAGCCGTTGGCGGGAACTTTTCGGGCCGAGTCTAGCCAGCTCAGAAACGCAGCAAAAACCTTGATCTGCAGCTCCGGAGCCCAGTGCAATTTTTGAAGCCGTGCCAGCACATTTGCGGTCCCCAAATCTTGAAAAACCCGTGTTCTGCTTCCAGGGCGCATTTCTTCTTCGACAACCTTCGGCACCAAATGATTATTTTCCGATTTTGCAAAGCAGGATAAAGCCTGTCCTTCCCGGTCAAACGTTTGAAATGAATCGTCCCGGATTGCATACTTGGTAATATATGCACCTTTTCCATTCGTGCGCCGCACCAGCCAACTGCGGCGGGTCTTAAGCACGTCTGTTATGGAAGGAATACCTGCCCTGGGAGCAGTATTTTTGGTAGCCAGCACCACTAAGGAAAACGGGTATTTTCTCAGCAGAATTTCGGGTAGACGCGATATTTCCGAAAAAAAGCGAAAGATTCTGGATTGCAGTCGACTAAAAACCGAGCTGCCCCTGCGACTGCGGAGGGCTGCACTGAGGGCGCTGACCGCCGACGGCGTGTTCAGGCAATAGAGATAATCTGGAAAGCGGTAGTTGGGATACGCACCGTAGCACTGCGTGAGGCAGAAACCGTTTTTTTTGATGATTTTTTGCAGCCCCCGGACACTATGGGTATAAATCCGGAAAGGCTTTCCCAGTTTCAGGTAAGAATACAGGGAGGCGATTGCACGCGGCATTACTGTTATAAAACGCAATCCGGTATGTTCGTCGGGGCTGCCGGTCAAATATGGCAAGCCATAGCGGTTTTCGATGGCGATAACCAAATGCCCCTGCGGATTCAAAACTCGTCCGGCTTCCTTTAAGGCCCGGCATTGGACTTCTTCCGGTGATCCTTCATTGATATATTCCGGCAATAATTCGAAGACGCCGTTCATCATGACAAGGTCAAATGAATCCTTGGGAAAAGGCAGTTTAAGAGCTGTGCCCTGGGCTATTTTGACCTGGCTCAACCCTTCCTGCCGGCACCGGTCGGATAGAAAACCCAATCCCGCCGGATTTGCATCAATTGCCCAAACTTGAGCACCGAGCTTGGCCGCCGCAATGGCGTATACGCCCCAGCCTGTTCCGATATCCAGCACGCGCATGCCTTGCTCAATGCCGGCCAGGGCAAGAATCATCGTGCGGGAAACATCAGATACCCAGCTGCGGCGTTCGTCGTCCGCGAATGCCGCACGCAGATAATCCTTCCAATTTTGTGAACTATCCCTATTGGAACAATCGAAGCCACCGACATCCCAAAGTTCTTCTGTTTTATAAAATTGAGTGATACCGCAATGCCGGGGAAATCGATCATGGCAATCCCGGCAATGAAGATATAATTCATTATCTTGCAGCATGCCCTGACAATTGGGACATACGAAGAGGCTTTCTTTTTTGCTAATAGCCATAACGATCGCGAATCACCTGTCCCTGACTTTCCCGATATAGTTCTGCATTATAGTGAGTTAAACGAAGATCCAGTAGAGCTGGTATCCAGGCCGGTATTTCTTAAAATGATTTAATTTGCCCGGTCGTCATGAATTTCGAATTGAGCGCAGCCGGCGCAGCCATATTTCGAGTATGACCAGCGCATAGAGATCTTGCCGGGGGGCATTGCCCAGGCCCCTGCGGCGCAACATTTGCAAGGCTTTCCGGTCAAGCAGCCCTGCGAGACAGGAGCTAGTATCCATGCAAAATGTATCGAACATTGCCAGCAGGGAATTCTTCAGCCAATCGTTTAGGGGAACGACAAATCCCTGTTTGGGCCGATTAAGAATACTCCTGGGCAAATAGGGGGCCACGACCTTTCTTAGCAGCCGTTTGCCTTCGACCGGCAGCGGACTCACCAGCCAGGATGGCGGCAGCGAAAGCGCAAACTCGACCAGTCGATGATCCAAAAAGGGGACCCGCACTTCCAACCCATGCGCCATACTCATGCGGTCCACTTTGAACAGCATATCGTCACTCAGCGAAGTTAAAAGATCCAGCCAAAGTGCCCGGTGGACCGGGTGCTTGTGATCACATTGCGCAAGCGGCCGCTTTGCAGATACCTGCAGATAGGGTTCAAATTCAAAGGCCTGTTTGTGGCCAAATAGCGCGGTGCGATCTGACGCTGAAGTAATCTGCCTTTCGAAAACATACCGCTCTTCATCTGACAAAGCGGCCCGGTCCAGCATTGCGGGAAGCGAGCGACGCCGGCCGGTGCGCCAGGGGGGAAGCTGGCGCAGAACACGTGCGATGCCTCCGGGCACGGGCAAAGCGGCTTTGAGGGCCGCGACCCGGTAACGCCCGGTATATCCGCCGAAAACTTCATCGCCGCCGTCGCCTGAAAGCACAACCTTGGCTACTTTGCGCGCTTCACGGCACAGCGCGAAGGTAGCAAGCGCCGACGAATCCCCAAAGGGTTCATCCATAAACTTGATACTTTCATCGATCAACTCCGCGGGATCGATCGCTATGCTGACCTCTCTGTGTCGTGATCCCAAGTGGTGCGCTACCCGCCGCGATACCGGGGCCTCGTCGACGCCGGCCTGGAGGAACGAAGCACAAAAAGTTTCCAATTCCATGTGCTTCCGTGCCAATGCCACTATGGCTGATGAATCGACCCCGCCGGATAAAAAGGCTGCAACCGGCACATCCGATATCAAGTGTGAACATACGCTCTCCTCCAGGCGCTGATGGAGCTCTTCGGCCGCCTGAGATTTGATTCGCGGTACACGGACCCTGCCGGGTTTCCAATAAATGTCATTTTTGACGACACCTCCCTGCACCTTGATCTTTTCGGCCGGTTGAACTTTTCGAACGGCTTTTAATATGCTCAAGGGTCCCGGTACATAGGAAAAAGCCATGTATGCAAAAATTGCCAGTGGATCCACTTCGGCCCTGATCAAACCGCCGTGAATAATGGCAGTCAGCTCGGAAGCGAAGCACACCCTGCCGTCAGCGACCGCGGCATATAATGGTTTTATGCCAAACCGATCCCGCACCAGGAGCATTTTTTTTTGGCGGCCATCCCAAAGAGCGAAGGCGAACATACCTTCCAATTTTTCCAGGCAGCTTTCGCCTTCATCCTCATAAAGGTGAACAATCACTTCGCCATCGCTTTGGCTGCGCAGATGATGCCCCCGTGACGACAACTTTTGCCGCAAGGCTTTATAGTTGTATATCTCTCCATTGAAAACGAGTTGAATGGTTTCATCTTCATTTGAAAGGGGTTGATGGCCGCCCTCGATATCTATGATCGACAAACGGGTGTGCCCCATGGCAACCCCATCAGCTGCAAATAAGCCTTCATCGTCAGGTCCCCGATGACGAAGACTCCCGCGCATTTTTAACACCGCACCTTCCAGCTCAGCTGCCGACAGGTCCGGCGCGATTATTCCGGCAATTCCGCACATAGATAGTTCTTGACAGGTTGGATGTTGTGTTCCCTAATTTAACTTCAGCAATTTGGTTTACTCCTGGTTGAATACCAGATCTCGTCTGAAAGCGGAAAAAATCTTGGCTACCAGCTCGCCATGCCGGACAACTATGTAAATGCCCCAGCAAAAAACCCAGATCATCGCTGAAATTGCTGTCAGCAACGGATTAGGATTTGGAATTTGGCCGGCCAATAGTGCGATGATGATCGTGATTAATAAAGGCTCTCCGAGTCCGTAAATCAAGGGGCGTAAGATACGGGCCACCTGGTTGGCCATGTAAATGCATCCAGCCAGAGAAAAGCTGTAGACGATGATCAGGCATGCCGCAGCGCCTGCAATGCCCCACCGATAGGTCAATGGAAATATGAGTAGGCTGAATACAACTGCTTCTATTAATTTAATTCGTGACATGTTTGCCGTATTACCGCTGGCGATGATGATAATTCCGAAGGGAACGCACATCGCGCGTATCGATTCGCCAGCCATAAGAAGCATCAGGGCCGGTGCCGCACTTAACCATTGGCTGCCCAGCAGGATATAAATCATTTCGGAAGGAAACACGACGATGATGCCGGCGACAGGCAGAATCAAAAGCACCAAAACATGCCAGACCTCGCTAAAACCCTCCTGCAAGTCTCTCCTGTCGCTGGCAATCCTCGAATACGCGGGAAAGACAACCCTGGAGATTACGTCGCTTAGCCCGCGGGTCAGCATTTCGGCGATGGAGAACACCACCTGGTACTGACCTAACACAGTGACGCCTTTTAATTTGCTGACCACCAGGTCGTCACCCCGCGTGACTAAATAGGTTAGCAGGCCGCTTATATAGAGAGGAATTCCAAATTTCCAGAGCTCACTCAACGATTTGCGCTCGAGCACCCAGCGGGGCCTGTAATCGACAATGAACCAAATACCGGCTGCGACCACAAATTGGCCTCCCAGAAGTCCCAATAGCAGGGCCCAGGCACTGTGCAGCCATAGGGCGAGCAAAATGGACAGCGTGACCGTGACCATTTCACGAACGATATCCAGTACCACACGATTTTTATATTCCAAATGCCGCATTAAAAGTGACAACGGTACCGCCGGAATAGAGACCAGTATAAAATTAAGGGCGCCGACCCGCAAATAGTGGACCAATTCCTGGTATCTCAGTATTTCTGCAAGGCAGGGAGCCAGCGCGACAAGTCCGGCGGCCAGGATAACCCCTCGCAGAAGGGATAAAGTCCAAGCGGTATGGATAAAGCGTTCGGAAGGCTTTGGATTCTGGATCAGTGCAGTGCCGATGTTCAACTCGGTCAGGATATTGCCGGCAAAGAGAATCAGAACAGCCAGCCCGATAACGCCGAAATCTTCCGGAGTTAACAGCCGGGCCAGTACAAATGTCCTCAAAACTGCCAGGCCTTGCTGCGCAGCATAGCCCAGGCTTATCCAGAAACCGCCTCTGATCACCTTGGTTTGAAGTGAAAGGTCAGCAGTCATTGCTTGGAAGGCAATTTACCACGGCGGCGGAATTGGCGCAATCGTTGGGTTGAGATGGTATTTTGCTTTGCATTTGTCCGAAGTCTTTATCTCAATAGCCGCTGGATGAAGGCATCCGTTTCCAGTGCTGCCTGCTTCCAGGATCGTTGTTGCGTTACCAAGCGTCTGCCTTTTTCAGAAAACCGTCTTCTTTTCTCGGAATTTTCCATAAGCTGCAGCATGGCTTCAGCCATCATTTTTTCATTATTGGGCTCGACAGAAATTACGTAATCCATGAGATCACGATAGGTCCGGGTGCCGGGTAAGTCGGTGGCAATTACCGGCAAGCCGGAAGCAAGGTAATCCCACAGCTTCAGGGTCATACACCCATTGCGCCGACGTATATTGCAGTCGGTAAGCGGTATGATACCGACATCTGCTGCTTGCATCCAAATTCCTACATTTTCATAAGAAACCGAGCCGGCAAATAATACTTTCTCCGAGGTACCGAGATCGCCGGCTTTCTTTTCCATTTCTTTACGCGTCGTTCCATCACCTATCAGAACAAGAATGGATTGCGGCCTGTTGTTTGAAAAGAGACTGAAGGCAGACAGCAACAAGTTTAAATCGTGGTTCTTCGAGAAACTGCCTGCAAACAGGAATATCTCGGCGTCGGCCGGCAGACCTAGTTTTTCACGAGACCTCCTTTTATCTCCAGGCTTAAATAGAACCGGATTCGAACCGAGTTGTTGCACAAAGATTTTATGTCTATCCACACCGTAAATTTCTGCTATATCCTCAGCAACGCCGAAGGTACTTGCGACGATACCGGTGGCCTGATGAAAGAGCCGCCGCTGCCTTTCGGCGGCCCGCGCGATATTTTTGGGAGAAGCATCTCTAAGCCGCAAATCATCAAGCAGCCAGCCGTTCACTTCAACAAACAGGGGCAGATGCAACCACTTGCACAAATATGGAATCAAGCCATTGTGAAACATTTCCCTTAAATAGAGCAAGTCAAAGCGCTTTTTTAAATGAATCTGAAAAAGACGCAAAAAACTTTCGAGATGAAACAGTGCTTCTTTAATACCGCCAAATCCCCACTGTTTAACCCAAACATGATTTATCTGCTTCCACTTTTGAAAGCGTAGCGGATTCGGTAAAAACAAGATCACTTCATGGCCGAGAGCAGCAATTTGCTCCGTTATCTCACGTGTGTGAATCAAACAGGCATTCGATACATCTATCTCAATCAACGCAGTATAGGCGATGCGCATCTTAGATGATCCTCAGTAAAAAAATGGAAATTATTTAGAAAGGGCACCATCATTGAAAATGGGGAGCGAATAAAGCCGAAGTGCTGCATGCTCTTTTGCAGCGTGTCGGCAGATTCCCAAACAGCATCAATAGGCCTGTCGGCCGGCATGGGGTGTTGTCGCGCCGTTTGCCAAAGGTCGCCGCGCAACCAGCCATGATACGATCGGATATTTCTCGTCATTATATAAAGCAATCCGATGCAGCGGATGATGGGGGTGCAGCGGTATCAGATGATGGCCGACGCCCATGAGTACGAATAACAACGCCGATCGGTTGCCCCATCCTCCGGTATCGATGATTTCGGCGTTTCGAGATAGATGAGCCAAAGCCCCTGGGCTGAAGCGCCACAAGTCTACCGGATAAAGATGAATCGGATTCATAAAGCATGTGGTGTGAATGATCAACCCACCGGGTCGGACCACTCGCAAGCTCTCGTTGACAGCCTGGACAGGGTCGAATACGTGCTCCAAAACCTGATCGGATACTACGATATCAAAGCTGTCATTTTCATAAGGCAACGCCTGAATATCCGCTTCGGGATACTTGGTTTCTACAATATGAGATACCCGGGTAGCCAGCATCTCAGGAATAGGTCCCAGACCGCTTATGGATAGGACTTGTCCGCCAACAGATAATTCAGACAATACTTTTTCTAAATGCCGGTACATATAGAAACGTGTCAGGTGGATGGCTGAACGCTGTCTTTGACATAGAAAGCCTAAACCGGGGGCCTTCATCCACCAGTAAATATATAAGCTGAGGGTTAAAAATTTTCTTAAAATTTATAGGCCTTCAGGAACTGACGCTGATATTCCGGCGAAACAGGTAAATACAATAGTAGGGGTAATTTCGGACTGCCGGAAGCTTTCCGATCAATCGATTGATTTTTTCCCGGTAAAGAATATTCATAAAATGCTCCCACCAGCTTAATTTTCCCCGCCACATCGGAAATAAATACCCAACCCCGCCTTGTCTTATCTTTTTAAAGCCGGATTGGAGCATAATTCTTTCCAGCCATTCCCATGTCTTAAACCGGTTTGGATATCCGGATATTGGAACAGCTGAAAGTTCGCGAACGTGTTCCGCGGGAGAGCAGTAAACCGGCTTCCCCGAACATTTCATCTGCCAGCGGCTGCGCAGAGTCACCGACGGCATACTGATCAGGAGAAATCCATCGGGGCGCAGACAACGGTGGAATTCTTTTAGGACCGCCGTCAGGTCCAAAATGTGCTCTAACGTCTCAATGCACATAATTCCGCTTAAACTTTCTTGCGCGAACGGCAAAGATGCAACGGAGCCCTGCACGACAGAAAGGTAAGGACGAGCTTGGGCACGTCCAAGCCTGGTTTCGTCTAAATCCAGACCGACAACCGGCCGATGCCTTCCGGCCAAATCTACGAGTTGTCCATCTCCGCAACCGGCGTCTAGCCACAAACCGCCGGGCAGATCATCCAACAATGCCGCAATTTCCTCCAGTAATACCATCGGCCAGGGCCAGATCTTGCGCATGGTCCGGTTGTATCGCGTTTTTGCAAAATCAGGCGCTTTTAGCTGTCGACTTGGTTCCTCGCTCATGATTGTCCGTTGACCAGATAAATTCCGGCTCGCGGCCAGGTCAGGTATTCGTTGCTCCGCGTCCTGCGACGATCAAATACATTGTGGGTTGACTCAACAGACTCAAATTGGAACTGATAAAGCAACTTACCCGCAGCAGCTTGGTCTAATACCCATTGCGGCAGATTTCCTCCCCACCGTCTCGTTTGAAAATAGGCCCGTTGCGGATACCACACTAAAATATATTTCCCCGGCCAGGGGGCATCGCGTTGATCGGCCCACTGGAAGGGCGGGCTGGTTTCCCCCTCGCCCTTCCAGCGGGCGACTTTCGGCTCAATGGTGAAAGATTTCAAATACGGAAGATATTGTGCCGTAACACTATCGGTTAGAATCGGTATTTTAGAATCCCATGGCACCGCCTCAGCCTCAATGCGCATCCTGCGGTACTGTGCCATCTCGTCCCGGTAATCGTGACGGATGTAGTACCCCCAGTTTAACGACAGAGTCATCACGACCAAAGTGGGAAGAAGGTATCCAGGCCAGCGTTGTGCATTCAAAATCGCTACGCTGACGATTAGGGATGCCGCCGCCCCTGCAATGGTCCAGAAATTATGCTGCAATATACCAATTGCCAGGAAAAACGCGGAAACTAATAAGGCTAAAATCGATGCGAACTTCGTCAAACTGGAAAACCGAAATCTCGTCAGGTTTTCACAGGCATCTGCTGCTAATACTGCAGCTGGAATAATAATGGCGCTGCCGAAGCGAAGATCCAGGTGAACGGGCTGCCAATGCGAAAAACTGGTTGAAAAATGGCTTAAAATGAGCAGCGGGGAGATAATGGCAAGCAAGAGATGCCTGCGAACGTCGTTTAAATCTGCAGCAGTTGGATCTCTGCCGAGGGTAATCATCGTCACTATTATCGGGAAGACTGCGAACAGATAACCCTCAACCGACGCCTTAAGGATGGATAGTCCGGATAACCTGGTCCATAGTCGTAATCCTGTTAATGGTTTCAGCCAGGGAGCACCGTCAGCATTATACCCCCCTTGGGCGGCATCTAAAAAATATAACGGCGTGCCGGTGCCGTACCAGAAGGACAGCAAAAAAGGGATCCCCACCAAACAGCCGCCGAAGAAAAAATAAGTAAAAGGGAACTTACGCCCGGCGGATCGTCGCCGGCTCAGACCAAGAACCCCAGCAGGGTCATCATTACCATCGGCGCCATACTAATACGGGTGGCAATGGCCCAGGCGCACGCGAGACCCGCAATAAAGGCCCAAAGCCGCCTTTTTTGAACACGATCGGCCGTCAGCAGCAACCAGGCCACGATAAATAAACCATAAAGAAAGCCAGCCGGAAGATCCGGCATAGCGGTCAAACCATTTCTGAATAAAATCGGGTTAAACCCACATATTAGTGCCGCCCAGGCAGCAGCTGATACGCCATTTAACCTGTAGGCCGCATAGGCGGCTAATAATACGGCAAGCAGGGTGCACAGTATTGGAAAGGCGAGGGTTGTCCAATCGTGGATCCCAAAGATTGCGTACAAGCCTGCTATTGGCGCGATGAATCCCAAACGGAATGTATGTGTGTTAATGCCGAAAGTGGGTTTACCGGATGCCATATTGGCTGCCAATTTGGCATATAGAACATCATCGCCGCCCAGCATTAAACCTTGATACACTAAAATAGGAGCCAATAACGCCAATCCTACGGCTACCAGAGACCAGGTGCTTCTACTCGAACTTAAGAATCCTTTTTCTCTCACTATCTGCGACTTTTTCTTTGGATATGAAATTGACAACTTGGAATCAGCGAAAAGTTGAAATCGCCGGGAAGGACACCATAAAGAAAATTATGGTTCAGACCGCTCAAGACCATTTGGGGCTGTTTCAGCTTCAGTATCCGTGCTATTTTTTCCATTGATCTATAGTTGATGATCCTTCGAATGGCTCATCGGCAGCCGGTAAGTTTGACAGGTGCGGGAGGCGGAAACCCGGTAAATCACTCCGGGTTGAGACTAATGACTTCAGACCTCGCACTTCCTTGACGATAAATGGAGGACGCATTTTGGCCTCCTGGTAAAGCCTCCCAAGGTATTCTCCCAGAATGCCGACTGAAATCAGCTGCACACCGCTGAAAAACAAAATTGCGATAATAATGGTAGAAAAGCCGGGTACATCCCCTGGGCTGTTGCCAAAGATTGTATAATTGAATAGACGGGCCAGCAGGTATACAAATGCAGCGGCAACGGCTGTAAAAGCGGTAACGATTCCGGTTATGAAAATGATTGTAAGTGGAGCGGTAGAAGAAATTGAAAATCCCGTCAAAAGCGAGTTTGATAAGTTCTTTGAAGGAATACTTGGACTCCCCGGCAGCACGGACCGCTCTTTCATAAACCAAACCGGTCTGTCTAAAACCGGTCCACGCCCTGAGTCCGCGGATGAACCGGTTTTTCTCGGGCAGGGAGTTCAGCACATCGGCTACGCGCCGATCCAGCAGGGCGAAATCCCCGCTGTTAAGTTGCACGTCAACGCTGGCAAGTGATCGGTACAGTCTATAGAAGCTTGCGTAAGAGAGACGTTTAAACAGGCCCTCTTTGCGATGGGTACGAATACCGTAAACGACATCAAACCCTTCGCGCCATTTGTTTATCATTTGAAGGATCACCTCAGGCGGGTCTTGCAGGTCAGCATCGATGATCCCAATTATATCGCCGGTTGCATATGCCAGGCCTGCGGTTACCGCAGGTTGATGACCAAAGTTTCGCGACAATGAGATCACCTTTACTCTACTGTCGCCGCCGGCCAGGTCGAAAAGCAACGCCTCGGTCTGATCACGACTGCCATCGTTCACATAGATGATCTCAAGCGTAAACTCAGGATTATCACCGAGGGTCTCCATAAGCCTCTGATGTGTCGCGTTGATAACATCCTGTTCGTTATAACAGGGCACAATGACCGATAGGAGTGGAAAAGTTGGCTTATTCATTCGATTCCCAGCGCTTGTTAAAATAATAGCCGAATTCGTTCGTTTAGAATCAATCCCTTAAACCTTGAAGAGGCAGGATGGGATAAAAACCTATGACGAAGAGTTTGGTTGACCGGACCGGCTATTCGGTCTGCAAGATATCCACGGCAGACCAAGGGAAACCTGCCTCAAATATTGCAGCTCCGCCTTGTCAATTACATCCGAAAAATTGATGTATCATCCCGAATTAAAATAATATTTTTAATCTAGCCGGGCTGACTCGGTTGTACTAAACGGCAATTGAGTACTCGCGCCGAACTGATTCCGGCTTGCAAGGAAAAGCGTGGCTGATGGATTAGCGGGCATAACAAGAATGAATCAGCCGTTCGTATACAAATTGCAGTAATTACTGCAAATTACATGCCTATTGGATTTATTCTGCAATCCAGAGTGGATTGAATATTTTTCGTGAGTCCGTCTATTTCTCGCTGCAATGATTAACATGTTGAAATTAAATAAGTTAGAGACGGCCATGGGCAATTAGGAAATCACCGGGATTTAGTTGGAACCTGCGGATTACAATTAGGAAAGATGAATATCGAAGCGTCACGACAGATTATTGACGCTCAAATCATTGTTGAAAACGAGTCAATTTGTTTTGTCCGTTATCTATGGCTCATTGTCCCAGGCTGATTTAAAAGCCTAATCACTCCGCCCTATTTTGGCGGGTATTAAATCTTTTAACAGTTCAAAATTATTTTAGAAATTAGAAAATTTATTTCAAAATTCTCTTGACACTCTCAGGAATCTGTAATTTAATGGGGAGCAAAGTGGATAATTGTGGAGAATATTGGAATAAATGTTCCGCGGATCTTCTCATCATACAATCGACGCCAAGGGCCGCATCATTATACCGGCCCGGTTTCGTGATCATATTAAATCGGATGAAAATTCCGGCGTGATGGTCTCGGCCATGGATAGTTGTCTGTTCGCCTATCCCTTTGAAGAGTGGCACAAAATAGAGAATAAAATTTTATCCCTGGCTGAAACAAACGAGTACATGCGCCAATTCAGACGGGTCTTCATCGGCGGTGCGTTTGAATGTTTATGCGACAAACAGGAGCGGATTCTCATTCCGCCGACCCTCAGACAGCAGGCCGAGTTAGAAAAAGAGATCGCTCTGGTCGGCGTATTGCGGCACTTTGAAATCTGGTCGCTGGAAAAATGGGAAAAGCAGCAAATGGCTTTGCAGAAAAACATGCAAAAGGAGGAGCTCAGAAACGAAATTGCCAAGTTAGGAATTTAAACCGATGTCTTACAGGCATATCCCAGCAATGCTAAACGAGGTGGTTTTCTACCTGAATTGCCGGCCCGGCAAAATATATGTCGACGGCACGCTGGGCGGTGCAGGACATGCCGGCGCGATCTGCGGCAAAATAACCCCGGGCGGTGTGTTTGTCGGAATTGATCAGGACATCGATGCCATCAATCATGCGAAGACCGCCCTGCAAAATTATTCCTTACACATTCACCTCATACACGGCAATTTTGTTCGTCTCCCTGAGTTTCTTTCACAATTAAATATTAATGCAGTCGACGGCCTGCTGCTGGACCTGGGCGTATCGCTGCATCAGCTCGAGGACAGCGGTCGGGGATTCAGCTTCCGCAAAGAAGAGCCGCTTGATATGCGGATGAATATTCAAACACGGGAAACGGCCGAAATGCTCGTCAACAATTCAGCGCAGGATGATCTGCAAAAAATATTCAAAGAATACGGCGAGGAGCGCTGGGCCAGACAAATTGCCCGCAACATCGTAAAAGTAAGACGACAGAAAAAAATCAATACCAGCAAACAGTTGGCTCAAATTGTGGTTGATTCAATTCCGCGGCAGGCGGCGTCCAGGCAAAAGATCCACCCTGCCACCCGGGTGTTTATGGCCCTGCGAATCGCCGTAAACAAAGAACTGGATACCCTCAAGACGTTTTTGGAATCCGCTGCGGATTTTTTAAACCCGGGGGGCCGTCTGTGTGTGCTGTCCTTTCATTCGCTGGAAGACCGCATCGTAAAACAGCGGCTGAAAGCGCTCGAGAAAGGATGCACCTGTCCGCCGCAGCTGCCCCGCTGTGTTTGCGGTCAAAAACCGCAGGTTCGAATTCTGACAAAAAAAGTGGTCCGGCCGACGGCAGAAGAAATCACGGCCAACCCCATGGCCCGCAGCACACGTCTGCGGGCCGCGGAGAAGTTATAGAAGACAGAAGGTGAGAAAATTAGAACCTCAGAAGTTGAGAAGATCAGAAGCCGGGAAGATGAGACGGTGACGACCTTAACGATCCGAATTTATCCCGTTAAACCTTTTTGTCTTTTGTTTAACCGGGACGATCAAAACGTACTAAACGATCCTTTATAACTCATCAACCAGTAATCGAATCAACTGAATCTTTCATACGATGGCCAAAAACGTAAAGATCAGCAACCGGAAGCGCAAGCAACGCAACCCGAAAATGGTTATGACCTGTCTGGTTTTGATGGCCGTATTCATCGCCGAACTCCTTTTTTACACGTGGTGTCGGGTACAGTCCACCCAGGTTAAGTATGATATCGCCAAGCAGGCCCAAACCGTCCAACAACTCTCCGCGATGCAGGATAACTTAACAATTGAACTGGCGCGTCTTAAATCTCCCCGGCGCATTGCCAAAATAGCCAGAGAGCAGCTGGGTTTGATTTCGCCGAGGGCGAAACAAACAATCGTGATGCCATAAATATAAATGCCTGAAATGAACTAAAATGCCTAAATTGCCTAAAATTAATGATGATAGCCTTTTTAATAAGGAACCTAAAACCCAAGCTATTCTGTATCAGGCATTGGCTATAAATTATCAGAGTAGAAAAAATGAGAACCTGATTCGTGATGGAAAATAAATATTTCAAAATGCGAATCCTGCTGGTGGGTCTCATCTTTCTGGGGGCCTTTGCGGCCATTGTCGCCAAAGCGGTACAGTTGCAAGTTTATCGGAGTCAGTGGCTGTCGCAGATAGCCACCGGTCAGTATGAAAAATCGTTAACCACATCCGGCAAGCGCGGCATTATTTATGACCGCAATATGCGGGAAATGGCCGTCAGCGTGAATGTGACATCGATTGCTGCCTACCCGTCCCGGATAAAGGATATTAACGCAAGTGCCAAGGCTCTGGCTAAAATTTTGAAGTTGGACGCGCGTGCTGTCAAAAAACGGCTCACAATCGACAAATCCTTTGTCTGGATCAAGCGCCAAACAACGGCCAAAGAAACCAGCCTGGTTAAAGATCTTGAGTTGCCGGGCATCGATTTTGTCCAGGAATACAACCGCTATTATCCCAATACGACTTTAGCGGCCCAGGCGCTGGGTTTTACCGGTTTGGATGGCGGGGGCTTGGAAGGTATTGAATTTTTCTACAACCGTCAGCTGACAGGAAATCACAATAATTTTACGTTCTTCCAGGATGCCCTGGGCAACGGTTTTAGTCCCGAAAACCGGCAAATGACGGCCGACAGCGGGCATAACCTGGTACTGACCATTGACAGCACCATCCAGTATATAACTGAAAACGCCCTGCAGCAGGCTGTTGATCAATATTCAGCGGCATCCGCTTTGGCAATTGTCATGCAGCCGCAGACAGGCGCCATTCTGGCGATCGCTCAATATCCGACGATCAATCCGAATTCCTATTTGGAATACGACCGATCCCTCTGGCGCAACCGGGCCATCACCGATCCATTTGAGCCGGGCTCAACCATCAAGATTTTCAGCGCGGCGGCAGCACTGGAATATGGCAACATCAAACCAGACGACATTTTTTATTGTGAGAACGGCGCCTATAAAATTGGGAGAAATGTCGTTCATGATATCGAACGGCATGGCTGGCTGTCGCTGCGGCAAATCATTAAGTTCTCCAGTAACATCGGGGCTGCAAAAGTCGGTGAAAAGGTGGGAGCCAAAAAGCTTTATCAAACATTTCACAGCTTTGGTTTTGGCGAGAAAACAGGCATTGACTGCCCCGGTGAAACAACCGGCAGTCTCTCCTATTATTCCTCCTGGTCGGATATAGACATCGGTGCCATTTCTTTCGGTCATGGATTGGCCGTTTCAGCCGTTCAATTGATAACGGCGGTTTCGGCTATCGCCAATGACGGAATCCTCATGAAACCTTATATTGTAAAGGAGCTGACCGATCAAAACGGTCTTCCCGTTAAAACCTACAAGGCACAGCAGGTGCGGCGTGTCGTTTCCGCCCGAACAGCCGGCATTGTAAAAAAAATAATGCAGTCCGTCATTACCGAGGGCGGCACCGGCGTAAATGCCGCTCTGGATGGATATTCGGTTTGCGGTAAAACAGGCACCACCCGCAAGCTCGATGAAAATGGAAAATATTCGAACAGCAAACATATGGCCTCTTTTGTGGGATTTACGCCGGCCGATCATCCGCAAATAGCGATTCTGGTCGTCATCGATGAACCCAAGGAAAGTTATTACGGGGGCGCAGTTGCCGCACCGGTATTTAAAGATATCGCCCAGCAAACGCTCAACTATTTAAATGTCGCTCCTGAAAGTGACAAAACCAAATTAAGGGTATCCCTGGAAATCAAGGCAAATGGGTGAGCAGGTGCAGCTTTCAACCTTACTAAAAGCGATTGAACCCATTGGAATATTCAGCCTGAAGGCAGAAGGCAAAGCGCAAAGCGCAAAAAGCGTTGCCAAGGTGCGCTATACCCTTGGTCCTATGCCCACTGCCGACTCGCCGGATACCGACATCAGTTCAATTCATTGCCGAGCCCAGGAAGTGGAGCCAAATGGCCTTTTCGTTGCCATTGAGGGTCACAGGGCGGACGGCCATGATTTTATCGGTCAGGCACTGGCAAGGGGAGCGGCAGCCGTGGTGGTCCAAAAGAAACCGGATCGATCCTTTCTTAAAGAAGGCCGGTCGACGTTGCCACAAAGCCAACCGATCATCGTCCACGTGCGGGATACCCGCACGGCACTGGCTGATTTGGCCGCCTGTTTTTTCAGCCGGCCGTCGGATCATATGACCCTGATCGGCATCACCGGCACCAACGGTAAGACCACCGTCGCTTATTTAATCGAAAGTATCCTGTCGGCCGCCGATTTTAAGGTTGGTGTAATTGGAACCATAAATTATCGCTATGCTGACAAAACGTTCCCCAATCCTGTGACGACTCCGGAATCCCTGGATCTCCAGCGCATTATGTCGGAAATGCTGCAGGCCGGAGTCACCCATGTCGTAATGGAAGCGTCTTCCCATGCCATGGCGCTATTCCGGATCAGAAACTGCCGGTTTGATGTGGCCGTCTTTACGAATTTGAGCCAGGATCACCTCGATTTTCATGGCGACATGCAAGCGTACTGGTCCTGCAAAAAGCGCCTATTTACCGAGTATCTGAACTGCGGACCCAAAAAAGATAAAGCGGTGGCCGTTATCAATTGTGATGATCCCAAAGGGGCAGAGCTGGCGAAAGATCTGTCATTGCCGATTATTAAAACCGGATCGACCCCTGCTTGTGAAATTAAGGCCGAAACCTCCCGCTATGGATTAACGGGCACCCAGGGGAGGGTTTCCACCCCACAGGGGAGTTTTGATTTCAAAACTCCCCTTGTGGGAATACATAATCTCGCAAATATTCTCAGTGCCGCCGGGACGGCTGCAGCGCTGAAAATACCTCTGTCCGCAATTAAAGCCGGCGTCGAATCACTATCGGCCATACCCGGCCGCCTTGAGCGGATCGAAAATGCTACAGAACGTTTTGTCTACGTGGATTATGCCCATACACCGGATGCCCTGAAAAATGCGGTGTCCGCCTTAAAGCAAATTGCCCCGGCCGGGATCATCTGCGTATTCGGCTGCGGTGGGGACCGCGACCGGGACAAGCGCCCTCAGATGGGAGAGATTGCCGCCCGGCTTTGCGATCTGGCGATCGTGACATCGGACAACCCGCGTACCGAAGAGCCGGCTGCCATCATCGATCAGATATTACCGGGGATCAAAGCGGCGGGCGGCATCCAATATTCAGTGCAGGATGTGAAAACTGGGATTGATAAAAAAGGATATATCGTTGAACCGGACCGTCGACGCGCTATTGAGCTGGCCATAATGGCATCCAGGCCGAACGATGCCGTAATAATTGCCGGCAAAGGACATGAAACGTACCAGATTATCGGGAAGAAAACGATAGACTTTGATGACCGGGAAGAGGCCAGAAAAGCGCTGGCGAAGCTGGATGTTTGATGCTGGATACCTGATTCTCGATGCCGGACGCTCGGAGCTCGGAACTAAGTGCTGAGGACTGAGATACAAGAGCTCATAGCTCATAGTAAAGCAGGCCAAAATCCATCTTGCCATCAGCTATCAGCTATCAGCTAATAGTTGATAATTTCTCCGAAAAAGTGAAGAGGAGAAACCTCAAAAAAGTAAAAATATAATGAGCAGCGACAGACCCATACCCTGGACAACCAGGGAGATCCTTGAAGCCACCGGTGGTAAGCTTTTGTGCGGCGAATTGCAGCAGTCGTTTGCGGGGATCTTTATCGACTCGCGCAAAGTCACTGCCGACGGCGTTTTTATAGCCATTATCGGCGAGATTCATGACGGCCATACCTTTGCATCGGATGTTGTCGAACAGGGGGGACGGGGGTTGGTGATCAGCCGCCGGGAAGCTGGCAAACTGCCTGTCGCAAAGTGGAAACAAAAAGGTGTTACGGCCGTCGCGGTGAAAGACACTACCCGCGCCCTGGGTGATATGGCGGCCTTCAACCGCCGGCGCTCCAAGGCTTCGGTTGTGGCCATTACGGGCTCCAACGGCAAAACCACCACCCGTCAATTGACCGCCGCTGTCATCTCACGGCAGTACAACACGCTGGCGACGGCCGGAAATTTCAATAACCAGATCGGCTTGCCCTTGACCCTGCTGGGTCTTGAGCCCGATCATCAATGGGCCGTCGTGGAGCTGGGCACCAACAACCCGGGGGAAATCGCAAGATTGGCCGAAATCTGCATGCCGGATATCGCTGTCATTACCAATATCGGCCCGGCCCACCTGGAAGGCCTGGGATCAATTGAAGGGGTCGCACGGGAAAAAGGGTCTCTATTGAATAGTCTGCGCCCAAACGGCAAAGCAGTTCTCAATGCCGACGATTCCCGGGTACGGCAACTGGCCCGCCAAACTGCCCACCAAGTGCGTCTCTATGGTCTTGCGCCGGATGCCGCAGTCAGAGCGGAGGATGTCGCCGAGAAAGAAAATGGAATATGCTTTATGCTGAAGCTTGCTGAAGCGCGCATATCCATCCGCCTGAATTCTCCCGGCCGCTTTATGGTGACCAATGCCCTGGCCGCGGCGGCTGTCGGGAATCTGCTGGGGGTGTCGGCCGCTGACATTAAAGCCGGGTTGGAGGCGGTTGAACCGGTCAGTGGCCGGATGAACATCCATCATACACCCAACGGGATCCACATTATCGACGATACCTACAATGCCAATCCGGAATCGATGAAGGCCGCCCTGTCAGCCTTTAACACGGTGCGCGCCGGGGCCAGAGGAATTTTTGTCGCCGGGGATATGCTGGAGCTCGGCCGGCAGGCGGCGCCGCTGCACAGCCAGGTCGGTGCTCTGGCCGCCCAATCCGGAATCAGCCGATTATATGCCTACGGAGAATATGCCGATTCTGTGGCAGCCGGCGCCCGCAATGCAGGTCTGCCGGAGGCCGATTTCATCACCGGATCCCGCGAGGAGATAGTCGAAGATCTGATCGCCCGGTTGCAACCCGGCGACTGGGTCCTGGTAAAAGGTTCACGCGGCATGGCCATGGAAAAGGTGGTCCAGGGGCTGAAGGATCGGGCGGGAGAGATAAAAAGTTAATGGTTATTTGTTATTAGTCATTGGATACAGCGATCATAAAAATGGTTAGCACCCTTAATTTTAGACAATTTAGGCAATGTAGGGATTAAAAATGCTTTATCACCTGTTGTATCCACTGCACACGACATTTACGGTCTTGAACGTCTTTCGCTACATCACGTTCAGGACCATCTATGCCAGTCTGACGGCCTTTTTCATTTGCTTTCTGCTGGGTCCCTGGATGATCCGCAAACTGGCAAAGATGCAGGTGGGACAATACATACGCGATGATGGTCCCAAAACCCACCTTGGCAAAGCCGGCACACCGACCATGGGCGGCACATTGATCTTGCTGGCCATTACGGTTTCCGTTCTCCTGTGGAGTGACTTGACCAATTTATTTGTATGGATCGTACTTCTTGTTCTGCTGGGTTTCGGGTTGATCGGATTTATCGATGATTATTTGATGCAGGTCAAAAAACAAAGCAAAGGACTTACCGTTCGGCGCAAGCTGCTGTTGCAGGTGATTGTCGCTCTGATCACCGGAATTTTGGTTTATGCCAGCCCGAATTTTTCAACGCAGGTTACCCTGCCCTTTTTCAAAAATATTTCACCGGATTTCGGCTGGGGCTATATAATTTTTGCAATATTTGTCATTGTCGGCGCGTCCAACGCCGTCAATCTGACCGATGGTCTCGACGGACTTGCCATCGGTCCGGTGATCATCGCAGCGGCAACCTATATGATTTTTGCCTATGTGACGGGGAATGTCAAAATCGCCGGTTACCTGCAGTTAAACTACGTGGCCGGCGCAGGAGAATTAACGATCTTCTGCGGGGCTCTGGCCGGGGCGGGCCTCGGTTTTCTGTGGTTTAACTCCTATCCCGCCGAAATTTTTATGGGCGACGTCGGCTCCCTGTCGCTGGGTGCAGCGCTGGGAACGGTGGCCGTTATAATTAAACAGGAAATTTTATTGGCGCTGGTGGGCGGATTGTTTGTCATTGAAGCACTGTCGGTCATTTTCCAGGTCGGTTTTTTTAAAATGACCAGCGGCAAAAGAATATTTAAAATGGCGCCGCTGCACCATCATTTTGAACTCAAGGGTTGGCCGGAGCCCAAGGTAATCGTCCGCTTCTGGATCATTGCCATTGCCCTGGCTCTTTTGGCCATGAGTACGCTGAAACTCAGATAGCCAAGCTCCGACCGCCTCTGCCCTTGCTCAGGCCCTGCCCTCCTGCCAGCAAGAGCGAGGCGGTCGGATTGGAACTACATGAATAATCGACCATTTTAGTAAAATTATTGATTATGCAGCTTGCCGGAAAAAAAATTGTTGTCGTAGGCCTCGGAAAAACGGGTATTGCCGTAGCCCGATTCCTGAAGAACAGGGAGGCGGCGGTTGTGGCAACCGACATGGCGGCCGAAAGCAAACTGGCGTCTCAGGCGCATGAAATCCAAGCCATGGGCATTCCCATGGAGCTGGGCCGACACCGGACGGAAACCTTTAAGGCAGCAGACCTGATTGTCTTGAGCCCGGGCGTCTCCCATACGATCGAGCCGGTCATTCAGGCCCGGGAACGCGGAATTCCGGTGATCGGCGAAATTGAACTGGCTTCGCGTTTTATCCGGCAGCCCATTGTGGCGATCACCGGCACCAACGGCAAAACGACTACGACCGAGCTGGTGGGCGATATGCTGGTCCGATCCGGTTTTAAGGTTTTTGTCGGCGGCAACATCGGCAATCCGCTCATCGACTACGTGAACGGCAGGCAGCCGGTGGATGTCATCGTAGCCGAGATCAGCAGTTTTCAGCTGGACACCATCAAAAGTTTCAGGGCGCAGGTTGGCGTGCTGTTGAATATCACAGTCGATCATCTGGATCGCTATCCGAATTTTGCCGCCTATGCCGCATCTAAAATGCGGCTCTTTGAAAACCAGCAGGCCGACGATGTTGCCGTTTTAAATGGCGCTGATCCAATAATTCGTTCCCTGGCCGGCAATATCAAGGCGCGTAAATTGATTTATCCAAACCCGGCACCTGATGAAGAAGGTGCAATTTTAAATGATCAACATATCACATTGCGCTCGGATGAATTAACCGCTGAGGCCGCAAGAATCCAAAATGTAAATTCCGGTATTCCACCCGGGCGCAGGCTCCTTGAGGCCGGAGGCCGCAATCCGATATCGTTTAGTCTAGCCAATATCAAACTCAGGGGCCGGCACAATCTTGAGAACGCCTGTGCCGCCGGCCTGGCGGCCCTGGCATTGGGTGCCCGATCACAGGCGATTCAGGACACCCTGGATCAATTCAAGGGCAGTGCCCACCGGCTGGAGTACATTGATGAGATAAACGGTGTTGAATTTTTCAATGACTCCAAAGCAACCAATGTGGATGCCGTGGCCCGGGCGGTGGAATGCTTTGACGCGCCGGTAGTTTTGATCATGGGCGGACTGGATAAAGGCGGCAATTTCAGGGAACTCCGGGAGGTCGTCGCCCGGCATACCAGAAAATTGATTGTCATGGGCCGGGCCGCGGATCTTATCCGCAAGGCCTTAGAGGATATCACAGCAACGTCTGCGGCTGATTCCATGGCGGACGCGGTTGACCAGGCTTATGAGACGGGGAATCCGGGTGATGTCGTTCTGTTGTCGCCCGGCTGCGCCAGCTTCGATATGTACGACAATTATGCCCAGCGGGGTGATGATTTCCGGCGGGCGGTCGAAAAGTTGAAATTGCAAAAATCATGAATTCCGACAAACAAATCGCACATAATATTTCCTATGACATCGGACTGCTTTTTCCCGTGCTTTTTCTGGTCGGGATTGGAATTGTTATGGTTTACAGCGCCAGCTCGGCGGTGGCCTTAAAAAAATTCGGCACTGACAATTTATTTTTGAAAAAGCAGGCGCTTTTCGCCCTGATAGGAATTATCGGGCTGGTCATCTGCCGGCATTTTCCGTATCGCTGGTATCGCCCGCTGACCTACCCCTTGCTGGTGCTGGCCCTTATTTTCCTGATCGCGATTCAATTCACCGGCCTCGGTCTGGAGGCCGGTGGTTCTACCAGATGGCTGCGGTTCGGCAAATTTTCGTTTCAGCCGTCGGAATTTGCACGTTTTGCTCTGGTAATATTTCTGGCGTATTCACTGGAAAAAAAAGGTGACAAACTCAAAAAATTTTCCATTGGATTTATACCGCATTTTGTCGTCTTGGCCGTGTTTGCCGTCCTTATTATCAGACAACCCGATTTTGGCTCGGTTGTCATTCTGGCGACGCTCACATGGCTGATGCTGTTCGTCGGAGGGGTGCCCTGCCGGCATCTTTTCGGATCATTGCTGTTGTTGATTCCATTTGCTTATTTCTTTTTAATCGGCGCCGAGTACCGGATGAAGAGGATTTTAAGTTTTATTCATCCCTGGCAATACTCGGCCGATGAGGGCTATCAGATTGTCCACTCCCTGATGGCATTCGGCACAGGAGGATTGTGGGGTGTGGGAATCGGCAAAGGTTATCAAAAACTGTTTTATCTGCCCGAACCCCACACGGATTTTATATTTTCAATTATTGGAGAAGAGTTCGGTCTGTTAGGCGTTCTGATTATCGTCGTGCTTTATGTGGTAGTTCTTTTCAAAGGCATTCAAATCGCACGCCATGCGCCGGACACGTTTGGATCGCTGATGGCCGTCGGACTGACGGTCGCCATGGGTCTCCAAATATGCATCAACATGGGTGTCACCTTGGGTTTGCTGCCGACCAAGGGCCTCACCCTGCCCTTTTTAAGTTATGGCGGCACCTCTCTGTTGCTGAATATGGCATCGGTTGGAATTTTGATGAATATCAGCGCCGCCGGGAACCGATATTCAAATCCAGCGGAAAGAAAAGGCGACCGGAGCAGATAAAGGTACAGGTTAAAAGATGCACGCTTCCAGCCCATTGCTCATAGCTCATGGAAAAGCAAGGATTGCATCATTCAGACAATCAGCTGTCAGCTATCGGCTATCAGCTTTTTTAAAATCCTTAAGCCTATCAGCAATAGGGCAAGCCGGCCTTAAGGAAAAGAGCGCTTTAAATGATGCTGGCAGTACAATGAATCGTGCGCTCGGCATCCTGATCGCCGGCGGTGGAACCGGCGGCCACCTGTTTCCCGGAATTGCCATTGCCCAGGAGTTCCGGTGCCGGAATGCAGCAACCAGGATCATTTTTGTAAGCACCGGCAATCCGCTGGAGAGATCGGTGCTTGCCAAAGCGGGCTTCGAACTTGACTGTATCACAGCCGCCGGCATTAAGGGCCGGGGAATATGGAATCAGCTGAAATCGACCGTAAAAATTCCCATCGGAATTTCGCAATCTCGGCAGATCATTAAAAAATTCCGGCCGGATCTGGCTATCGGGCTCGGAAGCTATTCTGCCGGACCGGTAATAATCGGTGCCTGGCTGCAGCGAATACCGACTGTTGTTCATGAACAAAATATATTGCCGGGTATAACCAACAGAATTTTATCGCGTTTTGCCAAACGTATTTACATTTCGTTTGAAAATACTAGATCGCGGTTGCAATCGAAAAAAATCCTGTGGACGGGCAACCCGGTGCGCCGTGAATTGCTGGCAGGTGCCGATCGCAGTCAAAACGGGCAAAAAAACGCCGGCGGCAACCGGCATTTTACGATTCTGATTATCGGCGGCAGTCAGGGCGCCCACAGGATAAACATGGCGGTCATGGAAGCGTTGCCGAATCTGAAAGAAAGAGAACACCTGCATTTCGTCCATCAGACCGGCGCGACGGACGCAGCGACGGTCGGCGAAGCCTACCGCCGGAATCAAATTGGCTGCACGGTTCAACCCTTTTTCGACAACATGGCCGAAATTTACAGCCGGACTGACCTTCTGATATGTCGCGCCGGCGCAACAACGGTTGCCGAGATAACTGCCCTGGGCAAAGCGGTCATATTCATCCCGTTCCCTTACGCGGCGGATGACCATCAGGTGTTTAATGCCCGCAGCCTCACAGAAAAAGGCGCCGCCGAAATGATTTATGAAAAAGATCTCAACGGCAAAATTCTAAGTGAAAAAATAGCGTATTATGCCGCGCACCCGGCAGCTTTGAATGATATGGCCGCCAGGGCCCGCCGTTTCGGCAGGCCGGATGCCGCCAAGCTTATTGTGGATGATTGTTATCGGTTGATTGATGATTTGAAAGGTTGACCAGTCGAACCAAAGCGCGAAACACGCAGTGCAAAACGCGCAACCCGTAACACGGAACTCGAAACAATGTATCGAAAAAAATATCACATCCATTTTGTCGGAATCGGCGGCATCGGAATGAGCGGCATTGCCGAGTTGCTGCTCAATCTGGGCTACAGGGTATCCGGGTCAGATTTGAAATCCTCCGATATCACCGAGCGGCTCAAAGCATTGGGCGGCATTATCTTTGAAGGGCATCTGGCAGACCAGATCAGCGGCGCCGATGTGGTCGTAACCTCGTCGGCCGTCAGCCGCGACAACCCCGAGGTGCTGGCTGCCGAGCAGGCATCGATTCCGGTAATTCCAAGGGCTGAAATGTTGGCCGAGTTGATGCGGTTAAAATACAGTGTGGCCATCGCCGGTGCGCACGGTAAAACCACAACGACCTCGATAGTGGCGTCGGTATTGGCCCGTGGGGGGCTTGATCCGACGGTGGTCATCGGCGGGAAGCTGAAAAGTATCGGATCCAACGCCGTTTTGGGCCAGGGTGATTTTATCGTGGCCGAAGCCGATGAAAGCGATGGATCATTTTTGAAATACTCGCCCGCCATAGCCGTGGTCACGAATATTGATCGTGAGCATCTGGATTTTTATGCGGACCTGGATGCCATCAAGTCTGTCTTTCTGAGCTTTATCGATCGGATACCATTTTACGGTCTGGCCGTCCTTTGTCTGGACAACGAGCCGATCCAGGATTTGATCCCTAAAATTAAAAAACGCTATACAACCTATGGCATGAACTCCCAAGCCGATTTCCAGATAAGGGATGTGACGTTTGAGAAGCGGCAAAGCCGGTTCACCGTCTATTGCCACGGGCAGAAGCTTGGCCGCATTACCCTGAATCTGCCCGGCCTTCACAATGTCTACAACGCCACGGCCAGTATCGCGGTGGGCATCGAGTTGGATGTGCCTTTCGCAGCCATCAAAAAAGCGCTGGAAACCCTTGAAGGCGTCCAGCGCAGGCTGGAAATCAAGGGTGAGGCAAATGATATCACGGTGGTGGATGATTACGGGCATCATCCCACCGAAATTAAAAGCACCCTGGAGGCAGTTGAGAAATGCTGGCCCGGCCGACGCAAAGTGGTCGTTTTTCAACCGCATCGCTACACCCGGACCCGGGCCCTGTTTGATGATTTCACGCGTTCATTCTACCAATGCGATGTTCTGCTCGTATTGCCGATTTATGCCGCCAGCGAGAAAGAAATCGAAGGTGTATCCGGCCGGTTGCTGGGTGAAGGCATTCAGGCTCACGGCCACAGGGAAGTAGTTTATGCGGCGGGGATCGAAGATGCGGCGGCTTACCTGAAGCAAAATTTAAAACCGGCCGACGTTTTGCTGACCCTTGGCGCCGGAGATGTCTGGAAGGTGGGGGAGTTGCTGCTGCAGGAGTTGGAAGGCGGGGGGAAAAGAAGTTGAGAAGGTGAGAAGGTGAGAAGGTGAGAGAATGGCAGACAAAGAGGAGATGAGAAGATAAGAAAGCGAGAGGTTGAGAATCTAGATAGGCTGAGAAGCCTGGAAGCTATCAACTAGGACCTATCAACTCAATTAATTTAATAGACTTAGTCAACTCAATGAACCCAATGAACTCAATAAACTTAGTCTACTGAATCAACTAAAAGGCCTGCTAAAATTGTTTTTACGAAATAAGCCGCGCAAAAATTATCGCAAATCCCTGAGAGCCGAACGGCGCAATAAATTCTTACAGGGCATCATGCTGGCAGGCCAGGCGCTGGCGGCAGTCTTTGTATTGGCGGCGGTGACCGGCTTTTTCATTCTGGTGTACGATCTGGCAACCCAATGTGATTATTTTGCGGCCCGGCAGATGAGCATTGAAGGCACACAGCGATTAACGCCGGAGACTGTCGCCCGGCAAGCCGGTATCCGCATGGGCGATAATATCCTGGCGATTAATCTGTCACTGGTTCGCAAACGACTGCTGGCCCATCCGTGGATTGCCGAAGCCGAGGTCCGCCGGGAGATTCCATCCCGGCTGATCATACGCATCAAAGAACAAGATGCACTGGCAATGGTGGATTTCGGGCAAAAATTTCTGATCAACCGTCAGGGCCAGATATTTAAAGCATGGGATCCATCGGATCCTGCGGATCTGCCGGTGGTCAGCGGCCTCGATGTCTCGGATTTGACGGTATGGGACCAGCCGCAATCATCAGAGAAAAATCGAACATCGGGGCACTCGGCATCGTTTAAAGCGGTGATGCAGGTATTGCAAATGGGCTTGCAGCAGGGCAGCATTTTGCCGAATCGTCTCGTCCGGCAAATTAAAGTCGATCGGCAAATCGGTCTTACGGTTTACGCCTTTGACGGCATCAAAGCCATAAATCTTGGATACAGCGATTTTCCCGGCAAGTATCATATGCTGGCGAATTTATTTTCATATCTTAAACGTCAACCGAACATATTGGATTTTGATCGCATTGATCTGAACAATTTAGAGCGTGTCGTGGTGCACCCCCTGGGCTTGCAGTAAAACGGGCGGGTTCTATTGCCGACATTGACAGGAGCCATGCGACAATCCGGCAGGGATCATGAGGAGGAATAGAATGCGGCGAGCAGACGATATTATCGTGGGCCTTGATATCGGAACGACCAAGATCTGTGCTGTAGTGGGTGAAGCATCCGGGGCGGATATCAGCATTATCGGCATTGGAACGCACCCTTCCATCGGGTTGCGCAAGGGAGTGGTCATCAATATCGAATCGACGGTGGAATCAATTAAAAAAGCGGTAGAAGAGGCTGAACTAATGGCGGGCTGTGAGATTTCTTCGGTGTGTACCGGTATTGCCGGCGGGCACATCACGGGATTTAACAGCCGCGGTATTGTTGCCATCAAAGGTCCGGAAATCACCGAAAACGATGTCGAACGGGTTATCGATGCCGCCAGAGCAGTTGCGATTCCCATGGATCGTGAAGTCATTCATGTGCTGCCCCAGGAATTTATTGTCGATGACGAGACGGGCATTCAAAACCCGGTGGGAATGGCCGGGGTGCGGTTGGAGGCCAAAATTCACATCGTTACCGGGGCCGTCGCGTCGGCCCACAATATTGTGAAATGTGCCAATCGATCAGGACTCGATGTTTCCGATATTGTGCTGGAGTCACTGGCATCCGGTGAAGCCGTCCTGACCGACGAAGAAAAACAACTGGGCACCGCCCTACTGGATCTTGGCGGCGGAACCACCGACCTGGCCGTTTTTTCCGGAAAAAATATAAAGCATACCTTTGTGCTGGCTTTGGGAGGCAACAACCTGACCAACGACATCGCAATTGGGTTGCGCACGCCTCAGGCCGAAGCCGAAAAAATTAAGAAAAAATACGGCACCTGTCTGGCTCGGGATATCAGCAGTGATGAATCCATAGAGGTATCAGGAATGGGTGGTCGTGAATCCCGCAAACTTCCGCGGCAAATCCTTGGAGAAATACTGGAACCCCGGCTGGAGGAAATTTTCGAGCTGGTTTATCGGGAAATTTATCGGGCCCGGATGGAGAATTCCATCAATTCCGGAGTTGTCTTAACTGGCGGGACATCCCTGCTGGAAGGGGTCTCGGAAGTTGCGGAATCGGTTTTCAAGCTGCCCACCCGTCTGGGCAAGCCGCAGGGAATCAAAGGCCTGGTGGATGTGGTCAACAATCCCATGTACGCCACCGGAGTGGGGTTGGTTCTGTTCGGTGCCCGCAACCGCGATTCAAAGAAATTTCAGGATCCGGGACAAAAACATATTCAATCGTGTCATGACCACGATGAAGAAGTGGTTTCATGATGTGGTTTGAAGACAGACAGACAGAAGACAGATGTCAGAAAACAGAGAACAGAGGTCGGAGGTGTGCGAAGTCGGAAGGCAAAATGCGGGGCAAAGGGTTCTGTTTCGCAACTTCCCAGCCTCCCAGCTTCCCGGCTTCCCAGCCTTCGTGAAGATAGAGGATAGAATTCAGAAACGACGAAAACCAATAACCAATAACTATACTCGGTAGGAGGGCAAAACATGTTTACTTATGTGGACAAGGAAAAATCAGCGAAAATCAAGGTTATCGGAGTTGGCGGCGCAGGCGGCAACGCTATCAACAACATGATCGCATCTAATCTTCAGGGAGTTAAATTCATTGCGGCCAATACAGATGCCCAGGCTTTGGAAATTTCCAAAGCGTCGGTCCGGATTCAGCTGGGAGAACATATTACCGAGGGCTTGGGAGCCGGGGCCAATCCCCAGGTAGGCCGGGATGCCGCCCTGGAAAACGAAGAAGCAATCAGACAGGCGTTGGCCGACAGTCACATGGTGTTCATTACTGCCGGATTCGGCGGCGGCACCGGCAGCGGCGCGGCCCCAGTCATTGCGGAAATCAGCAAAGACCTGGGGGCTTTGACGGTGGCAGTGGTAACCCGGCCGTTTTCCTTTGAAGGTAAAAAGCGCGCCAAAGTGGCCGACGATGCCATCGAGGCTCTGAAGAAGGTCGTGGATACCGCCATCACCATTCCCAATGACCGGCTGCGGGGTCTGGCATCCAAAAAAGCCACCTTGATGGAAATGTTTGTAAAGGCCGATGAAATCCTGCTGCATTCGGTTAAAGGAATCACGGATCTGATTATGATGCCGGGTGTGGTTAATCTTGATTTTGCCGATGTCAGAACCACCATGTCCAAGGCCGGCTTGGCCCTGATGGGCATTGGCATCGCATCGGGTGAAAATCGGGCGGTGGAAGCTGCCGAAAAAGCGATCTCCCATCCCCTGCTGGAGGACATTCCCATTAAAGGCGCCAAGGGAGTATTGATGAATATCACCGCCACCAGCGACATGGAATTCGAAGAGGTTGCCGAGGCATCCGAGTTCATTCACAAAGAAGTGGGCGACGACGCTGAAATTTTCTGGGGTACCTCATTGGACGACAGCCTGGGCGATGAGATGCGGGTGACGGTTATCGCAACCGGCATCGGCAAAGAACCGGTCAACGGAACAGCCGCTGGTACAGCCGCTGCGGGGAAAAATCAGGGACATCACCCCTGAAGATCTGGAAAAAATTGTCGATTATGATGAGCCGACCTTTATCCGCCAGAAAAGGGCGGTCGGAGAATCGTCGGGGGCCATTTACCGCGGCACCAGCGGTGTGATCGTCAATGACGGTCGATTTGGATGTCCCGACTTTCTTAAGAAGAAAAGCTGATTAGGAATGTCCGTTGTCAGTTGTCGGCTGTTTGCGTCTGTTGTTCATTATTCAATGTTCACGGGCCTTCGCTAAAATATCCAATGTCTGTTGTTGCGGAAGGGAGGATTGTTTTTCGATGCGGCAGTATTTTCAAAGTGTCTGAAACGGCATCTTATTGGGGTTGTTGACTGCTGACCGGAACAGCATCATTATACGGTAATGAATGACTTTTCTTGATGCAATCTTGCTGCAACAACCATTGGGGAATCAGTTCGCAAGTGAATTGAGGTCCTATCCCTTTTTTACCAACGCAACGGACCACGTACCCCTCTGATGTTCTGTAACGATCCGGTCATCTTCGCTGCGAAAACGGACAGGCGACAATATGCCGCGCAAAATCAGATAAACGCGTAACCGCCCTCACGGTAAGGCCGAAATCGGAACCATCCGAAAATCCTGGAATTCCAGAGTCAGTATCGCCCTGGCGTACCCCAACCGCTATCATGTCGGCATGTCCAACCTCGGGTTTCTGACCCTGTATGGGCTTTTCAACCGATATGATCACGTGGTATGTGAAAGGGTTTTTCTGCCGGATGAAAGCCCGTCTCGGCCGACCGCTTCTGACTACCATGGAGTCGGGCCGGCCCGTTGCCGCGGCCGATATCATCGCCTTTTCCCTGTCATTTGAAAACGACTATCCCAATGTGCTGGCCATGCTGGAAAAGGCCGGTATCCCGCTGCAAGCCGAGTGACAGAGATCACCGGCACCCGCTGGTTATCGCCGGCGGCGTGGCATGCTTTTTAAATCCCGAACCGATGTCCGCTTTTATCGACTGTTTTTTCATCGGCGAAGCCGAAGAGATGCTCCCGCCTTTTATTCAAACTTTTGATCCGGCTGCAGATAAAAAGACGCGTTTTGATAAACCTGGCCCGCAACGTCCCGGGTGCGTATGTCCCGGCGCTTTACCAGACCCGCTACAATGACGACGGTACTCTGGCGGACTTTAAACCTCTGGCGGACGTGCCCCGCAAAATAAAACGCGTGCATACAAAAGAGCTGGACCAATCGGCCACCTGCAGCTCGATCGTAGCCCTTGACACAACCTTTGATCAAACATTTTTAGTCGAAACCGGCCGCGGCTGTCCCCACGGCTGTCGCTTTTGCAGTGCTGGATTTATCTACCGGCCGCCCAGATTTCGCTCCGTCCCGCTGCTTGAACAAACCATAAAAAAAGGTGCTCAAATCACCGATCGCATCGGGCTGGTGGGGGCGGCGGTATCGGATCTGCCCGGAATCGAAGAACTATGCAAGAAATTCCGGGATCAGGATATCAGACTTTCATTCAGTTCCCTGCGCGCCGACCGTTTAACGGATGGGCTGGTCGCAGCCTTGAAACAAAGCAATGTGAAAACGGCTACCATCGCGCCGGAAGTCGGCTCGCAACGCATGCGCCAGGTCATCAACAAGGGCATCACTGAAAATGACGTGCTGAATGCCGCGTCGGTTCTGGTCGAAAATGGAATTGCGAATATAAAGCTGTATTTTATGGTCGGACTTCCGACCGAAACCGAAGCGGATGTCGATGCGATTATTACGTTGGTCAAAAAAATCAAACATCGCTTTTTAACTTCCAGCCGCACCCGCCAAAGAATCGGCACCATAACCGTCAGCCTCAACTCATTTGTGCCGAAACCGTTTACCCCCTTTCAATGGGCGGCAATGGAGGGCGTCGGCGTACTGAAGAACAAAATAAAAAAAATAAAAAGTGAGTTGAACAAGGTAGCCAACCTCCGGATAAATTCTGATATCCCCCGCTGGGGCTACATTCAGGCTCTGCTGTCGCGCGGCGATCGCAAAGTCGCCGATATCCTTGCGCTGGCCCATGCCAACGGAGGCAACTGGGCCACGACGCTTAAAACTGTTCCCGTCAACCCGGACTTTTATGTTCTGCGGGAACGTGATCCGGACGAACTGCTTCCGTGGGATTTCATCGATCACGGCATCAAAAAATCATTTCTGCAAAAGGAGTGGCAGCGCGCTGTCAAAGGCCTGGCCACACCGGACTGCCAGGTGGATACCTGCCGGATGTGCGGTGTGTGCTGATGCTTGGTTGATTGGGTCTTTTGAGTTTGTTGTGTTTGTTGTGTTTATTGAGTTTATTGAGTTAATAGTGAGTCGCAGAAAGGCCGGCAAGTTGGAAGGCTTGAAAGCTGGTAAGCTGGTAAGCTCATAACATAAGCTCGGGAGTTCGTAAGCCCCAATCCAATCGACCAAATGGACGCTATGGCCTTCGCTCTAACTCTTTACCCCACGCCCTATGCTCAATGCCCTTTGCCCCATGCTCATTCCCTATACTCTATGCCCTGCGCCCCATGCCCTTCCGCTTCCCAGTCTCCCGCCTTCGCCGCTCTAACCGCCTGCCGACCAGCTGGTCAAATTTGTACTAAAATCTTTGTTTAAACTTGAAATATTTTATCTATGGTGATAATATGCCGTCTTTCGAAAAAAACGGTCGCTATGCAGCACCCTTAAGCAAGCTGAGTCTGAAAGTCGCCTGCCGGATGCTGCGCGATCGTGCTTGTGATCTGAATAATTTCAAGGAGTCGGTCTATGTTTGAAGGAACAATTTTCATGCTGGCGCTGGGTGCAATTTGTGGAATTGTGCTCGGCGCAGCGTCGCTAATATTTTATGTCTGGGAAGATCCTCGTATTTCCGAGGTCGAGTCATGTTTAGCCGGTGCAAACTGCGGCGGTTGCGGGTATGCCGGATGCTCGGCAGCAGCGGTTGCGGTGGTAGCAGGTAAAGCAGCTCCCAGCGTGTGTGTGGTTGGAGGCGCGGATTCCGCCCAAGGGGCGGCCGCTGTCATGGGTATGGAAGTCGGCATGGCCGAGCCGCTCAAATCTTACAATACCTGCACCGGCGGGAACCGGGCCGAGAATAAATTCGTTTACGTGGGCGTTAACACCTGCAGTGCCCAGGCTGCCATGTCCGGCGGCCAGCGGGTTTGCAGCGTCGGATGCCTGGGTTTGGGCGATTGTGTGCGGGCCTGTATGTTTGGTGCGTTAACGATGGGGCCGGCGGGATATCCGGTGGTCGACAGACAAAAATGTGTCGGCTGCGGCGTATGCGAGCTGATCTGCCCGAAAGGCGTGATGAATGTAACCACGGCATCCCAACGCATTCTGCATTTCAACCAATCCGATGATCGATTGGCGCCCTGCCGCCAAACCTGCCCGGCTGAAATCGATATTCCCAAATACATCGCTCAAATACGTGAGGGCGACTATGAAGGTGCCGTCAATACCATCCGGGAGCGCAACCCTTTGCTGCTGGCGTGCGGCCGGGTTTGTCCGCATCCCTGCGAGGAGAATTGCCGGCGGGGCATCGAAGACGATCCGGTGTCCATCAATCAGCTGAAACGCTTTGCTGCCGATTATGAAATGAACGCCGGCAAACGGGTGCCGGTGCCGGTGGCTCCGTCCACGGGCAAACATGTGGCAGTTGTCGGCGGCGGTCCGGCAGGGCTCACCTGCGCTTTCTTTTTGCGAAGACTGGGCCACGATGTAACGATTTATGAAGCCATGCCCAAATTGGGCGGCATGCTGCGCTATGGGATTCCTGAGTACCGGCTGCCAAAAAAAGTGCTGGACTGGGAAATCGAAGGCATCCTCAATCTTGGCATCGAGGCCCACACCAATATGAAGTTCGGTCGCGATTTTGACCTGGCATCCCTGGCAGCCAAAAATTATGATGCCGTTTTCCTTGGTATCGGCGCGTGGCAGGACTCAAAACTGCGGGTGGAAGGCGAGAATTTAAAAGGATGTTACACGGGCATTGACTTCTTATCGCGTCTGGCCGGCGGTGAAAAAATACCGGTCGGCCGATCATCCGTTATCATCGGCGGCGGAAACACGGCCATTGACTGTACCCGCAACCTGCTCCGGTTGGGGGTCGAAAACGTTTACATCGTCTATCGCCGAACGCGCAACGAAATGCCGGCCAACGAGGTAGAAATTGACGCCGCTGAGGAGGAAGGGGTCAAATTTCAGTTTCTGGCGGCTCCGGTTCGCGTCATTGGAGATGAAAACGGCAACGTCACCCATCTGGAATACTTAAAAATGGAGCTGGGAGAACCGGATGCCAGCGGCAGAAGAAGACCGGTCCCCATTGAAGGTTCTGAGACCCTGATCGAAACGGATATGGTCATTACAGCCATCGGCCAGTCCCCGGAAGTTTCCTTCACCGAAGGCATCATGGAACAGGTCATGCAACTCAAAACCACCCGCTGGAATACGATTGAAGTTGATCCGGCTACCCTGCAATCCAATATTCCCCACATCTTTGCTGCGGGGGATGCGGCCACCGGTCCCAGTCTGGTAGTGACTGCCATCGGCGGCGGACGGCGGGCGGCCCGCTCGATTCACCAGTATGTCACGGGATTGCCGGTCAGTGCGGATCCAAAAGAGTTGGCTAAAGATCTGATTGCTGAAACCATCTTCGACCAGGTTCCGGGAATCGTTAAAAGCCGAAGAACTCACATGCCGGAATTGCCGGTTGAGGAACGTATTCATTCTTTTATCGAGGTCGATCAGGTATTAAGCGAAGAAGCCGCCCGGGGAGAAAGCAACCGGTGCCTTTTTTGCTGTCTCACCTGCTACAACCCGGACAAGGCCTACGCTGATAAGGCATTGCTTCAGGATTTGCGCACCCAATCCGAGACCGCCTGACACGAACGACCGTTTGATTTAGGGTTCACGAAAAATTAAATCCACAATTTTAGGCGTTGCGGCGCCTGTCCGGCAAGGTGTGAAGACGCAGGCATATCTGGATATTTCGAGCTTTCGCAACGCTGCCGGGCGGGATGCAGCGGCGTATAAAATGTGAAGTTATTTTTGAGTGAGCACTTGGCACTACATCCCATAAAAAAATTCTTGAAAGCTTTATGGCATTGTGGTAGTCGAACTTTGAATTTCTGAGGAATGCTGTTTACAATAGATCGCAGTCCGCCAAACCCAGCACTCCAACATTTCATTATTCCAGTACCCCATGGCGTTCAACTGCAGCAATGCGGCTCATGCGGACTGACCTGGCCCGGAAAATCAGGTTTTCAAAACTAGAATCTAAGGTATGGACGGAATATGTTTTCAAAAAACGAGCTGAAACTGGCATACGGTCTGATCATCTATTTTCTTTTCGTCGGTGTGTTGTGTTATGCGGCATTTCCTCCCCAAAAGCCCCATGATCCGATTCGCATAAAGTATGAAGTCACCGCGGGAAATGTAATCTTTGACCACAAAAAGCATTATTCGGCCGCGGGCTACGGGTTGTCATGCGGTGACTGTCATCACACGCTCGCTGAAGATGAATACAATAATGCCCAATCGTGCAGCGAATGTCATTCACCGGATGAGGGCGATGAAGAAGTTCCGGCACTCGCGGACGCTATCCACAAGCAGTGTGGCGGCTGTCACGAGGCCTATGGTTCCGGACCGTCCCAAAAAGATTGTACGGCGTGCCATGTCAGGTAAATCGGAAAATCACGTGACTGCCGCCCGCGACGCAGAGATCTAATTTCCCAGCATTACAAAAAAAGGTTGTGCTATGCTTAAAAAATCGTTTGTCGGCCTTTACATTCCGCAATTTCAATACCGGCTGCTCCCCACACGACTGCCTGCGCCTGAAAGGGTGACGGCATCAAAAACAGTTACGCTTTACCATCCTAAAAAGGCCGCTCAAAAGGCACCTGCCGCCTTCCACATCGGCGACAAGGTTAAAACCGGCCAGAAAATTTCGCTGTATGCGGCTGACCCGGCCTATATCATTGCCAGTGCCGGCGGCACCATTTCCGGCATCGCGCCGCACACCGGTGATTTCGGCAAAACCTACAGCGCCGTCACCATCGATATCGATAAAAATGAAACCATAGACGACCAGTTTGCGGCGCAATGTCAGACCGTCACACTGGCGAATGCCCTTGACTTTCTTGCATTCACACCGGGCAGTCCCCCGCTGGCAAAGCTGGCGGCATCAGAACATCCGGTCAAAGCCATTGTCATAACGGGCGCCGACAGCGATCTGCTGGTCGGAACCCGGCAGTATATTACCAAAACCCGCATCGCCGATTTAAAAGGCGGCATTGAGATCCTGAAGCAAATTACCGGCGTCAAACGCGTTATTCTGGTGACGGCCCGGGATGCCCTTCAAGGTTTCGGTCATATCGGAGCCGATGGCAAAAGCATTGACACCACCTATCCGGCCGCCCTGCCCCAGATGATCATGAAAAATGTCCTGGGAGAGATCGTGCCGGCCGGCAAAAGCTGTGAAGATCTGGGTGTCTGCTTTATGAGCGTCGAAGCGGTGGTCTCCCTCGGCAGCGCCTACGAGAGCGGCCAGATCCCGGTTCGCAAGGTCCTTACCCTGATAACCAAAGAAGAAAATCAGCGAATTATTGAAACGACGATCGGAACGCCCATCCGCGATATTCTTTCAGCTTATGATGTCACCATCAACGAAGCGGACCGCATAATATTCGGCGGACCCATGACGGGTACGGCGGTGTATTCGCTGGACCAACCGATTTTGCCCGACACCGATGCCATTATGGTGCTGGATCGGACCAAGGCCGCCTCCACATCCGATTATCCCTGCATCAATTGCGGCAATTGCGTGCGGGCCTGTCCTGCTCAAATGTCAGTCAACATGCTGGTCAGATTTTTAGAAGCCGGACACTATCAGGAAGCTGCCGACGGCTACGATCTGTATTCCTGCATCGAATGCGGACTGTGCAGCTATGTTTGTGTATCCAAGATACCGATTTTTCAGTACATCAGGTTAGCCAAATATGAATTGAACCGGGCTAAAACCGCGGAGGCAACGGATGCTTGAGCAAAAAAAACTAATCGTTTCTCATGCCCCCTTCTGGCACAGCGGCAGCAGGGTCACCGAACGCAGCTATCACACGATGCTGGCCGCCCTGCCTGCGGTTATCGCAGGCGTCGTTTACTTTGGCGTGCCGGTCATCGGAGTTGTCAGCCTGGCTGTGGCCTCGGCCATGCTCTGGGAGCTGGCCATCAATAAGGTGATGAAAAAAGCACCCACCATCGGTGACGGCAGTGCCGCCCTGACCGGCTTGCTCCTGGCAATGATGCTTCCGGCCACAATGCCGTGGTGGGCCGTCATCACCGGTACTTTTATCGCGCTGGTGGTCGGCAAACATATTTATGGCGGAATCGGGAGCAATGCCTTTAATCCGGTGGCCCTGGCCATAGCCATCATGATGATTTCCTGGAAGGACCTGTTCGATTTTAACGGCATGCTGTTGAACTACAATTTTAACTTCACTGCCGCTTTTCCGCTGGCCGCCGTTAAACATTTCGGAACGTCATCTATTGAATCCTTTAGCCTGGGTGATCTGATGATGGGCCGGCAAACGGGCGCCCTCGGAGCTACATTCGGATTAGGTCTGGTCATCGGGGGCATCTATCTGATGATCCGCGGATTCATCCGCTGGGAAATTTCCCTTACCTTTATCGCCGGGGTGTATCTCACCGCCCTCTTGTTCAATATAGCTGACCCGGTTCGGTTCGCCGGGCCCGGATTTCATATTTTTACAGGCTATACCTTGATCGGGGCCTTTTTCCTGGCCACCGATGACTCTTCCTCACCGGTCTGGTTTGTCCCCATGCTCATCTATGGCGCCGTCGGTGGAATCATGACGGTATTGATCCGCAACATCGGCGCCTATGTCGACGGTGTAATCCTGGCCGTCCTGGTCATCAATCTCATCCATCCGCTGCTGGATAAAATTCGACCAAAAGCTTTGGGAAAGGTTGTATAACATGCGTGAAATGATAAAAATGATCCTCGTTCTTACCATTCTGAGCTGCTTTTCAGGGGGCGTACTTGCCTACCTGCGCAGCAACACCCAGGATCGGATCGATAATCAGGTGCTGGAATTTGTCAAAGGGCCGGCCATCCGGGCTATTTTCGAAGGGACCAGCAACAATCCCATTACCGACCGCTTTAAGTTAAAGGACGGCGATGTTGAAAGAACGTTTTTTGTCGGGATTTACGATGGTGAGCCTAAGGGAGTTGCCTTTGAGACTTCGGCTAAGGGCTTTGGCGGCGATGTCGGGTTGATGGTCGGTATCAACGTGAAAGATGATAAACTGCTGGGCGTCAGCGTGACCACCCAAAGTGAGACACCCGGCATGGGCGCCAGGGCGAAAACCGATCCCAACTTTGTATCACAATTTAAAGACCTATCGGTAAAAGAACCATTTAAAGTGACGGCTGACGGCGGCTCCATCAATGCCCTCAGCGGGGCGACCATCACTTCACGCGCCGTGTCGGCCGCGGCCACGGACGCCGAAAAAATATATGCGAAACTCAAACCTCAGATCGATGACAAATTAAAGGGCTTTAAAAAATAAGGGGAACTTTATGGCGAAATCTCTGACACAGGAATTTGTTAAGGGACTCTGGGATGAAATACCGCCTTTTCGGCTGGTGCTGGGCCTCTGCCCCACGCTGGCAGTGACCAAATCCGTAGAAAATGGGATCGGAATGGGCGTTGCGTTAACCTTTGTTCTGGTGGGCTCCAACGTGCTGGTGTCGGCCTTGCGCAAACTTATCCCGTCGAAAGTCCGAATTGCCTGCTACATCGTGATCATCGCCACCTTCGTTACCGTTGTGGAACTGCTCATGCAGGCGTACACCTATCCGCTCTTTCTCAAACTTGGCATATTTATCCCGTTGATTGTGGTTAACTGCATCGTACTGGGCCGCTCCGAAGCTTTCGCCTCTAAAAACGGCGTGTATCGATCAATGTTGGACGGGCTGGGTATCGGGATCGGGTATACCTTAGCTTTGATGTCTCTGGCGGCTGTCCGTGAATTACTCGGAACCGGTGCCTTGACGTTCTGGGGAACACCGATTCAGATATTGGGGCCTTCGTTTCAACCTTTTAAATTCATGGTCCAAGCCCCCGGCGCCTTCATGGCCCTGGGTTTAATGCTGTGCCTCATGAATATTGCGGGGAAAAAATAGGAGACAATCATGGGTGATTTATTAGTTCTTGCCATCAGCTGTATCCTGATTAATAATATTTTGCTGGCCCAGTATCTGGGCAACTGCCCCTTTTTAGGGACATCCAAGAAAATGGAAACCGCCATCGGCATGGCCATGGCGGTGGTCTTCGTCCTGGTGCTGGCCGGCGTGTTCACCTGGATGACCTACACCTACTTCCTGGTCAAATATGATCTGAAATACCTTCAAACCGTAGCGTTTATTCTGGTGATCGCCTCACTGGTCCAGTTTGTGGAGATGTTTTTAAAAAAGAGCATCCCTGCCCTTTATGCGGGATTGGGCATCTTTTTACCGTTGATTACCACCAATTGCGCCGTCTTGGGCGTGTGCCTGATTAATATCAACGAAGAGTATAACTTCATGCAGACGCTGGTGGCATCCTTCGCCTACGCGGTGGGGTTCGGCCTGGCCTTGGTCCTATTCGCCGGTGTCCGGGAAAAAATCCTTTTGGCCCGCGTCCCGCGTCCTCTGCAGGACACCTCCATCGCCCTGGTGACGGCCGGGGTTCTCTCCCTTACCTTTTTAGCCTTCAAGGGGATGGTGTAGAACAGAAGACAGAGGACAGATAACAGAAGCTGGAAAGTTGGGAGGTTGGAAGATACTAAGTTTGCAAGCTCGTAAGCTCAGAAGTTCATGAGTTCTTAGTCCGTGAGCATCAAAGCTCATGAGCATTGCGGGGACCCATCTTTCCGGCAACCCAATCAACCATCAACTATCAGCCGGCCCCGTAGACCCTGCTGCAAACCCGAAACCCTGCACCTTGTACTTAAGCCTGGTATTTTTTATCTTTCTGCCTCCAACCTCAAACCTCCAACATCACTGCGTGCTCCGTTGGGAAAACGGCAAAAAAGCAGTCATAGTTGGGCACGCCGCAGGGTATTGATCACGTCGGCCATGTCCGGCGGCAGGGGGGATTCAAAGACAAGAAAGGTTTTTTCAGCGGGATGGGTGAACCCCAGTTGCCAGGCGTGCAGCATCTGCCGGGGTATCGATTTGAGTGCGGGGATAACCGCCGGTGAAAGGTCGGGCAATATATGTGGCAGATTGATGAACAACTTGCGCGAACGGTAAACAGGGTCGCCCGCAACCGGATGGCCCATGGCCGCACAATGCACGCGAATCTGATGGGTGCGGCCGGTCTTTAAAGTTAATTCAAGCAGGGTGATACCGGCAAACCGCTCGCGTACCTTCCAGATGGTTTCGGCATCCCGCCCCCGGCGGGTGGTGGTCGACATTCGCTTGCGATCTACGGGGTGCCGGCCGATGGGCAGATGAATGGTCCCCTGATCGGCGGACGGCTCTCCGTACACAAGGGCCAGGTATTTTTTTTGAACTTCACGGGCCTTGAACTGACGGGATAATTCTTCGTGCGCAGCCGAATTTTTGGCAATGACCATGGTGCCGGATGTATCTTTATCAAGGCGGTGGACAATTCCCGGCCGGACTTCCCCGCCGATCGCCCCAAGATCAGGGCAGTGGTAGAGCAGTGCGTTGACCAGCGTGCCGCCGGCGTGGCCGGGCGCCGGATGAACGACGAGTCCCGGCTGTTTGTTGATAACGGCGATCTGCTCATCCTGATAGATGATATCGATTGGGATAGGTTCGGGATCGAAGTCGACAGGGGCCGGGGGCGGAATTTGGCCCTGAATGGTTTCGCCGAATTTTACCCGATAACCGGGTTTTCGAGGCCGGCCGTCGACAAGAATGCATTGGCTGGTAATTAAATTGGCAGCCAGCGAACGGGAACAATCGGGGATGTGCGAGGCAACGGCGGTATCCAGCCGACGGCCGGCATCGGATTCGCCGGCGATAATGGTAAAGGCGCCATTCACAGACATGCTGCTGGGGCAGGATTAATTTTCTGCGCTATCCGCAACAAATAAGGATTCTATCTCTGATATGATGGTGTCTTCGTCTGTGTTCTTGGCGGTCGACAGCTCTCGTACCAGTAGAACCTGGGCGGTATCATATAGTTTGCGCTCGCCAAATGAAAGATCTTTGGTGAGTTTGAGCAGAAATAGATCCCGGAACACCTCGGCCACATCATAAAGGGATCCGGTTTTGATTTTGTCCATGTACTCCCGGTAACGCCGGTTCCAGGTCTGGTTGTCCGGCAGCCCGTCTTTACGGAATTTCATGATTTCGTATACCTTGGGAATCTCCTTTTTATCGATGATATCTCTTAACCCGACGGACTCGACGTTGCTGATGGGAATCATGATCACCATGCCGTTTTCAAGAACTTTCATGATATAAAAATCATGCCTTTCACCGTTGACCACCCGGCTTTCAATGGCTTTGATCTCGCCGACGCCGTGCGCGGGATAAACAGCCAGGTCGCCTACCTGGAAAGGCCGGTTTTTATGTTTCAAACTCTGTGTTGTTTCGTTAACTTTTTTTTCTGCCATATTCCACCGATCACCTATTTTAAAGACATCATTGGAAGTTGATCCTCAGGGTACCGTCTCTAATAGCATATATTTTGTAAACAATCAATAAATAAAAAGGATTGGCGCAAAGCCACGCCAATCCTTTGGGTGTTTCTGAGATTAAAATAAGCGCTTACACTAAGAAAGGTACCAGCAAGAGCGCCACAACATTCAGAATTTTGATCATCGGGTTAATCGCAGGTCCGGCGGTATCCTTGTAAGGATCGCCGACGGTATCACCGGTTACGGCAGCCTTGTGGGCATCACTGCCTTTGCCGCCCAGATGGCCGTCTTCGATGTATTTCTTGGCGTTGTCCCAGGCCGCGCCACCGGTGGTCATGGAAATGGCCAGAAAAAGACCGGTAACGATACTGCCGATAAGCACCCCGCCCAGAGCAATTTTGCCGAGAATCAGACCAACCAAAATCGGGGTCACCACGGGCAATAAGGCCGGCACGATCATTTCTTTAAGGGCAAAGCGGGTGACGATATCCACACACCGGGCATAATCCGGTTTGGCGGTTCCTTCCATAATACCCGGAATTTCGCGAAACTGGCGTCGGACTTCATCCACCACGGCTCCGCCGGCCTTGCCGACCGCCCGCATGGCAATCGAAGCAAACAGGAACGGCAGCAATCCGCCGATGAAAAGACCGATGATGACCCTCACATCGCTCAGATCAAACCGCAGGGCCACGCCGCCGCCTTGCAGTGCGAATTCCTGGGTGTAGGCCGCAAACAGCACCAGGGCCGCCAGGCCGGCCGAACCGATGGCATAGCCCTTGGTGACTGCTTTGGTGGTATTGCCCACGGCATCCAGCGGGTCGGTGACCGCCCGCACACTCTCATCCATCCCGGCCATCTCGGCAATTCCGCCGGCATTGTCGGTAATCGGACCATAGGCGTCGATGGCAATGACCATACCGGTCATGGAAAGCATGGACATGGCCGCCATGGCAATGCCGTACAAGCCTGCCGCCCAGTGGGCGATACCGATGGCACAACAGATGGCCAGCACCGGCAGGGCCGTGGATTCCATGCTGACGGCCAGACCGGCGATGATATTTGTGCCGTGACCGGTGGTGGAAGCTTCCGCCACTGATTTAACCGGCTTGCGAATTCCGGTGTAGTATTCGGTGATGACAACGATCACGACGGTAAGAACCAGCCCGACGAGTGCCGCCAGAAAAATGCGCATGCCGGAAAGCTCCGCCACGCCGCTGAACATGGTGACACAGGCCACTAAAAATGCGATGGCCGCCAGGATGGCGGATCCGAACATGCCTTTATAGAGGGCCCCCATGATGTATTCGTTTTTGCCGAGTTTGACAAAAAAGATGCCGATCATGGAAGCAACAATCGAAATGGCACCCAGCACAAGCGGAAATTGAGTCGCAATGGACAAGGTGGGATAAAGCAGGTTACCCAGCAGCATGGCGGCAACTGCGGTAACGGCGTAGGTTTCAAACAAATCGGCTGCCATACCGGCACAGTCACCGACATTGTCCCCGACGTTGTCGGCGATAACCGCCGGATTGCGCGGATCGTCTTCCGGAATGCCGGCTTCAACTTTTCCTACCAGGTCGGCGCCGACATCCGCACCCTTGGTGAAAATGCCGCCGCCCAGTCGTGCAAAAATAGAAATCAGACTGCCGCCAAATCCCAGGGCTACCAGAGCAATGACCGCATGCCTGGGTTCAGATCCGCTGGCGATCAGTACCGTGTAGCTGCCGGCCACAGCCGTCAGCGCCAGACCGGCCACGATCATACCCGTCACCGATCCGCCTCTAAATGCCATGGCCAGGCCTTTGGCCAGGCCGCTCTTGGCTGCTTCAGCGGTTCGCACGTTGGCGATCACCGATACCCGCATACCGATGTAACCGGCCGCAAACGAGGCAATCGCACCAACCAAAAAACCGAGGGCTGTCTTCCAGCTCAAAGCAGCGCCGATGATTACAAAAAGTATGATTCCGGCCATCCCCATGCTTTTGAGCTGCCGGTTTAAATAGGCCACGGCACCCGTTTTGATGGCATTTGCGATTTCACGCATTTTTTCGTTGCCGGCCGGGGCACTTTTAACCATACTCGCGATAATAAGTGAAAAGATCACACCTGCTATGCCTACCAGTGTGCATATCAGCGGTAATAGATAGTTCATCCTTTCCTCCAAGTCATAAATTTTGAGTTACTCTGTAAGCGTTAGATTTCTGCCGTTATATAAATTCATACCCGCCTTAGTACCCTGGCTAAGAATCGCAATGGCTGCATCCCGGGCGCCGCTGATGATGCGGTCCAAGTCTTTCGATTGGGCCTGAGAAAATCTGCCCAGAACATGACCCGTTACATTATCTCCGGTCTTGGAACGTCCGACGCCGATCCGAAGGCGCACAAAATCGCCCTTACCAAAGGCATCCATTAACGACCTTATGCCATTGTGTCCGCCATGCCCTCCTTTCTCTTTTATTTTTAATCTTCCATAGGCAAGGTCGATGTCGTCGTGAATGACCAACATATCCTCGCATTGTATTCGGTAAAAATTGGCCAGTTTTTGAACCGGCGGTCCGCTGCGATTCATGAAAGCCATCGGTTTGGCCAGCAGAACCTCGACATCTTGCACACAGCCGCGCCCGAAAACCGAATCGAATTTTCTGTCCGTAACCGCAATATTGAAATCCAGTGCGATTTTATCGACAACCATGAACCCGGCATTATGCCGCGTGCTCCGGTATTCCGCTCCCGGATTACCGAGACCGACCACCAATTTTAATTTATTTGAGGGCACAGAAAATATAGGCGCTTAGGCCATTTTTTCCAACAGCTTGTTGTGAAACTTCATAAAGTTTCTTATACGATCAAACCGGATGTTCGCGGCCACAGGCGGTGCTGAAACCTGACACCTTCGAAGTAGTCGACAACAAATTGTCGATAGACCGCCTGTCAGCGCCATCATAGCAGATGGCTGGATAGCCTGCCCCAAAACCGCCTTCATCGGCCGTTGCCGTGCGCGCTCTCCAGCCTACCGAAATTCTAGCTTTCCTCTTTAGTTTCGGCCTCTTCTTCAGCCTCTCCTGCCACTCCTGCTTCTGCTTCCTCAGCTCCTTCTTCGGCTTCCAGCGCCTCGAGCTTCGGGCTGACAACGGTGATGACGGTAAAATTAACGTCAGCCGGAATCTCCACGTTTTCGCCTAAATTTATGTCTTCGACATGGATGGCATCACCGATATCCAAATCCGTGATATCAAGCTCAATGGCGTGCGGGATATCGCCAGGCAGACAGAGCACTTCGAGCTCCCGCCGGACAATCTGCAATAAACCGCCAGCTTCGACTCCCTTGGCTTGGCCCTTCGCTATGATCGGAATCATGACATTGATTTTGCGCTGCATGTCGATTTCATAGAAGTCAACGTGCAGAAAATTCCCTGAAACCGGGTGGCTTTGAAGCTCCTTGATCATGGCCGGTTTGGTAACTTTTTTGCCGTTTTGAATCACCAGGTTTAAAATAATCGAGCCAATATTGCCTTTTTTGAGGATCTGATCAAATTCTTTGACATTTACAGCCAATAAAACCGGCTCGGTTTTGGGTCCATATAAAACAGCAGGTATTTGACCGCTCCGTCTCAACACCCGGGCCGGGCTGTTGCCCGTTGTCTTTCTTACTGTTGCATGAATTTCAAATTGTTCCAAAAGAAGTGACCTCCTATGTAGTTAATAGTTGTAGGTTCCGAGGTTCTGCGTTTCAACGTTCAGGGTTGGAGTTGTTCGACCCCCTTAGGGCTCACGAAAATATTAATTCACAGTTTTAGGCGTTGAGGCGCCCGACTGACAAGGCGCGAAAACGCAGGAATATCTGGATATTCCGAGCTTTCGCAACGCCGCCAGCCGGGATGCATCGGCGTATAAAATGTGAAGTTATTTTTGAGTGAGCCCTTAGCCCCTGAATTCCAATTCTCAGAACCAATTTACCGCGAACCTCTGAACCCTGCGTGTGGGGTCGCCTTGTCCCGTCGTAGCTCGAAGAGCGAAGTCGGAAGCGCACAGCGCGAAGCCCCAAACCTCTGAAACTAAATCTTTATACAAACAAAGATGTCACCGAATCTCCGCGAAAGCTGCGAATAATCGCCTCGCCGACCAGCTGTGAGATGGTCAGCACTTTAACTTTTTCGCAGGCGGCGGCCCGCTCGCTTAAAGGAATCGTATCGGTTACGACCATGCTTTTAAGACATGAATTGGTAATCCGCTCGATTGCCGGGCCTGAAAGGACAGGATGGGCGACGCAGGCATGAATCTCCCTGGCACCGGCATTCTTGAGAGCATCGGCAGCTTCGGTCAGGGTTCCGGCCGTATCGACCATATCATCCAGAATAACAGCGACTTTATCGGTCACATCACCGATGACGGCCATCGCTTTGGCCTGATTGGGTGCGTCCCGTCGTTTGTCGATGATGGCCAGATCCGCATTCAGCCGTTTGGCAAAGGCGCGCGCTCTTTCAACCCCGCCCGCATCCGGTGAGACAATAACCATATTGTCCCTGATATTAGCACGTATAAAATCGATGAGAACCGGTGCCGCAAATAGATTGTCCACCGGGATGTTGAAAAAACCTTGAATCTGGCCGGCATGCAGATCTATCGTAATGATACGATTGGCTCCGGCAACGGTCAGCATATCGGCAACCAGTTTGGCACTGATCGGCACCCTGGGCGCTACTTTTTTATCCTGCCTGGCATAGCCGTAATAGGGAATAACGGCTGTAATTTTTTTGGCTGAAGAACGATTAAACGCATCGATCATCAACAACAGTTCAACTAGATTGTCGTTGACCGGTGAACAGGTTGACTGCACCACAAAAACATCTTTCAGCCGGACATTCTCATGGATTTCAATTTGGATTTCCCCGTCGCTAAAGGTTTTCACCTTGGCCCCGCCAAGGGGCTGACTGAGATAATCGCAAATTTTATGCGCCAGCGCGGGATTTGAGTTCCCTGTAAATATGGCCATACCTTCCATTTGTGCCACCATTTATCTATTTATCTATTTTTTTTGTTTTAACCTGCAACCGGCCGGAAGATCCTCAATTAAAAGCGAAATTGAAGATTGCAGATTGAATATTTGTGAATGTCGCTTCGCTCCCTCCTCTTTTAAATTTAAAAGCGGAAAGAATTCATTAAATATTCATTCTTCAATTTTCAATCTTCAATGGATAGTGGCTGGGGCGGGAGGATTCGAACCTCCGAATGCAGGAACCAAAATCCTGTGTCTTACCACTTGACGACGCCCCACCATTCCGGGAGCAAAATCCTGTCTGAACCGGCAGAAACACCGGGGTTCATTTGCGGCCCACGGCGAACATCATTTGTCGGCAGGAGGCCTTTCATTTATAATTTCGGCAAGATACGACTTCCAGCGGGTATCTCTGCCGAACACCTGCATTGCTGCCGCGGCTTTGTCCTGCTCGGAGAACAGGCCAAATACGGTCGGTCCGCTCCCTGACATCAATGCCCCCAGTGCCCCATGTCCGAGAAGCTGATTCTTAAGGGAACTTATCACCGGGTATCTGGATGCCGTCACTGCTTCGAGATCGTTGCACAAATGCCGTGAAACATCATAACCGATTTTCCTGAAAGTGGATTTTTTAATTTTTTTTTTACATTTTGTCAATCTTAAATTCAGATTTTGAAAAACTTCTGCGGTCGAAACCCCAAAGCCCGGATATATCAGAATTACATGATATGGTGTCAAATCCGGATATTCTTCCAGCTGCTCACCGATTCCGGAAGCCAAGGCCGGTTTCTCAAACAGGAAGAAGGGAACATCAGCTCCCAGCCTAAGCCCCATGGACATCAACTGGTTGCTGGAAAAAGGAAAGTTATAGTGGCGGTTAAGCCCTTGGAGGACACTGGCGGCATTGCTGCTGCCGCCGCCAAGGCCGGCTGCAACCGGTATTGATTTTTCGATGGTTATTTTTACGCCGCTGTCTATATCCAGTTTTTTAAAGAACAGGGCTGCCGCTTGGTGGGCGAGATTGGTTTCATCAAGGGGAATCTGAGGGTGAGTAGAATCAATTTCGATCGTCTTGCCGCCGAATTGAAGCTCAATCGTGTCGCAAAGACTCACACAGCACATTAATGAAAACAGGTCGTGATAGCCGTCCGCTCGCTTTCCGGTTACCTGCAGAAACAGGTTGATTTTTGCGGGAGACAAGATTTTCATTAACGATTACGGAGCACCCGGGCTGAATGGCATGAATCACCCCGACTCTTTGACGTAGATTATTCTGAGATCGTAAAGAATATTTTTCAGTAAACTATCTTCATCTTTGGATAAGTTACCCGCCGTCTTATTCTCGAGCATGCATAAAATGTCGATCGTTTGTTTGGCCATCGGCAGATTTTTATCGGATTTGCCGGTGGCAGGGTCCTCGATGGCACCCAGATGCAGCAGAGCGGATGCGTTAAGAGAAACGACGAAGGTCGCAAAATTTATTTCCGGCAGCAGCGTTTGTTCCTTTTCCTCACTGGCATCAGCTTTCTTCCGGGCCTCTGATTTGCGGCTTTGCTCACCTGATGGAGATGCTTGAGGTTCTTCTGCCTGAACGGCGCCGTCCTCTGAGTGCTCGTCTTTGGCTTCACCTTCCCGGCTTTCCAGGGAAAATCTTCGGCGATCCTTTACCACAAAATCTTTTTTGTCCTCTGACATAGGCGGCCTCCTCCTCTCCAACCCGTGTAGTTGAATGATAAACCCCGACGCTCGAAAGTCGAATGCTTGATTGCTAAGGGTTCACGAAAAGGTAAGTTCACAATTTTAGGCGTTGCGACGCCCGGCTGGCAAGGCGCGAAAACGCAGGAATATCTGGATATTCCGAGCTTTCGCAACGCAGCCAGGTGGGATGCAGCGGCGTATAAAATGTGAAATTATTTTTAAGTGAGCCCTAAGTTCGGTTCACACCGTCGACTCCGAATTTGAAGCATTGCTTTAATCTTCATTCGACAATCGCCATTTCGTTTCTTACTCCGGAATTTGCGCTTATAACATACTAATTTACAAACATTTGTCAAGATCCGATTACACCCCGCGATGACAGTTTGGCTGCCGAGCGCCCGGACAGGGTTTTCAAGATGACAAGTCGCGGCTTAGGTGGTATTCTGTTGACAATTGTGGCGATCTGGACTGAAACCCGGTAGGCCTCGATTGACGTGAAGCATGAACCCGAAAGGAGATAATTGCATAATTTTTAAAAATAGTTTATTTTTCGAGTTTCAGATTTAAATATTCCAGCACACAAGGCTTTCGTTCACCTATGATTCGCGTAGAAAATCTGACAAAAAGTTTCGGTGGTCAAATCCTTTTTGACGGCATTGCCTTTTCCATCAACCAGAGACAGCGGGTGGGGCTGGTGGGGAAAAACGGCCATGGCAAAACAACCCTTTTCAGGCTGATCGCCGGAGAAGAGCAGCCGGATTCAGGCGCGATCGTTATTCCGAAGAACTACCGCATGGTTTATGTTCAGCAACAGCTTTCGTTTTCGGCCGATACGGCGCTTGAAGAAGGAATACTCGCACTTCCCGCCCATGAGAAGGATCACTACTGGAAGGTTGAAAAGATTCTTGCCGGACTGGGCTTCAGCCAGGAAGACTTTGGTCGCCGTCCCGCAGAATTTTCGGGTGGACTACAGGTGCGCTTGAATCTTGTCAAAGCCCTGGTTGCGGAACCGGACCTGCTGCTTTTGGATGAACCGACCAACTTTTTGGACATCACTTCCATTCGATGGATCGAGCAGTTCTTGAGCACCTGGCCGCATGAGCTGATGCTCATTACCCATGATCGCAGTTTTATGGATAAAGTGGTCACCCACACCATGGGAATCCATCGCCGCAAATTGCGTAAAATTGCCGGCGACACCGCCAAGTACTACAACCAGATCGCTCAGGATGAAGAAGTATACGAAAAAACCAGAATTAACGATGAACGCCGCCGCAAAGAAATTCAGCAATTTATCACCCGCTTTCGCGCCAAGGCCAGGCTGGCAAATCTGGTCCAGTCCCGCGTCAAGACCCTTAAAAAATTGGAGAAAAAAGAAAAGCTGGAGGAGGTCAAATTCCTGGACTTTTCTTTTCGCAGTAGCCCGTTTCCCGGCAAACAGGTCTTGAGCGCCCGCAATCTCGCGTTTGGCTATACCGACCAGCGTCATGTTATAAAGGACTTCAGCATCACAGTCGGTGCGCAGGAGCGGATCTGTGTTGTCGGGAAAAACGGCAAAGGCAAAACCACCCTGCTCAAACTGTTGGCCGGCGAGTTGAGGCCGCGGTCCGGAACGGTTGAATATCATCCGGCCACGATCAAGGGCTTTTTTGAACAAACCAACGTCAGGAGCCTGGTGGATACCCGAACGGTCGAGGAGGAAATACTCTATTCCCACCCGGATATTGACCGGCAGCGGGCCCGCAATATTTGCGGTGCCATGATGTTTTCCGGGGATGATGCCTTAAAAAAAATCAGCGTCTTGTCCGGCGGCGAAAAAAGCCGGGTAATGCTGGGAAAGCTGCTGGCCACTCCGGTCAGCCTGCTGCTTCTTGATGAACCGACCAACCACCTGGACATGGAATCCTGCGATGCATTGCTGGCCGCCATCGACCTTTTTGAGGGAACCGTAATCATGGTGACCCACAATGAGATGTTTTTGCATTCCCTGGCTGAAAGACTGGTTGTATTTCAAAATGATCGAATCGAAACATTCGACGGTCGATATCAGGAGTTTCTCGAAAAGGGCGGTTGGCAGGATGAAAATTCAGCCATACCGGCCGGCCGGTCAAAAATCACTTTCAAAACAGCAGCGGCCAAACAGACCAGAAAAGAAATGCGGCGCAAAAGATCCGAGATCACCAACCTGAGATCGAAAACGGTAAAACCGCTTGAAAAGCGTATCAAGAGTATTGAAAACGAAATCGAAACCCGCGAAATCGAGCTGGATCAACTCAACCGCGCCATGCAGCAGGCTTCCGAGGAACAGGACGGGATCCGCATCGCCGGGCTCTCCCGCTCCATCCATGCCTGTCAAACGGCAATTGACTACCTGTTTAATGAACTTGAAAAAGTCACCGGTGAGTTGGACACTCGAAATGCTGAGTTTAATCGTGAGTTAAAAGAACTGGATGATATGGGAGAGTGAGAGGGTTAGAAGACGAGAAGAGCAGAAGATTAGAAGATCAGAAAGTTTGAAAAGATTGAAACGGGGAAACGGGGAAAGTGGTACATGGTGAGAGAGTGAGAATAAGGAAAAGATGGGAAGCTGGAATGACGGAAGGCTAAGAAAGAGGCGAAGGCATAGACCATAGGGCAAAAGGCATAGGGCATGGAGCAAAGGTCATGGAGCATAGGGCAGAGGGCAAAGAGCATAGGGTATAAGATATTAAAGTATAAAGTATAGGGTAAGGCGCAAAGTGCATATTTCACGATCTCAACGATCTCAACGATCATGAACGTTAATTCGCTCGTGCAATTAACCGGCATTACGAAGCGCTTCCCGGGCGTGGTCGCCAACGATAATGTCGATTTTGACCTGCACCCCGGTGAAATTCACAGTATTCTGGGGGAAAACGGTGCGGGCAAGACAACCCTGATGAAGATCCTTTCGGGGGTCTACCAGCCGGATACCGGATCCATACGTGTCCATGATCAACCGGTCCGGATACGCTCACCCCGGGATTCCTTGAGACTGGGAATCGGGATGGTCTATCAACACTTTACCCTGGTGCCCAATTTAACCGTTATTGAAAACCTCATCCTCGGATTCGAGGACGGTTTTTTCTTGAACAATAAAAAGGCACGCCGGAAATTTCAGGAAATCACTGAAACATACGGTCTCCTCATCGATCCCGACAGAGAGATCCGGGATCTTTCGATCAGTGACCGCCAACGGACCGAAATCCTGAAAATGCTCTTTCGTGATTCCGATGTGTTCATCCTGGATGAACCGACTTCCATGCTTTCTCCGGCCGAGGCCGAGAGCCTGTTTCAAACGTTGCTGTCATTGCGCAAGGCCTGTAAAGCCGTTGTCTTAATCACGCATAATTTAAGGGAAGCCCTCGCGCTATCGGATCGCATCACCATTATGCGGTCGGGGAAAAAAACCGCCGAATTGTCAAAAGGGTCACTCACGGCCCTGGATAACGAAGCCGCCTCGGAAAAGATTCTGGCCTTAATGTTTGGAACCGTTCCCGTCTCCGAAGCCGGGATTGCAGTAGAACAGGTAGTCGGCGATCAGCCGGTTTTAGAGTTAAAGCAGGTTGAAGCGTTGGACAGTCGCGGCCGGATCGGTCTGAAAGACATCTCTTTTAGCATCGGCAAAGGTGAAATATTGGGCCTGGCCGGCGTCGAGGGTGAAGGCCGGCGTCTGCTGGCCGAGATTATCGGCGGACAGCAACGAATCACATCGGGCCAATTGATTTATCGGGGACGAGACATTACTCGAAAGGACATCGCCGAACGATTTGAGCTGGGCATCAGCTATATCACCGATGACCGCATTAATGAAGGCTGTGTTCCGGATATGGACCTGGCTGAGAACGCCATTCTACAAAGCTATGCCCGGCAACCGTATTCACACTGGGGTATTTTAAACCGACTGAAGGTACAATCATTTGCCGCCGGCCTGATCCAACACTTCGGGATCCGGGCCACCGGCCCCAACGTCCCCATCCGCACCCTCAGCGGGGGTAATATTCAAAAATTCATTCTAGCCCGCGGTCTATCCGGGTCCCCGGACTTGATCGTCTGCAACAGTCCGACATACGGACTCGATGCCAAAACGGTTGCATTTATACAGGACCTGCTCGTGCAAGAAAGCCGCCAAGGTACGGCCGTCTTGCTGCTCACCGCGGATATTGATGAGCTTTTCGGTTTAAGCAGCCGCATCGGGGTTTTATTCAATGGACAAATCGCAGGGTTGATGGCTCGGGCTGATGCGACAACTGAGAGAGTCGCAAAACTCATGCTCGGAATTTGTGAATAGAGGCTGCCTTGAATAACGTTGCCTTGGCCAATCTTAAACCGGCAATTTTATCGATATTTTCAATTCTTTGCTCCCTGATCACCGGCGGGCTTATTTTGCTCATCATCGGCAAGAACCCCGTGGTTTACTTCAGCCTTCTCTTTGCACGGGGCATGGGTACCTCCCTGGGAGTGATTGAGTCCATCATCAAGATGGCGCCCCTGTTGATCATCTCCGCCGGGCTGCTGCCATGCTTCTCAGCCGGTCTCTGGAATATCGGTGCGGAAGGGCAGTTTCTTATCGGCGCTATGCTGGCGGGATGGGCGGCGCCTTTACTGTCCACCATCCTGGCCTATCCTGTCTATCTGGTTGCGGTGGCTTTGCTGGGCACAGCCGGCGGCATGGCCTGGATCCTGCTTCCGGCCCTACTCAAAGCCCGCTACGATACCAACGAAATTATCACCACGCTGATGATGAGCTGGGTGGCAATCAGTTTGGTCACCTGGCTGGTCAAGGGGCCCATCAATGATCTGTCCACCGTACCGGCTCAAACGACTCTGATTCCTCTGATGTATCGTATGCCGATGATACCCTTCACCCGTATTCACCTCGGGCTGATCGTCGGCATTGTCGCGCTGCTGAGTATGCACTGGCTGATCAGGCGAACCACCCTGGGTTATCAGTTTCGCGTCATGCTGGAGAATAAAAAGGCTGCCCGGCACGCCGGAATGAACATTGCGCGTCTGACCGTTTTCGGCTTGTTAATCAGCGGCGGGTTGGCCGGATTGGCCGGCGTCAGCGATGTGCTGGCCATCAAGGGTCTTTTCCAGAGCAACTGGAATCCGCAATATGCCATGGCTGCCATTCCTTTGGTTTTTCTGGCCCGATTGAACGGCTGGGCCGTCATCCCTTTGGCTTTTTTCTTTTCATTTCTGAGCGTTGGCGGAGAGTTTGTCGGACGGGAGCTCGGTGTTCCAATCTTTTTTGTCCATGTTTTAGAAGGACTGACACTTCTATTCTTCGCTGCTTCGGAATATTTAGAAAAGCGATGGGTACTTAAATGAATGGAATCTTAGAATCAGCTTTAATCACGGCGGTGATCGCTACAACCATACGGGGTACAACGCCGATTCTGCTGGCCGCACTGGGTGATACCTATGTGGAACGGTCCGGCCTCCTGAACCTGGGGATTGAAGGCATGATGACCGCAGGTGCTTTTTCATCCTTTGTTGTGGCTTTGAAGCTGAACAGTACGGTTTGCGGATTTTTGGCCGCCGGAGTCGTCGGCTTGACGTTGGGACTCGTGTTTGCTATTTTGACCATCACGCTCCGCGTCAATCAGATCGTTGTGGGTCTGGGGTTGACCATCTTCGCCCAAAGCATGAGCAGCTTCCTTCACCGGGTGATCTTTGGAAATCAATTTCCAATCCTGTTCGGTGCCGGAGATACCAATGCAATCCCGCTTCTTGCCGGGATCCCGTTTATCGGACAGGGACTATTCAATCAGCACTGGCTGGTGTATGCGGCCTTCCTGCTGGTCCCGGCCTTTTATGGTCTGATGTACAAAACCCGCTTCGGACTGCGGGTTCGGGCAGTCGGGGAAACCCCGTGGGCCGCCGATGCATCCGGCGTTGATGTCAATCGTATCCGCTATTGTGCGATCCTGACGGGAGGGGTCATGGCAAGCCTCGGCGGAGCCTTCCTGGCACTGGGTGATCTGGCCTTTTTTGTGCCTGACATGATTATGGGGCGGGGATATATCGCCATTGTCGTTGTCATGATGGGCAAATGGAACCCTGCCAAAGTCTGTCTGGGGGCACTGCTGTTCGGATTTGCCCTGTCCCTGACCAGCGCTTTGCAGGTGGCAGGCATAAACATCAGCCCGGATTTTATCCTAATGATGCCTTACCTGGTGGTAATTGCCGCCCTGCTTCTTTTTGCCAGGTCGACCAGTTTGCCGTCATCTTTGTGCATCCCCTATAAGCGCGGTGGGGATTGAGAGCAGGCGCTGATAAAGTAATTTCTTGTAATATGCTGAAATAAAATGAAGGTATCGGGTGTCAGTGTTCAGGTTTCAGCAAAAAAATACCAAATAACAAATATCAAGTTTCGGACAATTCACAATGACTGAAATTCAAAATTCCAAACTTTAATGCGGAATCGTTCATTACTAGGAGAACTGAAATGGGAAAAAGATAGTCGCGGATTCGTCATCTTTCTATTCTTCCTCTTCTTCGCCGTGAATACTGCCTCGGCCGGGGACCCGCCTAAAATGGTGGGCCTGGCCCTGCCGGAGGCCGGCACCGATAAGGGCTGGAATGAACAAGGGAAAGTGGGGCTCGAAATCGTCGCCCGAAAATATGGCTTCAAGATCGAACTTGCCGAAGCCCTTGGCTATGGAGATATCAAACCGACCCTGCGGGACATGGTACGCAAGGGGTGTGAGTTGATAATTTGCCATGCATCGGGCTATCAGACCGTGGCACCGGAAATCGCGCGTGAAACGGGCGTGAAGGTCACCACGGTCGAAAATCACCATGACGTTACACCGGGGCTGATCAGCGACATCGACACCCAACCCCAGGGCGGATGTTACCTGGCCGGCTGGCTGGCCGGCAAAATGACGCGATCAAATATTGTTGGAATAGTTGCCTCAGCCGAACCTCCCACCTGGAACCGGATGTCGGCGGGATTTTCCCAGGGCCTCCATGCTTCCAATCCGAACAGCAGACTCCTTTACAGTGTGATCGGGGAGGCGGCGTATGCGGATGCTGCCGGCGGAAAACGCAACGCCCAGGATCAGATTGCCGTCGGGGCTGATGTGATATTCGGTTTGGGAGACGGCGCCTCATTCGGCATGCTGCAGGCCTGCTCGACCAAAAAGGCCAAAGACGGCGGCAAGGTATGGTTTATTGACGTTATCGGAGATAAACGTTCAATCGATAAGGCCGGTGTTCTCCTGACCTCGGTCGTAATGGACCTGTCCGTCGTGTATGAGGAAGTCATTAAAAGCTATATGGACGGCACATTCGGCAAGCAATACTGGGTCAGCATGGACAATGGTTCCGTATATCTTTTAGAGTTGAACAGGGCCGTGCCGAATTCCGTGAAGGTGGAATTAAAAGATATCAAAGAGAAAATCGTCGGGGGACGAATCAAAGTGGTGGATATGCCGGTTGCCGTTGATCTCCACAAATTCTTAAAGAAAACCTTCCCGCGATAAAATTGTTTCACAATTTTATATAATAAATGATTTTGGCTGCGGGAGTGGTTTTCATCCTGGAGTACATGACTGAACCAACTGGTCGGAAAAAGTCGTCTGAGGATGTTTCAAAGCCGTATCCAATGGTGGGTGGGAGCGGTTTTCAACCACGATTAAACCGGTCGCGGCGATTTTCTTTCCTTCGTCGAATACCGCCTTCCAGCCTCCCGGCATCCTAGCTTTCCAGCCTTTCTGCTATCAACCATCAACGATCAACAATCCCAACGGTTTATTTTTAAGTTATCACCCAGTCAACCCATCAACTGAATCAACTCAATAAACTCAATCAACTAATCAACCATTCAACTAAAGCAACTACCATGCCGGCAGCAACCCTGGCGATAATTACATCCTTTCTTATCGGTGTAACCATGATGCTGCTGAAGAAAGCAATTGAAAGAACCAACGCTACGTCCGCCATGTTGATGGTGACCCTGGTGGGAACCGTTATATTTTTACTTATTTCATTGCCGACGCTTCCGGTCTATTATTTGAAATCCAAGGCGTTTCCCTACTTTGTCGTTGCAGGTATATTCTCACCGGCTCTGGTCCGGTGGCTGTATTTTATCAGTTATTTTGGAATTTTCTGAATCGAAATGTTTGAAACCATGGCATTTACTTATAATCTTTAGACTGGACCAACAAATATCGCAGGAATAGGAAACAATATGAGTAAACTCTGGAATTATGAAGACTATGTAAATCATCTATCCCATCAAAATAAAATAGTCCGGTGCTGGGCTTTCGCAGCTATAGAGAACCATTATCCGAACAGGTACACAGACGAAGTAAGTATCCTTATTGGCGATGAGGTCGAGCATTTGGCATGCGCTGCTCCAAGATATCTTGCGATGCATGAAGCTTTTCAGCACGCACCGGCTATCTTAGATAGTTTTAAAAAGGATCACGGTAATATCCCCAGTAACTGTGCAATAGCTCTGGGAAATAAGTTTTATGAACCAGCCATCGATGTGATGCTCGAATATTTTTCATCTGTTAAAAGTGCAGAAGCTTTTTGGGGTATTTTAGAATATCTTGGAAAAATCGACAACGAGAACAGAATGGATTATATTTACAGTGATGCGATTAGATCAATGAATGCACTGGATGAGTCCGCAGACGAAGTTATTCTTGCTGCAATTAAAAACAAAGAATTAGACGACTGGCAAAGCTTTTCAATTCTTGAGTATCTTCCTTATTCTGAGGCCTATGATCTTGCTTTGCAGAGATGGGAGGACGAAAACTATGATATGGATTCATATGAATTGTTTGCTGGTTGTTTGCGAGGCATTGGTGATCCTCGAGGGATTGAAAAATTGCAGCATGTTTATGCCAATGAAAATGATGCAACTTACATAGGGGATGATCTGGAATGTCTCAGCATAATCCATAATGTGAATATTCCAGAAATGCCGGATATTTTCGGAAAACGAAAAGAACAAGAAGAAAGACAAAAAGCCAGGCAAAAAGAACTAAACGAACTGGCGGCCAATTATAAAAAGAATAAATCACGAGGGACGCTTGAGGAGGGCGGAAAGGTAGTTCCGTTTAAAAGAGATTCGCCGAAAGTCGGCAGAAATGATCCTTGCCCCTGCGGCAGTGGGAAAAAATATAAAAAGTGCTGTTTGAATAAAAATAGTTGAGTTGATTTACAACATTGCTCGAACAGCAGCAATGAATTCCTTCATCTCTTCAAAAGAGTCCTTGACCTCCTCCTCATCAAACTCCGCAAAATCGTCATAATCACCTGTTGACCGATTCTTATATGCATTATGAATTATCTTACCATATTTTGGGTCCAACTTGCCGGAGGCAACAAATTCTTTATTGAACCACCCAATCAGTTGTTGATGTTTTGAGGTTTGATAATCATGTTTTAAGGATAACGCTGATAATATATAAAAAATCCCGTAATAGATTCTGTTAATCGCAAGCAAAGGCTTTTTACTCTTGATCAGGAATTCAACATCTCGAATAGCATCATTTGCTTTCGAAATGCGATGTTTGATGAGTGCTTTTCTATCCTCATCTTTCATGCAGCAATTCCCTCCTTGAGCGCATTTTGGATAAAAGGTTGTTTTCCCCTTAATGTATTTAATTGTGGTTCTGAAATTATTTTAACGTCTGTCAGTATATTGTACTTAAGATCAATTGAATATATTTCATCCACAATTTCTCTCTTCTGTCTCCAGGAAATATCATGGCGTACAATGATAAGTATATCGAAATCTGAACTTCTTGAAATCTCTTTGGAAGCCTGAGATCCGAATAAAATAATTTTTGAAACAAAGCTAAATTTCTTCAATAGCAGACGCTTCAGTTCTTTAATTATTTGCAGATTATTTTGATTCATAAAAATCAGTTCGATTTCGAATTGTAAATGATGGTTTTCTATTTAAATACGCGTAAATGTATTATTAAGTCAAGAATATTGAAAAAAGTTCTATTTTATAAGGCCCACTGAAAACGCCAGCAAAAACTGACCGGAGTAGTAAATGGGCAGACCGAAAAGGCGGTTGGCAAATTCTGATTTTAAGAACCGGTCCCGGGCCACAAACAGATCGGAAAGATAAAAGCTCACGGCGCCGACAAATACCAGCAGCCGGCCGGTATAATTCAATCCGGCATCGCTCCGCACCGTCCAGGCCCCGACAACCATCACGGTAATCACGACAATGTAGGCGATGACCGGGATCAGCATGTCCCCCAGATGCGGCCGCAGCCGGTAAAATACCAGCGCGCTTACCGTCGATGCGGCCAGGCAACCGATCCAGGTCCATTGACTGACATCGGCGACATAAAAAAAGCAGATCACATAAAATACGTGGCCCAGTAAAAAAGACACCAGCCCCATGAGGAACATTCTGTCCTGCGGCAATGCCAGGAAAACATCGCCGCCGAGGCAAAATATCAGACCAAGCAGCAATATATGGTAGTAGCCGGGAATCGGATGCGCCTGAACCAGGGCGGTGCAAATGAAGAGACACGAAAGGATGGTTTTGGTGGACAGCCTGCCCTTCTGGTTGCCCTTTTTCTCAAAATACAGCAGTCCGGCCAGCAGAATGACCGCCAAAATGATTATCAACACATTAGACATGGGTTTATCAAAAAAGAGCGTTTCGGCTGTCGACCCTGTATTAAAGCAAAGGGTCGACCCGATGGCCGACCCAACATTTTTGTTTGGAATATTTTTGGGGTTTTCTAAACCTTGCGGACAATGCAGTTAGACGTGGTAGATTAAAAATAGATCTGATCCTAATTTAAATTTTAGGCATTTTAGTTCACTTTAGGCAATTTAGGCATTTTTCCCCTGCCCTTTGCCCTCAGCTCTATGCACCACGCGCCATACCCTTTGCCGGATCCTTTAGCCTTTTGCCTTTGACCTTTAACCTTCCTACACCAGCCCCTGATCCAGCATGGCATCCACAACCTTCACAAAACCGGCGATATTGGCGCCCGCCTCATAATTGCCCGCTGCCCCGTACCGCTCGGCGGCATCCACGCAGGTGCGATGAATGGTTTTCATGATAAGCTTTAGGCGGTTGTCGACTTCTTCGCGCGTCCAGACCAGCCGCATGCTGTTTTGGGTCATCTCCAAACCGGAAACCGAAACCCCGCCGGCATTGGCCGCCTTGCCCGGTCCGTATAGGATCTTGTGATCCTTGAAAATGTCGATTCCCTCGGGCACCGTCGGCATGTTGGCGCCTTCACAGACCATGATGATGCCGTTGTTTATCAGGTTTTGGGCATCCTGGCCGTTGATTTCATTTTGGGTGGCACTGGGAAAAGCACAGTCGGCTTTATGGTTCCAGAGGGGATTGTGGTCCAATGCCGGATCAACCGGTGTGTATATGGCCGAGGAATATTTGTCGGCATATTCAGAAATGCGTCCGCGACGGACATTTTTGAGGATTTTCACATACTCGAGCTTTTCTCCATTCAGGCCGCTTTCATCATAAATATACCCTGAGGAGTCTGATAAGGTCACCGGCCTGCCACCCAATTCAATGAGCTTTTCGGCGGTGAATTGAGCCACGTTGCCGGAGCCTGAAACCAGGCAGGTTTTTCCTTCCAGGGTTTCGTTGCGGGTCGCCAGCATTTCAGCGGCAAAATAGACCGAACCGTAGCCGGTGGCTTCCGGACGGATCAGGCTGCCGCCCCAGTTCAGACCTTTGCCGGTCAAAACCCCCGTAAATTCATTGCGCAGCTTTTTATACATTCCGAAGAGATATCCGATTTCCCTGGCGCCGACACCGATGTCTCCAGCGGGCACGTCCGTGTTCGGGCCGATATGCCGAAAAAGCTCACACATAAAGCTCTGGCAAAAGCGCATCACTTCGTTGTCGGATTTGCCCTTGGGATCAAAATCGGAGCCACCTTTTCCGCCGCCCATCGGCAGGGTGGTCAGGGCATTTTTAAAGGTCTGCTCAAATGCCAGAAACTTCAGAATGCCGAGGTTAACCGACGGATGAAACCGCAGCCCGCCTTTGTAGGGTCCCAGGGAACTGTTCATTTCGATGCGAAAGCCGCGGTTGATTTGAACATTACCCTGATCGTCCATCCACGGCACCCGAAACATGATGACCCGTTCGGGCTCCACCAGTCTTTGCGGAATCTTCGCCTGCCGATAAATCGGATTCTGATCCAAAACCGGCTTGACGGATTCCACGACTTCATGAACCGCCTGATGAAATTCTCTTTCCTGTGGGTCTCTTTCTTTTATAACATCCATTATGTCCGTCATATGACCTCCCGGTAAAAAAATTGAAAATTGAATATTGAATATTTGAGGCGTCCCGTTTTTTGAAAGCCTCTCTAAAGGCGTTGAGCGCAAGACAATCTATAAGACAGAATTCAATAATTATTCAACATAGAATGGCGAATTTATGAGAAGCTCAATATCAGGCCCGGAAATCGGATACAAGTGAAATTGTAATAGATATGCTAAAAAAAGGAAAGGTTAATGTGAGTTTATTGAGTTTGTTGAGTTCATCGAGTTGATTGAATTGATTGTGTTGATTGTGTTGATTGTGTTGATTAGTTGAGTGAAAAATCATCCAATTGTTACTCACGAACTTAAGAGCTTACGAGCTTATCAGCTTTCCTCCCTTATCAACCACTTACCCTCTTACCTTCTTGCCCTTTGCCCCATGCCCTATATTTTCAGAGTATTTTACCGAATTGTTGCGGCCGGCCTTTTTGGCGGCATACATGGCAGCATCCGCTTTTTTTATCAGGTCGTCAATGTCTGTGCCGTCTGCGGGATAAGTCGCAATTCCCAGACTGATGGTAATTGGCGGCAGGTTGTCGAGGTTGACCCGGGCAAGTTCTTCGCGAAGCCTTTCGGCCAGGCTGAAGGCGGATTCCTTATCCGCATCCGGGATCAGCATAACGAATTCTTCGCCGCCGTAACGGGCGATGGTATCCACATCTCTGATGTTTTTTTGCAGAAACTGGCTGATGGCTTCCAATGCCCGATCACCGACATCATGGCCATAGGTGTCGTTGATATCTTTAAACCGATCCAGATCCGCCATAATGACTGAAATTATCTTGTCGTATCGTTCGGCCCGATGAATCTCCTCCTGCAGCTTGACCATGAAATAGCGGCGTACATACAGACCGGTTAGAGAATCCGTAACCGCCATATCCCACAGCTGGGCTTTGTTGACGGCCACCGCCGCCTGATCCGCAACGGCTTTCAACATCTTTATGTCCAGGCCGGTAAATTCTTTGCCGTTTTTTTTGTTGGTTACATTGATGACACCGATGACATCGTTGTAAACGACCATAGGGATACAGGCAATGGACCGAACATAGGAGGTTTCAGACTCGATGAACAGGCTGTCATCGCGAATATTATTTACAATCATGGGCTGGGCGTTTAAAAAAACACGTCCGGCAATGCCTTCGCCCGGTTTGAAACTGCGGCATTTGATTTCGTTGTTATTGACCTTGTCCTGATATTCGACATCCCCCAGCCCGGCCAGGACCCGAATGTTTAAACGATCGGATTCAATGTCGTATAACATAAGCGAGCCCTTTTCGGCCGCGGCGATATCAATCGCCTGTTTCAGGATGTACTGCAGAAGCTTTTTGAGATCACTGATGTAGTTCATCGCCTTGCCGATGCCGTAGAGCAGCGACAGGTTTTGAAGGGTGTTGTCCAAATCTTCTTTCTCTTTTCGACGGCGCTCGTACATGCGGCAAGTGTTTATGGAAACGGCAGCCTGGGCTGTAATCTGCTGCAGAAAATAGAGATCGAAATCGTCAAAGGGATGTCCTTCGGATTTGTCTCCCATCGTTAAAATTCCCATTACCTCATTACGCATGACCAGCGGAACCCACAGCTCGGAGGGCAAAATCTTTAAGTCCTGTTTTTCCAGGAACTTGGCGAAAAGAGGATTCCCTGAACCGTCTACGACGGCAAATGGTTTTCCCTGCAAAATCGTTTGCCATAAATTTTCCTTTCCGGTTTTAAATTTATATTCCAACTTTCCCAATCCGGAGCTGAAAACCAGCTCAAAAGTCTCTTTTTCCGGGTCAAAGGCGAATAATGCCAGCTTGGCAATCCCGAATTTATGTCTGATAATCCCGACAAATGCTGCATAAAGCTCATCGGAATTTAAAATATCACTGAGGTCTCGACACGCCCTCAATAATTCGGTCAACTCGGCGGCTCGGCGGTCAAAAACACCAATGCGGCCGTCATTCTTCCCGGATTTTCCTAGGATAAGATTGTTCGGTTTTGCCATATTCATCGTTTATTTTATTTCCCACATAAGATGTTGATTAAAGCGAGTGTCCTCACTCCCTAAACATTCAAATAAGGGATCGTTTTTCTTGAGGGCCCGACCGAATTTGCGCTTCGTTTACTTCATATCCTTATATTTACCGGATCTGCTGTTGAGCCAGGTCTTAAATTTAATCGGCAAAACCGGTGAAAACTTTAATTTAAAACGAGAATGTGAGGTTATTTCTGAGTGAGCCCTGAGTCTCCGGACTGAGAGCCGAGGCATTTGGAAACGAAGCTTCTGATATCAGGGGTATTTACGCAACTTCGCACGGCCGCAGCCCCGTCGATGGCGTGAGCGGCGGCCTTGCGATACGCCTTGATGTTAAGGGTGGGAATCCTGCCGGAGGTCTGCCAGCGTATGGATTGAATCGATGCTTCCGTAGTGGCCGGGAGGGTTATTATTTACGGCCGGTCCCCAGAGAAAAGGGGTATTCAACATTACAATAATGCGATTATCGCCGCTAAACTTAATGGCGACTTCTCGTATGCTCGTGTACAACACCCCGACCGGATTGCCGGATGGATCCAAAATTCGGGCCGCATAGGGGGAATAGCCGTAATCGGCCCACATCCAGCGAATCATATTCTTGAATTTTTCGGAATTGGGCTCGACTTCGCGCCACAGGTTGGAGCCGGCATTATATTTTTTTTCAACCCCGACCACGGCATAGGGGTTGGTATCAAAACCGTAGTAATAGTATTTGTAGTCCGGCGGAACCTGGTTGTCTTTAAAGCTCTGCAAGACTTCAGCATCAAGTTTATAGCGGCCGTAATTCCCCGCACAGCCCGCTGCCAGGGCCGCCAGCAGAAAACAAATACTCAATTGAACAATCAATTTTGCCGACCCTCTGCCTGTTTTCATCGAATTTTAATCCTTTAATTTTGGTGACCGCTGTCACCGCAGGAATTCCGGCGCGGCTTCCTGCCCGTAGGCTTACAGCCCGGCTTCCTGCTCGTAGAGCCTACAGCTCGGAGAGAGGGAAAACCAGACTTTCAATGTTAGTAAAAATCTTTTCTTTTTATTGCAATTACCGCTAGGATAAATACTAGACCATCCCGTGTCAACGCATCCTATGAATATTAGGACTGGAGGTCGATGGCCTTGTCCCCGGCATGTGACCGCATGGCCGCCTCCACCACTTTCATGGCGTCCACCCCGGCCCGGGCATCGGCCCGCGGTCTGGTGCGGTTCAGGACGCAATCGATAAATTCCTTTAATTCCAGGAAAAGCGGCTCGGCCAGGGAAATCTCCTGGTTGATGATTTCTCCGCTGACCGATTTCCAGGTGTCGTGGTCTAAGATATGCTGGTTGCGGTAAATTTTTACCTTATCCTGCGACGATGTAAAATCACACACCAGCGTGGCGCGGTCACCATTGATGGTAATCAGGCGTTTTTTCTCGGGCGAAAAATAGTTGGCCTCCACCAGGGCCGGTATGCCGTCATAATCCATCCAGACCCAGGACATGTCATCCATCCCTCTTCCCAGCAAATCTTCACAACGGGCCAAGACTTTATTCGGTACGGCCTCCAGCACGTAGTTGAATAAATCTATAAAATGAATGGCATCTGAAATGACGACACCGCCGTCAGCCCGCGGCCGTTTGAATCCTGAAAATATGCCGGTAAGAGATTGAACGACTCCCATTTCGCCGCCCTGAAGATAGGCTTTGATAAAGTCCGTGGCGGGATCGAAGCGAAATATATGGCCCACCTGCAGAACCAGCTCTCGCTCCGCAGCCAGATCGGCCAGTTGAACGGCCTCGTCCGCCGTCTCGGCAATAGGCTTCTCGATGAAGACCGATTTACCATTTTCAAGCAGTTCTTGGCCCAGCGAAAAATGGCTGGAAGCCGGCGTCACCACGTCGACTGCCGACACAATCTCAAGATAATCTCTATAGTTATCTGTAATGTGATCCTTTGCGATACCCTGTTCGAGGCATTTTTGCCGGGCCGGTTCAGAAGTTTCGGCAACATAAAGCTCAACGGGCAGGTTGGACAGGACCCTCAGATGATTGGCCCCCCAGCGCCCGGTTCCAATTTGCAGGATTTTCATAGGATTACCCTTTCAGATCGAACGAATTCGATCAATGCATGTGGTCTGATGTCCTTTGTCCGTGGTTGTTTAAAGGACTGAGTCTATTTTTCAGAGCAGATTAATTAGCATTACCGGATTTAATCGCCTTCAGCTTTTGGGCGATGGACTGCGCCAGGGGCGAGCGTCGAAAAAACAACCTGACCGCGAGGATCAGGATAATCCACAGCGTCGAAGCGATCGATACCCGCAGGACAAAGCTCTCCTGCAAGCTGCTGCCGAATAGCGCAAAAATTATGATTTCGGGTAATAACCCGACAATCGAACCCAGAATAAAAATACCCATGGAAATGGAGGTCAGACCGATTAACACATTGATCAGAAGGCTGGTCAAGGGTAACTGCCGCAAGATGATCACCATAAAAAACCCATCCGTTTTGGTATGATTTTCAATGGCCTTTAAATATCCGCCGACCTTTTGTTTAAACAAGGGCCTTCCCAGCCATTTCGTCAACAGGAAAATAATGCTGGAGCCCAGCAGAGCGGCTAACAAGGCCAGCAAAATACCCCCTAAGAGACCAAAGGCCAATCCGCCCAGAATGCTTACTACCGCCCGGGGCACCCCCAGGGTGATCACCAAAGCGCCCCCGACGAGAAAGATTAACGGCGCCAGATTGCCGAACTCGGACAGTTTATGCTGCAGGACCTCCATATTGGATACCTTGAAGTGTTGAGCAAGGGGGGAGAAACGAACAATGGCGAGCACGGTAATGAGCAAAGCAGCCAGCAATATCGCCTTGAACAGATTTTTGCGTAATTCTCTTTTTTCCGGCACGGATTTTTCTGCTGCTTGTGCGGCGGATTTGCCGAGCGGGTCAATGATTTTCACGTCGTTGCGGCCTCTTTGTGCGGAGAAAATCGTCGGGTGGGGAAACAGCGTTTGCGAAACCATAAAATGGCGAAACAATCGACCAGTCCGCGGAACATGCGGTTGCCGATTCCGTATTTGGATTCCCCCCGGGTTCGGGGGCGATGGTTGACGGGGATTTCGACCACCTTAAATCCCTGCAGGCGCAGCAGTGTCGGCAGGAAACGGTGCATACCGTTGAAAATGGGAACCTCGCGCAGTGCATCTCTTCTGATGGCCCGAAACGTGCAGCCGGCGTCTGCAATTACATCCTTGGTTACCCAGTTGCGAAACCCGTTGGCAACCCTGGAGGAAAGTCGCTTGACCCAGTCATCTTCACGCGTTTGGCGAACACCGCACACCGCATCCGCATTGATGGATGCCTCGAGCAGCGCCGGGATGTCGGCCGGATCATTTTGCTGATCCGCATCTATGGTAACAATCCATTCGCCGCGCGCATTGACAAAGCCGGTTGCCTCGGCGGCGCTTTCGCCGCAATTCAGCCGGTGTTGAATGATTCTCAATTCCGCATATTTGTCTTTTAAGCTTTGCAGCACGGCAAAACTGTTGTCGGTGCTGGCATCATCTACGCAGATGACCTCAAACGCGGACCCGGTTTCACTTAAGACCGGGAAAAGCTCGTCCAGCAGCGGTTCTAAATTTTCTTCCTCGTTGAAAACCGGAATAACGACGGATATCTCTATATTTCGGTTAGCCATATTGCCAAACCTTTGTTTATTGAGATTCGAAAAACCGGCCGATGGCCTTAGCCACTGCTTCGATTTCCGGCGGTGTAATTTTCGGAAACATCGGCAGAGATAGAACTTCCCGGCAGGCTGCCTCCGCTTCGGGCAATGCCCCCTCGGACAATGCCAGATAACCGTATACCGGCTGCCGATGCAGCGGCAGCGGATAATGAAGACCGGTGTTAATTCCTTGCTCCTTCAGAAAAGCTGCCAGTCTATCGCGGTTTTTATATCTGATGACATAGACATGCCAGACGGCTTCACATTCCGCCGGGACCCGGGGTCGAATGATTTCTTCATAAGACTTGAGCAGTTCGTCGTACATTTCAGCAGCATTGCGTCTCTCCTGGTTCCATTTATCCAGATATTCGAGACAAATCATGAGTTGTGCGGCTTTAAGGGTGTCCAATCGGCTGTTGGTACCGATCAGCTGGTGGCTGTATTTATCCTCGCGGCCATGATTGGCCATCATACGCACCTTTTTGATTAACTCCGCATCCGCTGATGCCACCGCACCCCCGTCGCCGAAGGCACCCAAATTTTTGGAGGGAAAAAAGCTGAAACAACCGGCCCGGCCGATGGCGCCTACCCGCCGGCCCTTATATCTGGCCCCCTGGGCCTGAGCAGCGTCTTCGATTATAGCAAGATTGTATTTATCGCCCAACACCATAAATGCATCCATATCCGCCGGGATTCCGTAGAGGTGAACCGGAATGATAGCCTTCGTTCTTTCCGTAACGGCCTGTTCGGCGGCTTTCGGATCAAGCGCATAAGATCCGGCGGCAATATCGGCAAAAACCACCTCCGCACCAGCCAGGTTAATGGCCTCGCTGGTCGGAAAAGCGGTGGTGGGCACCGTGATAACTTCGTCCCCTTCTCCAACTCCCAGGGCCTTGAGGGTAAGATAGATGGCATGGGTACAATTGGAAACAGCGCAAACTTCCGGCAGTTCCAAATGCCGGGCCATGCGCCTTTCGAATTCCTTGACTTCCGGACCGTTAATAAAAGCACAGCGCTCGATAACACTTTGGAATGCTGTCTGAAATTGCGCCATCAAGGGGTTGAACTGGCGGCTCAAATCTACAAACGGGACATTCATAAAATTCCACCTCGAGTAATTAATCCGCCCTGGAAATTAGCCTACTCAGGGTTGTAATTTATTTTTTGACAACTGAAAAAAGTTGGTTGACCCGAGGTCCGGCGGATTAATTAAGATGAATCCGAAGTATTGAAATTATTTGGATTTTTTTTAAAAGTCAATATTTAAATTACTCATCTTCCATCCAAAGGACCGACTTCACATCCACCTTCTTGTCGATCAGGCCGTACCGTAAAGCAAAGTCGGCAAATGTCTGCCAACGGTCCCCATCCATTCTCTGAGTGGCGGCATAATAGGGCAGCGTCAGCTTAAATGCATCGGTTTCGGTTTTGCGATCAGACTGTGGTACCTGCCTGAAATAGTCCGTGAGCGCCTGTTGGGGATTTTGCCGCACCTGCCGGATGGCGCGATCGATGACCCGGCGAAAGGCTGCCATGGCTGCTCGATTTTGATCCAGGGTCCTTTTGCTGGTGATAAAAATCAATTCGTCATAGTCCGGAATGCCCCACTTCTCCAGCTCGAAATACCCGACCTCATATCCTTTATGGGCCATGGTAACGGTTTCATAGGTTTTAAACGGCCCCATGACGGCATCCACCTGGCCCGACGTCAGCGACTGCACAATAGCGAAGCCGACATTGATCGCCGTATAATCTCCGATATCGTTGATGCGGGCAAAAGCTTCCAAAAGCACATCCATCAGTCCGGGTACCGTGTAACCGATTTTTTTACCTGCCAAATCCTTGGGTGAGGCAATGCCCTTGTTTTTGAGAAAAAGCAGCGTTGTCAGGGGATGCTCGATGAGGCGTGCAACCACCACCACGTCTAATCCGCGGGCGGCCGCTATAATCGTCTGGGGTTCATAGGATACCGCCATGTCCACTTTGCCCGCAGCGGCCATTTTGAGCCCGTCGGATGTCTCGGAAGGACTGATAACCTTGATTTCAAGCCCTTCTTCAGCAAAAAATCCCTGCTGGCAGGCCACATAAATGGGTAGATGATCGACATTGGGAAACCAGTCCAGGATCAGCGTAAATTTCCGGGCGGCATCAACAGACGGAACCCAGAACACGGTAAAAATTAGTAATAATATAATAATCCTGCGTGCGTTATACATTTTTTCCCCTCATGTTTAGAAGTTGGCCGGTGAGCCCGTTGCCCCGTTGACCCGTGGAAACTGAAAGGCTAACCGGTAACGGGTTGACCGGCAAACGGGCAAACCGGCCAACACCTTAGGATTTCCAGCTGATAACCTTTCTTTCCAAAAATCCGACCAGTATCCACAACGACAACCCCATGCCGGACAACCATAATATGGCGGCAAAAACCATGTCGACATTGAGCCTGGCATTGGCCTGAATCATTAAATAGCCGAGACCCTGCTGCGCACCGACCCATTCCCCGATCACGGCCCCGATAGTCGCCACCGATACGCCGACCTTCAGCCCGGCAAAGAAATGGGGCAAAGCCCAGGGCCAATATAAGAGGTGTAGTGTTTTCCAAAAGCCCGCTCCCATCAGTTGAAAGAGGTTGCGGTATTCCAGATCGCAGCTTTTAAACCCCTCCAGCAGATTAACCGTAATTGGAAAAAAGATAATCACGGCCGCCATCAGTACTTTGCTGGCGATGCCGTACCCGAGCCACACAACCAGCAAAGGTGCGACGGCGAAAACCGGGACCGCCTGGGAAGCCACCAGAAATGGTGCCAGGGCGTTTTCTACCGAGGGATGGGCAAACATCGCAATAGACAGCGGCACGGAGACCACCAAAGAAATAAGTATACCAATCAAAATTTCCAGAGCAGTGGTGCCGGCATTGGGCAGGAGAATGGCCACCTGAAATACGGCCGCTTTCAATATTTGCGAAGGAGTCGGAAGAATAAAATCGGGAACATTAAATGCTCGGCATGCCAACTCCCAGCCGCATAGTAAAACAATGGCGATAAGCAATGATAAAAGTGAGGAACGCTTCATTATAATTTCTCCGCCCTTGACAATGAGATATTTAGGGTTAGACGCTGCTATTTAAGAGCTGTAGAACGTATTTTAAATGACGGTCCGGCGGATAAATTATTTTATGCTGCGCATTTTCTAGGCTTTTCCCCCAGCAAGGGCCTGAACTAAAAATCGTGGTTTCGGTTGGGTTGAGCCCGTCAGTTAATGTAACGATGTTCATAACAGAAATCCCTTACAATAAATACACAGCGTTCTTCCCATTTGTATCTGCCGGGATTTTTCCAATTCGATGATTCAAAGGGCGATCACCCGATCTATTATCAAGCTGTGTATAGTTCCTGCTGGAGCAGGTTCAGGACATATTCCTTGATCTCGAACAATTGGGGATCATCCAGCTTCCGCAGTTTGGGTCCGTTCAATGAAAACCGGTCCAGGATCCGCATCGGCCGCTTGCTCATCACCAGGACCTCATCGGCCAGTCTCAGTGCTTCATCAATGTCATGGGTGATCATGAGAATACTTTTTCCGAATTCCATCTGCAGGATCAAAAGCAAGGCTTGCAAACTTCTTCTGGTGATTGCATCAAGGGCTGAGAGCGGTTCGTCCAGCAGAACCAGTTCGCGTTCAAACATCAGGGTGCGAACCAGAGCACAGCGTTGTCGCATGCCGCCGGAAATCTCCCCGGGCAGATATGATTCAAACCCCTCCAGACCAAGTCTTTTAAAGAGCGCCTCCGCTTTTGCGCCGGATTCCGCCATATCGGCATTGGCGACTCTGGCCGGCAGCAGCGCATTGTCCATCAGTGAAAACCAGGGCAGCAGCAAATCCTTCTGCTGCATGTAAGCGGATATTCCCCTCAGGTGCGCAACGGTTCTGCCGCGCCACGATATTTCTCCGCCGTCTCCGGCAACACCACCCGTCAGGACATTGAACAGGGTACTTTTACCGCACCCCGACGGACCGATCAAAACAGTGAAGCCGTTTTGCGGAAGCAATAAATTGAAATTTTCGAAGATGGCAAGGTCGCCGAAGCGTTTGCTCAGGCGCGAAACATTCAGCATGCAGCGGCTCCTCCGATGCGGATCTCAGTCGGAGGAAAGGAAGGAATTGGGATGTGATGCAAATGACTTCCCTACGCCGGCATTATCCGGATCAGGTCCAGGGGTCGAGGCATTCAGCCTCCTCTCAGCCGGGTATTGCGGCTCCCCCAGTGATTTTTATTCCAGAGTTACCACCATATCGGAATATTGTCAATGATGATGGATTTTCATCAATTCGAAATCATGTGTCTGGAATTTGATAATTCGAATTGTTTCAGACAACAAGACCGCAGCGGACCACTGACTACCGACCACTGACATTCTTTTTATTCAACGCGATCAAAGACAAGAATTCGTATATAATATTGGCGGCCAAAAGGGCGGTAATCTCCGCCGGATCATAGGCCGGCAGAACCTCAACCACATCAAATCCGACAAAATTCAATTCCCTGAGGCCGCGCACCAGCTCGATGGCCTCTCCACTGGTAAACCCGCCTATCTCCGGGGTGCCGGTGCCGGGAGCAAAGGCCGGGTCAACCACATCGATGTCGAAAGTTACAAATACCCGCTGCTGCCCGACTCGTTCCCTGACGGTCTCGATCAGTTTTCGAATGCCCATTTCTCTTAGAGCGGACATCGTGATCACCTTGAATCCCAGCGCGGCTGAATCGTCATAGGCGTCCTTTGAATAAACAGAGCCGCGCATGCCGACCTGAATTGAATTTTCGGCAATCAGAATATTTTCTTCTACAGCCCGGCGAAACGGCGAGCCGTGATAATAGGGTTTGCCGAAGTACTGATCGTTGGTATCGGTGTGGGAATCAAAGTGAATTAAGGCAACCGGTCCATGAGTTTTAGCGACGGCTCTTAGCTCCGGCAGCGTGATGGAGTGGTCCCCACCCATCAACACGGGAATAACACCGACCTCAACCAGCGGACAAAGGGCCGCTTCGATTTTGGCATAGGTATCTTCTATATACCCCGCAATCACCGGCAGATCGCCGTAATCAACACCGGAACAATGCTCGAAAATATCGACGTTCAGTGCCAGATTATAGGGTCGCAGCGTCACCGAAACCTTGCGGATGGCATCGGGTCCCAACCGCTGGCCGGTCCGGTAGGAAGTAGCACCGTCCCAGGGAACGCCCACTACAGCAAAATCAAGCCGCTCGATGGTCTGTGAATGGGGCAGCCGCATAAAAGTCTTAATCCCGGCAAACTTCGGCTGCTGCTGAGGTGTTATCGGTTTGTATTCGGCCATGGCAGCAATCCTTTCAATCGACAATGCACAGATGCGGTGTATCCTTTGCATTTGGGAGGGTCAAGAGAAAATGAAAGGAACGGGATTTTAAATGGAAATCAAGTGGTGGCTCATTAAGGCAGACAATATTGAACACCGCTGCTGCGCAAGGTTGATCCTTCAGAAAGCCAAACAAGGAGTTGCGCTGCACCCTGCAAACGCTTATTGTATAGAACATGAGACCCAAAAATGACAACACATCCATCCGCCTCGGGGTGCTCATCGTGGACGACGAAGCAAATATCCGCAAGACGCTCAGAGTCTGCCTGGAATCACGTGGGCATGGGGTAACCTCCGTCAGCAACGCCAGAGATGCACTGTCTCAAGCGGATCAGCAAGTCTACGACTTGGCGTTTGTGGATTTGCGGTTGGGAACCGAAAGCGGCCTCGACTTGATCCCCTCACTCCTGGGAATATGCCCCTGGATCAAAATCGTCGTGGTAACGGCCTATGCATCCGTGGACACCGCGGTGGAAGCCATGCGGCGAGGGGCGACTGATTACATACCCAAGCCTTTTACTCCTGAACAGGTCCAAATCGTCACCGACCGGGTGGCCATGGTTCGCAAGATGGAGCAACGCATAGCGACCTTAAAGGAGGACTTGGAGCGGCTGCACCCGGAGGTCTCGTTCACATCCCGACATTCCGGCATGCAACGAGCCATGGAGCTCGCACGGCAGGTGGCCGCATCGGAGGCGGTTGTCTTGCTTCGAGGATCAAGCGGAACGGGCAAGACCGTGTTGGCGCGAGCTATTCACGGCTGGAGCCGCAGGGCGGATAAGCCGTTCGGTACCATTTCATGCCCCACTCTGAACCCTGATCTTCTCGAAAGCGAGCTTTTTGGCCACGTGAAAGGGGCCTTTACCGGAGCCCTCCGTGACAATCCCGGTCGCGTTGCCGCTTGCGACGGCGGGACCTTGTTCTTGGATGAGATTGGCGATCTGCCCTTGCCGCTTCAACCCAAACTCCTTCGTTTCATCCAGGATCGTGAATACGAGCGTGTGGGCGATAACCGGACAAGAAAAGCCGAGGTCCGAATCATTGCCGCGACCAACACGGATCTGGATAAAGCGGTTCAGGAAGGACGCTTTCGAGAGGATCTGTACTATCGGCTGAATGTTATCCAGATCGATTTGCCTCCTCTGGCGGATCGACCGGACGACGTGGAAATTCTGGCAAAAAGCATGTTGGAATTTTTCGCAGCCCAGAACCACAAGGTATTAAAGGGGTTCAGCGACGCAGCCCTCAAGGCCTTACGGCGATACTCATGGCCGGGCAATATCCGAGAGCTGCGCAATGCGGTCGAGCGCGCCTCGATCCTATGCACGGATGACATCGTCGAAATTGAGCACCTCCCCGCTTCAATCGCTCCGCATACACCTCCGATCCAACTGGGCGACCACGTTTCTCTGAAAGCCTTGGAAGAAAACCACATCCGTCAAGTTGTCGCCTCGACCAAGACCCTCCAGGAAGCCGCCAATATCCTCGGCATCGACCAAGCTACCCTCTGGCACAAAAGAAAACAATACGGCATCTGATCAAGCCCTTTCGTCTTTTTCACATGACCTTGTATTTTACAAGGTCAATGCGGGGCCAGCCTTGTTTGTCACAAGGCCTTCCTTGGGCAATAACACGTAACCACTTGAATTGTCATGGTTTAGATGTATGGCATACCTTGTGCTTATTTGTCCGGTGGAGGGCATCGTTATGATCGGCATAAGACAAAAGCTCATGTTGGGATTTGGCGGACTGCTGGCGGTCATTGCCATTGTCGGCGCGCTGACGATGGTGCAGATCAATGATCTCGGCAAAGCCATCGATATGATTCTCAAGGAGAATTATCGCAGCGTGGAGGCCTGCCAGGACATGAAGGAATCTTTGGAGCGAATGGACAGCGGCATCCTATTTACGCTCGCCGGCAACGAGCTGACAGGAAACCGACTGATCGAGGCATACACCCCCAAGTTTCGCGCCGCTCTGAAGTTAGAACTTGGCAACATTACGCTTCTCGGTGAAGGCGGGAAGGCTGAAAGGATAAAAGCCCTCTTCGAAAGGTACACCGGGGCGATACCGCTCGTGACCCAGGTCACTCGACCTCCCGAGGCCAGGCGGGCCGACTACTTTTCGAAACTGCAGCCTCTATTCCAGGAGATTAAGAACGTGGCCCAAGACATCTTGATCATGAACCAAACGAACATGAATGAGGCCAACAACGCAGCCCGCCGCCTCGCAGAAACCGCTCACCGCCGCATGCTGATGGCGATTATGGTCTCAGCGTTTCTGGCGCTTCTATTCAGCTATCTTGCACACAGGTGGATTTTATACCCGATCAATCGGTTGATTGAATCCGCAAACGAAATCCGAGGCGGGAATCTTGACCTTGTTTTGGAAGCCGGCTCGCGCGACGAGATCGGTCGGCTTTCGGAATCCTTTAATGAGATGGCGGCCGCGCTGCGACAGGTTCGCAAGGAGGACAGAGCCAACCTGATGCGAACGCGTCGCGCAACCGAGGAAATCTTCAAGGCCCTTCCGGCCACCATCGCCGTGCTCGACCTGGACGGGAAGGTGGAGGTCTCAACGGAGACGGCGGAGCGGTATTTTGGTCTCAAATCCGGAGTCCTGGCCGGCGACTTGGGATATGAATGGCTGAATCCATTAACCCGGCAGGCGCTGGACGAGGATCGCATCATCGAGCACGATCCTAAGAACGGTTATCTCCAGCAGTTTATTGATAACCGCGAATACTTCTTTCAGCCGATGGCAGTGCCGATACCGGTTGGCCCGGAACGTCGCGAACCGACGGGTGTGGCCTTGATCCTGAAAGACGTGACCCAGGTCCATGAGCAGCAGGAAATGAAGCGTGGCGTGGTATCCACGGTTTCGCATCAGCTCAAAACGCCTTTGACCTCGCTTCGCATGTCTATTCATCTCCTTTTAGAGGAGCGGGTGGGGCTTCTCAATGAAAAGCAGACTGAGCTCCTTATGGCCGCAAGAGAGGACAGCGAGAGGCTGGTGGGTATTCTTAACGATTTGCTCGATATCAACCGCATCGAATCCGGCAAGGCGCAGGTCACCCCCGAACCTGCCTCACCGATAGCGCTGGCCCGAGAGGCCATCGAACCTTTTCTTGTGGAGGCCAAGGATAAGGGCGTGACGATGGTGAACGACGTTTCGGATGATTTGCCGGAAGTTATGGCGGACGCCGAAAAGGTTCGTCATGTGTTCGCGAATCTACTTTCGAATGCGCTTCGCTTCACCAGCCCTGGCGGCTCGGTCACCATTCAGGCTTGGCGGGAGCAGGACCATGTGGTTTTCCATGTGCAGGACACCGGAAAAGGTATCCCCGCAGAAGACCTGAAACATCTGTTCGAGCAATTCTATCGCGCGTCCGGGCAGGACGAGAGATCCGGCGTGGGGCTGGGCTTGGCCATCGTGAAAAAGATCGTCCGGGCCCATGGCGGGGATGTCGGCGCTGAAAGTGAGGTTGGCAAGGGTTCGACTTTCCGTTTCACGCTGCCGCTGAGCAAGGATCCGATGACATCTCATTCGATCACGATCCTGAAGGAGTAAATCATGCTGTTGGCATTGTACCTGATTCTCGGACTAATCATGTTTGTCGCATTGGCAGGTCTTGCAGATGCTTGCGACAGGATATAGGGAGGCGGCCATGCTCTATCTTGCGGCAATCGTTTTGGTGCTTTGCATGGTATATCTTGTCTACGCCATCATCAATCCAGAGCGTTTTTAAAGGAAAAACATCATGGCGGTTATTTTCATAACGCTCATTCTTGGAACGGCAGCCTTGCTGTCATGGCCCCTGGGTAGCCTCATGACTTGGGCGCTGAACCCCGGCGATAAGGTCGGTGAATTTCGTCAAGGCCTTGAGGCGTTCTTTCAGAAAGCCGGCGGCCGGGCTGCCGCCAGGGAGCAAACCTGGAAGGAGTATGCGTTGTCCATGCTCCTCTTCAACGCATTCATGTTCATCGTCGTATATGTGGTCTTATCGTCACAGCAAGCGCTTCCATTCAATCCGGATGGCAAAGGCGCCTTGGAGCCCAGCCTGATCTTCCATACGGCTGCCTCATTTACAACCAACACGGATTTTCAACACTATTCGGGCGAGGTGGCGTTAAGTTATTTTTCGCAGATTTTCGGCTTGATGTGGCTGGATTTCGTTTCCGCCGCCACCGGCATAGCGGCCCTCGCCGCCCTCGCCAGAGGGTTGGCGGGCAATGTCGTTATGGGAAATTTTTTCCGCGATCTGCTGCGAGCGACCTTTCTGGTCCTGCTGCCGCTGGCCGTAGTTGCCGCCGTGCTGCTGCTGTTCGGCGGTGTTCCCATGACGTTTAAGGGTTCAGCCACGGCCGGCACGCTGGAAGGCGCTCTGCAAACCATTGCCAGGGGACCGGTTGCGGCTTTCGTGGCCATCAAGCAGTTGGGCACGAATGGCGGCGGCTTTTTCGGCGCCAACTCGGCCCATCCTTTCGAAAACCCGTCTTTCATTACGAACATCGTAGAGTGTGTCAGTATCGTCCTGATTCCAATGGCCTGCGTGTGGATGTTCGGTCGCATTACGGGCCGCATACGCCACGCCGCCGTCATATTCGCCGTCATGGGCGTGTTGTTGGTCGGGATGGCCGGACTCGCCGTCCATTTTGAGAGCGCCCCGCCGAAAGTCTTTGCCGGCTTGCCGATTCAGGCGGCCGGAAACCTCGAGGGCAAGGAGCTTCGCTTCGGTTTCGCCGCCGCTCCGCTGTGGGGTGCGCTCACGACTGCCACCAGCAACGGTTCGGTCAACAGCATGCACGACAGTTTCAATCCGATGACGGGTCTCATTCTGCTCGCGGGCATGTGGTTGAACGTGGTGTTTGGCGGCGTCGGCGTGGGCCTGATCAATATGTTCCTGTACATCATCGTCGGGGTGTTCATCTGCGGCATGATGGTTGGCCGCACCCCGGAGTACCTCAACCGGAAGGTCGAAACCCGCGAGATGAAACTCGCCCTCTTGGCGCTCCTTATCCATCCGCTGTTCATCTTAGGGGGGACGGCCTTGCTCGCCGCGACGCCCTGGGGAGCCTCGACGGTGCACAATCCCGGAGCGCACGGGTTTACGGAAATCCTTTATGAGTTCAGTTCCGAGGCAGCCAACAACGGCTCAGCCTTTGCAGGCCTCGGCGACAACACGGTCCCTTGGAATCTTGCGGGGGGCATTGTCATGCTGCTGGCCCGCTTCATTCCGATCATTCTCCCCCTGGCCATCGCGGGGTCCCTGGCCGCAAAGAAACCGGCACCTGAAACCACAGGCACCCTGCGGACCGACACGCTCTTGTTCGGTATCGTGATCCTGGGCAGCGTGGTCTTCATTGGGGCGCTGCTGTTTCTGCCCGTGGCTGTCCTCGGGCCAATCGCAGAGCAGTTATCTTTCGCCGGACTTTGATCGCCTGCATGCAAAACAAGAGGAACAACTCATGAACAACAAAATCAACGAAAATGTACAGGCAAAACTCGAGCGGCGCAAGGCTCGCAAGGCTTCAATCTTCGAAAAAAAGCTGGTGCGAATCGCCGGCAAGCAGGCCATGGTCATGTTAAAACCCTGGACCATGGCGCGAAACCCGGTCATGTTTGTCACCGAGATCGGGGCGGCCTTGACAACTCTCGTGCTGGTTGGAGATCTGTTTCATGATCAGGCGGCATTGACCTACACGCTGGCCGTGACGGTGATCCTCTGGCTGACCGTACTTTTTGCCAATTTCGCAGAGGCCTTGGCTGAGGCCCGAGGCAAGGCGCAGGCGGACACGCTGAGGCGGACCCGGCGCAAGACCCTTGCCCGCCGAATGATCAACGGTGCCGAGGAACAGATCGGCTCTGACGATCTCCGTGAGGGCGATGTCGTGCTGGTGGCCGCCGGTGAAACCATCCCCGGCGACGGCGAGGTGATCGAGGGCGCCGCGACGGTGGACGAATCGGCAATCACCGGTGAGTCCGCTCCTGTTGTTCGAGAGGCCGGCGGCGACCGGTCGGGTGTCACGGGCGGCACGCGCGTCCTCTCCGACCAGATCACGATTCGCATCACCGCAGGCGCAGGTGAGTCGTTTCTCGACCGCATGATTGCCCTGGTCGAAGGGGCCGTCAGACAGAAAACACCCAACGAGCTGGCCCTGACCGTGACATTGGCCGGGTTGACGCTCGCCTTCCTCATGGTGACCGGAGCCCTGTGGCCGATCGGCCGCTACTTCAGCGTGGAACTGCCGATCCCGACGTTGATCGCCTTGCTGGTCTGCCTCATCCCCACCACCATCGGCGCGCTTCTTGCGGCCATCGGTCTTGCCGGCATGGACCGCGCCCTTTCGGCCAACGTGCTGGCCAAGAGCGGCAAGGCAGTGGAACTGGCTGGCGACATCGACACACTGCTTTTGGACAAGACCGGCACCATCACCATGGGTGATCGCCAGGCAACCGGGTACCACCCGCTGCCGGGCGTGACTGAGGAGCAATTAGCCGCGGCTGCCATGTGCGCGTCTTTTGGAGATCAGACGCCCGAGGGGAAATCCATTGTCCGTCTTGGCGCAGAGTTCCTTGGAACCAACGCGCCCCGGGAAACACCGCAAGCCAAGGTCATTCCATTTACTGCGCAAACTCGATTGAGCGGCCTCGACCTCCCGGATGGCAGCTCTTACCGCAAGGGAGCGTCTGACGCGGTTTGCGCCTACATCCGGGAACAGGGCGCCCCGATTCCCGCGGCGACGAAGGAACTTGTGGACAATGTCGCCCGTCAGGGCAGCACGCCGATTGTCGTCGCCGAGGGCAGGATCGTGCTCGGGGTTGTCGCGCTCTCGGATGTACTCAAGCCCGGCATTCGAGATCGCTTGATACGTCTACGGGCCATGGGGTTGCGTGTCGTCATGGTGACGGGTGACAATCCGCTCACCGCCGCCGCTATTGCCGCGCAGGCCGGTGTCGATGACACCATCGCGGAAGCCAAGCCGGAAGACAAGCTTGAGTATATCCGCAGGGAGCAGCGTGCGGGAAGACTGATTGCCATGATGGGCGACGGTACAAACGATGCCCCCGCGTTGGCGCAGGCGGATATTGGCGTCGCCATGAACTCGGGCACTCAGGCGGCCAAAGAAGCCGGGAATATGGTGGATTTGGATAGCGACCCTACCAAACTGATCGAAATCATCGAGATTGGCAAGCAGCTGCTCATGACTCGGGGCGCGTTAACAACGTTTTCCATCGCCAATGACGTGGCAAAGTACTTTGCCATTATTCCGGCCATGTTCATGCTGGCCATCCCGCAGCTTGCGGCCCTCAATCTCATGGGCTTATCCACGCCCGGGAGTGCGATTCTTTCGGCCTTGATCTTCAATGCCGTCATCATCCCGCTGCTGATCCCGATCGCCATCAAGGGGGTCAAATATCGGCCCATGGGGGCGGACAGTATCCTGCGGCGCAATCTGCTGATTTATGGACTGGGGGGAGTCATCGCACCTTTCGCCGGCATCAAGCTGGTTGACATGGCCCTGAGTCTAACATGTCTGTTTTAGGAGGATTCATGGACAACGCGATTGAAAAAGACGGTTGGCTGCCCCAGGCAGGGGCAGTGGTCAGGATAGCGCTCGTCACCATGACTGCCTGCTGCCTTCTCTATCCCCTGGTGATACTCGGCCTCGGCCAGACATTGACGCCGTATACAGCGAACGGGTCACTGGTCCGCAATGATCAAAATGAGATCGTCGGCAGCGAGCTCCTCGCCCAGGGATTTTCCCGGCCCGAGTATTTTTGGCCCAGGCCCTCAGCGGTTGATTACAATGCAGGGGCAGCGGGCGGCAGCAACCTGTCTCCCACGAATCCGGCGCTACGCGCCCGAGCGAAGGCTCAAATGAGCCGGTTCGGAATGGCCGCCGGCGATCCCATACCCGCAGACCTGGTAACCGCCTCGGGGAGCGGTCTTGATCCGCAAATCACACTGGCCGCCGCAAAATACCAGGCTGCACGGGTCGCTGCCGCCCGAAGACTATCCTTCACCACCATCATAGAGCTTCTGGAGAAGTTCGCGAAGCGCCCGGGGGGCGCACTCACCCCTGAACCGGTCGTGAATGTGTTGCTTGTAAACATGGAATTGGACAGGATGGGCAAATGATATGAATGGTCACCGCGCCGAGAGTTTCCTGCGTCTGATACGCCGGTCCCAGCGAGGCAGATTGAAAATCCACCTGGGCTATGCAGCCGGAGTGGGCAAGACCTATCAAATGCTTCTTGAAGGGCACCGTATCAAGGAGGATGGAATTGATGTGGTCGCCGGTCTTGTTGAAACACACGGGAGGGCGGAAACCGAGGCCTTGCTGGCGGGGTTCGAAGTGATTCCCCGCCGAAAGGTAACCTATCGCGGCATTGAGATCGAGGAAATTGATCTCGATGCAATTCTTTCACGTCGACCCAGCATGGTGCTTGTCGATGAACTCGCCCATACCAATATGCCGGGAAGCAGGAATGCCAAGCGCTACGAGGATGTTGAAGAGCTGCTTGCGGCGGGTATCCATGTCATCTCGACTCTGAACATTCAACACCTGGAAAGCTTGTATGAAACCGTGGAACGCGCCACGGGAGTCAAGGTGCGTGAAAGAATTCCCGACCGCGTTGTCGCTGGAGCCGATCAGCTTGTCAATGTGGACATTACGATCGAGGACCTGCGCCGCCGCTTGAAGGAAGGCAAGGTCTATACCAAAGAGCGAATTGAAACCGCCCTAAGCCATTTCTTCAAGCCGGCGAACCTCGAGCAGCTTCGAGAGCTGACCCTGCGCGAGTTGGCCGCGCAGATCGATGTGCGAAGGCGCGATCCACAAGGCGAGGATATTCCCTCCATCCCGGATCAGGTCATGGTATGTTTGAGTTCCAGAGGGCCTAACAGCGAGGCGCTGCTGCGCTATGCCTCTCGTCTGGCGGGGCGGCTGAATCGAAACTGGTATGCCGTGTATGTGCAGACATCTCGGGAACGCCCCACCGTTATCGATGCAGCGACCCAGCGGAAGCTCTCTAATACCCTGGCTCTCGCCCAACAGCTGGGAGCGACCGTTTTTACATACCGGGGCGATGATATCGTGAAGACCCTCCTGCAATTTGCCAAAGAATACCGCGTGGGTCATATCGTGATCGGAACACCGGGAAAGAAGATGCCATTCTGGCGGCGGATGAAGAGTAAGAATAACATAGTAGAGCGGCTCATCACTGCGGGTACCGGTATTACCGTCGTCGTCCTGGACACCTCTGCAATACCGGATAAGGGCCAATTGTCGAGATAACCCGCCGGGCTGAAAAACATATCGAATCGCTAAGGGGCAACTTTCGTCGATGAGAATTAGGAAATCTTCGCGAGCTCGGGAAGTGATCCGCGCGCGGGAAAAGAATTATTCAAATGCCAAAACAGAATTTGAATTAATGAAACAATTGCCGCTTATACCTCCTGCATTTTTACCTGCCATTTACATCACTTGCCGTCTTCGCTCCTTATATGAAACCTATATCTCAAGTTTCTGATTTTATTAATAATTGAATATACCGGCAGGCAATCTAAAATTTTCACTGCTTTAAAAATCACAGTGTCGACTGAGCCGGATTAACAGAGGATCATTTGTTAAGACAGCACTTCTTATACTTTTTACCGGAACCGCACGGACAGGGATCATTGCGGCCCACCTTGGGCCCCGCTTTTGAAAAAGATTTTAGGCCTTTTGATTTGTTTTTGAGGCTTAATTCTGCAATTTCTTTCCCGATGATCTTCATCTCCTTTTGACGTGCTTTTATGGTTCCTTTTACGCCGGCTTCTTTTTGAAATTTCTGCCAAATTTGGGTCAAATTTTCAGCCGATGTCCCGATAGCATCTATCCCGTCAATACGAAATTTATTGAGATCAATTCCCACCGCACCTAGCTCTTTGGGGTTATTCCTGTCATAAAATTCGGCAAATGATATCTTGATATCTTTACATGTACATCCGGGATTTATGCAGTACAAATCCCTGGCCCAATACTTCGTCCCGGAGATATCAAATATAAAATCAGGATCATCAGGATATATTTCATCCCACCCGACAACCAAACCGGGTTTCCACCAGCTCCAATCTAAATTTCGCCAGCGGTCACGATCCACCTTTTTGGCCATTCGCCAGCGCCTTTTCATCACTTCAAAATAATCGCCTCTTACTTCTCTGGTCAGCCATCTCAAAAAATCTTGATCCTTCTTTTCTAAAGAAGTGTCGTCATGGACCGAAATCTTGGCAGAATCCATATGGATCGAAGCCGTTAAAGTCTGATTCGGGAGCGGTTCTGTTTTATGACTGATATCCGACTCAACCGTATAAACAAATTTTCTCCCTTTAAATTTCATATTATTATACCGTTCATCAATGGCAACCGCCTGGAAATGGAGGTACCGGCATTCGGGATTATCACAAACCCTGGTATCCAGCATAATTCCTCGCCTGAAGGTCCCCCTCTTTTCTTTTTCCCAGATAACAAATGGGCCGCCGTCATCCAGTATTTTTGTTATGGATCTTTCGCCGCTCTTCATATCTGTCCTTTTTTTCGCCCGACTGAATAGCACTTGCCCAGGAAGTCGCCCAGCGCATAATAGCCCGGACCGGCACTGTCATAGATAAACGGCTTTACTTTCGTGATATCCGGCAAACCGTTAGCGTCAAGGATGCTCTCATCGGCTTTGATGTCTTTTAATATACCACAAATATTCAATTTTCAATCTTCAATCTTCAATGCGAGTGGCCTCCCAGCTTCCCAGCCTTCAAGCCTCCCAGCTTTTTCCATAAACCAATTTCTCAATTGACACCTGCGGGCGATTTTGACACTATGCCGCTCAAAACAAATTACAAAGGAGGGTAAAATATGACAATGAATAGAACCAATATCGTGAACATGGCTTTAGTTTTATTTGTAACCTTTTTCTTCGCCGCAGTTGCCTTAACCGCGCCCGCCCAGGCGGCCGAGGAGCTTAATGTTCTCACCTGGTGCGATCATACCGATCCCGAGCTGCTGAAACCGTTCGAACAAAAACATAATGTTCGGATCAACATGAAAGAGTATGACGGCACCGGTGTCGCGCTGGCACTGCTCGAACAATCCCAACCGGGAGATTGGGATGTTTTCGTAGTCGACAGCATCGATGTCAAACGGATAGTCAAACTCGGCCTGTTGGAACCCCTAAAGGAAAGTGATTTTCCCTGGAATGACATCTTCCCGGAAATTCGCACCCCCGAGCTTAACAGTGTCGGCGGCAAATTTTATGCGATGCCGGAAAAATTCGGCTATAACACGATTGCCTACAACAACAAAAAGGTGGATCCGGCCGATATGCGCGATGCCGCCGTTCTTTGGAATCCGAAATATAAGGGGCGATTAGCGATATATGATTATTACATTCCGGTCATCGAGATGGTCGCCATCGGACTGGGCATCAAACCGCCCGCGCTGAATAAATCAGATCTGCCGGCGATCAAGGAAAAATTATTCAAAATGAAGGAATATTCCGCCGTGGTGGGGGATGTGGTCCAGGTACAGACAGCCCTGGCCACCGGAGAGGTCGATATCATTGCCGGCGGCGGCGAATTTTCAGTATCCGTCCTTCACAAAGAAAATCCCGCCCTCGACTGGGTATTGCCGAATCAGGGCGGAGTACGCTGGCAGCAGGCCATCGGGATTTTTGCAGCCTCCAAGAAAAAGGATCTGGCCCTCAAATTTGTCCAATATATCCTGAGTCCGGAAGGCCAGGGGCGTCTGGCCACCTCCTCCTGCTATTGGGCGATGCCCGCCAATTCCAAGGCGATTCTGACACCGGAGCAGAAAAAAATTTTGCGCTGGGACGAACAGCCCAAATTCCTGGCCAATTCGTACTTTTACCTCCAGCCCGATGAGGCTTTTGATAAGGCCATGCTGGATGTCTGGACACAAATGCTGCAGCATAAGTAGATTGACCTAACATTATAATGCGGAAAAAAAGAAACATCAAAGGCTGGGGCTTTATCGGCCCCGGCCTTTTATGGACTATCGCCTTCTTTGTGGCTCCATTGCTGATTATGGCAGCCTACAGCCTTTTTCAGCGGACCGGGGGACGGATCGTCACGGATCTGTCCTTTAACAACTATTATGCTTTTTTCTCTAAACCCTATCATATCAATGCCCTTGTCAATTCGCTGGAAGTCACCCTGATTACGACCATTATCAGTATTATCCTGGCCTACCCGCTGGCATATATCCTGGCCTTCCGGGTGCCGGCCAGATGGCAGCGGATCGCACTGATGATGGCAATTCTGCCATTCTGGACATCGTACCTGGTCCGCTCCTACAGCTGGCTGCTGGTGCTCTCCGGCAACGGGATCATCAGCAACGTGCTTCAGTGGCTGGGAATCGTGGAAAATCCGATCTCGCTTGCCAATAGCCGAACGGCCACGGTTCTGGGATTTGTCCATTTTTTTACCATGCTGTTGACCCTGACCATTTTCGCCAACTTGGTGCAGATCTCGCCGAATTACAGAAAGGCGGCGGCCGATCTCGGTGCATCCCGCTGGCAGACCTTCTGGCGGATCACCCTGCCCCTGAGCATACCCGGTGTCATGGTGGGGGCCTTTCTTACCATCGTGCTGGCGCTGGGAGATTACATTACACCCCAGATTCTGGGCGGCTTCCGGGAGGTGCTGCTGCCCCAGGCCATTATGCTGCAGATTCAGCGTCTGGCAGACTTTCCCATGGCTTCTGCCATGAGCCTGGTCTTGATGGTGGTTATCTCGATTATATTCCTGATGTTCTCACGCTGGCTGAAAATTGAAAGGATGTGATTTCTAGAGTCTTAAAAGTGAAGATTTTGCATTTTAGTAATTAACTTTTTCACCACGAAATCACGAAATTTAAAAACCACGAAATTTATCTTGTTTTTTTTCGTGTTTTCGTCCTTTCGTGATTTCGTGATTAATTTTTTTTCTCGATTTCGATTTGCCCGGTGTTAGAGGGATGATGCGAAGTATATTCAAAAATCTACCCGCCGTCGTTTATGTTGCGCTGGTTTACCTGTTTATATTCACGCCGGTGGCAGTTCTGATATTGTTTTCCTTTCAGGATTCCCTGCTGCCGATCCCGCCGTTTCAAGGTCCCTCTTTGCGATGGTATGCGGCCGTTTTCAGCGACTTTCGGATCATGGACGCCTTGGGGAACTCGCTGATGGTGGCTGTGGTTTCTTCGACGCTTTCCTGTTTATTGGGATTTCTGGCTGCCTACGGCCTGGCCCGCTATAAGGTGCGCGGTTCGGGAGTTGTCCAATGGCTGCTGGTGGCGCCGCTCAGCGTGTCTTATCTGATTATCGGTATGGGACTGCTCATTACGTTTAAAACCATGGATATACCCAAATCCTTGCTGGCGGTAACCATCGGCCACGTGGTTATCAATCTTCCGTTGGCATTTGCCATAATCTACAGCCAGATGGGTGAGCACCAGGCCAATCTTGAACGGGCCGCCCGCGATCTGGGGGCCGCCGAATGGCAGGTTCTGGTGCTGATAAGTCTGCCGCTTTTATGGCCGGCGTTGATGGCTTCATTTTTTCTTTCATTCACCCTTTCCTGGGATGAATTTATTATTGCACTGCTGGTGAGCCGTTTTGATGTAACGCTGCCGGTGGAAATCTGGAGTCTTCTGCGCAGCGGTCTTAATCCAAAAACCAACGCTGTCGGCAGCGTTGTTTTCCTCGTCTCCGTCGTATTGGTGATAACTACGGAGATTCTGGTATTTGGCCGGAGAAAGTCAAAATGAAGCCGATGGTAGAAATCAAAGGCGTGTCGAAAAGATTCGGCAAAACGACCGCCCTTTCCCAAATCAATCTCAGCATAGACGAGGGCCAGTTTTTTGCCCTGGTGGGGCCGTCGGGCAGCGGCAAGACAACCCTGCTGCACATTCTGGGAGGTTTTGTCGAACCCAGCGCCGGAGAGATTCGCATCGCCGGCCAGGACGTTTCCTACCTGCCGCCGGCCAAGCGGCCGACGACTTCCATGTTTCAGGACTATGCCCTGTTTCCTCACATGTCGGTGGGATCCAATGTCGGTTTCGGTCTGCTGATGCGAAAAGTCCCCAAACCCGAAAGATTGGCGCGGGTCGAAAAAGCGCTGGACATGGTGGGACTGTCCGACATGAGCACCCGGCGTGTGCATCAACTCTCCGGCGGCCAGCAGCAAAGGGTCGCCCTGGCGCGCGCCCTTGTAGTTGCGCCTAAGGTGCTTTTATTGGATGAGCCTCTCGGGGCCCTGGATCTCAATCTCCGACGCCAGATGCAGCAGGAGCTGCTGCATATCCAGAAAAAGGTGGGCACCACCTTTGTGCACGTAACCCACGATCAGGAAGAAGCCATGAGCATCGCCGACGTCATTGCGGTCATGAACAACGGCCACCTCGAAGATATGGGACCGCCGGCGCGCGTCTACATGAAGCCGAAAACACGGTTTACCGCCACTTTTATGGGCGAAAGCAACATGTTCGAGGGCACGGTCTCAGGGCGTTCGGGTCAAGGTATCGAGGTCGATACGCCGTTCGGTCGTCTCGCGGTTGCCGGCGCGGCCGAAATGGGCGCCAGGGTAGATTTGTGCATCCGGCCGGAGCAGATCCTTGCTGCCGGCGGCGAAGCCCACGGTCATGTGTCGCTGGGGGTATTGCAAGTGGAAGAAGTTTCTTTTTTCGGAACCCATCACCGCTGCCTGGGCCGCCATTTAAGCTCGAATTTACCCATGATTATCCGCCTGCCGCAAAATCGAGCCGCAGGCGCCGGGGAAAAGTTAAACCTTGTTGTGAAACCGGAAGACATTGTGATGTTGAAGCAATAGTGGTGTGTGCTATATATGTGATATACAAAACCTGGATTGATAAAATTTTTAATATTCGAGGACTCAACTATAATTTGACATCCCGTTCGACACATATAATTCAATCACGGGACATTACAATATTTGGAGGTTATAAAATGGAAAAGAAGGCGCGCAAAGCTCCCGACGCAAAGGTCGCGATGTCGGACGGGTCGGAGAAACACCTGCACGATCTTTGGCAGGATCAAACGCTGGTGCTGGTCTTTTTGCGGCATTTCGGCTGACCGTTTTGCCGCGAGCAGGTGGCGCAGTTGCGCCGCAACAAAAAAAGCTTTGAAAAAGCCGGGGCCCGGGTGGTCCTCGTGGGAATGGGTACCCCGTCGGAATCTGCTGAATTTGCCGCCAAATACAATATTCCCTTTGCGATTGTGGCCGACCCGGAAAAAAAATTGTACCGCAAGTTCGGTCTCAAGCAGATGTCAGCCCTGGGATTTCTCTCGCCAAGCCTTGCCCTCAAGGGGCTCGCCGCCATCGCCGGCGGCCACGGCCTCGGGATGCCCCAGGGCAATGTCCGTCAGCTGTCGGGCGTCTTTATCATCAACACCGCCGGACACGTCGTTTTTAGTCACTTCGCGAGCAATCCGGCCGACCACCCGGATGCCAAAACCATTATTGCTGCCCTTAACTGAGGCCCATCTGTTAAGGACTTGCAGCCTGTCGCGCAGTCTGCCCTTAAGTACTGACAGATTGCGGCAATAATTATTTCATCATAAATATGGCTCTGATCGGTGATCCATCCGCGTCCTTTAATTTAAGCGGCAGGAACGAATAGATACCCTTTATCTGTCTGATCTTCTCCAGGTTGCAAAGGTTTTCCACGATCAGCAAATCGTTGCCGAGCAGGATATCGTGAACCGGATAACCATATTCCTCTTCGTCCGGCAGGTTTTTTGCGGACGTGTCGGCCTCTGTGATCTCATAATAGGTCGGGTCGATATTCAGGGCATCGATTCCCACCAGCGAAACACCCATTTTAACCAACAGCTGCGCTCCTTGAGGGCTCAGGAAGGGATGCAGATAATACCTGGGAGTTCCAAAGTACCTATCCCGGCCGGTTCTAAAAATCACAAAATCGCCATCTGCAATCTCAGTTCTATAGGCCTCGACATCTTCAGGTTCAATCAACGTCCGGTCCGATTTGGCGGAAACATCGATCAGGACGCCGTCGCCGACAAACCGCTGAACCGGGAATTCGTCGATTTTTTTCCCTTTCTTAAAAAAATGAAACGGTGCATCGATGTGAGTCCCGGTATGAGACCCCAGGGTCAAAACATCGACATGACAGTAGTCTTTTTCATGGGTCAGCCCTCGCTTGATCGAAGGTGCCGGGTCTCCGGGATATATCTGGATATCGTCGTGGATGATGTGTGAAAGATCGATGATTTTCATTTTTCTCCTGTTTTTCTAAGGCACCAAGACACGAAGCAAAACCTTAAGTTAATTTTCATCTTTGTGTCTTTGGGTCTTGGTGGCGAAAATTTTTTTCATAAAATGCGAAGAAATTATAACTAAGCGCCTAACCAGCCTACCAACTCACGAACTCACGAACTTTTATAGCTTACCAACTAACGAGCTTACGAACTTACCAACTCATCAACTGTCGGCTTACGAACTCAAGGGCTCAACAGCTATTCAATCCGTGTCAATCCGCGAGAATCCGGGTCCTAAATAAATAAAACAGAGATTAGAATCTACATTCTCATATTCTTTTCTTCTTCTGCAATGCACAGCTCGATCACCTTCATCGCCTCATCGATTTCTTCTTTGGTAATGATCAGCGGCGGTGCGAATTCAAGGGCACATCCGATGCCTTTGATGATGACGCCGAGCTGCTTGGCGCGGCGGATCATATTGGCAATGCGGTCCAAGGGAAAAAGCGCACGGGTCTTTTTGTCGGCGGTTAAATCCAGCGCCAGCCACAGGCCCCGGCCCCGGGCTTCGCCGACAACGGCATGCTGCTCCAGGTTTTTCAGACATGCCAGAAAATATTGCCCCATTTCTTCCGAATTGTTGATCAACTTTTCGGTCTGCATGATCTCGATATTTTTCAATGCGGCGGCGCAGGCAACGGGGTGATTGCCGTAAGTGTGCAGATGGAAGAAAGTTTCAATCGGTTCCATAACCTTGTCGGTACAGCCGACGGCCCCCAGGGGAACATATCCGCTGCTGATCCCTTTGGCCATGGTCAGCATGTCCGGATGAATAGCAAAGTGCTCGACGCCGAACATTTTGCCGGTGCGTCCGAAACCGCAAATGACCTCGTCGATAATGAGCAGGATATCGTATTTGTTGCAAATCCCCCGCACCATCGGCCAGTATTCCTTGGGCGGCGACAAGGCCCCGAATCCCTGCATGATGGGTTCTCCGATAAAAGCGGTAATGAGTTCAGGATTTTCAAACTCGATGGCCCGTTCGATGTCCCGGGCGCACTTGAGATCACAGTCCGGATACGCCAGTCCATATGGGCAGCGATAACAATACGGCGGCTCGACATGTACGGCTCCGGGGGCGATGGGCTCCATCATATGGCGCATGGGCATCACCGTGCCGAGGGCTCTGACGCCGTATCCATTGACACCATGATAACCGCCTTTGCGGGAGATAACTTTGAAACAGGCCTTGTTGCCTCTGAAATAGTGGTAGTGTTTTGCCAGTTTCATGGCAGATTCAACCGCCTCGGAACCGGAACATTCAAAGGTAAACCGGTTGATGTCGCCCGGCGTGATTCTGGCCAGCAGGTTTGCCAGATCCAGGGCCGGCTCATTGGCATATCCCGAGGGACTGAAGTAGTGCAGCCGGCACATCTGATCGTAAGCGGCCCGGGCCACTTCCTCCCGGCCATAACCGATGTGCACCGGCCGTGTGATTCCCGCTTCCATGTCGAGATAGCGCTTGCCCTCTTTGTCGATCAGGCGACACCCCTCACCCTTGACCATTATGGGAATCCCCTTTTTCACATCCGCCTGGGGGGTTCGGTGCAAAATGAGGCGCGACGCCTCATCCATGACATTGTATTTTCCACTCATATCGGCTTCTCCGGATATTTGTTTTACCCTGATTTGAGCATAATACTCAGATACAGGTAGTGTTTACCGACTTAATCGAAAATATTCAATCGTTACAAGGAATCGGTCGCTTACATTATTTGTCGTCATCAATTTTGTCAATCCGAAACCACTGCGCCAATGCCCTTCTATTTAGTTTGCTAACAATTTGGGGTACTAGCTTGACAGTCAGGTTCGTTTTTGCCATATGTTTAAAATTTGCTTTCTAGGTTGAAACGTTCTGGGTTCAGCGTTCAGCGTTGAAAAACTTACGGACAAATCGAATCAAAGGGATTCTGTCTTCTTTGCGTTTAAAAAGCCGTTAAACCCAAGAGGATATCTCGGGCGTTCTGAATCCTATATAAATATTGGCAGCATTGTCCATTGCGTATAACCTCTGAACCTTGAACCCTGAACCCTGAACCCTGAACCAATCAGTTTTATTTTCCCGCCGCAATAACCAACCTGCAACACAAAAAGGAGGAAATGTACCATGTCAGGAAAAATCAAAATTAATCCTACAACAACAAGTCGCCGCATGGCGCTTACGGGCATTGTCGCAGCCCTTTGCCTGGCTGTCCTGGGATTTGGCGTGCCTTCGGTTCAGGCCCAAGGGGTGCTGAAAGTCGGTGCGTACGGCGGCTACTTCAAAGATTCGTTCGACAAACACATTTTCCCGGACTTTACCAAAGCTACCGGCATTAAAGTAGAATCGGTGGCTGAACCCACCGGCGAGGCCTGGCTGGTTCAGCTGGAGCAGGCTGCACACGCGGGCATGGCGCCGGCCGATGTGTCCATGATGGCTCAAACCGTGATGCTAAGGGGTGAACGAACCGGGCTCTGGATGCCGTTGGATCTCAAGCTGATACCCAACAGCAAATTTTTGCTGCCGCAGCATGTCCACAAATACCCGGACGGCCGGGTGGATGGAATCGGCGCGGTGTCATGGTACATCACCCTGGTAACAAACACCAACGTGTTCCCGACAGCACCGACCTCCTGGGCCGATATGTGGCAGCCGGATAAAAAGAACAAACTGGGACTGCTGGCCCTGGCTTCCAACTCGTTTTTACTCGAAATCACATCCAAAACCTTCTTCGGAGGCTATGACCTCCTCAATTCCAAGGAAGGCATCCTCAAGGTTTTAAATAAACTCGCCGAAATAAAACCCAACGTGAAATTGTGGTATCGTGATGAAGGGCAGTTTCAGCAGGCGCTGCAGTCCGGCGAAATTCCCATGGGACAATACTACCACGATGTTGCCGGCCTGGCTGCGGCAGACGGCCAGCCGGTGCGCTCCACTTTCCCAAAAGAGGGCGGGGTGATGGATTCCGGCTCATGGGCGGTTTCCAAGGCCTCCAAGATGAGCAAAGAAGCGCACATTTTTATCAACTATATGTGCCAGCCGCAAATTCAGGCCAAATTGTCGCTGAAAGTCGGTACGGCACCGACGGTCAAACGAGATACAACCGGTCTCACGGATGCTCAATTTGCATCCGTTGCAAGTGACATTCCCCCGATCATCCCACGCTATGATTTGTACACGGGTGATCTCAGCGACTGGGTGAACGAGAAGTGGACGGAAATGGTCACTGAATAAAAGGTGGCCTAAAGTCAGCGGTCGGAGTCGTCAATCGGCTCCGACCGTTTTGTTCTCAAGATAAAAGATTGAGAGCAGAAGGTGAAAGGTAAAAGGTATAGGGTTAGAGGTTAAAGGTGTTAGGCTTAAGGCGAATGGCTCAAGGTTTAGGGTTGAAGATAAACAATAGATGATGGAAGATGGCTTGATAGCTTACGACTTACACAATCGTTTCGTTTCTTATCGCACCTTCTTATCTTCCCACCTTCGCCTCTTTTCCAGATTCTCAATTCCGAGATCTGACTTCTGTCATCTGTTCTCCGTCATCTGTTTTCTGACACCTGACACCTTAAACCAGAAATAAGGAGCCAAGAACCAGAGGCCAATGACCAGTTTCAATTTTAGGCATTTATAGGCATTTTAGACATTTTAGGCACTTTAGGCACTTTTTATGGCCGGCTTAATTCTCGAAGACATCCACAAACAGTTCGGCACGGTGGTGGCCGCCCGGGATGTAAATCTTAATTTACCCAACGGACGGTTTGTCTGTTTTTTAGGTCCTTCGGGATGCGGTAAGACGACCCTTCTGCGACTCATTGCCGGGCTGGAAAATCCCACCCGGGGACGCATTCTGCTTGATACCGAAGATATTACTCAAACACCGGCCCACAAGCGCAATTTCGGTATGGTCTTTCAGTCTCTGGCCCTGTTTCCCCATTTAACCGTGGGAGAAAACGTGGCCTACAGTCTGCGGGTTCGCCATGCCGACAAAGCAGCTCAACACAAAAAAGCCGCCGAACTCCTGGATCTTGTGCAATTATCCGGCTATATGGATCGCTATGTATCGCAGCTTTCCGGCGGTCAGCGCCAGAGGGTTGCCATTGCACGCGCCCTGGCCATCGAACCGCGGCTGTTTTTGCTGGATGAGCCGCTGTCGGCGCTTGATGCCAAACTGCGCGAAAGCATGCAGCTGGAGCTGCGCGAGCTTCAGCAGCGTCTTGCAATAACCACCATCCTCGTCACCCACGATCAGCGCGAAGCCATGACCATGTCGGATTTGGTAGTGGTCATGGGCCCGGACAATCGTGTCCACCAGATGGGCTCCCCGCTGGCGATCTATCGCCAGCCGGCCGATACGTTCGTGGCGGATTTCATAGGCTCCAGCAATCTGCTGCAGGGAACCTGCAGCGGAGACGGAGAAATCAAAATCGGGGCCGAACGCTTAATCGTTGAAGAATCAGCGGAAGGCCTGTCGGCCGGCACATCCGTCACTGTGTCGATACGGCCGGAAGACATTCGCGTGCTGCCGGGTATCGAAAAAGGGGAAAACCGGTTGCATGGAACCGTCTCTTTCATAAGGGATGTGGGCTCCAGCGTCGAAATCTATCTCAACTGCAATGGGATTCAAATAGTGAGTCAATCGACACCCAAAGGCAGACCGCAGGTAAGACAGGGAGACAAGGCCACGGTTGTCCTTCCGGCGGCGGCCTGTGTGGTGCTGAAATCATGATCGGAGAAAAGCCAAAAGGTGTCCGCGCCCACCTGCCGTTAGTGTACCCGGCCGTCATGCTGGGCGTATTTTTTGTAATACCCTTCGGAATGATGATTGCCGTCAGCTTTTTTCATCGGGAGGTCGGCGGCTTTTATATTGCCGGTTTTGAGCTGACAAACTACCGGAATCTCTATACGGCGCTTTTTGGACGAACACTGTTGTTTTCCTTGTTTATTGCTGGGCTCTCGGCTGCGGTATGTGTGTCTCTCGGGTTTCCCTTCACTTATTTTATAACCCGGATGCGGCGGCGGGCCCAGGTAGTCTGGCTGGTGTTTTTAATGTCGGTGCTGTCGCTGTCGGAAGTAATTGTCGGTTTTGCCTGGTCGCTGCTGTTGTCGCGCACCGCCGGCATTTCAAACCTTCTGGTCTGGTTGGGATTGATGAACAAACCCGTAGCGTGGTATCCGGGGTTTGCGGCGCTGCTTTGTGGAATCTGTTATCTTGCTTTTCCATACACCGTGCTGGTCCTGTACCCGTCGCTGTCCCGCCTTGACCCGGCGCTTCCGGAAGCGTCGCTGACCTTGGGGGCTTCGCCGCTGAAAACTTTTTTCATGGTAATTGTAGGCTCGCTGCGCAACGCCATTGTCGCGGCTTTTGTGATGGTGTTCGTCTTCACTCTCGGAGTCTATCTGCTGCCCCAGATTCTCGGCCGTCCGCATCATTGGACGCTGTCCGTGCTGATCACCGACCAGGCAATCTACCAGACCAATATGCCCATGGCGGCCGCCATGGCGATATTTTTTATGTTTGTCAGCCTTCTGCTGGTTGCGCTCACGATGGCAATCGGCAAGAGAAAAAAGGTTGTATCAGCATAAACCGATATTCAATTTAGGAAGAATCGGACGAGCGTTAGCCGGGAAGCCGGGAGGCTTGAAAGCCAGAAAGCTTTTGGGAGATATCCTCCAGGCTTTCCAGCTTCCAAGCCTCAAGCTGCGCGGCAGTTTCCAATTATCGAGTAACAGCGCATGAGCAAAACACTTCGTATCATATTCCTCGGCCTAATCTTATTCTTGCTGAGCGGGCCGCTGATAGTTGTCGGCGGGGTCTCTTTAAATGCTAAAAAACGGCTTTTTTTCCCGCCGGATGGCATATCCCTGCGCTGGTACCAGGAGCTGCTTACCGAAAGCAGCTGGCTGATTCCGGTGCAAAACAGCCTGACCATCGCCACAACCTCAAGCCTGATTGCATTGTCGATTGCGATGCCTCTGGCTTATTTTCTGTGGCGCTATCGCGTTTTCTACGCCCGGGCGCTCTTTACACTCGGCATTTCGCCGTTCATCCTGCCGCCCGTCATCACGGCCCTGGGATTTCTTTCCTTCTGGGTAACTATCGGTTTTTACGGGAAGATGGTCGCCACCATGATCTCACACGCCATTTTCTTCGTGACCCTGCCGTTGGTGACGGTTTCCCTTGGATTTGAATCCATCGATCATGAAATCGTCGAAGCGGCTGAAACCATGGGAGCCGATTCCGGAACCGTTTTCCGCACCGTCATATTTCCGTTGATTCGCCCCTACATGATCTCCGGTTATGCTTTTGCGTTTGTCTTAAGCCTCAACGAATATATCGTTGCTTACATGGTCGCCGGTTTTACGGTTGAAACCCTGCCGATCAAAATTTTTAACTCCCTGCGCTATGGCTACACACCGGTAATGGCATCCGTGACCGTGGTGTTCGTCCTGCTGGCCGCCCTGATATTCGGGCTCATCGGGCGTTTCGGTGACCTGCCGAAGCTTCTCGGTGCAATGAATCCGGAGGAAAAATAAATGCTGTTACACAGCATTTATGTTATCAATAATTTTTTTAAATGGTCATCTAAGGCCGGTAATACAGAACACAACGTAATAGTTGTAATCTCTGCGGCGAGTAAAACAAATAAATCCAAGCACGCCGGGTCCAATTAATTATCGACGCGTTTGCTATTAGCTGCGGCCTGAGTTTTACAGGATGAAGCGGGAGAGCGTCAAAATGCAGTCGAGTCTTGATCGTAGAAAAAACAAGCGATTCCAATGCAATAAGCCAATTTTGCATAATACATGTCCGCCCGATTTTTTTTACCGGGGTACGATGTACAACTTCAGCGCAGAAGGGCTGTATTTCGAATCGGATGAGGATCTTTTGCAAGGAGATGAAATTGCCCTATCAATTAAAAACCCGCCGCCGCATTTTTTAGAAAAAGCCCGGCAATACTTTGATGTCGAAATCATGTGGTGCAAAGTATTGCAGGGCTCATCCTATCAGGTTGGCTACGGTGCAAGGCTGAAATAAATGCTGTTGCACAACATTTATGTATTAAAAAATTTTGCAAAATTATATGATCAGATCATGGATCCGACCCTGTATGGAAGTATAAATCACCAACCGCAAATCTAAGCCCGTAATGTGGAGTAAAAAGCAAAAAAATGAAAATTGCGATTTATCAAGGGGAAGGCTTGCCCGCCAAAGTTGATAAAAACCTTGAAATCATTCATCGATCGGCATTCTCAGCAGCTCAGCGAGGCGCAGACCTGATCATCTTTCCGGAGTTATTCCTGACCGGCTACAACATCGGCAGCGCCGCCCACAGTTTGGCGGAACCGGCTGATGGGCCATCCTATCAAAAAGCGGCTGAAATCGCGCGTAAGGCGAATATTGCCCTGCTGTACGGTTATTCGGAACGGTCTGATGCAGATGTATACAACGCCGCCCTTCTCATTGACCGCAAAGGACGGGCGCAAGCCAATTATCGCAAAACCCACCTTTACGGCAGTTATGAAAAAAAGTTTTTCAAACCCGGGAATTCGCTGATCATGGCAGAACTGGAAGGCCTGAATATCGGAATACTAATATGTTATGATGTTGAATTTCCGGAAGCAGTGCGCGCACTGGCTCACGCCGGAGCCGATTTGATCGCCGTCCCGACCGCTTTGATGGTAGATTACTGCCGGGTGGCCGAAAAAGTCGTACCGGCGCGGGCTTATGAAAATGAAATTTACGTGGCCTATGTCAACCGGTGCGGATCGGAGGGCGATACCGTCTACTGCGGCCGCAGCTGCCTCGTCGGCCCGGATGGAAAAGATGTGCTAAGGGCCGAATCGACTGAAGCGCTTCTCTTGGCAGATATTGATAAAAACGCGATTGACGAGGCAAGAGAAACAAATCCCGTCCTCAGTGACCTTCGGCCGGAGCTGTACGCCAAAAAAGTTACAAGTGTGTAGTTGACTAACGGACGGTCAAAGGCGACGAGAAAAATTTCTTGAGATTAAGCGCTCGAATCAATTAAGAAAATTTCTGAAATGTATTCCGATTCTGAAGGAAATTGAAAAAGGCGAGGTGATTTATGAAGGATGAGACGCGCATATGGCGATTATCGGTATACGTTTTAATAGTTTCCCTCACAATCCCATGTAAGGCGCATGGCTTACCGTCAGGCGTCGAATGAAGCGCGCACTCCAGGTTGTCATGGCACTCTTGAGTCTGCTGCCGCTTGCCGTGGGAATCCTCGGCTTCATCCGTGGTGCCGGTTTGCTTGCTCCCGCTGCCGTGGTGACTCCAAAGCTCGATAGTCAGTTTCGGTTCATGTCCGCCTGGGACGTTGGCCTGGCCTTGATCGTCTGGTGGCTCATTCCCCAAATAGAACGCCAAACTGTCCTGTTCCGGCTCATCTGCGGCGTTGTCTTTGCCGGCGGTGTTGGACGGGTGCTTGCGTGGCACTTTTCCGGTTCCCCGGGCTTGGCTTTCCTTGCGGTCACCGCCATAGAGTTGCTGATGCCGCTGCTCATCCCCTGGCAGGCCTACGTGGCCGATCGCTCGTCTCCGCGGGCGGCATGAAGCGCAAGAACTACGATCTTGCGCGTCTCGTAATCCAGTCCTCCCACCGTGTCCGGGTCAAGCCGGTCGCCGATGCGCAAACGGCAGCGGTCGGCTTCAATTTTAAAGCTCAGGGGTTTGGGAAAAGTTCGATTCGGCAGCTGCGCAATACGATGGCCATCTTCGGACCTGAATAATTCCTCCGACAATAGCGGTGAACGGTATCCCGCTGCGGGGAAGCCCCATTTCCTAAGAGGCCCTTTTCGAGGCTGAAAATGATGATATAAACCTTGAAAATACCCTTTTCTAAAACGCTAAAATTAAATAATCATTAACTTAGCCTGGCCCGGCCCCAAACCGTGGTTGTCATTCGTAGCAGCACCTCCAGATATTCTCTCATTTGCTGCGCCAAGGGCTTCATATCAGATGTTACCCATCACCCTTACTCAGGGTGTGGCCGCGGTAAGCGCCCGCAGACGCTTGAGCAAAGCAGGCGATGGATAGCCGTCCGGCGGTAACGAGTGCTCATCCTGAAATGCCCGAATCGCAGAACTCGTGTGGGGACCCGGAAAACCATCTTCTGGGCCGGCGTCAAAGCCGAGCAGGTTGAGAAGCCGCTGCATCTCCTTGGCCTCTTCGCGCGAAAGCGGTTCATGCTCCGCATCACGGCCGTTTGCAATCTGCGGCAATCCGGCTATTCGATCCGCGAGATAGCAGACCGAGATTGCGTAGTTGATCGAACGGTTCCAGCGCAGAATTGTCCGAAAATTGTCATACACTAAAAATGCCGGGCCTTTATAACCCTGGGGTAACACGATGGATCCTGCCATATCCGCCTGCGGCAAGGCCGTCCCGTCGGACCGCCGTACCCCAAGCGACGACCACTCCGCCAGAGTCTTTTTCACGTCCATTGTGGCAAGCATTAGATTAAAGTCCTCGGGCAGGCGCACCTCGCGACCCCAGATTTGCCCAGGTTGCCAGCCTAAGTCGCGAAGGAAGTTTGCCGCGGAAGCGAAGGCGTCAGGCAAGCTGCCCCAGATGTCCTTGCGGCCGTCTCCGTTATAATCTACAGCATGTCCGGTGAACGTGGAAGGGACGAACTGCATGTGTCCCATCGCCCCGGCCCAGGAGCCCCTCATCGCATCCGGTGAAATGTGGCCTTCCTCGACTATTTTCAGTGCGTTAAGAAGCTCCTCCCGAAAAAATTGGGCGCGCCGCTGGTCATAGGCCAACGTCGCCAGTGCATCGATAACACGGAAGCTGCCCAGGTAGTCGCCAAATGTCGTCTCCAGGCCCCAAAGAGCGATGACCCCCTCCCCAGGGTCGGACCAAGCTCAATCCTTATCAGACAAGGAATTAAGACCGAAAAATAACGGTTTTTGGGGCTTAGCGGCACATTTTCATGGCCGAAAAAGGCCCTTTAAGAAATTAAAGGCCATTCGAGCAAAGTCTCCGGGTCGGATACTGAAATATTGATTGATCAGTGAAGGGAGCCACTCATGATTAAATTATTCGCCGGTATTTAGAGCTGATCGCTTGTTGACTTCGAAGCCTGAGATATCAAAACAGATCACTGCCTCACTCAACCCTGCGATAAGAGAATAGTATCATGGAATCGACAGCTTGTCGGAAAGATAGGTGTCGAGTCTTGATTAGTGAGTTGCAAGCTCAGATTAGTAATTGATCAGGATTTGACAACATCGTTACGAGACTTAAAGTTTAGTTTATATCAATTTTGCCGCTTTTCAAAAAAATGTTCCGAATAACGGAAGGGCGGTATAACAACCACCACCCACATGAAAGGAATACCATGCCAAAAATCGTTCGTTTTCACGAGACAGGAGCCGCAGATGTACTTAAGCTGGAAGATGTGCCGCTTGCCGAACCCGGCAAGGGGGAAGTTCGCCTCAAGGTGGAGGCTTTCGGCATCAACCGCGCCGAGGTAATGTTTCGACAGGGAGTGTATCTTGAGGCGGCGGTATTTCCGTCGAGACTCGGATACGAAGCCGCCGGCATTGTCGACGCCGTAGGACCGGAGGTAGGCGGCATTCAAGTCGGTGACCGGGTGAGCACGATCCCTTCATTTTCCATTGGTAAATACGGTGTCTATGGAGAAAGCGCCATTGTTCCCGCTTACGCCGTGGCCCGATACCCCGATACCCTTTCGGTGGTCGAAGGCGCAGCCATCTGGATGCAGTACATGACCGCATTCGGTGCCCTGGTCGAATACGGCCGGGTGAAGAAAGGGGATATCGTGTTGATTACAGCTGCCAGCAGCAGCGTTGGGCTGGCCGCCATTCAGATCGTCAAGTCCTGCGGGGCTGTTGCTGTCGCGGCGACGCGCGGCGACCGGAAAAAAGAGTCTCTTCTCGAGGCCGGAGCTGACCACGTCATTGTAACCGACAATGAGGATGTTGCCGCCAGAATGAAAGACATCACCGGCGGCAAAGGCGCCGCCATCATTTTCGATCCGGTGGCCGGACCTTTGCTGGAAAAGCTTGCCGATGCCGCCGCGCAAGGTGCCGTCATTTTTCAATACGGTGCGCTTTCGCTGGCCCCGACCCCTTTTCCGTTGTCTCAAGCAATCGGGAAAGGCCTGAGCGTCCGGGGCTACACCTTGTTCGAAATCGCTTCGGATCCCGCAAAGATGGCCCGCGGCAAGAAATTCGTCTACGATGGCCTGTCATCAGGTGCCTTGAAACCGATCATCGCACGGACATTCCCTTTAGCGGAAATCGTCGAGGCGCATCGCTTCATGGAGTCCAATCAGCAAATCGGTAAAATTGTTGTAACGGTATAACCAAACGGACTGTTCCGTCAGACTTCAAAATCGGCGACGCTCCGACCCGATCCGGGTATCCAATCTTTATCAGTGATTAATCGGTTATCTATAATCACTAATCAAGAGGCTGCTCCATCTTCCGCATACTGTGGCTTGGGTCAGGCCACGCTAAGCAATCGACAGCGCGGCTGAAAGGCATAAAAACACCTCTAAAACGGTCTTAATCGGGCAGTTTTGGCATGATTGAAGGTGAGCCAAAGATTTGGTTTGAACACTCCTTAAGAGGTTTACATGGAAAATCTGGAAGGGTCAGAGCGGGTGATGGTGATCAGCCCCCATCCTGATGACGTGGATTTTGGGTGCAGCGGGACAATCGCCAAATGGAGTCGAATGGGAATGGACATTACCTATGTCATCTGCACGAGCGGAGACAAGGGGACGGATCTTCCGATGGCGCCGGAGTCGATTGCCGCAATAAAAAAAAGAGCAATTGGCTGCAGCGAAGATCGTTGGGGTTCGAAAGGTTATCTTTCTTCGTTTAAAGGACGGAGAACTCGAAAATAATCGGGAATTTAGGAAGATGCTCGTCCACGTGCTTCGTCAGTACCGTCCCGATGTCGTTTTGTCCATGGATCCCGCCAATCTTCGTTTCGAAAACGTTTATGTGGCCCACGCCGACCATCGGGCAGCCGGTCTGGGACGGGTGTTAGGGAACGGGTATTGATATATTGACTAAACTATAATGGAATCTGTTTTTGACTCATTTCATGCCGGTATTTTCGCCTTTGTTGTTTTTGACGTCAGAACCCTAAGATATCCACAACAGATGACAGGTTAGGCCAATCTTCTGATATGAGTCTCTGCAAAACAGGGGTACTGAAAATTGTAGAGTGTAAACTTATACCTTCAAACCGCAAATAGCCGTCAATGGGATATGCAGGACGTTTCAGAGCTACCGGCGCCAAGTGTATTCAGAAAATTAATTTACTGCTAGCCCAGTTGGGCTTTGAGTTTGCCGGTAAGCAGCGGAACAATATCGAATAGATCCGCGACAGCATAGTAATCACAGCGTTGGGTGATCGCCGCTTCCGGATCCGTATTGATGGCGATAATCATACCTGAGGTTTTCATGCCGGCAAAATGCTGCACCGATCCTGAAATCCCGCATGCAATGTAAACTTTAGGGCTGACGGTTGCCCCGGTCTGTCCCACCTGCATGGAATGCGGCACCCAGCCGGCGTCGACCGCCACCCGCGATGCGCCTACCGCCGCGCCGATCTGCGCGGCACATTCTCTGAGAATATTGAAATTCTCTGAATTTTCCATGCCCCGGCCGCCGGAAATAATGACATCTGCTTCGGTTAGATCAATACCGCCGGCTCCGGTCCGCTTTATTTCCCTAACCTTGAGTCTTTTGCTTTCCGCAATGGTTTTAAAGGAAATCACCTCCGCCGTGCCGGCGGCAGGTTGCGGTACGATGACATTGGGCCGAAGGCCGAAAATGAAATGAGATCCGCGCGCTTTAATGGTGGCAATCGTCCTGCCGGAATACTGGGATTTTTCAACGGTGTGTCCGGCCAGGTTCACGGCAACGCAGTCCATGACCAGCGGTGCATCCAGCCGGGCGGCAATTCGGGGCAGCAATTCCTTGCCCTGGGCGCTGGTAAGACCCAGCAGGGTGTTGATGCCGAAGTGTTCCATGGCGTGGATAAGGGCCTTGGACCAGACAACCGGGTTCCATTGAAGGGGTCCTTGTTCGGAGGTAATCTCGACAATTTTATGAACACCGTGCGCTGCGAGCGCATCCCTGTAATCGGATCTAATCTCGTCCAGCAAAAGGGCGTAGAGTTCATGCCCGTCACCTCGCGCGGCCGTAATGACGCCAAAGTTCGTTTTTTTGATCTCACCGTTTTTGGTTTCGATAATAATTCCGATTTTTTCCACGATTCACACTCATTTGGAGGAATTGGAATAAGATAAAAAGTTAGCAATTCGAAGTGTAAGTTTAGACAACAGACAACAAACAACTGACAACTTGCAACCGACCTCAATTCTTACCGCTCGTTTATTACTTTAGCTTCTTCTTTCAGTATGCGAACAATTTCACCGGCAACTTCTTCCGGCGAGCCCTTCAATTCCTGCGGCCGGCGCTCTTCAACGGCCGGTTTCAACGCAAGGATCTCGATGCTGCCGGCCGGCTGCTCTATTTCCAAAGATTGCAGCTCGATTTGATTCACCTCTTTTTTGCGGGCTTTTATTATCGCCGGCAAGGTCGGATACCTCGGCTTGTTCAATCCTTTGCCGCATCCGATAACACAGGGAAGCGGCATTTCGACCACCTCTCGTGCACCGGCTTCCAGCTCACATTCAACAATGACCCTGCTCTGCTCAAGGGAAAAGGCCTCAACGCCGGAGGCTGCCGGCATATCCATGGCAGCCGCCAGCCGGTACATGGTTTGAAACCCTTCGCTGTCAATGGATTCTTTGCCGGTAAAAATGATGTCCGGCCGGCCGTCCTGCTCGATAGCCGCCTTCAGCGCCCTGGCAGTTACCAGGCTGTCCGGAATCCGATCGGTCGTGATCAATATACCCCGATCCGCCCCCATGGCCAGCGCGGATTGAATGGTATTTACGGCGCCTGCTTTTCCGAGAGAAACGGCGATGACTTCCGCCTCACCCACCTTTTCTTTAAGCCTGGCGGCCTCCTCAATAGCATGCTCATCATAGGGATTCATCAGGAAGGTAACCGACTCATCGATTTGGTTGCTTCCAACTATCCTGATGTTCGCCGCCGAATCCGGCACGTGTTTCACGCAGACGTAGATTTTCATTGGTTGCTTTCTGAACCGGTTAAACCGCCAGGCCTCATAGGGTTGTGAGTTGGTAAGCCAGCGGGCCGGGAGGCTCGGAAGCTGGAAGGCTCGGAGGCTTGAAAGGATTTTTTCCTTGTTTGAAGCCATTGAATTTAAAAGCAGGGCTTCATCTGCTGCGGACAAAGCCCTGCTTTCAATTTCCAAATTAAATTTTGAATTCAATCACAAAGCATGCTAAGCAATCTTATTATGGCCTTCCAGCTTTCAAGCCTCCATGCTTTCCAGCCTTTTGCCTTTATCCTTTTACCTTTAACCTTTGACCTCTATCCATTTACTGAAAAGCTGCTGTCGGCGTTGATCTCCCGTTTGCGCGAGAAAAATCCGACATTTATTTTGCGCCCTAAATGCGGCAGCTTGAACTGAAACGGTTTCTGGTCGTGATCGAGGCCCTTTTGGCAGGCGTCGATCAGCTCCGCCATCATGCGGCCGACCACCGGCGCGTTTTTGTACTGGTTGCCGCTGGTTCCGATGGCCATGTAGAAGCCCCTCATGTCCGACTTGTCGTAGATCGGGATCCAATCGTCGGAGCAGTCGTACAAATCGCAGACGCCTCTGGGCTGGTTCGGGATCTGCATGCTCGGCACCCGCTTGGCGCATCGATACGTCTGGGCTCTCCATTGTTCTTCGCTGAGTTGATTGTCCCGGCCGTGTCCGCCTTGGCCGGCATAAAATTCGTCCGGGTCCACCCACTGCTGGGGATCACATTCCGGATCTTCGCTGCCGATGAGGAACATGTTGCCGACTTCCGGACGGTAATAACAGGCAATATCGCCGTCGGATGTGTGGTAGCCTTTATTTAAATAATCGTAGCCCTCGGGAGACGGGCAATGCATGACCTCGTGCCGCAAGGCCTTGGTTTTGATGTTGCACCCATCGTAGACCCCTTCGGCCATTTGATTGATTTTGATAAGAATGGGGACCGGCAACGTTGACAACAATCGGCGCATCGATTTGGGTTCCATCCTTAAGGGTTATGCCCAATACCTGGTTGTCCCGGCTGCGAACTTCTACCACCTCGGCCTTAAATATGAATTCCCCGCCTTTGGCCTCGGTGGCTCGCATGATGTTGTGGGCGGACAATTCCGGGTCATTGACATAGCCGCCTTCCGGGCAGAACAGACCACCATCGAGCATCTTGTCCGGTTCATCAAAGAACTTGGGATCCTCAGGGCGCCGGACCGGCCAGAATTCGTGCAGATCGTACACCGGCACCATTTCTTTGATTTTCTCAATACTCCATTCTTCATACTTGACGCCGACTGCGTCATAATGCTTTTTGACTTTGTGCCAGTCGTGCCCCTGTGATTTAAGCAGAAGGGAGCCGGTGTTCATGAACTTGGCCAGACCTTTTTCATCGTTGACATGTTCCAGGTAATTCTCCCATTCCCGCCAGTATTTGAAGCCCTCGTATGCGAAAGCCACACCATCTTCGGTGGAATAGTGGGCCCGCACGATGGCGCAGGAAGCGGATGTGGACCCCATGCCCGCATCGCTTAATTTATCGACATTCAGGGTTTTGTACCCCATTTTGGTCAGCTCATAGGCAATGGGACATCCAATGACACCGGCCCCGATGATGATCGCATCGTATTTTTTGTTCATAGCAAGAAAACCTCCTCGATAGATTCCGGATTGCGGATCTCGGATTTGGCAGTTAATTTTTCTATAATTTTTAAGAGCTCACCACCTAAAGCACTTGGCTGACGGTTTCCGATTGATAACGCAAATCAAAAAACTTATAACGCTTTTTATTGAAAAGCAAAAAAAGATTTTTTTCTTTTTAAAAAATCCGCAATCTGAAATCCGCAATCCGCAATCAGAATTATAGTAATATTGTCTCTGAAAGATTAAAAAAGAATTCTGAGCCTAATTAAATGAACGAGGGTTTGCATAGCAGTCTGAGGTCCCAGCCTTTGACTTTGAGGGATTTATCGTGCACGCCGGGATTAAAGTAGACAAACTCCTTTTTAGGTAAATCGGGATCCATAAAAATGGGCAGCGGGCTGAAATGCCCGAAGGGCGGAACACATCCGACTTCGCAGCCGACTGCCTCACTGACTTCTTCGGGCTTGGCGAAAAATACCTTTTTGGTGCCGGCGCCGGCAGCGGCCTGCTTCCAGTCAACCTTCTTGTCGCCGGGCAGCACCAGGACAATCATCCTGCCCTCTTTGGTTTTTAATACCAGCGATTTGACCGTCTCGGATTCATCGACGTTGAGCGCCTCGGCCATGGCCGGGTTGGTATACACCGGTTCGTGCTCGACCATTTCATAGGATACTTTTTGTTTGTCCAGCATGCCGATAATTTTTTCTTCCAAGGTCATTGGGTTGCTCCGATAGATTTCCCTCACATTAAAATGGAATACTGGAACGATGGAATAATGGAATTTTGATCATAAAAAATGACAGAATACCTCAAATATTCAATCTTCAATTTTCAATTTTCAATCTTCCATCGTCATTCGTCATTTGATGAGCTCCGTGAGCCAGCGATTGAAGGTATCTTCACCGGCCGGCCTGAGTCCGAACTCGGCGCCGGCTTCCAGTATTCCACTCACCATGTCCCGGGCATATCCCCTTGAACATGTAAAGAGAATACCGGAGCGGGCCGCTGATTTTTCCAGCATCACACACTGGCAGGGTACATGGGACAAAGGTCCCTGCAACAAAAATGGGGAACTGTATAAGGGATTGAAAAAATCCAGGGCGGTCAGCTTTTCCAGCAACAAAGCCATATTATTGCCGATCAAAGCCAAAAAAACGGTCGCATCGGTAACGTCGGTAAAAGATTGGCCTTCGGGGGCATCCCGCCGTTCCCCTTTTAAATGCCACAAGGATGCCTGGGTGCGGTTCATACGATTGATAAGAATACCATCGGCAATAATGCATCTTCCGGGCGTGTCCGGCACACTTGCCCCCCACGGCTGAATCCCGTCGATCGCCCGGTCCTGCAAATCCCATCTGGCCCGGTGGCTCAAATCAATAATCCACGGGCCGGCGCCCTGGTTTTCAAATTCAAGTACAACCGTCCAATTATCCCGCTCTTCGGTTCGCGCGGCCGGGCTGTCGAATGTCACCGGGGAACGCCTTATAATTTTTCCTGCCATTTTAACCTCACATTCTCAATCTTTTTCCCTCAGGATCGTAAAAGGGCGTTGCGACCACTGTGGCATGGAGCAGCTGCCCCTCGCATTCGTCCTCGTAAATTTGTAACCGTTTTCCCTCTTCGGCCAAGGCCGCGTCAACCAGGGCCAGCCCGACGGACTCATTCAGGGTGAAGCTGCGCCGGGCGGTGCACACGTAGCCCTTGATGTCGTTTTCCACGACAATCGATCCGTCCTTGGGTGCCCGGGAGGGGTTTTCTGTTTTAAATCCAACCAGTTTCAGGCGGCCCTGCTGTTTCTCGGTCTGCTGCAAAGCCACCGCCCCGACGGTTTTGGCTTCCGGCTTCCGGCGCGACCATAGAAAACCCAGCCCCACGTCATGCAGTGTTGTTCGTATCTCTGATTCGACACCGATGATGATATGCCCTTTTTCCATCCGCAGCACGTTCTGGGCCTCCAATCCGAAATTGCGCAGGCCGAATTCCCGGCCGGCCTCCTCGAGCAGTTCCCAGAGGGCCTGCATGTACGATGACGCAACGTGCAGTTCATAGGATAATTCCCCGACAAACCCCAGCCGCATGGATCGCACCGGAATCTCATTTTTGATGGTAAATTCACGGTAGGCCGCAAAGGGAAAGGCATCGTTGGAGAGATCGACATCGGTTATCTTTTCCAGCACCTTGCGGGCATTGGGGCCGGCCAGATTAATAACACCCAGGGCATCGGTGAGATTCACCAGGTTATAATTCCAGCCGTCATAACGCGAATGATAGCGGAACCATTCCACCGTGGACCCGGCCCGGCCGGTCGATGTAGTAAAATAATACTCATTGTCTGCGCGTTTGACGACCACACCGTCGTCAACCATACAACCGTCGTCATTGCACATGGCCGAGTATTTAATTTTGCCGTCTGCGATCTTCGACATGTCGCCGACGTACACCCGCTGCAACGCCTTCAACGCGTCCGGCCCCCAGAGCTTGAATTTCCCGAGAGTGGAGGCGTCCAGCAGGCCGACATTGCTGCGCACGTTCTCAATTTCCGCGCGGCAGGTGAAATCCTTTGAAAAATAGCGTGCCCGCCGCCAGACACCGATGCGGCGCATGATTCCACCGGCTGTCTTCTGGGATTCATCCATCGGCGTGCGTTTGCACATATCGTGGTTGCGGCCGGCATAGGTGGCAATTAACGCCGGTACCAGCGGAGCTCTGACCGTGGTCGGTTTGGCCGACACCGTTGAATCGGCGTGATACTGCGCCACAAAAAGGGGCAGATTGTGGCCGGGAATGCCGCCCTGACCGGGTCCCGTCCCGGCTGCCGTAAACCGTTTGAGCAGCTCGGCGGCGTCAAATCCCATCTCCAGTGCCTGCTTGATATTTTTGATCGTGGTATCTTCATCAAAGCAGATGAAAGTTTTGCGGCCCTTGACCGGCGCCATAACCATCCGGCAGCCCTTGTCCGGTCCGGGCAGATCCGCTAAATTCTTGCGGACCTCATTAACTTCTCCATCAACGGCTACCCCGCAGTCCGCCGCCGCCTTCAGGCCCGCCAGGGTACCGGAGGTTTCAATCGACCACGGGTGGCTTAAGCCCAGCATGCGACCGGCGGGGTACATTTTGGCCGGCAGATTTTTGGGCAGAAAGAAACCCGTGTGATGATCGAATTCCAACGCGGCCTGTGACATGCTCAGCACCCCGGTAACCGGTGTGAGTCCGGCCGAGGCCACCAGGAGATCACATTCAAATTCCTTGTTCAGCGTTCCCTGGTTGGTGCTGAGGGTGACTTTGTCGACCGTGGTTTTGCCATGGGCCTCGGTTGCCACCCAACCGCTCATATAGGGAATGTTGCGCTCCTGCAGTTTGGCGATAAGTCCGGTATCCTGACCGTCTTCACGAATATCGGCCACACACAGGATTTTCAAACCATGATCAAACAGATCGATGGCGGCCTCCAGCCCCAGATCATGTCCGATGCTGAACACTGCCCGGGTGCCGGCCAGAATACCATAGGTGTGTGCCAGACGGTGAACACAGCCGATCTGCATGACACCGGGCTGCTCGTTGTTTTCGAACAGCAGCGGCCGCTCGATGCAGCCGGTTGCAACCACAACACTTGCGGCCCGGATTTCGAGGTAGCGTTCAGCGAAATGATCCGACTCACCGCCAACCTGAAAAGCGGTTATCAGATTGTTGTTGTAGGCACCCACCACGGCCGTATGGGTAAAAATCCGGACATTGGACATTTGTGCCAGACGCTGGGCCAGTTTCCGGGCTCTCTGGTAAAGCCGGGTATCCTCATTGTATGCGGCCGTGCGATAATCAAAAAAACCGCCCAGCCACGGCCGGGCCTCCAGCAGGATGACGCGCAGTCCCTTTTCCCCTGCGGCCGCGGCGGCCAGCATACCGGCCGGTCCGCCGCCGACAACACACACATCCGCCGCCGGATACATTTCGTCAAAGGTTCCCGGCATCTGAAAATCAGGCGCAATTTTTCCGATCCCGGCGACCTTGCGCACCTGCTTTAAGGCAACGGGCCAGATTTGGGCGGGCTTGTGCAGGGTGCGATAGTAGAAGCCGGCCGGCATGGCCCAATCCATCCTGTCCATAAACCCCATCATGTCTGTGTCCGGGGTGCCCTTGACGTTCTGGGCCTTGACGGTCATGCCGCTTTTAAGGAGCGTATTTTCAGTGCGTACATTGGGGATGCCGTTTACGGCCATACAGGTATTCGAGCATTCGCCGTCCAGACTGTAAAGCCCCCGCGGACGGTGATACTTCAGGCTTCTGGAAAAAACACGCGTACCGTTGGCATACAGGGCGGCGGCAATTGTATCGCCCGCCAGACCCTGGCGGGATTTGCCTGCGTAATTGAATGAAATGCGTTGCTCGGGATTTATCCGTAGGGTAGGCAGGTTGTCCAGCCGGCTCATGATGTCGCCTCCGATTCATCCACTTCAAGATTGGTTGTCGTATTGCGATAAATGGTGAACCAGGCACCGCATCCGTCCCGGTGATACCACCACTCTTTCTGGATACCGGCCACCGATTTGTTCATATGCACATAGTCACACCAGGCCTCCGGTGTTAACCCCTCTTCATCGGGGCGCGGTCCTTTTTCTTCGCTCCCAAAACGAAATTCATAACCGTTGCGTTTGCCGCAGATGGGACAAGTTATTGTTAATGACATAAATGCCTCCTATTTTTAAACACCTTAATTCCACGCCCCATAACTGATCGGTGTCGCAATCTCGCCCATCAGCCGATGCTGTTCATACCGGCGCAGGGTAAAGGGCTTTAACATGTCCGGGCATTTGCCGGTGGCCAGGAATTGGGCCATGTATTTGCCGGCCGCGGCACTGGATTTGAAGCCGAAATATCCCCAGCCGCAGTCCATGTAGTAGCCTTCGATATGATCATTGCCGTCCATGATCGGTGCCATGTCCGGGGTCATATCCGCCAATCCGGACCAGTGGCGCATAAACCGAACTCCCCGCAGGCAGGGCAGCATTTCCGAAAGGGCTTGGGCCTGGTGCTTTATGTAATGGGCGGTGGTCAACGTAGTATAATTGGGCCAGGGGTCCATGTGCGCCCCGGTGGCGATTTCGCCTTTGAGCGTTTGGTTGGCATAGGCGTGATAGGCACCGGAGGAGACAACATGGTTTAAGATGGGCTTCAGGGGCTGGGTAACCATGGCCTGAATGTTCAAAACACTGATGGGCAGCTTGATTCCCAGCATTTCATAGGATATGGCGGCCGAATACCCGCCGGCCGCATTCAAAACCCGCGGGGTGTTTATCCGGCCCCGGTCGGTTTCAACGGCCACGATTTTTCCCTTCTCAACGGTGATGCCGGTCACTTCCGTCTGCTGATGGATATGAACCCCGTGTTTGGCAGCCCCTTTGGCAAGTCCCCACACGACGGCATCATGCCGCACAATGCCGCCCGGCGGGTGGTACATGGCGCCAAAGATGGGATAGGTAATATCTTCCGAGATGTTAAGGGCCGGCACCATTTCCTTGCATTCTCTGGCATCAATCAGACGGCTTTTGATGCCGTTGAACTGGGCCGAGGCAATTTGCAGGCGGGCGGCGCTCATCGCGGCTTCGCTGTGGCACAGGTTCAAGTTGCCGCAGTTAAAGAACATCAGGTTGTAGTCGAGTTCCCTGGTCAGAATGGGCCACAGTTCGAGCGCTTCCTTGTAAAGCGGCAAATTTTCCTGGGTTCTCTGATTGGCCCGCACAATGGCGGTATTTCTGCCGGAACCCCCGAAACCGATAAACCGTTTCTCAATCACCGCCACGTTGGTCAACCCGTGATCCCGGGCCAGAAAATAGGCGGCTGCCAACCCATGCAATCCCCCGCCGATAATAACGGCATCGTAGCCTTTATTCAGTGCAGGCTTCTCTCCCCAAAGCGGTTTATACTTTCCAAACATAAGTGTTCCCTCATTGTGAAAGTCCGAGTTGTTTATTTGGAATGTGAATACAACAATGAAACAAAAAATGTCAATATAAAGTGGTCGATCTCCTTGAAAAATGTTCGACCATTTATGTCATCGGCTCGCGCCTGTCGTACACTTTTGCCTACTATTTGGGATGGTCTTTGACCAAAGTCCGTCAGAACATCCATATTATCCGCGGCAGTGACAGCACTGACGTCGACTGGCTGAGCATCGCCGAACCGCAAAGCCTGGTGGTCGTCATTTCCGTATCGCGCTATCCCAATGAACTGGCCCGGCTGGCAAAAATCACGCGCCGCCTTGAACACAGTTCAGAGATGTTGTGGGAGCGGTTTTTAACCGTGATTAACTCTGTCTGACATATACCGATAATCGTGGCTAAAAACCACTCCCACCTGCCCTATTCCTCCTTGAAGTCCGCCGAATAGCCTTGATCACACCCTATGCGGATGAAATTAAGTTTCCGGCAATCAGGCGTTGGGCTGGCACTGCCTGCGCCTGGCGGGCATTAGTGATCTCCTGCCCCAATTCGGCCGTCTTTTTACGCTGCGCTTCTAACAACTTTTTCACCTTTTTGAACTTGCCCCAATCATTCAGAATCAAAATCATTTTTATTCTTTACAAGTCAATTGAGTTGATGTAACCATGTAAAAATTATAACGCTCACCCACCAGGAATTATCCGAATGTTAACCCGGCTTATTCATTGAAAGGAGAGAAAGCTATGAAACTATTGCGAGGAAATGGGAAGTATTGCATTGCATTGCTGTCCATCTTTGTTTTGGTGCCTTGCACAACCTTGCTGGCAGCAGAGTCCATTACGGTAACTTCTTTCGGGGGCGCATTTTCAACAAGCCAGATCGAGGCCTACCAGAAACCGTTCATGAAAAAAACGGGTGTTACCGTCAACGCCGAAGTCTACAACGGCGGCCTGGCCGAGATCAGGGCCCAGGTGCAATCCGGCAATGTCACCTGGGATGTCGTAGATGTCGAGAAGCAGGACCTCACGGGCGGCTGCGATGAAGGTCTCTTTGAACCGATTGACCCCGCCAAGTTGCCCCCGGCACCGGACGGCACCCCGGCAACTGAAGATTTTCTGCCCGGCACCATTCACGAATGCGGCGTGGCCACCATCATCTGGACAACCATCGTGGCCTATGACAAAACCAAATTCCCGGGAGAGAAGCCATCCAAGCTGGCAGATTTCTTTGACGTCAAAAAATTCCCCGGCATGCGCGGCATCAGCAAGCGGCCGGTAGTGGCGCTCGAGTTTGCTTTGATGGCCGACGGGGTTCCGCCGGCGGAAGTCTATAAAACGTTGTCAACCCCCGCAGGCCTGGATCGCGCCTTTAAAAAACTCGACACCATTAAAAGCAGTTTAATTTTCTGGGATGCCGGAGCCCAACCCCCGCAGATGCTGGCCGACGGTGAGGTAGTGATGACGACGGCCTACAACGGCCGCATTTTCAATGCCGTGGTCAAAGAAAACAAGCCGTTTGTGATTATCTGGGATCACCACGTATGGAATACGGACAATTATGCCATCGTAAAGGGCACCAAGCATGAAGCGACGGCACTGGAGTTCTTGAAGTTCGCCACCAGCACCCAAGCCCTGGCCGATCAGGCCAGCTGGATATCATACGGCCCGAGCCGCAAATCTTCCGTACCGTTGATAACAACGTATCACGGAACGGATATTCAGATGGCACCCCACATGCCGACCGCTCCGCAGAACTTTACAAATGCGCTGCAGACCGATGACGAGTGGTGGGCCGATCATCAGGATGAGGTCCTGAAACGCTACAGCGCCTGGATGGCCAAGTAAAAAATAGAGGCGCGATTAGAAAAATAGAAAGGGCGGGTGGCGCTTCAGGCCCGCCCTTTCTAATTCATTAGAACTACAATTATACCGCATGCATAAGCAGACAACACATATAACAACAGCCGACGGAATCCCGTTAAAAGTCAGCCTCCGTCGGGCCGAACGCAGGAACAAGATCCGCTCTTTTTTATTTGTCGTCCCCACCCTTCTGTTAATTACATTTGCCTTTCTCATCCCGATATTCGACATGTTGATCCTCAGCATCCACACGCCGGAAGTCGTCGAATTGCTGCCAAAAACCATTAATTCCCTGAAGGGATGGGATGGCTCCAGCGGCCTGCCGGATGAATCGGTTTTCGCAGCCCTGGCGGAAGAGTTGAAACTGCGTCATGGGGACAAAACCCTCGGCCAGGTAACATTGAGATTGAACTATGAAAAAACCGGTATGCGCAGCCTGCTGAACAAAACCGCACGCCGGGTGGGAAGAATCAAGACAGGACCGTTTAAGGACAAGATGATCGCTATCGATCAGGGCTGGGCGGACCGTGAAACCTGGGTGGTCATCAAACGCATGGGCAAACGCTTCAACACCACCCACTATCTGGCGGCATTTGATTTAAAATATGATGTGGATAATCATATTGTCGCTCAGCCGAAAGTTCAGCGCATTCACAATGCGATCTGGCTTCGGACCCTGTGGGTAAGCCTGGCGGTAACCGCCCTGTGTCTGCTCATGGGCTATCCGGTGGCCTACCTGCTGTCAAAGCTGCCGGTTCGAATCAGCAATTTATTGATGATCTGCGTGCTCCTGCCCTTCTGGACCTCTTTGTTGGTTCGTTTGACCAGCTGGATTGTGCTGCTGCAAAACCAGGGGGTTTTAAACGATATTTTGGTCTGGCTGGGGTTGGTATCCGACGCGCACCGCATTCGCATGGTTTACAATATGACGGGAACCCTGGTCGCTATGACTCACATCCTGCTGCCGTTTATGATACTGCCGCTTTACAGCGTCATGAAGACCATTTCCCCGTCCTATGTCAAAGCGGCCCGCTCACTGGGGGCCGACCCCTTTCGGGCATTCCGCCAGGTATATTTGCCCCTGACAGTGCCGGGAATCGGGGCCGGCGGCCTCCTGGTGTTTATTTTGGCCATCGGCTATTATATTACGCCGGCTCTCGTGGGAGGTGCATCCGGCCAGTTGATCGGCAACTTTATTGCCCTGCACATGAGTAAAACCTTGAACTGGGGTCTGGCCGCCGCCATGGGCACGATTCTGCTGGCCGGGGTATTGGCGATCTACTGGCTCTACAACCGCATCGTCGGCATCGAGAATATGAAACTGGGCTGACATGATAGCTGGTAAGCTGATGAGCAAAAACATATAGGATAGCTGGTGAGTTCGTAAGCTCATAAGCCAAAACGAATAAGATAACTGATGAGTTCGCAAGTTGATGAGTGCGTGAGCTCATGAGTCGATAAGTTCGTAAATTCTTGAGATCTTAAGTTAAAGCATATTTATTCCCTAATTCTGACTTATCGACTCAGGAATCTTAGAACTTACGAGCTTACGAGCTCAACAGCTTACCAGCTCACGAACTCATGAACTTAAGAACTTACGAACTTACAAGCTCACTAGCTCAACAGCTCACGAGCTTACGAGCTCATCAGTTCACGAACTTGAGAACTTAACAAAAGGTAGCAACGGTGTCTCTTCCGACCTACGCCGGTGGGCTTGAAAAAACCTGGTACTATACTTTCAGAATTATCTGCGGACTGGTTCTGTTTTTTCTGATCGCGCCGATCGTTGTCTTAATTCCCCTGTCATTTAATGCCGAGCCCTATTTTACCTTTACCCAGGGAATGTTGACATTCAAGTCGAGCGCCTTTTCCACCCGATGGTATCAGGATATTATAAAAAATCCCCAATGGATCTTCTCTATTAAAAACAGCATTATTATCGGTTTTTTTGCAACTATTTTTGCAACCTTTTTCGGCACTCTCGCGGCCTGGGGGTTGAGCCGCCCTCAGACGCCGTTCCGCGTGCCATTAATGAGTCTTCTTATCTCCCCGATGATCGTGCCGCTGATTATTACCGCCGCCGGCATGTTTTTTTTCTATTCAAAAATCGGACTGGCGCAAACCTACCCGGGCCTCATCATAGCGCATACGGTTCTGGGCATTCCGTTTGTCGTTATCACGGTGACAGCCACCCTGATGGGATTTGACCAGGATCTGATCCGGGCTTCGGCCAGCCTGGGAGCCAATCCGGTAACCACCTTTCGCAAAGTCGTCATGCCTTTGATACTGCCCGGCGTCATCTCCGGTGCACTCTTTGCACTGGTGACATCCTTTGATGAAATTGTGGTGGTATTATTTCTTTCCGGATTTGAGCAGCGCACCATTCCGCGTCAAATGTGGGTGGGCATCCGGGAGCAAATCAGCCCGACCATCCTGGCGGTGGCAACCGTTCTGATTGCAGTGGCCGTAGCGCTGCTGACGACGGTGGAACTGCTGCGGCGCCGCTCGGAGAGGCTGCGAGGGATAAGACCAACCTAGAATAAAAATATTGCGCTTTGCGAGAACTCGAATTTGGCCGAAATAGAGGTGCTTATAAGGCTAAAGCTCGTAGCTCATAGTTCATAGAAAAAAGGTTCAATCCTTAAAACCATCAACTATCAGCTATGAGCTATCAGCTTATACCAAGTTTGCACAGCAATTCCGGCAATTCAGGTAATGCCCCATCATCGGATTTAAAGTCCAACCTATGGTAAGAAATCCAATGCTCTGCAATCCTCAGCGGTCCACCCCACGTTGATCTTTTCACCCCTGCTGATTTTTAATCGGCCGGCCGCGTTGGGCACTTTGACGATGAAGTCATCATTGCCGCACACGTTGATGCGGGTCCGCAGGTGGTCACCGAGATAAATCAATTCTCTCACCGTGCCTTCAAAAATATTTTCAAGACTTCCCGCGGCCGGATTGAGGGTGACTCTTTCAGGGCGCAGGGAGAGGGTGGTTCGATCGCCGGTCTTGTCGACATTGACCATCAGGGCCTTGACCACCTCCCCGCTGTTAACTTTAACGATGCATCGATCTTCTACGAGTTCGGTCACCTCGCCGGAGATTTTGTTGTTTTCACCGATAAACTGGGCCACAAAGGCATTTTCAGGTTCTTCGTACAACACATCCGGCGTGGAGAGCTGCTGGATGACGCCGTCATCGAACACGGCAACTCTATTGGACATGGTCATAGCCTCACTCTGATCGTGGGTAACATAGACCACGGTGACGTTCAATTCGTCATGGATGTGCCTGATTTCATACTGCATCTGCTCGCGCAGGTTTTTGTCAAGCGCCCCCAGCGGTTCATCCATGAGCACCAGATGCGGTTCGAAAACAAGGGCCCGCGCCAGTGCCACCCGTTGCTGCTGACCGCCGGATAACTGGGCCGGAAACCGGCCTTCGAATCCCCTGAGCTCAACCATTTCAAGTGCTTTGGCAACCCTTTCTTTAATCTCGCGCTTCGGCCGCTTTCTGACTGCGAGCGGATACGATAGATTTTCGCTGACCGTCATGTGGGGAAACAGGGCATAATTCTGGAAAACCATACCGATATTGCGCTTGTGGGGCGGAATGTTGCCGATCGGCTGTTCAGCCAGAAAAATCTCACCATGGGTCGGGGTTTCAAATCCAGCCAGCATCATCAGAGTTGTTGTTTTGCCGGACCCTGAAGGTCCAAGCATGGTAAGAAATTCACCCTTGGCAATTTCAAGGTTAAGATTCTTGATGACCAGGGTTTCGCCATCGAAACTTTTTTCAATTCCTTCGAAACGGACAAATGCGTTTCCGTTATAGTCCGAGGGTGCTGACATAAAGATTTTCCCTTTAAAAATGCTCGCGCTTAAGTTAAATCTTCAAGTGTATTCTTCAAAATCTTGCCGATTTGAATTTTTTGAGGACAGTATTTTTCAGCCTTAGAAAAGTCGGCTGCCTGAATATTTGCCCTAACATCTGCCGGCAGCGCATGGAATAACTTTTGCGCCCGATCTCGTTCTCCATAGCCGTGATGGTACATGGAATAGCGCAACATATCGCTGATGGGAATATTAAGATCGACTGCCGGTTCACAGATATTCGCGCAGCCGGTACAGTAGCCGGGAGCGGTGTCTCGGGCATATTGTTCCAGGCGTTGTTTGTCACCCTCAGATAAGTTCGTCTTATTCAAGGCCGCGGCAACATTCGCCTGCAGGATGGTCATATTCGGCATCGCCGAGCAGATGCTGGCAATGTTTGGATTTTCCCACACAACCTTAAGTTTGGCCTGCTCAGCGGTATATCCTTTTTTTAAAAAACTTTCGGTCATATTCAGCGCATCATCAGTTTCGGATCCGATCGAAGCATAAAAATTTGCCGAGAAAGCAGCCTGTGTTTTCATGGCCGTCAATCCTATTCCGGCCTTAACGCAGGCCTCGATCGCTTTTTTCATTTCGTCTTTTACCATCAATCGGTAATTGCAGCTTGCCATTATGCCATCGATCCAGCCAAGTTTTGCTGCCGCAAGCATACTGTTTGCCATATTTTTATGGGCGCTGAATCCAAAAAAACGAATCTTTCCATTGGCTTTGGCTTTTTCAGCCCAGGCTTTGACTTCATCGGTCAGTTCATTTTTAACATTACTCACATAGTGAATGAAATACATATCGATATACGATGTATTCATTCTCTGAAGTGAGGTATTTAATTTCTCGGTTAAAATTTGCGGATCTGAAGTAGCGGCTTTGGTTACCAGGAACACTTTTTTCCGGTCGTCGGGAAACTTGGCAAAGTATTTGCCGATTGCCTTTTCATTTTTGCCCCATCCATATGAATCAGCCGTATCCCAATAGGTTACGCCTATTTTAAGAGCTTGCCTGAACATGAGCTGGTCTGACATGTCCAATACACCACCCAGGGCCAGCGAAGATACATCTACCCCGGTTTTTCCAAACGGCCGCGTCGGCACCGTCATTTGTTCAGGCATCTTGGTTGGAGCGCTGCCATATGCCGCCGGGGTCAAGGAGTTCAAGGGCACCAGTACCGATCCCAGACCGGCTGCACAAGCAGTTTTAATAAGGTCCCTTCTTGACAAATTCCCTTTTTTGCCGGGCATGCCTTAACTTGTCCTTCCGACAGATAAAAACTGTCACGTGAAGATTGGATTATAACAAAATCACTAAAACGAAAAAATATTGAATAGAAAAAAATCTGAAATCCGAAATCCAATATCCCTAAAGCACCCGTACCATCCCCACTTCATCACACTTGAAATATTTCGGACAACGGCTGCATTCCCCCCACATCTTGGGCGGAAGTTCATCGCGTTTTAGCTGCTTGAATCCGAGGGGTTTGAAAAAATCTTCGGTCAACGTAAACGTGTACAAGCGTTTGATACCCAGTTTCTTGGCCTCTTTAATCATGAAGTCGACCAGCTTGCTTCCCAGTCCCAGGTGCTTGTAATCCGGGTGCATCGCCAGCGCTCTGATTTCGGCCATATCATCCCAAAGAACGTGCAGGCTGCCGCAGCCCACAATCAGATGCAACACTTCCCTGGTTTCCAGCATGCTGTAGACCGGAACCCTGTGGTCACTGGCAATCACAAAATCTCTGATGTTTTCATATAAATACTGGGGTCCCCTGGGCAGCATCATCTCTGCGGCGGCATACCCGTTGATTAAATCGAGAATTTCCTGCACATCCCGGACTTGAGCTTTCTGAATGACAATCTGCCTTTCCTCATCCGGCTCTATCAGAACTTTGCGGAATTTTTCCTGCGGCTCCTCTTCTTCCGGCTTGGGGGCAGGCGGCGGTTCAACATATTCCATGGTGTCTAACCTTTTGCATTTATTTTAAACCCAACAACTCATGTCGATATTAGTAGAGAATCCTGACCCCGAGGATCAAGTCTTCAATGCTATGATAAAAATATGGCTCGCAACCGAATCCGTGTCAAGGCTTAAATCATCAGTTCAATGCTAAATGCCTTGCGCCTTGGGCCTTTAACCTTTTGCCTTTTGCCTTTAACCTCATTCCTATGAGCTATGAGCTGCTTTCATCCACTATCCAGCATCCACATCCAGCATCCAGCATCCAGGGTCACTGAACACCCAGCAGCGCCGGCAGTTCGGCTATGGAATCGATGGTCCAGTCGGGTTGCACGGGCAGCGGTTTTTGCGCATCATAGGCATACTTGCCCGTTCGGACCAGGATTGTCGGCATCCCGACGGCCTGGGCCCCGACGATATCCGTATGGATGTCATCGCCGATCATGGCCACCTGGGAGGGGGCAAGTCCTATATCCAGCAGCGCCATATCAAAGTAAGCCCGGTTCGGCTTGCCGATAAGCGCCGCTTCGGTCTCCGTTGCATACTCCAGCGCCGTCACGAACGCACCGGCATCCAGCGCCAGTCCCTTCTTCGTCTGCCAGTAACGGCTCTTTTGCAGCGCAATCAGCTGCGCACCGGCTTTGACCGAAAGAAAGGCGCTGTTCAGGACGTCGAATGTAAATGCCGAACCCATATCCCCTACCACGACGACCTCCGGTTGGCTGTCCGTTATTTCAAAACCGGCAAAGTCCTTTTTGGCATCTTCGGTCAGAAGAAGCTGCACACGCGAAACGCCTTTATCTGCCAACCATCGGGCGGCCACTACGGCAGTGCTGAACATCTCCCCGGACGCGGCCTGAATACCGAACCGTAAAAGCTTGGCAACCAGCGAGTCACGGGAACGCATGGTGGTGTTGGTCAGAAAGCGGATGGGAAATCCCTGCCGCCGCAGCCAATTCACCGTTTCTACCGCACCTGGAATCGTCTGGTCTTCAATGTAGACGACACCGTCAAGATCGATGAGGAATCCTTTGGTTGTTGTCATGGTTTCTTCTTGGACATCGTGCCCTTGGTAGTAAGGTTTGCGAATATGCCGCATAAAAACTGCAAATAAGACGCCAGAACTTCTCCAGACCATGTTAGAATTAATGAATATAACCAAAAAGTCGCGGAATAAACGTCGAGATAATCGGCACATAGCTTACCAGCATTAGGACGCCGATTTCCACCAGGATAAAGACAAAAATTTCTCTGGCAACTTCTTCGAACGATACTTTGGCAATCGGGCAGACAACAAAGAGGACCTGTCCCAGAGGCGGGGTAATCAACCCAATCACCAGGTTCATGATGACGATAATGCCGAAATGGATCGGTTCGATTCCCAGGTTGGCCGCAATCGGAGCAAAAACAGGCGCTAAAATCAAAATGGCCGGATTCTGATCCATAAACATGCCGACGACCAGGAAAATAACATTGATGGCCAGAATGAATCCGTAGTACCCCAGCGGCTGAACGAGCACCTCGAGCTTCTCGGCCAGCTGCTCAAAAGCGACCACCACTCCGAAAATGTTGGCCGTGGCGATGATAATCATGACGACCGCTGAAATTACACCGCTCCTCAAAAACATGCCTGGCAAATCGGAAATTTTCAGCTCGCGGTAAACAAAAACTGAGATTACAAATGAATACACGACGGCCACGGAAGCGGCCTCTGTGGGCGTGAAAATACCGCCGACGATGCCGCCGATGATGATCAAAGGGGTGATGATCGCCAGGATTGCATCTTTGGTTGAGGTGACAATTTCGCGTGCACTTACCTTGTATTCGCGCTTGGGGTACTGGCGCCGCACCGAAATGATGTAACTGGCAACCATCAGCGCAATGCCGACCAGAATCCCCGGAATCATGCCGGCCGCAAACAGTCCACCGATCGACACACCGCTGACGGCAAGGGCGTAGATCACCACCGGCAAACTGGGCGGAATGATGGGCCCGATGCAAGCCGATGCCGCCGTGATTGCGGCCGAGAATTTCGCATCATAGCCGTTTTCGACCATCATCGGAATTTCCACCGATCCCAATGCGGAAGCGTCCGCGGTGGCCGCTCCGGTAATGCCACCGAAGAGCATGCTGGCCATCACATTGGCCAAAGCCAATCCGCCCCTCACAAAACCGATGCAGATCACCGCAAAATTGAGCAATCTTTTGGATATGCCGCCGTGCGCCATGATCTCCCCGGCCAGGATAAAAAACGGCAGACACAACATGGGGAAGATATCCATGCCGGAAAAAATCTTTTGCGGCACGATCGACAGCGGCATATCCATCAGAATAAGGGCCACCAGGCCGCTGACCCCCAGACACCAGGCAATCGGGACCGCCAAAATCATCGTGACCAATAATACGCCGATTAATACCGCCAGGATCATATAGTTTCCTTTTGCCGATTGGTTGCGGTCTAACGGCGAGCACGGTGCGTTCAATTCGCAGTGCTGCCCATAGCCGGCTTGCGCATCTCCGCGATGAAGCATTCAAGCCCCACCAGAAACATGATTGTAAAGCCGAGCGGGATCGCCATGTAGGGAATGGTCATCGGGATCTGCATGGCCGTCGAACGCTGGCTCCACTGCTCCAGCGAGAACATCGACCCCTCTTTGATGCAGTAGATGAAAAACCCCAGGGTAATAACATAAATTATCGCCGTCACGGCCGTTTGGGCCGGACCCCGCAATTTAGTTCGCAGATAACTAATGCTGATGTGCATGCCGTCGCGAATCGCATAGGCAGATCCGAGGCAGGTGATCCAGACCAGCAGATAGCGGGCCAGCTCTTCGGCCCAGCTAAACGGCGATTGGAAAACATAGCGCAAAACCACCTGCACGAAGATAATCCCCGTCATGACGGGCACCATTACGATGAGGGCATATTTGCACAGCCCCAATAGGAGGTCGTTAAATTTTCGCATGAAGCCGCTCCTTTTGGGAGAGATTGGGTTTTTAAAGAATGCGAAGCATAAAATAATTAATCCGCCAAACCTTCGATCCAACAGACACCTTCTTTTTCAACGATTAATTTGCGATCTTCAAGGTCCGACTTTTCAGGGCGGATTAATGCGGATTAATTACCGTACAATTCTTTCTCCGCTTCCTGGGAAGCCTTGGTAAATTTATCTACCCACTCGGCCCCGATGCGCTCTTTGGTCCATTTAACCATAGGTTCATGCATAGTATCCTGCCATATCTTCATCTCGGCGGGAGTAGGGACATAGACTTCGATCCCTTCCTTCTTAAAAAAGCTGCCCCATACCGTTCCGCCCCACAAGGTCAGGCCTTCAAACGTCGTCATGGCTTGCAGGGAGGCATCTTTAATCAGGTATTTTTGCTCGGCCGACAGCTTGTTCCAAAATTTCTCGCTCACATAAATGTTGGACATTCCCAGGTAAAAGTCGGCCTTATTGATATATTTCAGCACCTCGTCCAGTTTTATCATCCGCACGAACGGATCGGCCGTAATGCAGCCGTCCACCACTCCCTGCTGAAGGGAAGTATAAAGCTCGGAGAAAGAAATCGGCGTCGGCGTTCCCCCGGCAAGTTTGACCATCTCCACCAGATTGGGAGTCTCGAGCGTCCTGATTTTCTGTCCTTTCAAGTCGCTGGGCACATGAATCGGCTTTTTAACGGACATGAAATTGTAATAGGGCCCTTCAAAACCCCAGGCCAGAATTCGAATTCCGTCTCGCTTGGCAATCAGTTCGACCAATTCCTCTCCGACAGGGCCTGTCAACACTCTCTTGGCGACGTTGATATCTTTGAACAAGTAGGGGATTTGAATCGCCAGAATCTCCGGGGCGAAGTTGGTAATCGGGCCCCCGGGATAGCCGCTCATGTCCATGGTATCGGCCTTGATCATCTCCAGGGCTTCGCGGTCATTGCCAAGTTGACCGGAGGGAAACACTTTGACCTCGATCTCACCCCGGCTTTTCTTTTCGATAATATCTTTGAAGGCCTGGCCCTTGATGTTGGTCGACGCGAATTCACCGTTGGTTTTATCCAGGGTGAGCTCAAGCGGCGGATCATAGGTGCCGAACTTAATGATCAATGTTTTGGCGACTGCCGGGGAGCTGCAAATGAAGCTAACGGCGGTTAACGTTAAGAAAAATCCCTTCCAACCGGATGACAAGGAAAAAAATTTCATATTTCGGCCTCCTTTCAAATTGGTTTGGTGCCTTCCATCTGCTTCAAGCCGTCAATTCAGCCCGAAGCGCATAAGAGTTAAAATCCCTCCACTTGTTTGGGGAAGTAATCCTCGCAGCCGCCTTGGCGGTAGACGTCCGCCGTAGCACAGTGCAGGCAGCCGCCGAACATGACCACGTCGTAAAACGGCACCGGAACGACCTCGACCCCGTGCTTGTCCAGGGCCTCCATCATGGGGGTCTCGCTGGCCTCGACGCAGACGGTCTTGGGGTCGATCACCAGAAAGTTCATGTTCAGCCAGATGCTGCAGTAACACAGCGGCCGTTTCTCTTTGAGAACCGACTTGGGGGCCCAGATAATTTCCCAGTCATTCTTTTCAAACAGTTCCGTGACCTTGGGAGTTAAAACCGGCCGGGCCGGGTTGCAGACGACCAGCCCGGGGCGGATCGGCACCAGGGTCGAGTCCATGTGCCATGGCTGCATTTCCTTGTAACGCACCTTGTGCACCCGATGATCGCGGAAATGCGAGCGCAGCCAACGGATCCCGGCGTCATTGGTGACCATTGAATACTGCACGAAAAGGTCCTTGCCGCAGCGCACGACGTCGGCCGCGTCGAAGAGCGGTTCGACTTCGGTAATTATCCAGTCGCTGGCCTCCGCTTTTTTCTGGCGTTGCGCGTCGCTGAGCTGATTCCATTCTTTATGCCAGTCTTTTTTGTAGGTACGCTCGGTGAGACGCGGCTTGGGAGCGGCTTCCCAGCGAAAATCGGGATCTTCCGCGTAGTATTTTTCCAGCACCGGCCGGTAGCAAAGATACTCAAACCAGCGGCTGCGAAAAGACATGGTGGCCTCCAGGATTTCATTGCCGACCGTCAACAGCAGATCCCGCGGCGGCATACAGCCCAACATAGACTCCTGTTTCCAGTCCGGCGTCTGGATCGCCTGACTGAAATCGAGCGGTTCGGGCCGATCGACGCGGATGCCGCGCTTTTTGAGAATACCGGCAAAATTATCCAGCTGCTCAACGGCTTTGGCCACTCTTTCCTCGGGCATGGGTCCCCACTTGCCGAAAGGAAAACCGTCTTTGCTGAAATCCCGGTATACGGCCGGCTCCGGTGCCTGCAGCATGCCGCCTTCTGCACGTCCGACGATGACGTGCTTTAAAGGATCCCATTCATTCCAGGAGCTGACAACCGTCTTTTTTTCATTTTCCGTCATGCTAAACCTCCTATACTTTAACTTTACTTGGTCGTATAAATTTTTACCTCAGCCTCTTATCATGACAATCTGATATCGAATAATAAATAAATGTCTAAAATGCACTAAATTGCCTAAATTGCCTAAAACTGCCTAAAATTAAGGAAACGCTGCGCTCGGTCTTTTTGTTATAAAATTTTCAAAATACTACATATCGCCGGATACGGATCAGTCAAACAATTTACCCCGGTCGGCAGGAACAGCGGCTTTGTCCACCGTTGATCTGAAGACTGCGGCCGGAAAAAATAGGCCCGCCTTCCGCCGCCAGAAACGCAACGGTTGCCGCCACCTCCTGCGTATCTCCGATTCGGCCCATGGGTATGTCCCGGGCATACACGGCCTTGACTTCTTCTACCGTAAGATTGAGATCTTTGGCATCGACCTGAAGCTGCGGTGTATCAATGACACCGGGATGCACAATACCGACATGGATGTTCTCCGATCGGAGTTCTTCGGCCAGAGATTCTCCCAAGGCGGTCAAGCCTGACTTGGATGCCGCGTAGGCCGAGGCGTTTTTCCACCCTTCGACACCGAAAATTGAACTGATGATGATGATATTGCCGCCGCCCAGGCGTCTCATGCCCGGCACTACAGCGTGAATGCAGGATAAATGACCGGTCAGGTTGACGTTCAAATGCTTCCACCAATCGGCAGGGTCCTGCTCCAAAAAGGGCGCCATGTTCATGTAGGCCGCATTGGCAACCAGGATATTAATGGGCCCGAGTTGCTTCTCAACCGCCGCCGCCATCCGTGCGACCTGGATGCTGTCGGCAATATCCGCAACCACGGAAATACCGCCGGTTTCGCGGGCCACCGCTTGAATCTTGGGATGCGCCATGCGCCCGTTAACGGCTACCCGAGCCCCCTCCCGGGCCAGTCGTATAGCAATTGCCCTGCCGATACCCTGGCCGGCGCCGGTCACCAGGGCGACCTTATCCTTCAGCCTTTGAGTGTGATCCATAAAGCGTCTTTCTCTACCGTTAAGAATCAGATCCGGGAAACATCACCTGGCCGGCATAATACCGGCCCTCGTCTGCCAGAAAGCAGATTGTCTCGGCCACCCAATCGGGATTGATCGAATGTTTAACCGCCAGACAGTTTACACGTACACCGCCGGCGGCCACCTCGCTGCCCAGGCTTTTTACGAAGGCCGCCAGCGTGCCCGAAGCTGCCGCAACATATGTTTGCCCTTGGCCGCCGGGTCTGACATCAGCCGCCAGGACCACGATACATCCGCGGCCGGCCTCAACCATTTTGGGCAATACGGCTGCGCAGGCATTGGCGGTTCCTCCCAACCATATGTCGAGCATCCGCTGCCAGCGCAGCAAGGACATCTCGCCGATCATAGCCTGTCGATAGTCGGCGGCTGCGGTAACGAGCAATTCGATCATCCCCCATCGCCCTGCCACAGCAGCCACAGCGTCCCACACGGCAGTTCGGTCGGCGACATCCGCTTGAATCGATATTTCAGCATAATTCGCTTTGGGATCGATTCCGGCGACCCTCCAGCCGGCCGACGCCAGCCGTTTGACCACGGCACGGCCGATTTTGCCGGCAGCACCCGTCACCAGTGCAACCCGCGGTCTGGAACTGTCTTTATCGGAAGCCATAGCTTTTCGTCTTTAAAAAAATACGGCGCCGCCATTGGGGCTGATAATTTGGCCGCAGAAAAAATTACCTTCATCGGATGCCAGCAGCAGCGCTACTGCGGCGATTTCCTCCACCGTACCCAGGCGCCTGAGGGGGATATCTTTTTCTTTTTCAACCCATTCAGGTTCCATGTCCGCCGTTATCATATCGGTTGCAATCGGACCCGGGGCAATGGCGTTGACCAGAATATGCGGCGCCAGCTCCAGCGCCAAACTGCGCGTAAAGCTGTTAATACCGCCTTTAGCGGCACAATAATGCGCAAAGTTGGCCCTGCCTTTTTTAGACAGTTCGGAAGTAATATTAATAATTTTGCCGGCCGGACGTTTCTCGATCAGGGGGATAAAGTATTTCGCAGACAAAAACACGCCGCGCAAATCGACGGAAATCAGACGATCCCATTCCTCGGCCGGCATATCCTGCACTGCAAATTCTTGGCCGATGGTGCCGGCATTGTTTACCAGGATATTGATCCTGCCAAATTCCTTTTGCGCCCTTAGGGCCAGGTGCTCAATATCGGCTTCACTGCCCGCATCCGCCTGAACGGCCATGCATCGAACATTAAAGGACCGCACCTGCGCAGCAGTCCGGCCGGCCGCTTCGTGGTTTGAAGCATAGGAAAAGATTATGTGGGCCCCCGCTTCGGCAAAGGCGACACAAATGCCCTTGCCGATTCCCCGGCTGCCCCCCGTTACCACTGCGACCCTGTCTTTGAGTCTAAAAGGCCTCATGCGTTGGCCTCCGTTATCACTGAAAATTCGAATCCAGATTCAATATCACAACCGGCCCTCTAGCGCCATTGAATTTTACCGCCCGCGCTAAATCCCAATCATCTTTTTTTATTGACAAACAAAAATATTGATCTCTATAACATAACCTCGAGCCGCTGCAGAAAAATCTACTTACCACAACACGGAAGGAAGGCAGAATGAATCCGAAGTCCAAAAAATTGATAGTTATCCCCGTCGTGTTCGCATTGTTCCTCATGGCCTTTTGCCAGGAAGTGGCAGCCAAAGAGAAGGTAAAAGTCGGCGCCTGCGTGTCGTGGCCGGGATACAGTTTTTATGAACTTGTCCGAGAGAAAAATATGGCGCCCGATTACGACATCGAGGTCAGCATCATGGAGGATCCGCTGGGCGGACATGCGATGTTGGCGGCCGGACAGCTGGACATCTACGTATGCACTTTGGACTATATTTCCTTTACCATCGAAAGCGATCTTCCAGTGACCAACGTGGCCTATACCAACCCCTCCTATGGTGTCGATCAAATCACGCTGGCTCCCGGAATTGAGCCTCAAAATCTAAAAGGCAAAAAGGTCGCAGCTCCCCAGGCCTACATCGGCCAACTGTTGATGGGTCTGTGGCTCGACAAGCATGGGATAACGCCCAAAGACGTCAGCTGGGTAAACTTAAACGCCGACGAGGCTGTCGGCCCAATGCTCTCCGGCGATATCAGCGCCGCCTATATGTATGAACCGTGGGTCTCCAAACTTATCGCCAGTATGCCGGGATGCAAAAGTGTCGCCAATACTTCCGAGCCCTACTTCCTTGAAAAGGGCATGTTCGGAGATTCAATTTATATGAATAAAAATTTCATTAAAAACAGACGCAAGGCGGCGCTGGACATGCTGCGCGCCCGCTGGGATGCCGTCGGCTACTGGCACGATCACACGGCTGAAACCAACAAATTTTTTGCCAAATATCTGGATTGGCCGGTCGCAGACGTCGAATCCGTGATGGGTACCAACGGAAAGTATCTTCTCGGCGGCAATTACATGTTTGACTTCGATGAGTCGGCCCGATTTTGCGGCGTCCTGGATGGTGAACCGGGACTGGGCCAGAAACATGGCGGGTTTCTGGAAAGCGTCAAAACAACCAATGAATGGTGGGTAAAGTTGGGCGTCCTGAAAAAGGTGCACGACCCCGCCAAGGGAGTCGATTGCAGTCTCATGCAGGACCTGATCAATGAGGGCTATCGCCAGTCCTTTTCAGCGCGCAAGTAAAAGCATTCAAATATGACCCAATCGGAAATACCGGCCGAAAAGCGCAAACAGCGCTGGTTTGAATACAAAAAACCCATACCCTGGAGCTGGTTTCTGGGGCTGGGTATCGCTGTTTGGCTGATATTTTTTTTGCTGTGGGAACTTGCCGTCGCCTTGGGCTGGGTGACGGAATTGCTGGTACCCACGCCCCAGAAAGTGATCGCGGCGCTCTATGAGCAGATCGTCTACCATGGATTTATCAAAGACATTCTCATCAGCATCTACCGAATTATTCTGAGCTTTGCCGCGGCCTGCACCATTGCGATTCCTCTCGGAATATTGATGGGCTCCTTTCGAGTGGCCGAGTCTTTTTTCAACCCATTCGTTATGGCCTGGCGCTACCTCCCCGCCCCCTCCTTTATCCCCATCCTGCTGATGTGGTTCGGCACCGGTGATGCGCCCAAGCTTGCGCTGCTGTTCATAGGGGTAGTCTTTTTTTTAATCACGATGATCATGGACTATACCAAATCAGTCGGCAACGAACTGCTTGAAACGGCGATGACGCTGGGCGGGAATCGTTGGCAAATTCTGTGGACGGTAATTGTGCCGGCCGTCATGCCGAATATCGTTGTCGCAATGCGCCAAATGCTGGCGGTGAGCTGGACCTATCTGGTGATTGCGGAAATCGTGGCCTCGTCAACGGGGATCGGGGCCATGATGATGCGGGCCAAGCGCTTTTTACATACCGATTCTATCATGGCCGGCATCGTGGTCATCGGCATATTGGGCCTGATGTTCGACTTTCTCTTCAAGACAGCCCATCGTCGCCTGTTCCCTTACATCGTGGAGGGCAATCAGTGAGTGCAGAAAACAGCCGGCCGCGGATAAACGGTGAATGCGCACCCGGCCAGAACCGCCGGGTAAAGCTCTCGGTTCAAGATGTATCCAAGGTCTTTCAGCTTGAAAAGGGGTTGAGCATCACGGCTGTCGAAAAGGTCACGTTTGACGTACACGAAAATGAGCTGTGTGTGCTATTAGGACCCTCCGGCTGCGGAAAGTCGACTGTGCTGCGGATGGCAGCGGGGCTGGAGGAGCCTAATTCCGGCAAATTTTTTCTCGACGGAAAAGAGATCGTCGGTCCCGGCCGGGATCGTGGTATGGTTTTTCAGTCGTATACTTCCTTCGATTGGCTCACCGTGCAGAAAAACGTGGAATACGGGATGCGTCTGAACAATGTCCCGCCGAACGAACGACGTGAACGCGCCGAACATTTTCTTGAGCTGGTAAAACTTACCAAGTTTAAAAATGCGTATCCGCACCAGCTTTCCGGCGGCATGAAACAGCGTGTGGCGATCGCCCGCACGCTGGCCAATGATCCGTCAATTCTGTTAATGGACGAACCCTTTGGCGCACTGGATGCCGAGACCAGATGGAGTATGCAGGAACTGCTGCTCACTATACTCGAGCGCTCCAGCACGACCGTGCTGCTTGTTACCCACGATATTGATGAAGCGCTGTTTCTGGCGGATCGCATCATTTTTTTGTCCAGGCATCCGGGCACTGTTCGCGAAAACATTATTACTGATTTTAAAAACGGCTGTCGTATTTCGGATAAAGAAGCGGTACTGAGCATGCCCGGATACCTAGAACTTGAGCGGCATGTCATGCGCCTGATGCGCGAACAAATTGCGAAGTTGGAATAAAATCATCCATCGCAAGCTCCTCAGTTTTATCCCCGGCGGGATTCTTGAAAAACCGTCCGGTCAACGGCCTTGCCGGTTGGCTGACTCATGGCTTTTGAAGATGCCGTCACTCCTTAATCGGCCGCACTGAAATCTTGCCGTGATAGTAGGGCAGTTTGTCAATCCTGGGGGAATACCGGCCGTCATCGATGCATTGCCGAACATGCCGGGCGATATCTTCCATGCGGGCAAACCAGACGTCGCCTTTGCTCTGCATGTACTCGATGAGTTTCACCACCTGGCGCCAGCGTGCCAGGCGGCCCGTCGCAAACGGATGCCAGACGCCGATCCAAAGCCCGCCATATTCGTGCATAACGTCGAACTCCTCCCGAAAAACCTCGATGCCGCGCGACGCCGCTTTAATCGGCATCATGTAGTCCAGGTCCATGGACTGGACAAATTGCGGCCAATCATCGACACCCCAGTGGGCCGGCAGTTCAACCAGTTCACCCCGATCGGTTTTTAAAATGTAGGGCACATCATCGCCCATCAGCGAGGCGTCGTAGAGAAATCCCTCTTCGATCAGCAGGTCCGCTGAATTGTCCGAAAAGTTGTAAAGCGGGGCGCGCCACCCCCGCGGCCTTTGCCCGGTGGCATTCTCAATGATCCGAATCCCCCGCTTCAGCCAATAGTGTTGTTCCTCCCGACTGCCGGCCAGCGGATTTTCGTGGAGGTAGCCGTGATGGGCGACTTCGTGGCCGCCGTCCACCATTGCTTTTACGGCCGCCGGATAATTCTCGATACACCAGGCGGGAACAAAAAACGTCTGCTGAATGCCGAATTCCCTGTAAGTGTCGACAATTCGGGGCACGGCCACTTCCGGCCCGTACCGCAGCATCGATATGCCGGAAACCCGCCGGAAGCCGTCCTCCGGATGCGCCAGGTGAATGAGGCTGTCGGTATCCATATCAAAGGTGAAGGCCACCGCACATTTTTTGCCGTCGGGCCAAGGTACGGGATTTTTGATCATATTTTATCTCCTGGTCATTCAATGCGTCCGGGACCCGCAGGACCCGGCTTTGAAACCCCCCGAGGGGCTCTGGAATTATAGCAAAATACTCCATTACGCCAACACTCCGGTAAAATGGTATCTGCAGGAACTTACATCTCTGATTCCATGCCAATATCCTTTATGTCTGCAACAAACGAGTCTCTCAAACAGCTATCAAAGTGATGGCAATAAATGCTGCGATCACGCCCATCCATTGCCGGCCCGAGAGGCGCTCCTTCAAAAGCAGCCACGCCAGCATAACCGTTGTAGCAGGATACATGCAGGCAAGGACGGCTGAAGTATCAAGTCTGCCTGTACTCGCAGCCAATGCATAAAAAATATAGCCGCCCGTATCGAAAATAGCGGCCAGGCAGATGATGGGGTAGCTGCCCTTTGACGGCATGCTGCCCTGGCGAAATACTATCAACAGCACAATTAAAACAGCTATGCCGGCAATTCTATTGCCGACCAGAGACCATAACACGCTCTGCTCGGCTGCCTGATCGACCAGTATGAGCGATAGCCCTAAAAAAATCCCGGCCGTTATCGGTAAACTGATTTGCCGCCATTGAAATTCCTGAGATTTTTCAGGCACCGAAAGCAGCCAGATCGCCGTAAAGGCAGCCAGAAACCCCATAATCCGCAGTCTTGCAGGAAATCCCTCCAAAAACATGCCCAAAAGAATCGGCAAAACGGCGGTGGTGACTGCTGTAAGCGGCGCCACGATTCCCATTTGCCCGCCCGCCAGGCCCTTATAAAGGGCGGCCAGACCCATCAAACCGGTAACGCCCGCCAATGCTCCGGCTGCGAAAGAGAATAGATTCGGCAGGGGGCTTCCAAGCCATAGGGCACAGATAGTTAAAAGTACCACACTAACGAGGTAGCCGACGAAAAGCACCCCCAATACACTGCCTGATCGGGTGGCGAAGCCGCCTGAAAAATCGCCCGCACCCCACGATACCGCTGAAACAAGCCCGTATATTATCGCCGCTATTTCCGGAGTTGTCATATTACCGTCATTGAAGATTTTGAATGGTCTCGATGTTCCGGGCATGAATCTCCGAATACGGTTCCCACCAGGTCAGTTCACCGGCGGCAAGCGCATCACCGATGTAGACCTGCGCCTTATGTGCACAGAATTCCGGATTCTCCACATCAGCTATCATTCTTTTCAGGTAGTCGGCATTATTTTTTATAAAGCGCTTGTCATAGCCGCCGGTCTTGACTGTATCTAAATTGCAATGATTGGCATAAATGCGGTCGATGTCCATGGTCCTCATTCTGTCGAACTCTGCCAGCTGAGTTTCAGGTGACGCAAAGTTAAATTGGAAAATCCAGATCGGATCTTCCAGCATATCGGCGGCCAGCAGAATTTTATCATCGGGTAAAACAACCGCTAAGTGGCCTGCACAATGAATTTTAAACTCATGAAGTTCGACCTTCAGATTGTCCAACCAGAGATCCATTCTGCCCGTGAAGGTAATATTGGGCGGGATCGCCGCAAATGCCGGAAATCCTCCCCATAGCGTCCCGGCTTCGATGGCTTCTTTATTGGCTGATATTATGGTTCTAGTGTCGGTATGACCGATGATGGCGCAATTCGCATACACGTGATTGCCGGCAATGTGATCCAGATGCCAGTGAGTGTTTACCACCATAAAATTCCTTATGGCGTATTGTGTCTGCAGGTGATTCTTTACCCAGGCTCCCTGACCGGGCAAGTCCATGGTATCGACAATGATGGCCGAATCCCCCTTGTAGATTGCATACGTGCCGCCGCCCAGACGCATATCCATTTCAGCGTGGTCCTGGTGACGTCCCCAATAAAAATAGATTAGGTGGTCATTGATTTCCACTACTTCTATGTAATTTATTGCTGCATCCATGGTACATGTAATCCATCCGTAGTTATTAATCCAGCTCCGGCTGGCCTGAAATCGACTGCAATAACTTGTTCAATGCTTTTAGGTTGGCAGTCAGCGCAACTAATCCTTAATATCATGAGCATAGACTTTACTTCTAAGGACTTAAAATCCCTCCCCCTGTTTGGGGAAGTAATCTTCGCAGGTGCCTTCACGGTAAACATCCGTAGTGGCGCAATGCAAAGCGCCGCCATAGAACCCCATGGAATAATGGAATACTGGAAAAATGATCGGCAATTTTTTCACATCCGGCCGAACAGAATGATTTTTCCGACAGGCAGGCTGCAAATTGCCAGCTTGTTGCAAAGCATAATTCAAAGATCATTGCAATAATTAATTAATGGTGAAATTTTCTGGGTGGAATGGCGCCGGCGGGCGTTGTTTGATGATTCCGGCAATTTGCAGGAAATTCAGTCGGTAGGAAGAGATATCACCGAATATAAAAAGACTGAAGAAACTTTGAAGACCTCAGAGGAGGATCTACGCAGGAATAATCATCGAACTCGAGCGAAAAAACAATTCTCTCACGGAGGTCCTGGAGCACATCGAGCATCGAAAGCTGCAGATTGAAGGATGACGTGATTGCCAATATAAATGAGCTATTGATTCCCCTGGTCGACCAGCTCGTTGCCAAGGGGTCAAAAATCGATACCAAATATTTAAGCTTAATTAATCCGCCTGATCCTGGATTTTAAAAACTTGCTTCAATTGCCAAAAAGCAATTTACAACTTGGATGGATGGGAAATTTTATGGGGCAGATTAATTAAACTCCTCCATAATCTCATCGTCCACCCGGAAAATATAGGCAATCAGAGCCGCCCTGATCCACATGCCGCAGCGCTCCTGACGCCAGTACGCAGCCCGCGGATCTTTGTCGATTCTGACATCGATTTCATAACGCCGGGGCAGCGGGTGCAGAATGGCGCAATGGGTTTGAATCATGGACAGATGCTTCATTTTAAGATGAAAACCCGGATAGGTTTCGGCTTCGCTCCTCGGGTCCGCGGCATACTCATTTTGGATCCGGGTCATGTAAATGGCATCGACTTCCGGCAGGATACTTTCAAAATTATCGGTTTCTTTGAAGGGAATCGCATGCTTGCTTAAAAATTCTTTAATGTCGTCTTTCATCCGAAAGACATCCGGAGCAACATATACCAGCTCAACGTCTTTGTAATTTTTCATTAAATAACTTAAAGAACGTACGGTACGGCCGCGCATTAAATCGCCGACCATGGCAATCTTTTTGCCGTCCAGACCGCCGATGGTTCTGAATTCTCTTTCCAGCGTGTAAATATCCAGCAGCGCCTGGGTGGGATGCTGATCGGGACCTGAACCGCCGTTCAACACCGGAACGGGGCGCTCGGTTTGATTCAGGACCCAGGCCGTTTTTTCGGCGAACCCGGCTTCCGGATGCCTCGAAATAATCAGATCGACGTAACTGGCAAACGTGCGGATGGTGTCTTCGGGTGATTCGCCCTTCACTTCGGAACTGGTCGATGTTCCCCGGATTTCGGAAATAGACAATCCCAGAATGTGACAGGCATTTTGAAAGGATAGAAACGTCCGGGTCGAAGGCTGAACAAAGTAAAGCATCGCACGTTTGTGGGGCAGCAGGTGCCGCAATTTGCTCTGGCCCACTTTCGTTTTGGCCAGCAGTCTGATCGAATCGGCCAGATTGCAAAGATAATCCAGAAACGGCCGGTCGAACTGCTGGGCATATATGACATCAAATAGGCGATCATTCCTCTTGAATTCACCCACTTTTTCATCGATGGGTTTGTTGATAAATTCCTGCCAGCCTTCGAATTCCTGTTGCGTTTGTTCCGCGTATTTCTCCATTTTTTTCTCCTGAAAAAATTCAATTCGCCATTTTCAATCTTCAATTCCGGCTTGCCCGGATCGGGTGTAAAAGATGAATTTCTTTGTTGACAGGGGACTATGGCAAATTAATTTTTGTGTGTCAAGCACGGAATAACCACAGTATGTTGTGCTCTTTGTGTATATAAGTGGGGTACCGTTAAGGTAATTTTGAATCCAGTTGCGTCAGAAGGTTCTATAGATAAATGAAATCCCAAATCTCAAGTACCAAATTACAAATAAATCGCAAATTCCAATACTCAATGAACAAAACGTTCAGTGTAGGTGGAGCGCATCGCTTCACAAACCATTAACTGCCGGTGATAGTGCCGTTTGGCGAATCGGTGGAAAGATCTGTTGTTTGAAATTTTGAATTTCGGTCATTGGAATTTGTTTGTTATTTGAGTTTTGGTGCTTGGAATTTACATAGCCTTCACTTAGGGTTCACGAAAAAATTAATTCACAGTTTTAAGCGTTGAGGCGCTCTTGCGGCAAGGCGCGAAAACGCAGGAATATCTGGATATTCCGAGCTTTCGCAACGCAGCCGCATGAGATGCATCGGCGTATAAAATGTGAAGTTATTTTTGAGTGAGCCCTTAGTCTGCAATTTTTGCGAATTCATTCTATTGAGAGTTTAAATCACAAGGCCTGCTTCATGTAAGGTTTCTCCTTGATTGCAGATTTTTTTTCTGTCATAAATTAAATTTCTAAATCTCAGCAGGATCATTATAAGGAATATTTAATGCCAGTTACCGGACTCAAGCAAACAATCCTGAATAAAATCAGTGCGGCCGCCCAAAAAGCCTATGATCATCCCGCAGACCAACTTGAAATCGGGTTTCCGCCGGATACGCAGATGGGGCATTTTGCCGTCGGGTGTTTTCCCCTGGCAAAACAGTTTCACAGATCGCCGGCTGAAATCGCTGCCAATATAGTGGCGCATATCGAACCCGATGACGTCATCGCAAAGGCCGGCGCTGCCGGCCCGTACATAAATCTTAAAATTAAGGAAGATTTGCTTTTTGGTGATGTTTGCCGTCATATCATCAGCCGGGATGCCGCCTACGGTTCATCGGACATCGGTCAAGCCAAACGCGCGATGGTGGAGTATCTGGCGCCCAACACCAACAAGCCGCTGCACCTGGGGCATCTGCGCAACGGCGCACTGGGCATGGCGGTTGCCAACATGTACCAAGCCACCGGACACTGGGTGGTCAAAGCCAACCTGGTCAACGACCGGGGGGTTCACATCTGCAAAAGCATGCTGGCCTGGCAGCGGTGGGGCAACGGCACGACCCCGGAATCGGAAGGCCTCAAGGGCGACCACTTTGTCGGCAAATATTACGTACGCTACGCCCAGGAAGCCGAAAAGAATCCGAATCTCGAAAATGAAATCCAGCAAATGCTTCAAAAGTGGGAAGCCGGCGACCCGCAAACCATTGAACTTTGGCGGACAATGAACGGCTGGGTGTATGATGGTTTTGCGGAAACCTACCGCCGCTTCGGGTTGATATTCGATGTCTTCTACTATGAATCCGACACCTATAAGCTCGGCAAAGACATCATCGAAAAGGGTCTGGAGAAAAAGGTGTTCGCCCTGGACCCGCGCGGCAACACTGTGTTTTTCCTGCCGGAAGAAGAATTCGGCCGCGACAAGGATGGAGAGCCCAAGAGAGTCACAGTGCTGCGCGCTGACGAAACCGCCCTGTACATTACCCAGGACATCGGCACCGCTGTTTTGAAAATTACCGATCACAACCTGGACTATTCCATCTATGTGGTCGGCAGCGAGCAGGAGTATCATTTCAAATGCCTGTTTGCGATCCTGGCTGCTCTGGGCTATGCGTGGGCGCCAAACTGCTATCACCTGTCCTACGGCATGGTGTATTTGCCGGAAGGCAAAATGAAGTCCCGCGAAGGCAAGATCGTCGACGCCGATGATCTTGTTGCCGCGATGATAAACCTGGCAGCAGATGAAATCCGCCGGCGGGACCCTGACGGTCGGCTTGCTGAGGAAGAAGTCAGGGACAGGGCTGAAAAAATAGGGGTTGGCGCTATTAAATTCTATCTGCTGCGGGTGCGTCCCGCCCAGAGCATTAATTTCGATCCGGCCGAGTCCATCTCATTTGACGGCTTTACCGGGCCCTACTGCCAGTATGCGTATGCCAGGATCTGTGGTATTCTGGAAAAAGCCAAGCCCAATCAAACGCCCCTGATTGAGCCGGATTTCTCCTTGCTGGGCAACAGTGAAGAAGTCCAGCTGCTTCAGAAACTGATCCAGTTTCCCGAAGAGGTTAAAGGGGCCGTCGAGGATCTCAACCCTTCCAAAGTTGCCGCGCACATGTTTAACACGGCCAAGACGTTTAGCCAGTTTTACAACAAGCACCCGGTGCTGCAGGCGGGCAGCGACCAGCTGATTGCAGCCCGGCTGGCGTTGATCAAGGCAACGGCCGTGGTGCTGAAAAACGGGCTGAATCTGCTGGGGGTGGACGTCCTGGAAAACATGTAGCCATTGCGCTTACGTGCAATGGCGTGTGTTGTTGGTTGTAGGTGGTTAGTTGCAGGTTGCTGCAGGTTGCCAGTCGCAGGATTCACTAAGAGGCCAGCGATTTCATCCCTTAGTGTATTGGATAATAGATTTTTCTAGCTCCTAATCAACAACAGACAACTAAAATGTTAATACACGGCTGTCTATTTTATAGAAAACATAAATTGGTGTGAATAAATAATGACTTCAAGACTCCTAGTTAAAATCGGCGGCCGGGCGTTTGAAGGAGAACAGGGGTTTAAAGAACTGGCAACGGCCGTAAAATCCAGTCGGAACCTGGAGCTTATCATCGTGCATGGCGGCGGTGCTGAAATCTCGCAGGCGCTTAAGGATGCCGGACGGCAAACCCAATTTATCGACGGCATCCGGCTGACGCAGGCGGAAGATATAAAAATCGTCGAGGAGGTCCTCTCCGGAACCATCAACCAACGGATTGCAGCCTGGATTAGTGCCAACGGCATTGCCTGCCAAAGGATGTCGGGCAGAACTGAAAACCTTTTTCTTGTCGAACCGTTAACCCGCGGCGGGCTGAATTGGGGATACGTGGGCCAAATCAAGCAGGTCAATCCCGGGATCGTACTGGAAGCTTTAAAAGCAGGAATGGTGCCGATCATCTCCCCCATCTCCACCGATGAAAACGGGGCCAGCTACAATGTCAATGCCGATAGCGCCGCCGCGGCCCTTGCCGCGGCGGCCCGTTGCACCGATCTGGTTTTTATAACGGATGTCCCCGGTGTTTTGGTCCGGGAGCAGATCCGGCCGGCCCTCACTGTTGAGCAGGCGCAGGCCCTGATCGCAGACGGCACCATCAAAGGCGGCATGGTAGCCAAAATGGAATCCGCTTTCGAAGCGCTGGCCAATAATGTACCGCGGGTTCATATCATCCAGTGGCAGGGGCCGGATACGCTGTCGAATATGGTCGGTCGGCGATTCAGCTCCGGAACCGTCATACAATCTAATTAATCCGCCCTGATTAATTGCACATTCAGCGTTAAACAGTTGCTGCCGCGTTGGGTAAATAGGAGGTCTAATGAAATTCAAAGATAAAGCGGTGGTGGTGACCGGCGGCGGCACCGGAATCGGCCGGGCGATGTGCTTGCGCTTCGCCCGCGAAGGTGCGGCCGTGGTGGTCAACTACAGCAAATCAAAGAAGCAGGCTCACGAAGTTGTCAGCCGGATCGAAGAGGCCGGGGGCCGCGCCTGGGCGCTCCGGGCCGACGTTGCCAATGACCGGCAGGCCCGGCAATTGATCGCCCAGTCGGTGGAGCGCATGGGTCGGCTTGACCTGCTGATCAACAACGCCGGTTGGACCCGTTTCATTCCGCATCACGAATTGGAGCTTCTGAGTGAGGAGGTACTGGAAAATACCTGGCGCGTGATTGTAAAAGGCCCTATTTACTGCATCCGGGCCGCAGTTCCGCATTTAAAAGCCACCGGCGATGCCTCGATTATAAATACCACTTCCGTTGCCGCATATACGGCGCGCGGCAGCTCCCTGATTTATGTCGCCGCCAAATCAGCGCTCTCCAGCATTACCAAGGCCCTGGCCCGGGCGCTGGCGCCGGAAATCAGGGTGAATGCCATCGCACCGGGGTTTGTTGACACCGGCTTCGTCAACTGGGCGCCGGAAGTCCTGCAGGATTTGCAAAAACCCACCCGCCTTGGAAAGACAATAGACCGTGAAGATGTAGCGGCCGCGGCCGTTTATCTGGCAGCCGATGCGAAATCCACCACGGGACAGACGATCCTGGTGGATGCCGGCGATACGGCACTGGGCTGAAAACTGATAAAATGGCTTGAGGCATTCTGAAAAATGCAAAAAAGCATCTGCTTATTTTGCGGTTCCAGGGCGGGTCGAAATTCGGCCTACGCCGGTGCGGCCGTCCAACTGGGCAAGCTTCTGGCCGAGAGAAATCTGAAATTTTCTTTTCCGGATCCGATCGGGTCCACCTTTGATGCAGCCGAATACACCCCTTGCATACGGACGCATGAGATCTTAAATTCTAATTTATAATCCCAGCCGATTACGGCACAATCAAAAGCCCAAAATAATATTTCTGGTACGAGATAGGAGAAAAGGTCATGCCTTTATACGAATATAACTGTGAACACTGCGACTATAAATTTGACCTCCTGGTCGCTTCCCATAATTCCCAGGTAAAATGTCCGCTCTGTCAGGGCAAAGTGAAAAAACTGATGTCAAGTTTTTCAGTCGGCGCATCTCACGACTATGCCGGCGGTTTCCCGGCTGCAGCGGGACCCGGAATGTGTACCAATTGCGGTCCGTCAGCGGCTGCTTTCAATAAAAATTGACACCGGCCGCCTGGCCGGAAAGCAGATGAATATTGCAGAATACCCGGGGAATTTTTTACGATACTATAATAGTGAAATTATTTTTGAGTGAGCCCTAAGCACATCAGTGCGCAGCCCCAGCCGCTGCAGTTCTCGTATGGCGCGCCGCGATTAGTTTAATGGCCTTCTGAGCTTCGAGGGCGATGGCCGATTTGCCCTTGGCCAATTTCGCTAATTGATCGTTGGACTTCGCAGATCCAATTTTACCGAGCGTAGCGAAGGCGGCGATCAGAATGGTGGTTTGATCTGGGGTGGGGTATTGCAGCTTCAAACGGGTGATCAGTCCCTTGCCGGAGTCAACCGATTTCTGAACGACTTTGAGAATCGCTTCCTCGAGGTGGTCCAGAGCCGGAAAGTTATCTAAAGCCCCTAGTGCTTGAATCAGTTGGGCAATTTTGCGGCAGTGGGCTGACGTCTGCTGGTCATCATCCGGGGGATCGGAAGTTATGATCTGCAGGATCTGGGCGATCGCCTCCTGGGATAGACTGTTCAATTTACCGAGAGCGGTAAGCGCACGCCAGCGCAGTTTGTCATCCGGATTGGTCAAGGCCTTTATGATAACCGATTCCAGATCCTCGGCATTGAAACTGATGAGGGTGTGCAGGGATTCTTCCTGAACCTGAGGATCGGCATGGTCGGCATATTTTTTGACCAATCCGGTATCCGCATTTGCTTTGCCCACCTCCCGCATAATCGCCAACGCGTTCTTCAGAGTTCCGACATCCTGGCCGTTTTTATGGAGGACATTTAAACTCCAGAGGCGCGCTTTTTCACCCATACTCACAACGGTCTCCATCGCATCGGTCCGCACATCGGAATTTTCACTTTTTATGAGAATCAGATTTAAAATATCCAGACCCTTGCTGCCCAACCGGCGAACGATTTGATCAATCTCCAAGCGTGAAGTGGTCGATACCGTCAAGTATGCGTTGGATAACATGTCGGACCCATCTTTGAATATAAAATAAAACGGGTTGGCCGGCAGGTTATTTTTGGGTGAATACAGATCCGTTTCGTTTTTGACCTTGTTGACCGCCAGGGTGATTTTGAAGGCCACCATCCAATTCTGTTCTTCAAGAACGATCGGTATCACCCGGCGGAAGCATTTCAACATGACGATTGCATCTATGGGGGTCAACCGCTGGAATACCCAATTAATGTAAATATTGAGACGCGCCTTCACATCGCGCACTATTTTCATGGTATTGACCAGGTATTGCACATCGGACGGCAGCTCGTTGAAAGCCAATACGTTGCTGTTGTGCAGCCCCTCCAGAAAGCTTTGCGCGCCTTTTACTTTCAGCTGAATCAGTCTGCGCGACAAGGTTTTAATGATGCGTTTGACCCCCTCATGCCGCCGCTGCAGGACCGCACTCGGTTTTTCCTTAGCTTTTAATTTATTGAGGTCCTTGAGATCTTCAAATACGTGGTGCGCGGTAGGCAGCAGCAAATTCGGCGGCATCCCCTCGATGATCACCCCTTCTATTTCCTCAGACTCTATATTATCAACATGCTGCGCTATAATATAGCAATTAACCAGGAGTTCTTTGAGGTAGGCACCATATTTCAAAGGTCGGATGATGTCATGGATGATTTTTACCTTCAGGTTGAGAATGGCTTCATCCGATTTACTTTTAAACATCGGCAGGATTTTTAAGTCCTTCGTCAGTCGCTGGATGGCCATTTCAACGCGCCAGGGCAGATTTTTCTCCAGAACGATGATATCGTCCATAAAAATGGTGGAAATTTCCGTAATTCCATTTTTCGCCAAGGCCCGGGATAAAAGCTCGCCCATTTTCTTGCTTCGGCCGTGATCCGCCCTGGGATCGCTCATAATGTCGATGTACTTTTCGAAATGGGCGGCGGTGATTTGCTTCTTGATGGCAAAGCTGAGCAACCCCTTGCGGTTAAAAAACTCGGTCAATTTGGGAACAAACAGCTCCGCCATGCCGGCTCCCACCAGGGTGCGTACGCTGACCGGCTCATCCAGAATACCCGTGATTAAAATATCTTTTTTCTGGGGAGTTTCCACGTTGGTGATCATTATTTCCGAGGATTTCCCCAGGCTCTTTATAAACTGCGCATAGAGTCCCTTTTTGGCTTTCTGGGATCCGGGATGTTCGTGCGAATAATAGCCGGAGCGCAGCATGGCTTTTGTCAGATCCATAATGAATTCTGCAACCGGCTTTACTTTAGCGCGCTCCTCCGGGCTGAGGTTTTTTTTATCCTGGGTCGGCGGAGCCTGGATCTCCGGCGGCGGTGCTTCCTCAATGACCGCCTCTTCCTGGGCAATGGCCTCACGCAGCCAGTCAAAGCTCAGTTGGGATGCTTCTTCACCGGACGTTTCATCCGATTGGAGCGCAGCGCGCTTTTGTTCGGAATCGGGTTCAGGCGGCTTCTCCAGCGCGGCTGCTGATTTCTCATCGGCGGCAGCCCCGGTCGTCTTAGGGGGAAAGTTGTTTTCAGTTTCCTGCCCAAGACCTTCAGACTGCAATTGCCCTCCTGCTGGCGCTTCAACTGCGGCCGGCGTGCGCGAATTCGGCCCGCCTTGATCCGTTGTGGGCAATTCCGGGTTCGGCTCTGATGCCGAGTCCGACGGGGTCTCTTCCTTTGACCCAGCCTCTTCATCGATGCTGTCGTAGGCGATGATGGAGCAGGAATCTTTCAACGTATCACAAAGTGCCAGCAGGAACTGGTATTTTTCGTCGGCCAACAGTTTCAAGTCTAATTTATCAAATATTTTTTCCAGATCATCTTTTACACCAACCAGCATGCCCGGGTGTTTATCCACCTGCTCCGCAATTTTGCGGCCGCGGGTTTTCAATACGATTCCGTTCAGTTGAAAGGTATAATCGATGCGGGGCACCAAAAAATTGAGGGCCACCGGCGAATCTTTCGGCACGGGATTTTCGGCCTGCACAAACAGCTTGCCCTCCTTGAGCTGGAGGTAATCCTGAAAAAATTTCTCAGCAGAACGATAGGTGATGTCAAATGGTGTCAGTTGCATGCTATCCGATGGGTCTCCTTAAAAAAAATTACCTGACCGGCTTTCGGTGCCTCTCATTTTTCGACGCTTGTGTGATCAATTTTTTCCGTCAATTTGTATTATCGGTATTAATTATCTAAACTTAATAATTCTTTTCTATTTTTATCCGCTCCAGTTCCGTGCCTGTTGCAGCCGGGTGGGTACCAGGCGCCCCATGGAAATCTAAAAAAATAACAATTTCGAAATAACTATTAGCTTTCCGTGAATCAAGTCGATTCGACTGTCTCTGATATGCATCACGCTGCCTGTGTTCAAACCGGAGGTACCACTTGGCTGTAAGGCACAATCTGTTTGGGCCATCGGAGCTTGAAATTTGGATATTGTTTGTCATTTGTTATTTGGTGCTTTTTATTCAAAAACGGAACTGTAGGTTAGTCATCCAGTTTCACTTTTTTAAACATAGATGTTGGATGCAATAATACAGACAGGATCCCACAATCGGCAGCCGGCCTTAGATTAACTTTTTATCAGTATATCAGGAATCGTATCCGGATGTTGCGGATCATGCGCGCAGGTGTTAAAGGCAACCAGAAAATTCGGCCGATCAGCGGTATTTTTAATTGCATGGGACACCTGGGGTGGAAAGATGAACCGATAGACTTTTTGATCGGGAACCTCGATGTCGCGCAATTTCCCGTCCTCCCTGATTCGAACCAGAGCCGGCCCCGCCACAGCGATTGTTTCAGTTCCCTGCAGGTGGCAGTGGTTGCCGCGAACAACTCCGGGCCGGCTGATGACGACATGGGCGTTGCGTTGCGTTGCGATCCTTTCGGCCGCCAGCGGTTCAAAGACCACCCCCCTTGCATCGGTGTGCACCTGCAAACTATCTATCTTTACCGGCATAATCTGTCATTCTGTCCTCTGAACCCCTATGATTGACATCGTCTCAATCTCTATATAATATCCTTCTGCAAAAAGTAAGCTCAAAAATCCATCCGCACCAGGAGACGACATCCATTGGAAAAACAATTGATCTCACTTTTAAGCCGGCTGGTTCGGATAAATTCCATCAATTCAACTCTTTCAGGCGGTCCCGGTGAAGAGGAGCTTGCAAAATTTGTCCTCCACTATTTGCAGCGCTTGAACCTCGAAACCGACATCCAGACCATAGTCCCCGGCCGAACCAATGTGATCGCCCGTATACCGGGAACCAATCAAAGAAACTCCCTCTTGTTCAACAGCCATCTTGACACCGTCGGTGTCGAAGGCATGACGGATCCCTTCACGCTGCGGCAGGAAAAGGATAGACTCTACGGCCGCGGCACCTATGATATGAAGGGCAGCATTGCCGTCATGCTGTTGCTGGCCGGTTTCTTCATCCGTCATCGGCCTCCCCTGGATGTATATCTGACCTTCGTGGCCGATGAAGAAGACAAAAGTGCGGGAATGGAGTGGCTGGTCGACAAATGGCTTTCGGCAGTCTCACCGCGTCCTTTGGGCGCGATCTTTCTGGAACCGACCGAGGAAGAGATCGGGGTAAAGCACAAAGGTTTCAATTGGTATGAATTGGAAGTAAACGGCAAAGCCGCCCATGGCAGCCGCCCCGAGGAAGGCATCGATGCCATTTTGCCGTTGCGTTCTGCGTTGGAAGAGCTGGACAGGATCCAGCATGATCTGAATGCGCGCGAACCCGATCCTTTGCTGGGTTATGCCAGCCTGCACGTCAGTATCATCGAAGGCGGCACCGAGCTGAGTGTTATTGCCAGCCATTCACGCCTGCTGTGGGAGCGGCGCACCCTTCCGGGAGAATCGCAACAGGATCTCAACCTTGAAATGGAACGGGTCCTTCAAGCCGTCAAGAATCACCCCGGCCGGCATGAGGCAAAGGCGCGGGAGAATTTTGTAAGGCGGCCGCTCAGCGTAGCAGATGATGCCTGGATTTTAGAGCGTTTACAAAAGGCTTCACCCCGCTCCGCAACGGTGGGACTATCCTTCTGGGCGGATTCGGCGCTGGCCGCGCAGGCGGGCATACCCTCTATTTTATACGGCCCCATCGGCCACGGGGCTCACGCGGTAGATGAATGGGTAAGTTTGAAAAGTCTTGTCAGAGTGTATGAAGTACTGAAGGAGCTTATCGCCTCCTGTTATACACAGCATCATAATTAATTCTGTTCGCCTTTATATGGTTGATTTTTAAACTTCCGTCCAATGTGGTTTGGACGGCCGCGGCCCCGAATATTCGCAAGATCACTCGCTTGCATGCAGTCAGACAGGCAAAAGTGGATCAGCGTAAAACAAAATGCGCCGCATAGAGTAATTAATCCGCCGGTCTTTCGATCTAACAATTTTCTTCAATTTGCAAAAATTAATCAACAACCCTGTATGTGCTGTTTTCAGGGAGGATTAATTACTTTTAAATTAGGTTTTCCCCTCATCCAGAAGTTTTCGAACCAGTTGGGAAAGCTCGAAGATGTTGAACGGCTTTTGAATGAACCCGTTGCATCCCCTGCGCATGATTTCATCTGCCTGGCCGCTGATGGCATAACCGCTGGAAAGTAACACCGGCATCAGCGACTGAATCTCACGGATGCGATCGAAGGTCTTGCCGCCGTCGATCCCGGGCATGATCATGTCAAGGATCACTAAATCGATTTCTTCTCCCATGTTGCTGACAGCGTCCAAGGCTTCCTGGCCGCCCCTGGCAACAACTACACGATAGCCCAACTTTTCCAGCATTGATCGGCCCACATCGATGATCATCTCTTCGTCATCAACCAGCAGAATGTTCTCCGATCCCTTGATCAGCTTTCCTGCCACGGGACTCTCGCGATACTCTTCCTTATCAGATACCGGCAAATAGATGTTGAATGTGGTTCCGCGGCCGATCTCACTGTAGACTGTAATCATGCCGCCGTGGTTCTTTGTAATCCCGTAAGCTGAGGCCAACCCTAAACCGGTGCCGCGGCCCTTTTCTTTGGTCGTGAAAAACGGGTCGAAAACTCTCTGCCGGGTGGTTTCGTCCATGCCGATGCCGGTATCCGTGACCGACACCTTGACATACCGTCCTGGTTCTATCTGATGCGGCTTGCAGTATTCATCATCCAACTGTACGATCTTTGTTTCCAGGTACAGCTCCCCGCCGGCAGGCATGGCCTGCCATGCGTTGACATACATATTCAGCAGCACCTGCTCGATCTGCCTCCGGTCGGCTTCCACCACGGGAGTCGGATGATACTGCAATTTGGTGTGGATCTTGATTTCTTTTTTTGTCCGGCCGAACATCGACGCGCTGTTTCGCACCAATTCATTCATATCGATGGCTTTTACTTCATATTTCCCGCCTCGGGCAAAACCCAACAGTTGCTTGGTCAAATTCGCGGCACTCTGGATATATTCCTCAATGGCATTAAGATGTTCGATGTGGGGATGGGAGGGATTCAACTCCACCGACATCAGCGAAGCACGGCCCTGTATTCCCATCAACAGGTTGTTGAAGTCATGGGCAATGCCGCCGGCAAACGTTCCTATCGCCTCTATTTTCTGAACCTGCTGCAACTGGGACTGCAAATTCTCCTTTTCCTCCTCCGCGCGCTTGCGCTCGGTGATATCCGAGAACACCCCGATAGGCAAAATGTTCTCCCGCCTGCTCTTCAACAATGTTGGCCCTGTCGTGGATCCAAATCCATTGTCCATCCTTTCGCTGAATCCTGTACTCTACGTTATATTGAACTTTCTGATCAAACAGCATTCTAAAGGCTTCTTTTACCTGATCTCGATCATCGAGGTGAACCCTGTCCAACCAAAGTTCTTTACCTTTTGATAGGATCTCATCAGCAGTGTAGCCATATACTTTTTCCACATTTGAACTGATGAAAACGGTTCGGCCATCCTGACTGGTAACCCAGGCAACGGAGGGAATGTTTTCGATAAGGAGCCGATATTCTTTCACTTTCCCGCAATGCCTCCTCGGCCTGTTTACGTTTCGTAATATCTCGATCAACACCTCTATATCCGAGCAGATTTCCGTCGGTATCAAAATGGGGACACCACTGGTCTCAAGCGTGACTTGTCTCCCCTCCCTGTGAATGCAAGTATTCTCTAGCCTTGAAAAGGTTTTTGGACCGGATGATATTTTGAAATAGTCGACTAACTCGTTGCCTTCGTCAGTGGGCATAAATGCAAATGGCGTCTTGCCAATAACCTCATCTGATTCATATCCCAGTAAATCTTTCACCTTGGGACTGGCATAGGTGTAAATGCCGTTTCGGTCCACTTCCCATATCCAATCACTTGTCCTTTCGTCAGCGTACGAAACCGCTCCTCACTTTCCCTCAACGCTTCTCTTTCCGCTTGAGATCGGTTATATCACGAAAAACACCTGGATAGCTGGTTTTCCCTGGTAAACCATCGGAACCCCTGCAACCTCCACGGTAAGCTCTCGTCCATCGATTCCGATAAATTTCTCTTCATCAATAGCCGCCCCAATTCCTTTAGCCTCTAATGTCTGCATTCTTTTTATAACAGAATCTCTATAGTCCGGATGAACAAAATCCAGCACGGGCTTGCCAATAATATCTTCAGGGGAGCCTCCACCTATAAGTTCTGCACCGGTTTTATTAATGTAGACGATTTTCCCCTCGCAGTGAATCCCGATGCCTTCAAAAGATAAATCAACGAGACGGCGATATTTTTCTTCAGATTCCCGCAGTGTTTTTTCGGCCCGCTCCCGAACCGAGATTTCCCTTTTTAGCTTTTCCAGAGCCACCGCCATATCTGCTCGGGTGGCCTCATCGGTTGCCAGCAGATTTTCAATCTCCTCTTCTACCGTGCGCTCCGAAGGTACTATTAGGAATTCATCAAAATCATCCCCATTGGCGATGAATTTTTTCTGCTCAGCCCAGCAGTTGGTGCCAAAATGTTTTGTACAGTAACCGGCCATTTTACCCGCCAACATGCCGCTGCCCCAGCAAACTCCCAGAGCTTTCTGATAAAGACCTTCCCAGCTGTTCCGGACCCTGATTTGACATCGCTTTTGTTTCTCATCAAGTAATATCAATTCCCAGTCGCCCCAGCCCGCGACCGCGGCGATATTGGCAATGGCCCTGAAACCTGCGGCGAAATCTGCGAATCGGGTGATAATTTGCCAATCAGCCTCGACACTTTTTCGCCCTTCACTCTGAAGGGCCAGGCCGAAACGCTCGGTGCCGACCATTGCCTGAACACCTGACATGAAACCTGCAAGCGTTGAATCGATCCACATCATGGCGACCGGCAGGTCTTCAAAAGTGCACACCCCCTGCTTCGTATCCCATTTTATGTCGATATCGGACACTTGAATTCTATCGCTGTTAAAAGAGCTGGATTTTCTAACCATAGGGTGTATCTCCAAATCCAAATAGGATCTATATCCACCGCCGTGAGCCTTGCGCTCCCGATGGAGCGGGATGACAAGTCTATTTTAAAAGACTGAAGTGTGCCTCCTGCGCCTTTGACCTTTTACCATTAACCTTTCACCTATCCAGTATCATACCCAGTTTATCCAGCATCCAGTATCCAGCATCCAGTATCCAGCATCATTCTTCATTCATCATTTATATACTCTTTGATAACCTTCCCCAGTCGCCGGGCGCCTTCCTCCAACTCTGGTATATCATAATATGAGAAGCTCAACCGGGCAAAATTTTTCAGTCCTTTATGTGCGGAAAATTTCATGCCCGGTAAAAAACCGACGTTTTGTTCAAAAGCGGCAGCCAGCAAATGATTGGTGTCGATTTTTTCCGGGAATTCCAGCCAGATGAAAAAGCCCCCGCCGGGTTCGACAAAATGCACTCGTCTCCGGCAGGCTATCCCTCAGGGCATCGGCCAGGGCGGTTTTGCGCCGGTTGTAGGCGGTTATCAGGTTCCGCAGCTGGTTTTCCAGCAGACCGTTTTCAACGGCGCTGCGAATGATGCCCGATGTAAAGGGATTCAGCCCGCCGCCGCTGTCAAGCAGTCCGCAGCCCGTGAAACGTTGCAGCAATTGGGCACCCCCCTGGATCCACCCCAGACGCAGCCCGGGGGCCATAATTTTTGAAAAAGATCCCAGAGAAAGCACGGAGCTGTTGTCAATATGGCTTGCCAGGGGCTTGGGCGGGGCATCCGAATAGGACAGCATGTGGTATACTTCATCTGCTATTATCAATAGATTATACTGCCGGCTCAATTGCACGAGCCGATCGCGCCGGTCGGCTGCAAGGGTCGCACTGGAGGGATTGTGAAAGGTCGGGATTGTGTATAAGAAAGCGGGCGTCTGCCGGGTTAGTTTTTCTTCGACGGCGTCGACAATTAAACCGTGTGCATCCATCGGCAGGCTGACAATGTTCAGCCCGTGATCGGCAAAAATTCGCAGGGCCAGAAAATAGCTTGGCTCTTCCACGAATATGGTGTCACCGGGCCGGCTGAGCAGCGTGCAAATCAGATCCAGTCCCTGGGACGCTCCGGCGGTGATAAAAAGACTATCAAAATCGACCGGCACTTGATAATGCGCGCTGAGAAACCGGGCCAGCGCCAGACGGAAATATCCGTCACCCTCCTCGGCGCCATACGCCAGCAAAGAAGCATCCCGGCTGTTCAATCGTTGCGCGGCCGCTTCTTTCAGCAGCGCCAGGGGCAGCAACGCCGGGCTCGGCTGGCCGACCCCGAAATCAATCCTCCCCGGCGGCAAATTTAATTGTACGGTACGGATGTTGTCCACGGCATCTCCAAATGCGTTTTTCGAGTTTGTTGTTTTTGTTGAGTTGATGGTTGATAGATCACAGCAGAAAAGCGGGAAAGCCAGGAGGTCCGGAGGCTGGGAAGCGGAGACGCGGAGTTCAACTTAAGGGAATTAGAAGTGAGACCTGATGGGATAAACAATTTTCATAGCCTTTGCCCTCCGCCCTTTGCTGCTCCGATTCACAATCCGAAATCTGATATCAATAATCGATTCGTTCCTTCTCCCACCTTCGGCTTTTTTCCCGCCTTCCCCGTGCTTGCCGCGCCACAGCCCCGTCTTATCGGACGACGGCGGGTCCGATTTCCGAATTCGATTGTCCGTCCTCTGTAATTTATCTTCTGACCCCTGACAGCTGTCGTCTGTCCTCTGAACCCTGCCTCTGGGGTCGTCTTGTCCCGTCGTAGCTCGAAGAGCGAAGTCGGAAGCGCGCAGCGCGCAGCCCCAAACCTCTGAACCCTGTACTTTGAAACCATTCGGAGCACAAGATAAGCAACATTAAAAAAAAATTCAACAAAGAATTTTCCTCTTGACAAAATATTAATGTTCGATAGGATAGAACGCAAATGCCTTACTTGAACAATTTATGACCGACACCTTTGGTAAAAAATTACGCGATCTCAGAATACATGCTGACGTCGGGCTCAGGGAACTGGCCCGTCTCATCAACAAATCTCCCGGATATTTAAGTGATGTGGAACATGACCATGTTCCGCCCCCCTCAGAAGACGTTCTTTTAAAGATTGCGGCGGCGTTGTATGTAGACAAAAAGGAACTTTTAAACTCAGCTCAAAAAATGGATCCGGAAATTTCCCGCTACGTTGCCCGTGAACCGGAAATAGCCGACTTTTTAAGAATGGCCCGGGAAAAAAAATTCGACAGTGACGACTGGGATACACTCACCAAATTGGCGGAAGCTGCAAAATTGGGTAAAAAGGAGTAACTTTATTTAATATGGGACACCCCGGTGAAATGAGATATAAATTTCACAAGGCAGGCAGATTTTCACAGATCTTCACGGATTTCCCATTTTGTTATAATTCACAATCTGCATTCCGTAATCACTAATCCGCCCTGAAAAATAACCCATTCAGGGTTGTAATTTGATCCTTAAAAACCGAAGAGAATTGCTAATTCCAAGGCCCGGCGGATTAATTACTTATTGCTGTGCACTTTTTCATCTTATATTTCATATTTTGAAGTGAGCTGAAATCATGCAACAATTAAAAGTTCCCTGGCTGACTAAAAAATCAATTGCGGCTGCGGCTGCCGGTGTGCTTACCGACTATGAAGCAAAAATAAAACGTCGTGTTCAGCCGCCGATCCCGGTTGAAAAAATCATCGAACGCGGCCTGAGCCTGAGGCTGGGATTCATCGATCTTAGAAAAAAGCTGAAATTGGATGATGTCCTCGGCGCCACTTACGTCAGGGAAGGCGTGATCTGTGTCGATCAAAGTCTGGCGGAAAATCAAAATGAAGGCCGGCTGAGTTTCACCTTTGCCCACGAGACCGGCCACTGGGTTTTGCACCGGAAGTTGGTCGACCAGGCCTGCCGAACCGGTGGCGGCTTCATTCGCCATCGCCGCAATAGATTAGAATCAGCAGACCTTAACGATTTCGAGTCAGACCTCGGGCAGAACTCAAAGGCGGATGGCTGCGGCGCAATTTCGCCGAACGCTTTACAGGATCATATCGGTGGCTTTATTTTCTGCCGGATCAGGGATGCCAAAAAACCCATCGAATGGCAGGCGGATTATTTCGCGTCATGCATGCTGATGCCGGAAACAGCGGTTAAAGATGCCTTTTATAAATGCTACGGCGCCAAGCCGTTGATCCTATACAATGTCAAAAGCGCCTTTTGCGGGCCCCTGTGTTTTGATCCTTGTGTTGAAACCTGGCCGCAGATTGCCGGTTTGATCAAAGAGGCCGGCGGCTTCTTCAATGTGTCCAAACAGGCGATGATTATACGGCTGCAGGATCTGGGGTTGGTGAAAAATGAAACTCAGGCTAAGATTGTCTTGGAAGGCGTCATATGTGATGGCTTAAACCCTAAATGATCGTAAACAAAATGGGATGGGTTTTTATCTTTTTGATATTACGATGTATGTTCATATTTTCTCTATAAATTTTACTTCTTATGTGAATTTTAATTCTAATATAAATCAGATGTAAATGTCCATTTTAAATCCCATTTTGTTTACCCTGAAAACAACGCGGGAAAGCCGATGGCACCCCATCTTCTGCGTTGCCAAGGGTTTGCGGTAGGCAACTACAGCTTCACTCTTGGACGCCTTGAAGCTGGGGCACCCTCGACTTTCGCTCAATTAGGGTTGACCCTTTAGTTATATTTTTTTGCCTTAACTGTTCGTTATCATCGAACAATACAAACATTCACCGCAAATTACTTAACCACGAATTGACACGAATTACCACGAATCTTTGACCGCTGTGTGCTCAATGTTGAAACACAAAAAAGAATGGAAAGATCGCGGTTGGTGGGTGTCGGTGGAGATAGACCGCAAACCTGCCGCAAGGAAAGATGAAGACCGCGTACTTGTTCTGCTGGATCGGGCCCAGGAACGCTATGATTTGCTTCGGGAAAGTGGAAAAACGGTTACCAGAGGCATATTTACCTTAAAGACCGATCTTCAGAACCTGGCAGAGTTGCTGGAGCTGTCAAACCGCTGGACCGGCACCGTGGTCCATGTGAAGGGAAACAGCCTCGGAACCGGCGATGTTCATCAACTTGCCGGACTTTTAAAATGCGCTGTGGATTACGCCGGCTGCCGGTCTGAAAGTTTGGACCGCCGCCTGGCATATCTTGGATGCCACCTCTTCGGCATTGGATTGATGAATTATTCACTGGCTTCTTTGAAAAGAGGCGAGCGCTATTGGTTTTCCTATTTCAGATCAGAAAAGGGAAGTTACCAGCAGGCCGCCCTGGATAAATATGCTCTGGCAAAGACCATGGAATCCTCGAAGCTGTGTCCCCTATATCCAGCTAAGACATCGACGATAATTGAGAAGCTGCCTTCATCTGTAAATCTACGGCCAATGAATAATCACATCTTTTGGGTTCCGACCAAACATAAAATCCGCACTCACTGGTTGAGCCGCTTTCCCCCGGTTGTGCCGAATTCGGAGGTGATGTATCGGCAGTGGATTAAACAATTATTAGGCTCCGATCTATGATCTATTCAATTCTATCTTTTTTTCAGACAGGATACACAGGAATGTCTGAATATACTAGGTTTTTAAAAGGTTTCAGGTGTCAGCCCAACTGCCGGCCAAGACAACGGACGGACTGATCAAAAAAGAAACTTATATAGAACCTGATAACAGTTTAAGGATCTTGTGGGAGCGGTTTTCCTTCCGGGGCGTAAGCCCTACGGGCTGGAGGCAACCGCGATGAACTCGGTCGGACCGCCATCTAAAATCGAGGTTGGAAACCACTCCCACCAGACATTAACTTCAACCGAAATATAACTCTAAATCAGATGAATTTTCATATGAGCACCGCCTCTGGCCGCAAGCATCCAGTCTGAACAGATAAAAACTTTAAAATTGGAAAGAAAAAGAGGAATGGATTCTTCTTTTAAAAAAAATAATTGGACAGGATCAACAGGATCGTCAGGATAATGCGGCCTTCGGCCGAAAGGCCCCTCGCCGCAGGCGAAAAAATTCCTGATAATCCTGTTAATCCTGTCTATACAAAAATAAAAATCGAATCCATTCCACATACCTTTATTTGAAGTTTCACACGAGCCGGGCCGCTGGCCCAAAAGACGGCCAGATTAATCGAGAAAGAAACTTTTGGAAATTCGGGCTCAGTCGGATTTACTATCACGCCCACTCCGTTAGAGCTCACAGAGGCCGCGGAGAACATTTTTCTTTTGCCGCAGGCGGCTGCCAACCCGAACCTCTGTGACCTCTGAGCGCTCTGTGTGAGATGTAGTTTCATATAAGGTGTCGGCATTTAGAAATTAGGAATTAACGAATTACAGGTGAAACCTGAAACCCATACGAATGAACCTCTTCATAGAAGAATTCTAACATGACTGAAATCGAGCTTTGCATATTGGCAAACTATCCGATCATTTACGTGGTCAGCCCCGAAGAAACTCGCTTCGTAGAAGAACTCGAGCGCATATGCAGCAGGATTCGACGCAAATTATGGATCCACACGATCAGCTCAGGTCTTTACGGGATTGCCCCGGCCCTGAAGAATGAACCATGGCAAAAAAGGAAGGTCGGTGAGATCCGGGATCAGTTGAAGGACCCGGTTGCGCTGCTCGAGCACCTGAAGCAGAGCAAGCCTGATGAAGGCATTTTCCTGCTGAAGGATTTCCAGGCCGTCATCAATGACCCGCTGGTGCAGCGGCTTTTAAAAGACGTTGCCCGGCATTTCAAGGAGAGTCATAACAGCATTATTATCCTGTCCCCGATTCGCGAGCTGCCCCTTGCACTGGAGCATGAAATCTACCTGTTGGATTTTGCGCTGCCTGCCAAAGAGGACCTGTCCTCAACCCTGGCATCTGTTATAAGCACCCTGGAAGGCCGGCGAGTCAAAATAGAGTTGAACAGTGCTGACCGGGAGCGGCTCATCAACGCCGGTCAGGGCCTGACCATGGATGAATTCGAAAACTGTCTGGCAAGGGCCGTAGTGAAAAGCAGCGGCATCATAGATTCGAAGCTGATCGATGAAATCGTGGCGAGCAAAAAACAGATAATTAAAAAAACCGGAATCCTTGAATTTTTCGACGCCCGCGAAACCATGGAGCAAGTCGGCGGACTTGAGAATTTAAAGGCCTGGTTATCCAAAAGGCAGCGGGCATTCACGGAAAAAGCCAGGGCCTACGGCCTGCCCCATCCCAAAGGGATTCTTTTGCTCGGCATCCAAGGCTGCGGCAAAAGCCTGACCGCCAAAGCCTGCGCCGCTTTGTGGAAATTCCCCCTGCTGCGCCTGGATACGGGCAAGCTGTTTTCAAGCCGGGTGGGCGGCTCGGAAGAAAATACCCGGCAGGCCATCCGCACGGCGGAGGCCTTGGCACCCTGCATTTTGTGGATCGATGAAATCGAAAAGTCAATGGCCGGAGTCGGCAGTTCATCCAACTCCGATGCCGGTACAGCCGCCCGAGTTTTTGCCTCCCTGGCAACCTGGCTGCAGGAAAAAACAGCGTCGGTCTTTGTCTTTGCGACGGGCAACACCATTACATCGCTGCCCCCTGAGCTGATCCGCAAAGGACGCTGGGATGAAATCTTTTTTCTCGATCTGCCGGGATTGGGCGAACGGCAGTCCATCATCAGCATCCATTTGACCAAGCGAAATCGCAGTCCGCGTGATTTCGACCTTGCGCTGCTGGCCGAAAAATGTACCGGATTTTCCGGCGCTGAAATTGAGCAGGCCGTCATCGACGGACTTTACAATGCCTTTGACGAAAACCGTCCCCTGTCAACCGCTGACATCCTGCAAAGTATTGAGATCACCGTACCGCTTTCAATCACCATGGCGGAAAATGTTCAAGCCCTCAGAACATGGGCGCTGACCCGGGCCAGACCGGCATCCAACGACAAACTGGAACAAGAACGGAGGCAATGGCGAAGTGGTAAGATCCGGTCGGTTTGAATGGATAACGATCCCGCAACAGACGGATATTGATCAGGCAGGCCAAAAACCCAAAACGGCCTTCGCCGCCAGGACGTGCCCGGAATGCGGCTGGCTGGACAGTGTCGAACGCTTTGAAACCCTGTCCGGTGAATGCGGCGTCAGAGAGTGCTGGCGCTGCGGCATCCGCTGGGATTTATCCCATGAGATCAATCTCTTGCTAAATACTGTTGGCATAAATCTGCCGGAAGTTCGCATAGAAAGCAATTGCGGCGATATAAAGCTGTTTTACCGGAGAAACGGGAAGGATCCCCATCTGTTTGAGCGCCATCTCCGAGCCCAACAGTCTGACCTCCAAAATGGATTTGAACGTCTTATTGGTCTTGATACGGCCTCAAACATCGAACAATTGGAGCACCAGATTAAGACGGCATTTACCGTTTTAAAAAAAATGCACGGACGGGCGCTGCTGGCCGACGAAGTGGGATTGGGCAAAACCATCGAGGCGGGAATTTTAATCAAGGAACTGTTAATTAGACGGCTGGCAAAGCATGTCCTGGTTATAGTGCCGGCAGGGCTGTGCCGACAATGGCAGGCGGAACTTCAGCATAAGTTTAATGAAAATTTTCAACTATTCTCAGCTGATGAACTGGGAGAAAATCAGCAGAAATTGATTGTATCCTATGATCTGGCCAAAAGGCGCCCGTGCCTGCTAAACCGGCGGTGGGATATTCTGGTATTGGATGAAGCCCACCGCCTGAAACACCGCAGCACCACCCTGTATAAATTTGTAAAAAAAATAAGAAGGCGCTTCATCCTGGCCCTGTCTGCCACGCCGATTCATAATACACTGGACGAACTTTATTCCATTGTCGACCTTATCCAGCCCGGCCGGTTGGGAACCGTTCGGACATTTAAGCGCAGGTTTGTTTCGCACGGCAGTCCCCGCGAGATCGTGGGCGGAACAGAAGCTGAATTAAAAGAGGCTTTGGCGGATGTTATGATCCGCAATCGCCGGGATACCTGCAAGGTAAAATTTCCGCGCCGGCGCGTTGGGATTTACCATATCACCCCGTCTGCCGTCGAAAGCCGTTTATATGAATCCGTGACCGGATACGTCCATGGAGAATACAAAAATGAAGTTTTGCGTGAATCGGGCATGACCACGCACATGCTCAGCCTGATCACTCTGCAAAGAGAGTTGATGTCGACCCCTCAAGCCGTGCGCCAAACCTTAATTCGAATCGCCCGCCGGCCGAATTATCCGCCAGCCACGGTTGCGCGCCTGTTGAACTACGCGGACCTCGCCGGCAGCATAACGCTGCCGTCCAAATTTCAGACATTGAAACAGATTCTGAGTCCACTACCAGGGCGAAAAATTTGTGATTTTTTCGGAGTTTTTGACCAGCGTGGGCTGTCTGACAAAATTTATATCCTGCCTGGGGCTGCCGGTCTTCCGTCTGACCGGCCATGTCAATCCCGCACAGCGATCGGAAATCTTAGCCGGATTCGGACGCACGGATTCCGCCGTGCTGATTTCAACCGAAACCGGCGGCGTCGGCTTAAACTTACAGTGCTGCCATCACATGATCAATTTTGATTTGCCGTGGAACCCGCAACGAATCGAGCAGCGTATCGGCAGAATCGATCGTTTCGGCCAGCCCCAGGATGAGGTGGTTATATTCAACCTGGTCTGCCGGGGCACCATCGAAGAATACGTCGTGGACATTCTGGCCAAAAAGCTGCGAATGTTTGAATTGGTGATTGGCGCGGTAAATGAAATTCTAGGACATATGCCGTCCGGTCGATCGTTTGAACAGCGCATCGCCAATGTTTTGCTGTCTAATTTGTCGCGCCGGAATTTAGAGGTTGCCTTTGGCAAACTGTCCGTTGATGCGATCAATGCGCGATCCTGTTACGATCGCAATCAACGCTTTAAATCCATCGTCAACCGGATTGGAGCCGAAGCATGAAAGCACGGAAATCAGTGCCTGCCGGTTCAGCGCGCCATGGTATACTCCCGACACGTTATGCGAATTCCGGGAAAATGCTAAAAGATAAATATAGGATATTCGGGGATTCGAAAAGAAAATTTTCATGCCGGCGTGGATGGAACGACATCGTACGCATCTGGTTGAAAATCACCTTAATCGGTGACGACGTGGTCGAAATCCTCGAAGGCGTCGAAATCCCGGCGGATCGTCAACCCCGTCGAATAGAGCGTATCACCCCAGCGGACAAAAAAATCCGGTGGGTGGAAAAACCTCCCCTTAAACTGTACCGGTTCAAGCAGATTATCGAAGCCGGCTTTCGCTTTGCCGAGAATTTGATCGTTGAAAAGGCCGTGGATTTGCAACAGAAAACATTAAAAAATATGTATCCGGCGCTCGAAAGGCTGGGTACATACTACCGTCAACTCGGGTCGGATGCGGCCGGTGTTGACAGGGCCGAGACCCGTGCCATGGAGGCGGAATACAGGCGCCGGGTTAGGGAGGAGATTCAATACACGCAGGTAAAAGCAACGATTGATTTAATTGCGGTAGAGACAATTTCGGCGCCGGTTCAAAAATTGACTTGGCTGCTGCAACGAAACGGTAATTCAAAAGAAGTGGCGGCCGTGCTCAACCTCCATGACGGCAGCCTCATCTCGCCGGTGCGGTGTGATATCTGCGACGGCGAAACCTGGTCCTTCGGCATTTCTGATTCAAATATGCTGGTTTGTGAAACCTGTTACGCCCTTTGTGATATATGCGGCGCCGAGATCGTCGACCGGCATGTTTTAAACAACCATATCTGCTCAATCTGCAATCGCACCGTATGCAATGAACACGCCCTGTATTGCGAGTCGTGCCGGCAGCTGGTGTGCCGCGACCATCAGGTTCAGTGCAAACAAGGCTGCCGCATCTGTCCAAATTGCATCAGATACTGCGATCAATGCGGAGAAACCATAATCTGGTGCAACAACCACGTCGCGGTCAATTCCAAAGGGGATATTTCCTGCCGCAACCATACCGTTTTTTGTATCGGCTGCCATGAGAGTTTTCCGGTGGGCAAGACCGAATCATGTACATTCTGCGGACAAAAAACTTGTTATAGCTGTCTCGAATACTGCATTCACTGCAACCGCAATTTTTGTTTGAGTCACATCGAGGAAGGAATGTGTCACACATGTCGCAAAACAAACTCTCAAATGACATTGTTTTAAGAGAATCAGATTCACAGGCCGTGGTGACGCAGGAGCTGATAATTCATCCCGATGGAAGTGTTGAAATCCCATGGATTTCACCGGCGGCTTCCCAATTGATCCTGGCCATATGGGAGGAAATCAACCCTGAACCGTTTCCGGTTAAAGTCATTTCGGGACAACTTTATTGCGGATAAGGAGGAATACTCATGTCAATGACCGTACACATTGCGATGAAAGGCATCACGGATTTGGAAATTTTACTGAGCGCGTTGCATGAGATGGGAATTGAATCCATTCGCCCGAATGCCAAGCACAAAAAGAGAGGACGCAATGTACTGGCCTTCGCTGATATCCATGCGCAGCGGGTTCAATTTGTCCGGCACAAAAATGGTGAAATCAACATGGTGGGCGACAGCGATTGGCGCATCATCAAAGACCATGGGTTTCAACAAAGACTCAGGCAGCAGTACAGCCTTGAAACGGTCAAAAAAAAGGTGGCCGAGCTGCGCTACAATCTGGCATCGATTGAAACGCTTGAAGACGGCGCCATTAAACTGGTGGCCAGAGCATGGAGGTAAACCGAAATGCAACGCAAGGAAATTCATTTTGTGATCGATCGCGACGGGAACATACAATCCACCATCAAAGGTATTAAAGGGTCAGGCTGCGGCACGCTTGCAGCGGAAATCGAAAAACTCGGGCAGGTCGTCAGGCAGGAAAAGACCCAGGAGTTCCATGAGAAATGCAGCGGGCAATCAGGTTTATTGAATCTGGTCCATAATAAAAAACGATCCATCGAAATTTATAAAAATCATACCTGAATTTTCTAGTAAATCTCAACTTATCAAATCCTTGCAGCCAATGACTCTTGAAATTAAAATTTTTCATCCTTAAAAGGAACGCGCCCGTGCCGGTTTAAATCCGGCCTTCGGAACCAAAATTCATTAATAATTAAAATGGGTTGCTTTATCGGCAACCCCTTATTTATGTGTGACAAATGTGTGACAAAATAATTGCACAAAACTTTACTCTCATCCTGTCTTCTGCTTCCCGCTTTGTACAACATTCCCCTCCATCTCCCGGACTTTTTGATAAACCAGGATACTCTTATTTTTTTCCGCCTCTATATAAAGCAGCGCAGCCTTGTTCGTCTTGTGCATTGAGCCGGCAGTCATAATCTCCTGGCGGAAAAAGTGCTCGCCCAGGGCTGTTGCCGTGCTATGGCGTGTGCCCCCGAAAAGGTCCACACCCTCGACCTTTAAATTGCGGCAGGTGTGGATACCCATAAGCTCGACGGTGTGGATATACGCATCTACAGCCCTGAGAAAACCCTTGCCGACTGCTTCAAGTTCCGCAACAAAATCGGTCTCGACACGGCGGTGGAAGCGGTTTAATTCAAACGGTTGCCACGGCCTAAATGATCGCTGAAAAAAATAATGATAAAAGGCATGACAAAGTGACATTTTGGCCTAAGAAAATATATTTGGCTTGCATATTTTCCTAAATTGGGTTGTTTTCTTGAACCGGAAAATGGCTAACAATAGGAAAATACCAAACCAAAAAGAAATGATCGGCCTGCTTCGGAGCGGGAAAGTTGTGCTGTCACCACTCTCTTTTCGGGTCTTAGAAGGTGGACCGGAGGCGACGAATACCCGACCACCTGAAGTTGACAACCTTCCTTGGTCTCAGCATCATTTCCTCACCTGTTGCAGGATTCCTCCCCCTTCTTGCCCTCTTTTCCTTGACACAGAATTTGCCAAAGCTGCTGATCATGACATTTTCACCGGATTCAAGGGCTTTTTTAATGATCTCAAGGATAGTTTCAACCATTTCTGATGCTTGATTCTTGGTATAGCCTATCTGATCGGCAATTGAATTGACAATTTGGATTTTGGTCAGAGCCATATTAAATCCCCGCTATTGAATATCCGGAATGTTAGTGTCTGGATCTAATCTTGTTTCACACCGACATAAACCCCTTTATCGGCTCTTTGGATTTTACCCTGTTTCCTGTGATTGTTTTCTTGATTTTGGATATGCCCTGCTCTGAAAAGTATATCAAAGTATTTTTAGATTAACCTTGCTCCGTAGCCAACTTGGTAATATGAACCTGATAGTTTTTGGCACCATATGATTTCGACATCAAAATATTGATGGGACTTCTCTGTAAGTTGATGTTTTGGTGGAATAATTGATATTGATACTTCATGCCCTTCTAAAAGATCTCCGTCAGATTCGAAATATAATCCCCTTTTGCTGAAGTTGTAGATGGTGCCTTTGTAGAAATCATCGGGGGACTAGTTTTCCGTGCAGAATTGGGGTTTCGCATGGAAACCGTTCATATTCCCTTCGTTCTTTTCCCATAGGCATTTTTCTCACTCCTAATTCATCTTACCCCCATATTTAATATTACCAAACTGAATCTCAGTTTTCTACACCCCCTGCATCCTGTTTTAATTGAATGTTTTCTTGATCTGAAATACCGGTGAAGCATACCTGTTGGATGAGGAACTGCAATGACATGAGGTAGAAGTACTGTAATTCTGATTCCAAAATCAGAATTCTCTCAATTGACGGTTCAAAAGTTAAATAACTTATTAAAAATTCAGATTTAAAATTCCATTATGAGAACTATGGAAAATTTGATGATAGATTAATTTTGATTTCATTTCGGAGTCTTTTTTTTCAGATGATCTTCTTTACGGAGTCTCTCTATAGGCAAATTCGACTTTCTCTTTTAAAACATCAAATTTGATATATTTCCCCTTGCTCTCACCCTTTTTACCCCTTTGAATATCATGATAACCTGAAAGGCTATATATTATTTTACCATGCCAATCTTTAACATTGGGGTTTTTGTATGTCCGCTCCCATGCTTCAGAGATCAGGATTAATTTATTGTTATAAATGATTTCCCTGCCAATCAGGTCTTCACGTTTATTGATTTCCTTTTTCATAGTTATTCAGTTATCCTTTGGAACTTGATTTATGAGATGGCAATTATACAGGCTTTGATCTTTCTAATATATCACAAGCCAATATCTAAATCAAAACCTTAAATCAATCGAATTCTTCGGGTGGAACCACCCGATATTGAAATGATTCTCCACACCGATTTCCGTTTTTCCTGCTGAATATCGGAACCCATCAAAAATTCCGAAAGTGATTTTCCATACCAAAAGTGAATATGCGTGTGGAATAATTTGGTCTATCTAAGTAGCGGGTTCCTGTTTTGGAAAAATGCATCCAGTAAATTAGAAGAATTTTAAACGGTGTGTATTTTTTGTTACAAATTATGTAATCAATCATCCCCATTTTTTTTGCATTTAATATTTCAATTAAAAAGATACTACGTATGAACTCTATAAAATACGTTCAAGATATCCTATATATTGCCGATAACTAATGTGGGCCACGACAGCTAAGATACGCTACTTTATAAAATATTGAATAATGAGAATTTTATCCGATAACTTTTGAATAAAATACTGGCATGAGTGCAAATAAAATATGAATGGCTATCTTGACGTTTTTGAGATTAAATCCATACTATCCCATGTCGAATCTCAAAGAAAGGAATTCCGATGAGAACGTCATTCTTAATTTAAAAGATCATCACTTGATTAAAATCTTAAAAATAAATTCGCAATATTTTACCCTTATAACTGATGAAGGTTTAAGTTTTCATCGTAATAATTCAACAAAATTAACAAGTCCGCAAGGCAGAAGTACTGTCCAGACAAGACCTTTGAAAAATTATTAGAAACTAAATGCGTACTGTAGTGATTAACAATTGTCTTCTAATTAGACCAATTATTATATCTGCATAGGTACGTCATTTCTTTATATCTCTATTCATTCAATTAATATCTTCCCAATAATAATTATGATACCTGAAACGTGCTGTATAATGTACTCAAGATTCCCCTTATAAAGCCAATAAAAAGCAGGTATTGAATTCAAAAAGATTGATTTATTCAGATAAAAAAAAGGAAGAAAATTTGTTATCACTCAATTATCAAAATCATACCAACATATATAATAGAAATTCCTCAGAGATCGGATTGAATGATATGATGTTATACCTGCACCAGTATGAGCGTAAATGTCACGATAGCGAAAAGTGGGAAGATATCTCTGAAACTGTTTTACTGGTAGAGTTAATGGATTTGTATGGCAGGGTGACTCCAGCTATTCAGCAAATCATTGAAGGCAATCATGTGCTAACATCGAAAGCTATTTATCGACTCAAATCAAAACTATGAAAACCCCTATTGTTCACGTAACAAAGGGATATAGGATACATAGGATTCCCAATACATAATTGATAATTTCATCACCCGTCAATGTAATGGATGCTTTGTTTTGTATTTTCTGCTTTCTATATCGACTCTCTTAATAGGAAAGGACAGCTCTTTTTCACTTGTTCCATAAGTTCAGGGTCTAATTTGGCTTGGTAGAGAGTTTTTGCTCCTTGTAATTGTTCGATAGCTATATTTTTTGCTCCTTTAAGATTGGCATCTCTAAGAACAGCTTCCTCAAAAAATGCTGACAAAAGATCGGCACCCTGTAGGTTGGCTTTAACAAGGATGGCACCATCAAAATCAGAACCCCTGCAACTACTATTTTTTAAATTTGTTTCGGTAAGATTGGAATTTGTGAAGATACTTCCTATGATTTCGGCACTTTCTATATTTGCTCTAGAAAGATTTGCCATTCCTAAATCAGCTTGGCATAGGTTAGATTGTTTCAGATTTGTTCTTATAAGGTTGGCCTGTTGAAGGTTAGCTCCAACAAGGTCTGACTGAGTCAGTTCGGCATATGCAAGTATAGCCTTTTTAAGGTTTAGTGCTTTCAAATTTGATAAATGTAAATCAGCCCTTTTTCCTTCTTTCCCCTTAGACTTTAGCCATCTCATATGTTCCCTAAGAATCTGTTTCAATTCTTCAATGGAAATGTGACGTAGCTGACCTTGAGCCTTATCAAAGGACTGTTGTTCCAATATTGGATGATTGTTCTGATCGCTTTTACCATTGCTCATTTTGATCTATCTCAATCAAGAAAACAAAAAAACCCCTGCATAATATACATCAAGCAGAGGTTTTCATTCTGGTCATTATCCCTCCGTTGGATTCCAACTCAAAAGGGTTTTTGCCAATATGATTAATTCATTGATAATGTTGCATATTTTGTATAGAGTGTCAAATTGAAATTGGATACGAAACCATTCGTAAAAAACCCGATAAGGTTTGAGAAACAGGAGCATAATAGATACAGGTTCTGGGCTGCCATTGAAGAACTTGATGGTCGATTTCTTCGTGTCGTTACTCTGGAAGACAAAATCACCATCCATAATGCATTTCCAGATAGGGGATTTAAACCATGAGAATATCATATTATCCAGAAACAGATTCAATGTATATTGATTTATCAGCCAAGGAGAGTTCGGAAAGCAGAGAGGTGTCGCCAGGCGTCGTGCTCGACTATGATGATGAAAATAACCTGGTTGGTATCGACATCGATAATGCCTCCAGTAAAATGGATCTAAAAGAGCTAATTTTAACCAAGTTACCTACCGAAAAGCAAACCATTGCTGCTTGATCCTTCAATATGCGTTTAATATGCGATTATGCCGCCAGAAGCGTACAAAAACTCGCTTAAACTCGCATAAACTCATTTATAATTAAATAACTTGATGTAATCATTAACTATCTGGCAAATCCGGCCTTCGGCACCATAATCATACCTGAATTTTGCACGTCAATCTCAATTTCAACGTTCGAAGTTTGATTGTCGGGATCGACTTCGAGCGATGTCCGGTGTTTAAAAATTCAGGTATATGACTGCAATTGAGATTATCTTGAGCAACCAACAATTTCGAACTTGACAGCCTGATATTTTTTTGTCATATTCGCCGAAGTCATCAACCAGGATATCTTAGAAAAATGAGTCATTCTTCAAATAACATCCGTATCCGTCGCCGTTGCCGCCGTCGCAGCCGATCAAGGGCCGGGTGTTTTTTGTATCGGATATGAACCTGTTAATACCAGAATGGAAAACAAAAAACCCCGGCACCTGCCGGGGTTTTTCTTTTTGGGAAAGGAGCAAAAGATGGTCAAAGGCAAGGTTAAAAAAGTGGTGCTGGCTTACAGCGGCGGGTTGGATACCTCCGTGATCGTTCCCTGGCTGAAAAACAACTACGATAACTGTGATGTGATCTGTTTTACGGCCGATGTGGGCCAGCAGGAAGAACTGGAAGGCCTGGAGGACAAGGCCCTGGCATCCGGCGCCGCCAAGCTGATCGTAGCCGACCTGCGGGAGGAATTTTTAACCGACTATGTGTTTCCCACCATGCAGGCCGGGGCGGTGTATGAACGGGAATACCTGTTGGGCACCTCCATTGCCCGCCCCCTGATCGCCAAAAAAATGGTTGAAATCGCGGAAGAGGAAGGGGCGGATGCCGTTGCCCATGGCTGCACCGGAAAGGGCAACGATCAGGTCCGATTCGAGCTCACCGTGATGGCGCTCAACCCGAAGCTCAGAGTCATTGCTCCCTGGCGTGAGTGGGAGATCCGCAGCCGGGAAGATGCCATCAAATATGCCAACAAATACAACATCCCGCTGACCCAGACCGAAAAGGATATTTACAGCCGTGACCGCAACATCATGCACATGTCCCATGAAGGCGGGATGCTGGAAGACCCCTGGAATGAACCGGAAGCTCCAATGTTTAAGCTATCGGTCAGCCCCGAAGATGCACCGGATAAGCCCGAGTATGTCGAAATCGGCTTTGAGAAAGGCAATCCGGTCAGTTTGAACGGTGAGACACTGTCGGCGGTGGACATGTTCACCCGCTTAAATAAAATCGCCGGCGCCCACGGTATCGGGCGCGTGGATATTGTTGAAAACCGACTGGTGGGCATGAAAAGCCGGGGAGTTTATGAAACACCGGCCGGTACGATAATTTTCCGTGCTCACCAGGCCCTTGAGAGTATTTGCCTGGACAAGCACACCATGCACTATAAGGATTTTGTGGCGGTTAAATACGCGGAACTGGTCTACAACGGCATGTGGTTTATGCAATTGCACGAAGCCCTGGACGCGTTCGTCAAAGTCACCCAGCGAACGGTCAGCGGCACCGTGCGTCTGAAGCTCTACAAGGGCAACATTATTATCGCCGGACGCAGAAGCCCCTACAGCCTGTATCGCGAAGACTATGCCTCCTTCGGCGAAGAAGATGTGTACAACCAGCAGGATGCCCAGGGATTCATCCAGCTGTTCGGCCTGCCGCTGAAGGTTGAATCCCTTTTAGCTATTGACGGCGGCGGCGAAAGTCGCTATCGCAAGCCGGATTACAGCAAGTTTAAAAGAGACTAAATCGGTTTGCGAGGCACGGGTTACGAGGTGCGGGTACGAGTTGCGGGTTGCGCGCGATAGGTGCATAGCGCATGGAGCATAGCGCATAGCGCATAGCGTAAAAGGAAGGATAAAGGTAAAAGGTTAAAGGCGCAAGGAGCAGGAGAAAAGATGTTAAGGGCGATACTTAAAAAGATAGAATACCTCAAATATTCAATCTTCAATTTCAATATTCAATTCAAACAGTTATAGGCACATAAAAGATGAAAGCAAGATTTATCCTGTCCGACGGCACGCACTTTGAAGGGCTTTCCCTGGGCGCTATGGGCACCAGCGTTGGCGAGGTGGTGTTTAACACCGCCATGATGGGCTACCAGGAAATTATCACGGACCCGTCCTATCATTTCCAGCTGGTGACCATGACGTATCCCCAGATCGGCAACTATGGGGTCAACCCGAAAGATTTCGAATCCCGGCGCATATATGCGGCCGGCTTGATTATTCGCGAATACAGCCCGGTGGTCAGCCACTGGCAGGCGACCAAGTCGCTGGATGAATATTTAAAATATTACGGCATAGTCGGAATCAGCGACATCGACACCCGGCAGCTGACCCGCCATCTGCGCGACCATGGGGCCCAGATGGGGACGATAACCACCGCCGATGAGCCGTTCGAAGTTTTGCTGCAAAGACTTAAAACCGGCCAACAGCTGGTGGGGCGCGATATCGCCCGGGAAGTCACCACCGAAGAAAATTATGAGTGGCCCATGGACGAAGAAACCAGGCGTGATCAGCGGCTCAATTTCAGGGTCGCGGTCTATGATTTCGGTGTGAAATTTTCCATTCTGCGCGCCTTGTATCAGCACGGCTGTAAGCTGCGGGTATTTCCGGCTCACGCCTCCGCCGCGGACGTACTGGCCTGGAATCCCGACGGCATCTTTCTTTCCAACGGTCCCGGCGACCCGGAGCCGGTGACATATGCCGTCAATACGGTACGAAACCTGCTGGGGAAGAAACCCATCTTCGGCATCTGCCTGGGACATCAAATCCTGGGCCTGGCCCTGGGGGCCAAAACGACCAAACTGAAATTCGGTCATCACGGCGCCAATCATCCGGTCAAGTACCTGCCCACCGGCGCCGTGGAAATCACTTCCCAAAACCACGGCTTTATCGTCGATGCCGACAGCCTGCCCGCCAACGAGGTCGAAATCACCCATATAAACCTGAACGACCAGACCCTTGAAGGGTTCCGACACAAAAACCTGCCGGCATTTTCGGTTCAGTATCATCCGGAGTCCGCCCCCGGTCCCCGCGACAGCCGCTATCTTTTTGAAAATTTTGTCAATGACATGAAGGAGTTCAATGCCTAAACGAAAAGACATCAAAAGAATCCTGGTGATCGGGTCCGGACCGATTGTCATCGGCCAGGCCTGCGAATTCGATTATTCGGGAACCCAGGCCTGCAAAGCCCTCAAGGAAGAAGGCTTCATCGTTATCCTGATTAACAGCAATCCGGCAACCATCATGACGGACCCCGAATTTTCGGACCGTACCTACCTCGAGCCGCTCAATGCCGAGGCGGTGGCCCGCATCATAGAAATTGAGCGTCCGGATGCGCTGCTGCCCACCCTGGGCGGCCAGACCAGTCTGAACCTGGCGGTTGAGCTGGCCCAAAACGGCACCCTGGAAGAATACGGGGTTGAATTGATCGGGGCCGGCCTGGAAACCATCCGGTTGGCCGAAGACCGTGAGCTTTTCCGCAACGCCATGCGGGAGATCGGTTTGAATGTGCCCGAAGGCGGCTGCGTCCATACCGTGGAAGAGGCCGAAGCCCTGTGCCGCGAGATCGGCTTTCCCCTGATCATCCGGCCCGCCTTTACCCTGGGCGGTATCGGAGGCAGCGTCGTCTACAACAGGGAAGAGTTCAGCGAGGCCGCTCAATGGGGTCTGAAGGCCAGCCCGGCCAGCGAGATATTAATCGAACAGTCGGTGCTGGGCTGGAAAGAATACGAGCTTGAAGTCATGCGGGACGGCGCCGACAATTTTGTGATCGTCTGCTCCATTGAAAATTTCGACCCCATGGGCATTCACACCGGTGACAGCATTACGGTCGCCCCCGCCCAGACCCTGACCGACGTTGAATACCAGAACATGCGCGACGCCGCCAAAAAAATCGTCGCCAAGGTGGGAGTCGAAACCGGCGGGGCCAACATTCAATTCGCGTTGAATCCGAAGACCGGTGAGATGGTGGTCATCGAGATGAACCCGCGGGTTTCCCGCAGCTCCGCCCTGGCGTCGAAGGCCACCGGCTTTCCTATCGCCAAAATTGCCGCCAAACTGGCGGTGGGGTACCGCCTGCATGAAATCCCAAACGATATCACGCGCAAAACGCCGGCCTCATTTGAACCGGCCATTGATTATGTCGTTGTTAAAATTCCGCGCTGGGACTTTGAAAAATTTCCGGATGAAGATCGCCGCCTCACCTCCCAGATGAAATCCATCGGCGAAGCCATGGGCATCGGCCGGACATTCAAGGAGGCTTTGAACAAAACCCTGCGATCGCTGGAAAACGGCTGGTCCGGATTTCACGCCGTTGATACGAATGCCTATGCCGGGTTGTCCCGGGATGCGTTGCTGGATGATCTGCGACACGGCACACCGGATCGAATCCTGAAAATATGGCAGGCGTTAAAGTCGGGTATTGCACGGGATGAAATATCACAGGTTTCGGGAATCGACATCTGGTTTCTTGAAAATCTGCATCAACTCACTGAATTTGAAAACGAAATCACGGCCGAATATAAAAAACGCAATACCCTCGCCCAGCAAACCCTAATCCGGGCCAAACGCATGGGATTTTCCGACCGGCAGCTGGCGCTGCTGACCGGCAAAAGCGAGGGAGAAATCAGAAGTTTCAGGAAGGCCAACGGCGTGCGGCCTTCCTATAAGATCGTCGACACCTGCGCGGCCGAATTTGAATCGTTTACCCCCTATTACTACTCCACCTACGACCATGAAAACGAATCAACATCTTCTGACAAAAAGAAGGTTGTCATTCTGGGCGGGGGCCCCAATCGAATCGGTCAGGGCATCGAGTTTGACTACTGCTGTGTCCACGGCATTCTGGCCTTGAAATCGCTCGGTATCGAAGCCATTATGATCAACTGCAATCCCGAGACCGTCAGCACCGATTATGATGTGGCCGATAAGCTCTATTTCGAACCGTTGACCTATGAAGATGTTTTGAACGTGACCGAACTGGAAAAGCCGGACGGCGTCATTATTCAATTCGGCGGCCAGACCCCGCTGAAACTGGCCCTGGCCCTTGAAAAGGCCGGTGTGCCGGTATGGGGCACCACGCCGGATTCAATTGACCTGGCCGAGGATCGGGATCGTTTCGGCGCCCTGCTGGATTCCCTCGACATCGCCCACCCCCAGTACGGTACGGCAACCTCCATCGATGAGGCGCTGGAGGTCGGCAAACGCATCGGCTTCCCGCTGGTTGTAAGGCCTTCCTATGTTCTAGGCGGACGGGCCATGGAAATTGTCTATGATATCGATTCGCTGAAACACTACATGCAGAATGCCGTCACGGCCTCCGAAGAACACCGGGTGCTGCTGGACCGTTTTCTGGAAGACGCCTATGAATTTGACGTGGACGCGATATGCGACGGGGAGAGAACCGAAATCTGCGGGGTAATGCAGCACATTGAAGAGGCCGGCGTTCATTCAGGCGACAGCATGGCGGTGCTGCCGCCGTTTCTGTTAAGCCGTGAGCAACATGATGACATCCGGGAATATACCGGCCAGTTGGCCAGAGCCCTCAAGGTCAAAGGCCTGATCAACATTCAGTTTGCCATCATGTTTGATACCCTGTATGTGCTGGAGGTCAATCCACGCGCCTCCCGCACCGTGCCGTTTGTCAGCAAAGCCACCGGAATTCCGATTGCCAAACTCGCGGTTGAAGTCATGGCCGGCAGGAAACTCGATGAAATCGGATACAGGTTCAGAGATCAGCTTCCCTATGTGGCCGTTAAAGAATCGGTCTTCCCATTTGACCGGTTCAGCAAAACCGATATTTTCCTGCGTCCGGAAATGCGCTCGACCGGAGAAGTCATGGGAATTGCACCCAAATTCGGCGAGGCTGTTTTCAAGGCATTCCAGGCGGCCGGCGTCACCATACCGCGCTCGGGAACCGTGTTCATCAGCGTCAACGACAACGATAAAGCCCGGGCCCTGCCCATCGCCGAGGGATTGCGAAAATTCGGCTACAAGCTGGTGGCCACCCAGGGTACGGCCGACTATATTGCCGCCCGCGGAATTCCGGTCGAATCGGTATTGAAAGTCAGGGAGGGCCGGCCGAATGTGGTGGATGAAATTAAAAACGGCCATATCCATCTGATTATCAACACGCCGCTGGGTCTGCGATCCCGGGTAGACGAATATACCATCGGCTGGACGGCGATTAAAAACCGGGTGCCGTTCATTACCACCCTGTCGGCGGCCGAAGCCATTGTGCGGGGCCTGAAAGCGAAGAACAGTGAACCCATCCACTATAAGTGTTTGCAGGACTATTATAAAAGATAAGAGATGAAAGTTTCAGGTGTCAGCCCGGCGGCCGGATGCTCGATACTGGATTCTGGATACTCGATACTGGATGCATTAACTGGCGCAAGGCATTAGGCGCACGGGGCAGGGCAAAAGGGAAAGGGAAGAAGGGAGAGGGTATAGGGATTAAGGTGTACGGTATAAGGTTAAAGGCTATGGCGTTGAGGTGCCGGTTGATAGCAAAAAGCTGGGAGGCTTGAGGCTGAAAAACGAAGATGCTTCCCAGCTTCTATCTTCTGTCCTCTCTTCTAATAAACAATAACTAATAACTTCTCCTCGCTTCCCATCCTCTGATCTTCTAATCTTCTGATCTTCTTATCCTTTCATCCTCTGCCCTCTGCTCCATGCCAAGTCAATCCGCAATCTGAAATCCGCATTCCGCAATCGAATCACGCCCCGTACTTGGCCAGCTTTCCCGCATACGCCAAGGCCAGACGGGTCAGCACCGGGCCGGGGATAATACCCCACAGGCCGGCGGCACAGGCACGTTCCCCGAATTCCTGCACGCCATCCGGACGGGAGTTGGCGGCATTGATCAGAAACGGTATCGGGTGGTGGGAGTGGGATTTCATTACCGCCGGGGTGGAATGGTCGCCCGTGACGATCAGCACGTCCGGCTTATGCTCGATGAGGCGAGGCAAAAAGCCGTCGACTTTCTCAATCTCCGCCACTTTAGCATCAAAATTTCCGTCCTCTCCCCGGGAATCGGTGTACTTATGGTGGATAAAAAAATAATCATATTGATCCCAGTTTTCTTTCAGCGCTTGCAGCTGGTGGTCCAGATCTTTTAAGCCTTCGACCACATCCATCCCGACCAGTCGGCTAACCCCTTTGTAGTCCGGATACACCGCCAGGGCCAGCGGGTGCAGTCCGAAAAGTTCCTGCATGTTCGGGATATGGGGCAATTCGGCAAAGCCGCGTGTCAGCAAACAATTGGCCGGATGCTGATCCTTCAAAAGCTCCAGGGCCTGCTTAATGAACGCGGCTGCAATCCCGGCTGTTTTCCGGCCTTTCTCGGAAGTAGGCTGAGGATCGAGGGATTTGACACCCACTTTCTGGGGATCGGTGTCGGCTACATGGTCGCTTAAGCCTTCCCCCCGAAATACGACCACCGCCCGATAATCCATCACCGGCCTCATAAAAATTTCTACCCCGGGAACCTGGATTGAAGCCAGCAGGTTGCAGAGTTCGGTGCAACGCGCCGTCGGTATTCTGCCCGCCCGACGATCGGTAACATTTCCTCGGTCATCCCGGCTGGCAAAGTTCACCCGCGCGGCCACATCGCCCGCCTGCATAGGAAATCCAATGCCCATGGCGGCCACCACCCCCCGGCCGATGTTGTAATCCGTGGGGCGGTACCCGAACAACGCTAAATGACCGGGCGCTGAACCGGGAGTAATACCGTAGTCAACCGGTAGATGCAGACCGCACTCAGACTCGGATGCCAGACGGTCCAAATTCGGGGTTCGAGCTGTTTCAAGCTCGGTCTTACCGCCCTTCTCCTTGGGAAGTCCACCGACACCATCCATTACCAGCAGTACTATTTTTTTGTCGTTTTTTTGTACCAGCTGTTTGATTATTTCCTGCATTGCCGCGCTCCTTAGGGTCCACGAAAAAATAAGTTCACAATCTCAGGCGTTGCGGACCATTAGCTATTCTTTGCCATCTTGTTTATGCAAATCTGCCGTGAATCTGATCAGACTCTAATGCGTCTTTTAGCGAGGGTCAAGGCAAGATTTCGCGGATAGCAACGCCACTCCTCCGGCAATTCAAAATTCCTTTTGCCTGTTGATGTCCTCCACCAGCGGCAAATTATGTCTTACGCCACCCAAAGAGAATCCATTTTTTGATATGGGGACAGGCGGCGGCTTAACTTTTAAACATACGGACCGATATTACCTATAATCGCCAATTGGAATAAGCAACGAATCCCGTCCCAGCTTCCTGCCCGTAGGCCTACAGTCCGGAGGGTAGAGCCTATAGCTCGGAGAGAGGGGTGGTATTTGCCGCCAGAGAACCCATAGGAAAATGGAATACCGGGTTGGTATTGAAAGGATCAATTTGCCGATGGAAAATTATACTACCGAATCAAGTGCCCGGATATGTCGCCGTATTCTTGTTGCGGAGGACTATGAGGTCAATCAGAAGATCGCGCAGCTGATTCTTCGAAAAGCCGGCTACCGGGTCGATGCTGTCTTAAACGGGCAGCAGGCCGTGGAGGCTTATGAAACAAATCACTATGATTTGATCCTGATGGATATGCAGATGCCTGTCATGGACGGGTACGAAGCAACGAAAAGAATTCGGAGTTGGGAAGACGGAATGCAGAATAAAATTGGAAAGAATTCCAGTTCAAATTCGGAAATCCGCAATCCGCATTCCGACTTCAAGAGGGTTCCCATTATCGCCATGACCGGAGACGCTTCAATGACCAGCTTCGCTGCGAAGCGTTATCCGGGAATGGATGACTGCGTCAGCAAACCGTTGCAGCGGGATCATCTACTGTCCGTGATGGACAGGTGGATTGATTGCGGTTCAAGCTTTGCTTTGGATAAAGAACCAATAGACGAAATTCGCGCTCCGGTCAAAAATCCGGATGCGACGAATCTTCCGCTTGATCTCGACCGGGCGATCGACGAATTCATGGGTAAAAAGAAAATTCTGTATGACGTTTTGGGTCAATTTTTGCTCCAGGCCGGGCAACAAATTAATGGCCTCCGCCGGGCCGGCTGCCGGTCCGATTACGGGTTTGTTGCATCAGAGGCCCATCGCCTCAAGGGCGGAGCGGCCAATCTCAGGGCCGGCAGGCTATCCCGGGTTGCCTCCGACCTGGAAAAAGCAGCTGAAAGCAAAAAAACAGAAGAAATTTGTGAATTGGTCGAAAAGCTTGCCGAAGAATTCCATCAGCTGGAGATATTTCTCCATCAAAAAGGGCTGTAATCCATTTGAGATCAATAAAAAGATTTTCGAATACGACCTGATCCTTATTCTGGGTCCGGTGTTTCCGCATGAGGTGGTTGGATTTTCGGATCGAAAAAATCGGCTATCATGTGCGGGATTATTTTCTGGCGCAGATGGACAAATTCGAGGATATTCCCCGGGGCGTGCTGGCCCATTCAACCCATGTCCGCGGCACCGGCAGCTTTCAGGACGGCATTGAAAAGCCGCGGATGGAGCTGGTCCTGGCCACCGCCATACCGCGTGCTACCTGTGAAAAGATCAATCTGGGCTAAATGGATCCGGCTGCAATAGATTTGTCGGAATACCGGAACAAAGAGGATGAAGGCATCCTGTTTGTCGATCATGCCGGGGAGATACTTTACCGGTTGGGCGCTTGAAGGTTTGTCTTATAAAATATTGTTTAATATTTTTTATAATGTATAGCATACCTAAGTTGAGCGATTCCATTTCGAAGATTTGAATAATGACCCGTTCTGCGAGGACGAGGATAGACCGCGCCCCTACTCAACAGGTTAAGCAGCATATGCAGGGCCGGGCTTCACGCCCGCCTGGCTGTCCGTGCATGGAAATTGCACAGATTAAATTAAATTTATTTTTCAGCCTGAATGGCAAACTTCGCATCCGGCGCGGCTGCTCTCACGATGGCCTCAATTTCGGTGCGTGCCCGGTCCGGGTCTTTGACTTCAAGGACGATATCCATCCAGCCCATACCCGTGCCGGTCCGCACAATATTACCGACTTTTTTCTCCACAAGGCGCTGTTCGATCTTATCCCTTAATTCAAGATCCTGTTTCGATGCCAGGTCATCCCCCGGCCATCTGATGACCAACCGCAGATTCCTGCCCTGCCCCCCGCTGACGGATGCAGGCGGTTCCCCTTCGGAACAGCTCCAAAAAAGCGCGAGGATGACTGCCCAGAAGAAGCCGCAACGACATAAATTCATGGCGGAATTCACATACGCGGCAGTGTTCATACCAAACATCAAACACAAAAAATCAAATTCCGCAAGCCGGAAATGACTCGGGCTTCCAATTATTTTCAAGTGAAGCATCACAGTTCGCCTTGATAGTGGGCCAGCAAAACCATCTCAACTTGGATCTTCCGGCCATCGAAAGCTTTAATGTCAATCAGGCTATCTACGACATTCCCGTCGGCGAATTTCGCAGTAATCTGGCGGAGCTCAGTGATCTTCTCGACCTGCAGCCGCTGCTCACCAAACAGGTGCACAAACTATCCCTCGGTGAGCGCATGAAATGCGAATCGGCCGCAACCTCGCTGCATCCAGACATCAATTATCTCGTTGTTATATAACATTTCTTCATTATTCCTCTCATTGATGCCGGTTCAACCAGGTTTTGTGAAGCTTGGTAAAGCACAAAAAAAAGGGATAGAAAATGTTGGAAATATCCTGTCCTAAAAAGACTTTCGGAGGAGATTCAGGGTGGGCTGCTCAGGATCGAAAAAATTCTGTAACCTTTTGCCCTCAGATTCGTTATAGATTCGAAAGGCCTTGGCAAATCCAATTGGCGGTTCCTTTCGAGCAAGAATTTATCCCCATGAACATATACATAGATATCCTTTCAAAGGCTTTCTCTCTAAAAAGTTAAGGTATTATTCGCTTTTTGAATGAAGCAAACGGAATAGCCCGACTTATGGTAGCACCGCCTTACACATCAATAGCCAAAGATGGTTTGGTTTTGACAAGAAAATATTTTTGGACAGATTCTTCAGCGGACACCCCCCTGATACATAGACAAGAGGAGGCAGGATATGAAAAGAATTATTATCGCTGAAGACAATAAACTCTATAGAGATACTCTAAAAACAACCCTCTCACATCATGAAATTGTAGGTGAGGCTGAAGACGGTGAAGCAGCCATTGAACTTGTCAGATTGAAGAAACCCGATCTTCTTATTCTCGATCTTTCGATGCCCAAGACATACGGTTTTCAGGTGATAGGCACACTTAAGAAAGAGTTCCCGAAATTGAAAATATTGGTTCTGAGTATCCACAATACAGCAGAATTCTGCAGAGTAGCCTCAAAAGCCGGAATTGAAGGATATTGCCTCAAAGATGAAGGGCGTGAGAATATTTTGAAATCGGTAGAATGTGTACTTGAGGGAGGCACTTACTTTAGTGCAGAGGTAATGGACATTATCCAGCACGAAAGAGGCCAATTCAAAGGGCTTCAGGAGCGAACCTGAGCTTTTTTAAATCAACAGAAGCCGGTTGTAGTTTTTTATCGATGTCAAACTCTATCTGACGCGTCAAGCACGTCGTGGGAAACAAGACCCAAAAATTTTCAGCCAAGACAAGGAGGTACAAAATGAAAAGCATCAAGCCTGTCTGTTTCGTTTCAGCTTTATTGGTGATGTTAAGTGTGTCCATTGCGATTCCGACCCTGGCGGATTCCGCCCAAAACAAAACCCTCGAAAATCTTTTAACGGCATACAACGGTGAAAGCAATGCGAACGCCAAATACCTGGCATATGCCGAAAAAGCCGATGAAGAAGGCTACGCCAAAGTCGCCAGTCTGTTCCGTGCAGCTGCCAGCGCCGAAAAAATCCACCTCATCAACCATGCCCGGGTGATTGAAGGCCTGGGCGGAACCCCCAAGGCAGATATCAAGATTCCCGCCGTCAATTCCACCAAGGAGAATCTGGAAGATGCGGTAAAAGGTGAATCTTATGAACGATCCACCATGTATCCGGAGTTTATCAGTCAGGCGGAAAAAGACCATATTCCGGATGCAGTCCGAACCTTTACTTACGCCCGCGCGGCGGAGGCTGAACATGCCAAGCTATATAAAACTGCTCTAACCGACCTTGCCAAGTGGAAGGCACCGAAAACTGATTTTTATGTATGCCCTATCTGCGGCTATACCTTGGAAGGAAAACCTTCTTTTGCAGCCTGCCCGGTCTGCAACACACCAGCGACCTTATATCAGGCGGTCAATTAATTCTCTTGCATGATGGGACTTATCGACCACGATCCGGTCGACAAGTCCCAATTGTGGTAAACAAATCCTGAAGATCCTGTCCATGAGAATATGAATTAAAAACGAATCCATTCATTTTCTAAATAATTATTGCCGCATTAGTAATCGGTTTTGATAATCACCTTGCAGGCGTCTGCGGCCTGCCCCATGATATCGAAGCCTTCGGCGCCGCGTCCCAGCTCGACCCGGTGGGAGATTAGATCCTGATATGGCAGGTCCGATATCATTTCCAGCGCTTGGCGATAATTGTCGCGGGTATAAACCCGGGTGCCGACCATCGTCAATTCCTTGAAGGAAACGGCCTGCAGATCCACCGGGTGCGGCTCCTTGTGCACGCTGACCATAAGGACGGTTCCGCGGGGCCGCACCAGGTTGCACATCTGAAAGGCCGCCGCGGGGGAGCCGGCGCATTCAAAAACAATGTCCGCCCCTTCACCTTTAGTAATCTCAAAGACCCGATCCGACAGGTTTTCGGCGCTGCTGTCGATGGCGTCAAAATTCAACCGCCCGGCGCGTTTGACGCGGTGGGGGTTGATATCGCACATCAGGATATTTCCGATACCGGCATGCTGCAGGCACAGCCCCACCAGCAGGCCGATGGGACCGCAGCCGACCACTACCGCGGTCTGCCAGGTCGTGGGCCCGGCCATTTCAAGAGCATGAACCCCCACTGCCAGCGGTTCGATCAAGGCGGCCTGATCATAGGGCAAGGCTGCGGGAAATTTAACCAGCAAATCCAAAGGTACGCTGACATACTCGGCAAAAGCCCCGTCCCGATCGATGCCGATGAGCTTTAAATCGCGGCAGACATGCGCAAAGCCGTTGCGGCAGGCCCAGCAGTTCCCGCAAACCAGCAGCGGATAGGCCGTTACCTTGTCCCCCACGGTCAGTTGAGTCTCCACGCCTCCCGGCTGAATTTCCACAATTTCACCGGCAAATTCATGGCCCATCACCAGCGGCGCCCGAGCCCGGGGATGTTTGCCGACAAAAATGCCCATGTCGGAGCCGCAGATACCGGCCGAATGCACCCGCACCAGGGCTTCGCCGGCACCGCACACCGGCGAGTCGATTTCTTCGGTTTTAACAACGTGGGGCTTTAAATAGCGTAGGGCTTTCATCTTAGATTTGATCCTTATTTTTAAGGTTCTGGGGGTACAAATATTTATTAATTAATCCGCCGGACCGTGGATTCAACAACTTTCTGCAGTTGTCAAAGATCAAATGACAACCCTGCAGGAACTATTTTTCAGGGCGGATTAATTACCATGGATTGGCCCAGTTGTGCGGCCTTTGTCCGGACAACACCCGCTGAATTTCCCCGGCCGCCCCGCCCTGCAGGTCGCGGGTGGATTCCTTTGAATACCATGCCAGGTGCGGCGTCAGGATCACATTCGGCAGAGACGCCAACGGATGATCCACCGGCAGCGGCTCTTTTTCGAATACATCGATGCCGGCGGCAAAAATTTCACCTTTTCCAAGGGCCTTGGCCAGGGCCGCCGTGTCGATTATCGCCCCGCGGGAGGTATTGACGATAACGGCAGTCGACTTCATGGTTTTTAGCGCCGATTCATTGATGATGTGCCGGGTATCCGGTGTGAGCGGCGCGTGGATGGAAATATAGTCCGCCTCCTCCAGCAGCAGGTTAAGGTCGACTTTTTCAGCGCCGGTTTCCGCGATGGTTTCCTCATCCACAAACGGGTCATAGACCAGAACGCGGGCCGGCAGAAACCCCTGCCATTTGCGATGAAACACCCGGGCGATTTTGCCGTAGCCGATGATGCCTAAATTTCGCCCCGTGATGCGATGAATTTCGGATACGATGTCGGTTTCAAAAATGCCGCAGCGGACATTTCTGTCACGGATCGGCAAGGTTCGGATACAGGCCAGCATCAGCGCCATGGCATGGTCGGAAACATCTTCATTGCCGTAGTTGGGAACGATGCTGACATATATGTTGCGGCGGCGCGCGGTCTCCAAGTCGACATTGTCGACCCCGACCCCGTAGCGGGCAATAATCTTCAACTTTTTGAGAGACCCTATAACCCGCCCGGTTACAGGGCCTTCACGCACCAGGATGCCGTCGGCATCCCGCGCTGTGTCGATGATTAAATCCTCTGTATCGCAATCTTTTTCGGCAACGATGACTTCGGCACCGACAGGCTCCAGTATCTTCCGTTCGATATCGTAAGTTTCGTATCCGGGATTTATAATAACGACTTTGTATTGCGCCATGGTCTCTTCTTTCAATTTGTGGTATTCACAATGATAATATGCGCGCCGCCGCTAAACTGGTTGTTGGCTACGGTTGAAATATATGAAGCTATAACTTTTGTCCATCGAATATTCAAGCCTCAATTTTTGCTTTGACGGATGGTGAAATTATTACTATACCTTATTTAATTCTGATAATGTGAAAAAGTAGAAAACCCGGTTGGAAAAGGGATCAAAAATGCTGAAATTAAAACGCTCGCTTTGCACGGAATGTCAAATCTGCATGGCCATCTGCTCCTGGAGCCATTTTGGGGAAAGCACCACCAAACGTTCACGAATCTATGTCGACGCAGATTGGCCCAAAGTTCCAACCATCAGCGTTTGCCTGGCTTGTAAAGACCACGAGTGCGTCGCAGCCTGCCCCCACGATGCGCTGAGCTGGGAAAACTGGGTCCGGCTTGATAAAGGCAGCTGTGATGGCTGTGCCGTCTGTGTGGACGCCTGCCCGGTTAACGGCATCCGGATGGATCCACAAACCGACCTGCCGCTGATCTGCGATACGTGCGAAGGCGAATTTCAATGTGTTCAATGGTGTCCCACTATGGCCGTGCAAAAGAAGGAATAAAAACACATGAAAGATTGGTACGGATACCGCGGAAAAATTCTAGACGTGGACCTGACATCGGCCGGCATGTCAACCGCCGAACTGGATCGGGCCTTGGCGCAGGATTACATGGGCGGCAAGGGCTTTGGTGCCAGGATTCTTTACGATCAGCTACCGGCCGGTTGTGATCCGCTTTCCCCGGAAAACATCCTGGTTTTTGCGACCGGACCGCTGACAGGCACCCTGGCGCCTTCCAGCGGCCGCTTCGAGGTCTGCACCAAAAGCCCGGCAACCGGCTTGTGGCTGGATTCGAATTGCGGTGGATTTTTCGGGCCTGAATTAAAGTTTGCCGGTTATGACATGGTGATCATCAGGGGCATGGCCGCATCCCCCGTGGTGCTTGTCATAGACGATGATAAATTCCAGTTGCAACCCGCCGGCGATCTCTGGGGAACGGACACCCTGACAACCCACCGCAAAATTAAAGAGACATTCGGCCGGGATTTTAAGGTCGCCTGCATCGGGGAGGCCGGCGAAAAAGGCGTGCGTTTTGCCGGGATCATCTCCGAGTACCGGGCCCTGGGCAGGGGCGGAGCCGGTGCGGTCATGGGATCCAAAAACCTGAAAGCTATCGCCGTCAGGGGCACCGGCAGCATCTCGCTCCATGATCCGGATAATTTCATGAAAATCTGCCGTGAAGCCTACAATGAGCTGGCCAACAGTCCGGATACGGGCGGCGGCCGGCCAAAATACGGAACCAATATCATTTTATCGTTGATGGATGAAGCCGGCATTCACCCGGTGCGAAATTTTCAGAAGGGCAAATTTGACGGGGCCTCGCAGGTCAATGAAAATAACATCGAAAAATTTTATGTCAGAAACAAAGCCTGTTTCGGATGTCCGATCTACTGCAGCAAAATTGCCGAGGTCAAAGACGGCAAATATACAGGCTGCTATACCGAGGGGCCTGAATATGAGAACGTCTGGTCCTTTGGTGCCAACTGCGAAAACACCGATATCGGCGCCATTATTCAGGCGGAGTATCTGTGTGACTACTACGGCCTGGACGGCATCACTACCGGTAATGTCATCGGCTTTTTGATGGAGTGTGTCGAAAAAGGCCTACTGACCGAGGCCGACATCGGATTCCCCATGGCCTTCGGCAATGACGAATCCATTATCAACGCCATTCACCAGATCGGCCGGCAGCAGGGGCCCGGCAAATTGTGGGGTCTGGGCGTGAAGAGAATGGCCGAAGAAATCGAGGGGGCCCGAGATCTGGCCATGCATGTCAAAGGCCTGGAGCTGCCTGCTTATGATCCGCGGGGCTCGGCGGGTATGGCCCTGGCCTATGCCACCAGTGACCGGGGCGGCTGCCACCTTCGATCCTGGCCGATCGGCGACGAACTGCTGGCGACCGAAGGCCGCATGGATTTACATTCCCGGGAATTCAAAGCCGAGCTGGTCAAAACCCAACAGGATCTTTTCGGCATGATCAATTGCAGCGGCATGTGTCTGTTTGCAACCTTTGCCGTGAGTTTAAAACAGATCACGCCCTTCCTGCATGCCGCCACCGGCATGGAAGTTTTTGCTTCCTCCGATGAGGTGATGAAGATCGGGGAAAGGGTCAACAACCTGGCCCGTCTTTTCAATATTCGCGAGGGGCTTACCAAGGAACTGGATACACTGCCCCAACGCTTCTTCAAAGAACCCCTCAAGGAGGGCCCCCACCGGGGTCGCGTGGTAGAACTGGAGCAGATGCGAACAGAATACTACTTTGTCCGCGGCTGGGATGAAGACGGTGTACCCATGGCGGAGAAGTTGACAGAGCTTGGACTTTAAAATACTGTAAGTTGTAAGTGGTATGTTGTTGGTTGTAATTAAACGCTACGCAGAGCTGTATACATAGGAGACTTAAATATGTTCAAACCCGAAGGTGTTTATGTCGCAATGCTGACCCCGTTTAAAGAGGATGGGTCGGTGAATGAGGGGGAATTACGGCGCATTGTTGATTTTCAGATCGAAGGCGGCGTGAACGGTCTGTTTCCCATCAGCTCGGTGGGCGAGTTCATCCATATGAGCCGGGAGGAAAAGATCCGGATCATGGAAATCATGGTCGACCAGAACGCCGGCCGCGTTAAGATCGTCCCGGGCGTCGGCAGCAGCCTGCCGGCCGAATCCATAATTCTGGCTAAAAAAGCCAGGGAACTCGGCTGCGACGGGGTGGTGGTTGCGCCGCCCTATTTTTATCCGCTGTCCCAGGAAAATATCGAGACTTATTTCGAAACCATCGCCGACGCCGTGGATATACCCAACATTATCTACAACATCCCGCTTTTCACCCAGCCGCTTTCCTATGATGTCGTCAAACGCCTGGCGCGGCACCCCAACGTCGTCGGCATGAAAGACAGCAGCGGCAGCATGGTCGATTTCATGCATTTTATTGATAAGATTAAAATCGCCGGAGAAGATATCAACGTCCTGACCGGCCGGGAAGAGACCCTGTTTCCCTGTTTGATGGTCGGCGGCAAAGGCTGTATGACGGCCACCTCGGGCATCCTGCCGGAAATCATGGTTGACATTTATACCGCCTGGCAAAATGGCCGCTATGCGGAAGCCAAAGTTTTACAGGAGTCCATCCTGCTCATCCTGCGGACCATGTTTGCCCTGCCCTTCCCCCTGGGCTTTAAGCTGGCCATGGAAATGCGAGGATTCATCATGGGGCCGCCCAAGCAGCCGCTATCGGATGCCGAGCGGTTTAAATTCCGCAATACCAAGGTCAGAATCGAAAAAATTATGAAACCCATGCTGGAAAAACTCAAAAAAGATCAGCGGGCGACCGCCTGATGTTCATGATGCCCAAATCACCTGGCTTCCGGTAGAAGACTCAGTCAGGTACTATCTATACCCATGAAGAAAGCAGTCAGCCATCGGAAATACGAAAAGGGAATTGAACGTATTTTCTCAGGCCGGCCAATTTCATTAAAAAACGGCGTGAATGCAAGTACGGCAGAAAAGTATCAGAAAGCCATCGAAACTGCCGGAGCTTTCTGCAAATTAGAACGGAAGGCGGGAAAAGGATCCTCACCAATATTGCATCCGTTGCCGGCCGCTAAATTGGTGCAAGAAATCTCAATTCAATTTTCTGTATGACAGACCTAAATATTGAGCAGACGGGGAGACTATTGCCATACGGACCGTCATTCCTGCGCAGACAGGAATCCAGAAAATTCGGCACCGGGTTGCATGGATGTCCGCTCCCCGCCTTTACTGGAACGGGCCTTGCGAACATAACCCCAAAAAACCCCGGCCTCTCAATCAATTATAGGTATCTAAATTTTTTCCAGAATTCTCAATCGTAAATTCGTGAGTTTTTGACCAGGGTATTCTTATTGCTAATCCACCGCACTTCTGACACGGAATGTCGATGGAGGGATCATAAGATTTGGAATACCACTTTTCTTCTATTATCAGACATCGATTGCATCTATATTCGTACTTTTTCATTTATTTACCCCCTGTAAAAACACGCTCCTGGTTTTGAGGGTTATTGGCAGTAAAATTATGCAGAATGCTGTAAGGAATCAAACCCATTATGCCCTTTGAGATTAAAAGGAGCGGCGGTTGTCCGAATAATAAACTAAGAAAAAAACTTCATTTATTACGAAATCGGATGTGCCGACTACTAGGCGCAGCAACTCTCGTGCCAACAATTTAACAAATTTAAAATGTTATAATATCAGTATAATAGCGAAAATTATAGATGCACGGCCGAATCGAAATTTGTGAATTTATGAAAAAATTTGGACAGTTTTGTGTAAAAAATGCCAGAGGCCAATTAAAGAAATGCTCAAAAAATTACATAATGTCTAAAATTTAAGCATCTTAGCAGGCTTCCGGCATTTATCCGGTCTATAATGGAATTTTTTTGGAACCTTAGAACAGTTTTTGATGTTGTGGGAGCGGTTTTCCCCCCGGGGCGTAAGCCCTACGGGCTGGAGGCAACCGCGATCAACTCGGTCGGGCCTCCATCTGAAATCGTGGTTAAAAACCACTCCCACCAGACATTAACTTAAGCCTACAAATAACCATAAATCAGGAAAATTTTTGTAGGAGCATCGCCGCCCCACGGCCAGCGGCCGGGCTGAACCTCTGAACGCCTGAACCCTTAACCCCCGAACCTTATTTATATCACTGCATCTTATATACCATGGAATTGACGTTCATACCCGCTCCCACCGATGCAAATACAACGATTTCTCCCGAATGCAGTTTGTGATTATCGAGTCTACCCCGTTGCATGAGGTCCAGCATGGTCGGCAGGGTCGCCACGGAACTGTTGCCGAGCCAGGAGATGGTCATCGGCATGATATCCTCGGGAATATGCTTAATTTTATAAAGCTTGAACAGCCTGGCCAAAATGGCCTCATCCATCTTCTGATTGGCCTGGTGGATCAGGATTTTTTTCACATCGGATAAGCTATATCCGGCCTTATCCAGGCTCTGTTTCACGACTTCCGGAACTGTCCTGACGGCATATTTATAGATATCGTGTCCGCGCATTTTTATGAACAGCTCAGCGCCCGCATGGTCCGGATTATATGATTTGCCGAGCCCCATCAGGAAGGCATTATGGTAGGTATCCGACCGGGTGACATGCGACAGAATTCCGGCATCGTTGGTCGTAGCTTCGACCAGGGTAGCCCCGGCACCGTCGGCATATATCATTCCATCGATATCATGAGGGTCGGATACCCGCGATAGGGTCTCCGCACCGATAACCATAACTTTCTTGGCATCCCCGGACTTTATATAATAGTCGGCCGTGATCATTCCATGCAGCCATCCCGGGCAGCCGAAGGGAATATCGTAGGCGACGGCGTAGGGATTTTTAATTCTCAGCTTGTGTTTCACCCTGGCGGCAATAGTGGGAATCATGTCGGATTTAACGTTGTCGGCCTTGAGATCACCCAGATTTTGAGCAACGATAATGAAATCCAGACTTTCCTTATCCGCACCGTCCAGCGCATTGCTGGCTGCCAGATAAGCAATATCCGACGTAGTCAAATCATCTTCGACGTATCGCCGCTCACGGATACAGGTAATTTCCTGCAGTTTGTTGACAATGTCCTCATTTGACTTGGCAAGTCGGGTTCCATCCGGGCCATAGAATTCATTGCCGAGGAATTGCCGGTTGGGGACCTTAACGGTCGGGATATAGCTTCCGGTTCTGGTAATAATCGAATTAAACATGATGCTGTCTATAACCAAAGGTTTCGTTAAAGGTTCCGGTGATTTTGCGGCAATTTGTTTCAGCCTTTTAAGTTTAGATTCTTAAATATAATCAAAAAGCCCGAAATTTCAATGACCGGCCTAATTTTTTACGCCGGATCAACCAGACAATTAAAGAATTATACCAGTTATACCGATAAAAAAATATCATGAAAAAAAACATCAAATGGCTTCTGGCTGAAATCGATCAGTGGCTGAATGAGGGCCTTATCGCGGCCGAGCAGGCCGACATCATAAAATGCCGATATCCGGCACCGGAACAGGGATCGGCCTGGGGCCGCACAATCTTTATCAGCATGGGTGCGATTCTCTTCGGCTTGGGTGTCATTCTGCTTTTTGCCTACAACTGGGAAAGAATGCCCAAGTTTGCCAAACTGACCGCCATTATTCTGGCCTTGCTGGCGGCCCACGGCACGGGTTTCTGGCTGCGGCGGCCGGCCGGCCGCAGCCGCACCGCCGGTGAAGGGCTGCATTTGGCCGGTACGATGTTTTTCGGCGCCGGCATCTGGCTGGTGGCCCAGATTTATCACATCGACGAACACTATCCCAACGCTTTTTTTATCTGGAGCTGCGGGGCGCTGGCTCTAGCCTGGGCCCTGCCCTCCATTTCCCATGCCCTGGTTGCCGGCATGCTTTTGTTGCTGTGGAACGGTTTTGAAGCTTTCGATTTTAAAAACCCGCATCTTTTGTCGCCGTCTATCATTCTGGCAGGTCTAATGCCACTGGCCTGGATTTATCGATCGCGGGTGCTGCTGGCGGCCGCCATCGGCGCTTTTATGCTGATGCTCGCTTTTTCCGTCGCCTCAGTTGGTGGTGATTTGGCGTTTTTGTTGGTTTTCCTCAGTGCGTGCATCCTGATTGCCGCCGGCTCGATCGTGCGCTGCAAGGGCGGCTTTCCCGGCAGCGGGCCTGTATTTTCCTTTATCGGTTATCTGGTCTACCTGGCCGCATTATTCGCATTGAGCTTTTTTCATCGAGGCAGGGACCTGTTCACGGTGCACTTCGAAGACCTCCAGGCCGCTGCTTATTTTTTCACTTTTTCCGCGGCCGCCCTTGGCTTATTGATCTGGTCATTTTGGGTTGCTGTTCAACAAAAAAAAACGGCTGCGGCAGATTTTCGCATCGACGCCTGCGGGGTGATGCTCACCCTGCTCATAGTTGTGCTGAATACGATGGGAGTTCTGGGATTAAAAGGTTGGGCGGGTGCGGCTGCTTTTAACCTGCTTTTTCTGTTTCACAGTATCATGCTGATCGCAGCGGGCTGCCAAGAATCCGACCTGAGATTCACCACCGCCGGATGCCTGCTGCTGGCCTCTATTTCGCTGGCCCGCTACACCGATCTATTTGTCAGCCTGCTGGCAAGATCATCGGTCTTTTTAATAATGGGAGCCGCTCTGTTTGCGGTCGGAATATATTATTCGCGAACCAAAAAACGGCTGCAGGAAAAAGCAATATGAGAAAGACATTTATCGTTCTGGCGGTATTGATGCAAATTGTGGTTCTGCTCTATATGGCCGGAGAGCGCGAATATATCCTGCGAAACGGCAAAATCATCTATCTGCGAACCGCGCCGATCGATCCGCGCGACCTCTTCCGGGGCGACTATGTGCGCCTGAACTACGAAATATCAAGCATTCCGGCGGCCAATCTGCCGGGGGGCGATACGGCCACGATGATCAAAGGCCAAAAAGTCTATGTCAACTTGCAGGAAACCGCAAATGGCCTGTACGAACTCGAGTCTGTCAGTAAGGAAGAGACCGACGCCGGGGTTTTTCTTGTGGGCCGCAGTCCCTACGAATATCGCTACGGTCGGTTCGGCTATCCGCTGAAGTTAAACTACGGCATCGAAGCTTATTTCGTGCAGCAAGGCCGGGGCCGTGGGATCGAAAAGCGCCTGGGCAGCCGGAATCAGATCCAGGTTCCACTGGAAATGCAAATTGCGGTGGGGCGCAACGGCAAGGCCGTCATCAAAGGCCACCGTTGGAGCCCCATCGGTGTGGGTCTTGAAATATTGCGAAGCGCTCCGGCAAATCTTCAAACACAACCGGGACCGGCCAGTGCCAAGGTCGCGTTGACGCTGGCCAATGCCTCAGATGCGCCGCTGGCGCTTATCGTCCTGCCCGACGACTGTTCATTATCGCTGGAGACGGCCCAGTCAGCTCAAAAAGCGTGGGTTCCGGTCAACACCTCCTGTAAGTCATTTCAGCCGGTCGACAGCGATGTGCTTGTTTTGCAACCCCAGGAGGAAAAAATCTTCGAAATTGATTTCTCCGATGAGAGATGGTTCGTCCGGACGGAAAATGCACCCCCCGTAGAAATCGGTACCCTGGACTGGTCCGAGCGGTTCAGATTGGTTTACCGCCCTTCCGCTGCAGCCGACTGCCGGCATTTGGAAGACCGCGACCTCATCTGGCATGGGTACTTGCCCTCCCGCGCATTTCATGGCAAGGGCCGCATTGACTGATGTAATTAACCCCCAATTTTATCTTGACATTAAAATATTTAGCTGTTAGAAATGGCAGCTCTCAATCATTGAGAATTCCATCGAATTAGGGCGGGTAGCTCAGTCGGGAGAGCGGCGGCCTTACAAGCCGTAGGTCACAGGTTCAAGCCCTGTTCCGCCCACCACTTCAATTGGGTGGTGGGTGCAAAATCACAAAACAATTTCGGGGATGTAGTTCAGTTGGTTAGAACGCCGGCCTGTCACGCCGGAGGTCGCGAGTTCGAGTCTCGTCGTCCCCGCCATTTCGAGAAGGGGTCGGGTTGTTTACCGACCCCTTTTTTGTTTCCGGCCTATCCAGGCTTTTATCTTGGCAAGATATGATTTGTATCGGCACTACCGGCGACTTATCTGAAAGATTCGAACTCAAATTGTTTTATTAGCGCTGCCATAAAAAAAGCCTGTCATCAACAATGACAGGCTTTTTAAGTATTTTATAATATTCAAGTAATAATCAGTTATACCAGCTGGCGCGGCTTCTCCGGTTTTTCAGCCGTTATTTCAAAGGGAATATCCACTTTGCGGAACAGGGTATCGCCGTGATCCATGACCATCGCGAGGGTGAGGACTTCATCCATGTGTTCGACCGGCACGATCTCCAGCTGTTTTGAGATGCTCTTGGGAACGTCTTTGAGATCTTTTTCATTTTCTTTAGGGATCAAAACTTTTTTGATCCCGCCGCGGTGGGCCGCAATGATCTTTTCCTTCAGGCCGCCGATCGGCAGGATGCGGCCCCGCAGCGTAATTTCACCCGTCATGGCGATATTGCGATGGACCGGTATCTTCGCCAAGGCCGACACCAGTGAGGTGCACATGGATATTCCGGCTGATGGCCCGTCTTTGGGAATGGCTCCCTCCGGAATGTGAATGTGAATGTCGTACTTTTTGTAGAACTTGTCGTCAATCATCAGGTTGGCTGCCCGGGATCGAACATAACTCACGGCGGCCTGGGCGGACTCCTGCATGACTTCGCCCAGTTTGCCGGTTACAGTCAGTTTGCCCCTGCCGGGCATAATCAGCGTCTCGATAAAAAGCAGCTCACCGCCCACCGGGGTCCAGGCTAATCCGGTCACCATACCGATCTGGTCCGTTTCCTCCACCTGCTCCTGCCGGAACCGGAAGGGTCCCAGGTATTTGGCAATGGACTTTTCATTTACCCTGAATTCCATCTTTGATTTGTCTTTGACGGCTTCTTTGGCCAGTTTGCGGCAAATCGATGCGAGTTCACGCTCCAGGTTCCGGACGCCGGCTTCGCGGGTATAGCGACGTATGATGGTTAGAATCGCATTCCTTGAGAACTCAACATCCCGGCTTTCAAGTCCGTTGTTCTTAATCTGCTTGGGTACCAGAAAGCCCTCGCCAATATGGTATTTTTCGTACTCGGTATACCCGGGCAGCCGAATAATTTCCATGCGATCCTGCAGCGGCAGCGGAATGTCCGGCAGGGTGTTGGCGGTCGTAATAAACAAAATGTCCGACAGATCGTAGTCAAGATCCAGGTAATGGTCGTTGAAGGCAAAGTTCTGCTCGGGATCGAGAACTTCCAGCAGCGCCGCCGAAGGATCACCCCTGAAATCCATGCTCATTTTATCGACTTCATCCAGGCAAAAAACCGGATTATTGACGCCGACTTTTTTCAAGGACTGCAGAATCTTACCGGGAAGCGCCCCGATATAGGTTCGGCGGTGTCCCCGAATTTCAGCTTCATCCCGCACCCCTCCCAATGACAGGCGCACATACTCCCTGCCGGTGGCGCGCGCAATGGATTTGGCCAGGGAGGTCTTGCCGACTCCCGGGGGTCCGACAAAACAAAGAATGGGGCCCCTTATCTTTTTGACGAGTGCCTGTACCGCCAGATACTCAAGGATGCGTTCTTTGGGTTTCTCGAGTCCGTAGTGATCTTCTTCGAGTATTTTTTCAGCCGCGTCAAGATCCTCCTGGACTTCGGTCGTTTTATACCAGGGCAGACTGATGATCCAATCAATATAGTTGCGAACCACCGTGGCCTCGGCCGACATGGGTGTCATCAGCTTCAATTTTTTGAGTTCAGCCTCAACCTTCTCGGTGGCCTCTTTGGACATCTTTTTATTTTTTATCTTTTCTTCGAGTTCTTTGATTTCATCACTGCCGTCATCTTCGGCCCCCATCTCTTTTTTTATGGCACGCATCTGTTCATTCAGATAGTAATTCTTTTGGGTCTTTTCCATCTGTTCCTTGACCCGGGATTTGATGCGCTGGTCCATCCGAAAGACTTCGATCTCCATTTTTATGAGACTCAAAAGCAATGACATTCTCTCGGACAAGTCAATACTTTCCAACAAGCGCTGCTTGTCCTCGATCTTAAACGAAAAATGAGAAGCCACCGTATCGGCCATCTGGGACGGATCTAAAATGGCGGCGACATTGCTCACCAGCTCTTTGGAAATGTTCTTATTCAATTTGGCATAATCTTCGAAGACTTCCTGGATTGAGCGCATTAACGCCTCTGCTTCGGCACGCGGCAGATCGGAGGCAGCAATTTTTTTGAGCTCTACCTGAAAAAAATCCTCGTTATGGATAAAGCGCACAATCCTGGCTCTGGCCTTGCCTTCTACCAGCGCTTTTACCGTACCGTCCGGTAATCGCAAAAGTTGCAGCACTTTTCCAATAGTCCCGACATAGCTAATGTCGTTCTCACCGGGGTTGTCGATACCGGCCTTGGTTTGCGTTGCCAGAAATACATTCTTTTCTTTGTTCATGGCATCGGTCAGTGCATTCACCGATTTCTCCCGCCCCACGAAAAGCGGAGCCACCATGTGGGGAAAGATGACGATATCCCTTAAAGGTAAAAGCGGCAGTATATTTTTTGATGATTGAACATCTTCTTCCTTGAAAAATTTCGGAATATTAACCATAATTACAAAATCTCGATTATTTTAATTAAAAAGTTTAAGGTTTAAAGTTGCAGAATCAACGCTAAGACCCGCTGCACAGTCACTCGCTGACACACAGCTCAACCGTCGGATACGTCCGATCAGGCCTGCTTTTTGGTCTGCTCGTACAGCAGAATTGGATCCTCTTTGTGCATGACGACGTCTTCGCCGATAACACATTCTTTGACATTTTCAGCAGACGGAAGTTCATACATGATATCAAGCATGCAGGCTTCCAGGATCGCACGCAGTCCCCGGGCCCCTGATTTGCGTTTCATGGCCTCTTTGGCAATGGCCGAAAGCGCACTGTCGGTCAACCTCAGGTTTACGCCTTCCATTTCAAAAAGCTTCTGAAATTGTTTGAGCAGCGCATTTTTCGGTTCTTTGAGGATCCGGATCAAGGCCTCTTCGTTGAGCTCGTCCAGCGTGGCAATCACCGGCAGGCGGCCCAGGAATTCAGGGATCAATCCGAATTTGATCAGGTCCTCCGGCTGAACCAGTTTTAATATTTCTCCGATGCTGCGCTCCTTTTCCTGCACGATCTTGGCGCCGAACCCCATCATTTTGGAACCGAGTCGACGCTGGATAATTTTTTCCAAGCCCGTGAAGGTTCCGCCGCAAACAAACAGTATATTCGAGGTGTCGACTTTAACAAAATCCTGCTGGGGATGTTTGCGGCCGCCTTTGGGCGGTACGCTGGCGGTGGTTCCCTCGATTATTTTCAGCAAGGCCTGCTGCACACCCTCTCCGGACACATCGCGTGTAATGGAGGGATTGTCCGTTTTGCTGGCAATCTTATCAATTTCATCAATGTAAACGATGCCGCGTTTGGCTTTTTCCACGTCATAGTCGGCATTTTGCAGCAGAGATAAAATGATGTTTTCAACATCCTCCCCTACATAACCGGCCTCGGTCAGACTCGTGGCATCGGCAATGGTGAACGGTACGTTTAAAAACCGCGCCAGGGTCTGGGCCAGCAAGGTTTTCCCGCAGCCGGTGGGACCGATCAAAAGAATGTTGCTCTTCTGGATTTCGACTTCCCCGCTGTTGAAGGTGGTGTCCAAGCGCTTGTAATGATTGTAAACCGCCACCGAGAGTACTTTTTTGGCCGCCTCTTGTTCGATGACGTAATTGTCCAGCTTGCCCTTGATTTCTTTGGGCACCATCACATGTTCGGTGTCGGTGGCATCCTTTTCACTTTCCTCCTCAATGATTTCACTGCAAAGCTGGATGCATTCGTCACAGATGTATACCGCCGGGCCGGCAATCAGCTTGCGGACTTCGGATTGGTTTTTGCCGCAAAATGAACAAAACAGGTTGTCATTTTCGTCTTTTTTCTTGGGCATATTAAGCCTCCGCCATATCTATTTTATCAAGATCGTCCCGAGTTGTGATCACATGATCGATGATTCCGTAAGCTTTCGCCTCTTCACCGGTCATAAAAAAATCGCGGTCCGTATCTCTTTGTATCTGTTCCAGATCCTTGCCGGTGTGCTTAACCAGGATTTGATTCAATGTGTCTTTCATGCGAAGAATTTCTTTGGCCTGAATGGCGATATCAGAGGCCTGTCCCTGAAATCCGCCCATCGGCTGGTGGATGAGAATTCTCGAGTTGGGCAGCGAGTACCTTTTGCCGTTGCTTCCCGCCGTAAGCAGCAAAGCGCCCATGCTGGCCGCCTGGCCGATACACACCGTGGTTATGTCGGGCTTGATGTATTGCATGGTGTCATACACAGCCATTCCAGCGGTCACCAGACCGCCCGGAGAGTTGATATAAAAGTTGATATCCTTGTCAGGATCTTCGGACTCCAGAAAAAGCAGCTGGGCGATCAAGAGATTGGCAACCTCATCGTTCATTGCCGTTCCCAGAAAAATGATCCTGTCTTTGAGCAGCCTGGAATAGATGTCATAGGCTCGCTCCCCCCGGCTGCTTTGCTCGATAACCATGGGTATCAGTGGCACAGAATTTCTCCTTTAGTTGCGTTTTGACGTTGAGTGCTCGAATTATTTATTGCTGAATCAGACGTCCGAGGTTGCCGGTTGGCTGTCATCGGCTATAGCTGCCTCTTTCTCGGGTTCCACGTCTTCTATGCGGCTACCCTCAATGATAAGATTTATAGCCTTCTTTTCAAGTAGCGTCTGTTTAAAAAACTCAAGCTTATCCTTGTTCTGATCGTAATATTTCTTGATTTCCTCAACCGGCTGATTGAAATTGGCCGCCATTTCGGTTAAGGCTTCTTCCAACTCGTCATCGGCGATGGTGAGATGCTCCTGTTCACCGATTCGGTCCAGGATAAGGTGCCGTTTTACCTGTTTGAGGGCGGTGTCACGATATTTATCGGCGATGGATTCCCTGGATAAGCCCACATCCTCAAAAGTCATGTTCCGATAGGAAAAAGAGCGCTCGGCTTCATTGATGATGCCTTCCAGTTCCATGCCGACCATGGTATCGGGTACCTCGAAATCGGATCTTGCAATCAATTCACTGAAAATTTGCTCATGCATTTCCTGATCCACCCGTTTGGCATAGCCCTGCTCCAGATTTTCCGTAATGACTTTTTTCAGGTCATCCAGGCTCTCGTATTGGCCGGCTTTCTTGGCGAGCACATCGTCGATGGCCGGCAGCACCTCCTCACGGATTTCATGCAGCGTCACCTGGAACGAAATTTCATGATTCGCCAGTTTATCATTAAAGTAATCGGAGGGAAAGTTTACGGTGAACTCCTTCGTATCGCCCGGTTGCATGCCGATCAGCTGATCGTCAAATTCTTTGATAATCGGCCCTTTGCCGATCTGCAGGGTAAAATTTTCTGTTTTGGCTGTTTCCGCAAAGGGTTGGCCGTCATGCAATCCTTCAAAATCGATGATTGCAAAATCACCTTCCCGGGCCGGACGGGATTCTTCTATTTTCTCATGCTTGGCCAGGTTTTTCTGGAGCAGCTTGAGCTGAGACTCGATCTCCTCTTCAGAGACCTTGTAGTTTGTCCTTTTAAGGGACATGCCGCTGTAATCAATGTCCCCAATATCGGGTGAAACTTCCACTGTGGCGTCATACCTGTAAGGACCCGAGTCCTGCAATTCAGGCGGATCGAGCTGAGGGGTTCCCACCACTTTAAGATCCGTCTCTTTGAGAGCGTCCACAAAGGAGCTTTGGATCAGTTTGGAAGTCACATCGGCATGCACATCTTTCTTAAATAACCGCACCACTACTGAGCGGGGGACTTTACCGGGCCGAAAGCCTTTGACTTTCGCCCTTTTTTTGAGTTCATTGTAGGCCTGGTCCAGTTCGCGGACAACATCTGCTTCAGGTATCTCGATATGAAGCGTCTTCTTTACACTGTTGATATCTTCTACGGAAACTTGCATCTTCATCCTTTCTAGATAACAGAGTGCCTGACCTCCGTCTGCCTCCAGGCACTTGATTGTAGTTGCAAAATGGTGCGAGAGGGGAGACTTGAACTCCCACTCTGTCGCCAGAGCTGGATCCTAAGTCCAGTGCGTCTACCAATTCCGCCACTCTCGCATTTTCGTTCCAAGACCCAAAATCCGGCCCTTGGAATTCGATCAGTTCCGCAATTGGTTGACTTACGGCCGAAAATATACCCCTCTGGCGCCAATCAAAGCCTCATATTTCGGACCAAGATTCTTAAGTTTAAACCGGGCGGGGTTGCGGCATTGAAATCGAACGGAATCTATGATCGGAATTTAATCCATCAGGCGAACCTACCCTCTTGACTTTATACCCATTTTCGATAGATACCAGTATAAGGAACAAATCAAATAATGTCAATCCGAATAGCTGTCAAGCATAAATGTTAAGCCTGTACCTTAGGTCGATATTGTGATTGCATCTTCAAAGCCTTATCAACATGCCGTATTGGTGTTGATTGCGGTGTTTATTCTTAGCGGCAACGCACCCGCCGCCGCTGCTAAACTGCCGTTGTTCGAAGCCTATAAAAAACTTATCGTATTGGATCCGGGTCACGGCGGTGATGAAATTGGCGCCCGGGGGCCGGAAGGCGGTCTGGAAAAAACGGTGACGCTGAACCTGGCCCGCATTCTGGCCTCCGAACTGCAGGGAAATTACAGGGTGGTGCTGACCCGCACCACTGACAACCGGCTGAGCCTGGAAAATCGCACGGCTACGGCCAATAATCTGAAAGCTGATCTTTTTGTCAGCATCCATACCGGCGGCAGTTTGGTCCACAGCACCTCGGGCACCATTATATACCATTATCAGCCTTTTTCAGAAGAAGCCCGGAGGCCGACGGCAGGCCTCTCGAGTACGGCGGATAATGCAAATGCACCGATCTTATGGGATCAGATTCAAAATCGCTATATAAAAAAAAGTCAAATTCTGGCCGGCTTGGTCAATGCCCGTCTCACCGCTTCCGGCGTCGTCAAGGAAAGCAGGGTTGCCGGCGCTCCCCTGGTGGTGCTGGAGGGTGCCAACATGCCGGCTATCCTAATTGAAATCGGTTACTTAACCAATCCTGCCGACGAGAAAAATTTGCATGATCAACGATTTTTGACTGATCTTGCTTTGGCCATCAGGCAGGGAATAGACGAATATTTTGAAAAGGAGCACTAAAGAATCCGAGCCCGGAGGACTCGGCTTTGATTTCACCCCAGCGGGGAGGAGTTAACCTTGTGACACCCTATGGAACGATGGAACGAGGAACTGGAATAATGGAATATTGGGTTTAAAAATCGGAATCTATCTTGATTTTAATCTCTGATTTGCAAGGAAAATTCTGTAAAATCAGTCACTCACTTGCATGTGTGATGGAGCTTTAAGGCAATCAATGAATGGTCTTGCACCAAAAAACGAAGCGTGGTAATTATTCCCCTCGAATCGAAATTCTGATCTCCATTTTTCTAATTTAGTCATTTCAAGATCGGGGCGTGGCGCAGCCTGGTAGCGCGCCTGCTTTGGGAGCAGGAAGTCGGAGGTTCAAATCCTCTCGCCCCGACCAGTCTTCGTTCGAAACGCAGTTGAGAACGAAGACTGCCACGGCGTAGCTGAAAGCGAAGCCGGGCAAATCTCATTAACCGCATAATCACCGTTTCGAACTACGCCTTGGCAAGCCAGAAGAAAAAATTGAAGGATTTCACTTATGTTTATGTTTTATTGAGTGAGAAAGATGCAACCCATCGATACATTGGAATGACTGATGATTTGGAGGCTCGCCTGAAATCTCACAACCAAGGAAACAACCCCCATACATCCAGATATCGTCCTTGGCAAATTGAAACGGCCATCGCCTTTCACTCTCGGAAAAAAGCGGCAGCATTTGAAAAATACTTAAAAAGTCATTCAGGGCGGGCCTTTGCTTCAAAGCATTTCTGAAATCAGGCCAAGGGCGTAAATGGCTCAACGAACTCGAGTCGGAGCCCGCTAAAGGCGGATACTCGCCATAGGCGATTAAAAAGCAATCCCCACTGGAGGTTTATGCGCCTCCGGCGTACTTGTGCGCCTCCGGCGCATTCAAATCCCCCGCCACAAAACCGGCGGGTAAATCTCGCTCCGACCAGTTTTAACCACCCCGAATTAATTGTGTCAACCCTGTCAACAACTTCATTTTTTTTAATGAATTCTCGGAACCTTTAATTCGAATACCATACGAAATTAATTTTGTATGGTATTGGCCTTGATTATTTTTTCTGGTTCAGTTACCATACAAACATGAAATCGCATGATAACAACCAGGCGCGTCTTTTCCCTCTGCAAATTCGGACAACTTATGCGGACCTTCTCGACAGGCTTCAGGATTTTGAGGCAAACCACGTCACGGCGTCGCTGAGTTCTTGCAGCCTGATAGTGAAACGCGTGGGGGCGGGCAAGTACGTTTATGCCCAGGGCCGTGTGGCGGACGGTACCACCCGGCAAGTTTATATCGCTCCCTACGATGATGCCGGGAAAGTGCTTCTGGAGCGTTTCAGCAGGGCGAGGGCGGAAGCGGCCGGCGAGAAAAACGCCATCGAAATGACAGCGAAGGCGTTGCTTGCGGCCGGGCTGCTGAGGTTGGACCCCATCGAGTGGAGGGTGGTAAACGCCCTCGCTCAGGATGGGATCTTTCGCGTAGGGGGTGTCTTGGTTGGCACGATTGCATACAGGTGCATCGTCAATTTGCTGGGCATTAAGCTTCCTTCCGCAAGTGCAGTAACTGCGGATGTCGATATTGCAGTGAAAACGGTTCCGGTCGCCATCATCCCGGAAGTGGTTTGCCCGCAAACAGCTCTTGAGCGTTTAGAGATGGGGTTTTCGCCTATGATGGAGACCGATCCGGCCCTTTATGGATCGCGCTTCAAAGCCCGTGAAGGAGAATTCAAGGTGGAATTCCTTACCCCCCTGACGGGCCGCAATCCGTCTGCGGGCAAACGATCAGAAATCCGGCAGTTGGGTATCCCTGCAATCCCGTTACGGTTTCTGGATTATCTGATCGAGGAACCTATCCCAGCGTTAGCTTTAGGCCGCCGCCCGGTACTGGTGCGGGTCCCACAGCCGGCACGGTATGCCGTACACAAGTTGATTGTTTCCCAGGAGCGGGACCGGCGATTCGCTTTGAAGACCCAAAAGGACCTCGAGCAATCGTTCGACCTTCAAAAGATGCTTGAAAAAATTGACCCGGAGAGTTTGACAGATGCTTTCGAAAAGGCCCGCAACAAAGGCCCCGGTTGGCGGAAAAGAGTAGATGGAGGTCAAAAGGCTATGCGGCGGCTGTTAGGGTGAAGGGTCGGTTCGCATCAAGTTTCTGATCGGAAACAGCGGAAACAGGTTTTTGTGAATTTAGGGAGCCAGCATAAAGGGGGGAGTTTGGGGAGTTGGGGTCGGACCACGCTGAACGTTTGACAGTCAGGGATCTGTGCTATAAATTGTCCCGTGTTTTGGGCTTAACGTAATAATTTTAATAACAATAAGGCCGGTTTAAGAAAAAATAGTCAAAATTTTTAAGAATTTTGCCGCCTAGAAGCTTGCCTGATTTTATAGTTTGAAATTATTTATTATACCGCTAAGCCAAATCTGTGATTCCAGCTGGGCAGCACAAAGTTGAGCTTTCAGAATGAATTAAAATTTTGTCCCTATTTTGTCCCCTTTTGTATCGACGACAAATGAAAAGCCACGACAGTATGCACTTTATGCACCGTATGCACGAAACTGTAAGGAAAAAGGGTGAGCAAGAAATTGTTATGATCTTAAATAGTTATTGATGGTTTCGGATGGTAGAGCGTGTACTTTGGGAGCAGGAAGTCGGAGGTTCAAATCCTCTCGCCCCGACCAATTATTTCAATAAGTTATATTGAAATAATTAGTTATCTATAACTCGATTTATGATTTGCCCCACCATATGCCCCACCACAAGCGTTTAAATCAGAGTAAATCAATGTAAAAAAAATTATAAAAAATCGCAGCCTGCTGCGTATTTTAAACATATCCTAAGATAGGGATTTGGACCGGATCAAATTGATCGTTGATTATCTTAGTGAACAGGGTTTGATTTGAGATCTCTCAGTTAGTTGCTGCTCTATCTACCCCATTATCAATAACCACTAGAAAATTGATCTCCTCCGCATTCAGCGCCCTACCCTTCTCGATTCTGTGCCATTTTGAAATACACCCCGGCAACAGGAGGCAGTTGCATGCTGAGCGATGAACACCGGATGCCCGCTGCTATATCAATGGATAGACCCTGAATCTGTGATCTATCGACAAACAATTCCTTATGGTTTCGCTTGAACATGCAGATGCTGAACAACTGGCAAATGTTCTGGCTCCTTTTCTTTCACAACTGGGCAAAATTGCAGCTTATGCGCCAACGAATGCTCTGATCATAAAAGATCAACCGGCGGAGGTGAAAATGCTGATCAAGGTTATTAAGGAAAAAGATGATTTGTCAGAATGTCAAAATTTTCAAAACGGTTCGGAGGGGAGCCTTAAAATTCCATAGGATCGGACAAGACCAAAGGTTCATATAATCAATAATCCACCCGCTCCTTCAATTCCATCCCGACTTTAAAAAACGGCAATCTTTTGGGAGCGACCGGAACCCTTTCCCCGGTTTTAGGATTCCGTCCCTGATAGGATTTATATTCTTTAACAAAAAAAGAGCACAGCCCACGTATTTCAACCCGATCACCGTCTGCAAGCGCATCTGAGATTTTGTCGAAAAATATAGAGGTGATGGAAGTTCAGCAAAACGGATCGGCGCTAATACACAAGGTCACCAATAAATCTGACCAGATAATTTTGATTTATGATGGTGAAAAGCCTGCCAAAGCAAGACACCAGCGGAATATTGGCAACACTATATTGATCCCTGCCAAAGAGACGGTCATAATCCCGGAAAGCTTTATCAAAAAGAAACGATCACCCCGTAAAATCAATCGAATCCGAAGCCGGGAACACGCTAAATCGTCACGGGACTATTCGGAACATTTTGCGAGAGTGGACTCCCAGATCGGAACTCTTTTTGTAATCAACGGTAAAGTGGCTGGTATGGACTGTTTCAGTAGACCTGACGTCCTTGAAAAAACATTTATGAAAATGATTGAAGGCTATGCATGTGATGCTGCTGATAATTTTGATCCGAAGATGAATTCGAAATCATCAAGGCCAGAGGCGATAAATTTTCTAGAAATGGCAAAAGAATCTTGGTTCCCTTTTCATGGCTGACAGATGCAAATGAGACCATGACGGTGCCTCTTTTAATCTAACTGAAGATCCAGATTCGTCATTTCTTTTGTTACATCATAGTCATAGGCCGGATATTCAAAGATTGGGTTCCTGGGTTCTGTTTCACTTAAGGAATATCCATAAATTGATTCATACTCGCTCACATCTTCGCCCATATTGTCAAGCTGTTGGAGATAATCATGGATACTTTTAGATTCAATGATAGTGACTTTTCCTATCTTTTCTATCATTGGGCTATGCTCCCTTGTGGCATCATGATCAAATTCAAGGATTCTTCTGCCGTCATTGGTAAGGCCGATGGTCCTGAAGGTAAGACTCTTGCCGACCCCCGGAAGATTGAGGACATTCCTGTCAGAGGATAGGAACGGGATGTCAGCATCTGTTCTCAACCGGGCGATGTTATCAACTATATTTTCAACATTTAAAGGCAGTTGTCTTAGGCCTGGAAAAAATGTATCCGGCAGAAGTCCGATACTCTTTTCTTCCATGCCTTCTTGAACCAGCCGTGCATTGGGTGAAAAAAGATGGCTATTTTCCATATATCCTTTAACGGTAAATGAATAATAGGGAAGAATCCCGATATCGTTGAGTACTTTTCGGAGTTTAGCCGTATGCCCCCTTCTTGACGCAGCCGATGTGAAAACCAGCTGGTTGGTTACCATCCACCCGGCTTTATTCAGCTGATCTACACAGAATCTTGTTTCAGGGGTTATCTCCATTGGAGATTCAAAATGGGTCTGGAAAACAAATTGCTGAATGCCTATTTTTGAAGCTTTTTCTTTGAACTCGGCAAGTATGTTTACAAGACCAGCCTGGATTCTCATGGGGAGATAAACCGGAAGCCTGGTGCCCAGTCTTACCCTTAAGATCTGTGCGTATTTTTCTCCATCTTTTCTTTTCCTATTGGCCCTGCGTTTTCTTTTGGCCATATTGTAAATGCTTTGAAAAACTTTTCGAAGGGTTTTATTGGTGCTCATCAGAGCATCACCGCCAGTGATGAGGATGTCCCTTAACTGGGAGTCATTTTCAAAATAATTGATAGAGGCTTCCAAGCGTTCGCCAAATGAGCTCTTGACTTTTAATTTTTCAAGGTCAAAATTCAAATCACCTTGTTGAAAGCCATACATTCTCTGGCAGATTGAACACAGTCCGCCACAGGCACGGCCCATGCTTTTTGGAATTAATATGGCGACGTTGGGATATCGCCTGTGGATACAGTCATCTGGAATGATCCAGCCTGCAACATTGGGTTTTCCGGGCTCCACAATATCTTCTTTTTCCCAGGCATGAATAGTGCCGAATTCATTGATCAGTTCCTTTGAATAGATCATATATTGCCTGATGGCAAGATCCGCACCCAGGGAAACAGGAGAGGCATGGGTGTCCATAAGCGACAGGTAATAGGGGTTGACAAAGAAGGGAATACCAACTTTTTGAGCTTGTTTCAGGTTGTCCATCGTCTCCTTGTCAAGGGAGAACTCAAGCATTTCATTTAGGTCTTCAGGGGTTCTGACTGCAAATTTGAGATGAAATTGATGATCGTTCCACCATTTTTTGGCAAGGGCCATTTTTTCCTTCTGTGACATCCCTTTTTCAAATCTAAACCGCTTGCTTTTTGTTCTTTTTTCATCAATTGTTTTAATGATGGTTTTCAGTATCCGAAGTTTGTTTTTTTCCCGCTGCCGGATGATATCCGGATCAAGACCTGAAGAATATCTGTCCATCCATGATGAAATTTTCAATTTATTTGGTGCAGGATCTATATGCCCTGAAAACTGTCTGAACAGGTGAATCATGTCATAAAAAAAAGCAGGGGTGGCTCCGCCAGTCCCTTTGCGGGCACATTGCATTAGAATGGCAAAGGGATCGTTTTCCACAATTTCGCCCTTGTGATTAAGATCCTTGAATTGCCTGCCGGAATGCTTGATATAATCCAGGATACGAATGGCAGCATAATCTTTGGGTCTCAGCTTATCGAGCTGGCTTTTGCCGATTTTTTCCTGGAGATAGTAAGCATTGACCTGTTTGTTTTCGGAAAGGATCTCTAAGGCCCAGATCTTTAATCTTTTTTTTGCCTGGCGAATGGTTTTTGAAGTATCGATGATATCGGTAAGGCCCGTATTTTCTTTGAATAATTGTAGCATTAGCCTATATGCTTTTACGTTGGGAAGGGTATGTTTTAATTCATTTAAAATTGGCATTATAGTTCCTCGGGTGAGCAGACGCCTCATAACCGTGGCCAGGGGCGTTTGACCGGCCCGCACTAAAATATGGGTGATTGGGAATCAGCGCCCAAGCTAAACATACGGTTTGCGACTCAGTGAGAATATCGCCCAGACGTTCAATAAAATTTTCCCGGTCCTGATCATCTGAGAATATCCGCCGGCGCTCGATTCCGCGAACAATAATATGATGCAAACCCCCAGGGGCATCGATGCGAGCTTTCCCTTTTATCATAGAACCCTTGATTTGGAAACTTACAATTTTATGGGCGTCCCCATTTTCCCACTCGGATTTCAAACTGTTGTTTTCGACCGCCGCCCACCCGTGTAACAAATCCTGATCTCAGGAGCTTTCCGAGCGCTTTTTGAGCCCCGGGTACCGTCAGCCCTGCACGTTTGGCAACATCCGCGGCCGTAAGAGGGCCTTCGACCTCATTGGCCATAACTCTGAGCAGTCTTACATGGGCTCGCGTGCCAACAAGCTCATTCAGCGGGTATTTTATTGGGTCCTGTTCTGAAGCAATCGGACGCATTGGTACACCTCCATCGATCTGATAATTTTCTAACTACAAATGTATTCAGACCGACAGTCTGGTATTTTTCTGATTTCAGGCGCGGAACCAAATTAACCCAAGTTTGCCTTCGATTCTCCCAAAAAAATATTGACATAAATCGTATACGATTATACATTATCCCTATGTCAAAATCGCTTTCCATCCTGATCAAAAACCCCGGCAACACCCCGGAGCTAATAGCCTCTGCCATGCGCAGTGCCATTTTGCAGGGCCGTTTAAAATCCAACCAGCCCTTGCGGCAAGATCAGATTGCTGAACAGTTTGGCGTCAGCAAGATTCCTGTGCGCGAGGCCATGGTGCAACTCAGGGCCGAGGGCCTGATTGTATTTGTTCCCAATCGCGGTTTTGTTGTTTCCGAATTGTCACCGGCCGAGGTCGAGGAAATTTATATAATGCGTATGGCCTTGGAGACCAAAGCGCTTGAAAGGGCTATACCCAAGCTGCGGAGCGCAGATATGATTCGGGCTGCGAGTGTCTTGGACATCAGCGAGGTCGAAGATGATAGCTCTCAATGGAGTGAGCTTAATTGGGAGTTCCATGCTACCCTGTATCAGGCAGCCCAATTGCCACGGCTTCTGGGCGCGATAGAGGTGCTGCACAATAACGTTGCGCGATATCTGCTGATCTACCTGGGGGGGTTGTCTGCCAGGGACGCATCACAGGCTGAGCACAAAAAGCTACTTCAAGCCTGTCAAAAAAGAGATGTAGATCGTGCGGTCAAGATCCTTCAGCAGCATCTGACTCGGGCATCCAGCCATTTAGTAGCTTTTCTTTCAGGTAATCACAACCAGGCCATAAATGAGGTGAAATCATGATTGCAGAATCCGATGGTAAGGTTTTTGAGGTTCATGACTACGAAATCTTAAAGACGGCACAATCTATCCTGAATAAAGAATCGTCCCCGCAAAAAATGGCGGATGCAGTTTTGAAGGCGGTTCAACGCAACGAGGATTGGCGGGGAAAACGGTGTATCAACCTGCTGGCCCCCGAGGCTCCCACAAGCCCAACAGTGCGGAAGCTGCTTTCGGCTGAAATCGGCACCCGGGCGGCTGAGGGGCACATCGGCCGGGTAAACCGCTGGTTTGCGGGAACTCAATACATCGATGAAGTCGAGTCTCTGTGTGTGGAACTGTTAAAGCGTGCTTTTAGGTGTCGGTATGCGGATCACCGCTTAATGGGCAGCATGATAGGCAACATGGCCGTTTATCATGCTCTGACCAAACCGGGGGATACTATATTAGCGGCTCCGCAGCCTTTTGGCGGGCATTCCAGCAACCGTCTTGATGGTCCCGCCGGGATGCGTGGCCTGAGAATTGTGGATGTTCCATTTGATCCGGTCGAATTGGATGTCGATCTTGCATCGTTTGCCCAAATTGCGCGTCGTGAGAAGCCAAAGCTGGTGGCGATGGGCATGTCAATGACGCTGTTTCCGCTGCCGGTGCGGGAAATGAGCGAGCTTATTTCCGAATGGGGGGGGCGGTTTTTCTTTGACGGGGCGCATCAGGCGGGTTTGATTGCCGGGAGACAATTTCAAGATCCGCTCAACGAAGGCGCTGCCGTCCTAACCGGCTCGGCTGGGAAAACATTCAGCGGCCCGCAGAGCGGCATGATCCTGTGGAATGACCCGGAGTTGACCCAACCTCTGACGGACGCGATTTTTCCTGTTTTGGTAGCAACCCATCAGGTCAATCGAGTTGCCGCGTTAGCCGTATCAGCCGCTGAAATGCTGGAGTTTGGGGATGTCTATATGGCTCAAATCGTAAAAAATTCTAAGGCGCTCGCCAAGGCCTTGGACCAGAGAGGGCTTCCAGTTCTTGGCGCTAAACGCGGCTACACCCAAACCCACCAAGTTATCGCAGACGTCAGAACGTTCGGCGGAGGCTTGCCCGTTGCAGAAAAGCTGGCTCAGGCGAGCATCATCACCAACAAAAACCTCATCCCTGACGATTTACCCGAAAACTGGGACCACCCCGGCGGTTTGCGGATTGGCACCATCGAGATCACCCGGTTAGGGTTGATGGAAACCGACATGGATACGATCGCAAGCTTTTTTGAAAGAATTTTAATTGACGGAGAGGAACCCGATTCAGTTCGCAAGGATGTTGAGGATTTCCGCCTGCCACTCCAAAAATTTTATTATTGTTTCGACCACGGCTGGCCATCGTCGATGATGTGCAATAAACAAGGCAAGCCTCAATCGGGCCTATGAAAAGATAACTGCAATTTATTACATTTATCGTCAGGTAATCGGCCTGTTTCTTTGTCCCCGTCTCAATGTATCCCGCGCATATATCGGAGGTTCTCCGGTGTTCGTGCCGCAAGAACCTCTGCAGTTTAGCGAGGCTCAAATCAGCTTTGTCCTTGAGGATCGATGCGGCAAGGTGTCTCAGTTGGTGTAAATTAAATTCCACCCAACTTATCAAGTTGAGTTCGGGCGTCAAATTGATAAGCGGCCGGATCACTTATCACCGAGGCATCAGGCATTCGCACCGGAGGCTCATCTTTCAAAGATATGCACAAATCGAAGGCTCGGTTTACCTTGTCTTCATCACCTTCTATAGCCAGGTGTACTGACCCTTCAGAACCGGCCACTCCGCCGGCCCCTATCTGGTAGGCTTTCACACCACACAAAATAGCAAGTGCCTCTATCTCTGTTATGGCCTTGGCTTCCACCAGAGGCACAATCTTGGCGGGCAGTCCCATGGATTTATCAAAATAATATACCCCACTGTGCCGGGCAGCAGTCATCACGCAAGGCACCATCTTCTCCAAACTCACAGGAACGATGTATTCACATCCTCTTGTCGTTACGTAAGGCCAGGTCGCGCCCATGGTGCCGCACTTTAGTGAAGAGGCATACGTACCGGTCAGGCCTGTATGGTCTATGGCATTGGCCCCTTTAACAACAACATCACCCCTGAAGAATTTACCAATCTCCACATTGGAGTCAGCACCCTCCACGACTTTACCTCTATTGACAACGTGCCAAGTGCATGGAGGAGGAGTGCTGGCAATATTGGTTACCCCCTGGGCGACCAGTCCCACGGTCTGGTTGGCCTTATTGTCGATGGAGATATTAAAAAGTTCCTCACACACATAGGCGTTAGTGATTCCCCGGGCAATGATAATCATTCCATTCTTATAAGCGTTTTGAAAGATGGGGCTGGCCACTGCGCCTTTCGCCACCAGGCGGCGGGATTGGGCAGGATTCAGTATCACCAACGCGGTAGCCTGCTTTTTATCCGGACTGGGTTTGGGTATTTCTACTGGGTAAAACATGGCTTGAAACTCCTTTCAGTTTGAACTTCCAAACGATCAATTGATCGGTTACACCATCTCTAAGGAAACCTATTTGCCTGTACCAATTGTCCTCGGCAGCATTTTGGGACTCGCCGCCCGCCCCTTTAAAAGCATGTTAGAACGATCTTCTACGGGGTTAAATGAACCCAATCGCCCTGGGGATCGCAAGCGAAAGCTCCGGGATGAAGGCCAACAGCGATATCACCAATACATCCACAATCAAAAAAGGCCATAGCTCGCTGCACACCTCCTCAAAGCCCACCTTTCCCACTCCCACTGCGGCGAAAAGCGCCACGCCCAATGGCGGAGTAATGAGCCCGACGTTGAGCACCACGAGCATGACAACCGCAAAGTGCACCGGATTAAGACCCACCTTCGCCATGACAGGTGACAGGATTGGGGCGATGATGATACAACTGGCAGTAATTTCCATCCAGGTGCCCAGAAAGAGCAAAAAAACCACCACCAGAAGCAGCAGGATCGTGGGATTGCTGCTCAGAGAAAGCAGGAAATTGGCAATTGTCTCAGGTATTTGCTCTCTCGCGATGATCCAGCCCAGTATGTTGGCAAACCCGATGATGAAAAAGAGCATGGCCGAAGTGCGCACGGAGTTGACGACTGATTTCAGTATGATGCCGGGAGTGACGGTGCGGTAAATAACCACTCCGACAAAAAAGGCGTAAAACGCTGAAGCTGCTGCTGCCTCGGTAGGGGTGAATAATCCGGAGAAGATTCCGCCAACGATGATTAGAGGCATAAGGATGGCCAGTATGGAGTCTTTAAAACACAGCAAAAAAGCCTTCACCTCAAAGGGCTCATCTGATTTGGGGAAATTTTTTCTTTTCGCAACGAGCGCAACATATGCGCTCATGCCCAAGCCCACCATTACACCGGGTATCACGCAAGCCGCAAAGAGGGTCCCTATCGAAAGCCCGGTGACCGACCCATAAATCACCACGATGATGCTGGGCGGTATGATTGGCCCGATAATGGAACTGGCAGCGACGACCATGGCTGAAAACTTGCGTGTGTAACCCTGCTTTTCCATGGCCGGTATGAAAATCGAACCCAATGCCGCCACATCGGCGACCGCCGCACCGGTGATACCTGCGAACAATATGCTGGCGTATATGCAGGCCTGAGCCAAGCCTCCCCGTACCCGGCCGATGACGAAATCCACGAACTTGATCAAGCGGTCGGTAATGCCGCAGTGGTTCATGATCTCACCGGCCAGAATGAAAAAGGGAATCGCCATGAGCACAAAGAGGTCTATACCGGCATACATGCGCGAGGCGATCATCTGGATGGAATTACCGGCCAGCATCACCCAGGCAGTTGAAACAACCCCCAGCACGATGGCCACCGGCAATCCAGCCAATAGCAGGAAAATCATTAAAGCAAACATACTAACGGTAAGCATTTAAACAAACTCCTCTCCAAAGGGGCATATCATTCTGCTACCGTGAGTAATTCATGCCGGGCACGAGCTTCCTCTTCTGCCCGGATTGTCTTGTCATCAATAAAAAGCAGATGAATAAAGCGGGTAAACGCTTGGATCAACAAAAAACCGGCACCGACCGGAATGGACAGATATGGCCAAAACTTACTAATTCCGCTTGCGGGGGATATGGATTTAAATCCAAATGCAGCATAGTCGATGCCATAGTAGATCAGCAGAACAAATAGAGCAGCGGACAGTATGGCGTGAAACATTAGAATGTAACGGAGACAAGAAAATTTCGAAATGAAATAATTGATGGCAATGTGCCCGCCTTCACGAAGAAGCACCGATGATCCCAGCAGAGCCATCCAGACCATCAGGTATTTTGCTATTTCCTCGGACCAGGCAATACCGCCACCCAAAATGAAACGGAAGAATATCTGGACCCAGACTATCAAAGTCATGATGGTAAAAAGGACGACGGCCGCATTCGTGGCGATTTTATCCACCACCGCACTCATCCTTTCGACAGTACGGAGAAAATTCATACTACCCCCCAATGTTCAATAGTGCCTTAACCGATTAAAGCGTAAATATCAGAGGTACCGAACCTAATCAAATTCCGTGTTATGCACCGGTGATTCATACGGCTTGCCCGGCCTCTCGAGGTGAGAGGCCGGGCAAGCCAATGAAATGGACTGAGTTACTTCTTTTTGTATCCTAACGTGTAGAGAGCCTTGTCAGCTTCCGCGATGATCTCATCCACCCATTTGGGATCCTTAACGCCCTTTTCGCGGATGAACTTGAGAACCGGAGGCTGGGCCAACGCCTTGAACTGATTGAGTTCATCCGGGGTGGGATCGTAGAATTTCACTCCCGCTTTGACGCAGATACCCCTACCGATGTCACGATACACCCGGCAGGCGCGCTGGCCGGCATACCCAGCCTCCTCGCCGCCGCGCAGGATGATCTCCTGGTACTCCTTGGGCAAACCGTTGAACCATTTATCGTTGACGAACAAGTGGAGCTGGCTGTAAACGTGACCGTCCATAGTCATGTACTTCTGCACTTCTTGAAGGGAACCCAGGAGGAAGGTGGGAATGGAGTTTTCCTCGCCATCCACCACGCCGGTTTGCAAGGCGGTGTATGTCTCCGCCCAGGAGATGGGCGTGGGCTTGGCACCCAAAGAACGCACGATCTCCATGTGGGCCGGGTTGTCCATAGTGCGGATGCTGAGGCCTTTCATATCGTTGGGATTACGAACCTCACGCTTGTTATTGGTGAAGTTGCGGAAGCCGCCATTATCCCAAATACCGATCACACGAAGGCCGGTCTGCTTGCGCATGTCCTCCCATAGTCTGTTCCCAAAATCACCGCGAAAGACTTCCAGGGCCTGATCCACGTTCTGAAAGAGGTAAGGTATTGAGAGACACTGAATATTGGGATACACGATGGCGATGGTGCCCTCGGTATGGGAGGTCGAGGCCTCGATCTCGCCTGTCATGGTCATTTCCTGCAGAGAGGCGGTATTTCCCAAGGCAGCAGCGGGGCTGATATTCACCTGGATTTTTCCGTTGGATTCCTTTTCAACATACGCTTTGAAAGCGACCGCACCCGCATGCACATACATGGTGGGGTCGGCCACATCGGCGTGGGCCAGGGTCATTTTCACGACCTTATCGGCGGCAATTGCCGGCTGCATGCCGATTATCAAAACGGCGGTGACCGCCAATCCCAAAATGCCCAAGATCTGAATCATCTTTTTAAATGCCATTTTAATCGTCTCCTTTCCCTTTGCTGGTTAATGTCACACTATTGTGGTTTTTTGCCTTTGGTTAACTTATGGGTAAGAAGCTTTTCAGACTGATGGATGACCACCAGACTTCTCTTTTTTTGGGTATGGGACATCACGGCATTTACGGATCAGACTTTGCCAGCTTCTATCAACATTGTTTTGGAACTCCGCCGCAGCCTTGGGTCCCATGACCTTGAACCGGCCTTGAATTTTCAGATATGCATCTATGGGCTCTTTTTCCGGCATGGGGCTCAACTGCCAATTCTCACCGTCGGTAACCTCATAAAGGGGAAACACCCGGCTTCTAACCGCCATGCGGGCTACCTCCACCGAAAGTTCCGGGGCATGCCGCCATCCGGTGGGGCAGGAAGCGTATAAATGCAGAAACTTGGTGCCTCTGATGGATTTGGCTTTGGTCAGCTTGGCAATAAGATCACTCGGGTAGGCTATTGAGGCCGTGGCCGTATAAGGCACACCATGGGCCGCCATTATGGCCACGATGTCTTTTTTCTTCTGGGGTTTGGGTGCCGAAGCCGGGGAGGTGGTGGTCACAGTGCCGATGGGGGTGGCCGAAGACCGCTGAATGCCGGTGTTCATGTAGGCTTCGTTGTCATAGCAGACAAAGATGATATCCTCGTTGCGTTCAGCCGCTCCGGACAAAGCTTGAATACCTATGTCAAATGTGCCGCCGTCTCCGGCCCAAGCCAAGACGGTCTCTTCCCGGCGTCCCGTCCGGTCCAGGCCTGCTTTCAAACCCGATGCGGTGGCGGCCGTGGTGGCAAATGCTACGGACATCACCGGCACACTAAGGCAGGAATAGGGATATATGCCGATAAAGGTGGACCAGCAGCCCGCAGGCATCACTACATAGGTCTTTGGCCCAAGAGCCTCCAAAGCGTGGCGCATGGCGATGGCGGCACCGCAACCGGCGCAGGCCAAATGGCCGGGGCCCATGATTTTTTCTTTAAGCACCATATTTGTCATGATAATAGCCCCGTCCATATGGAGTTATCGTTCAGCGCTTCGTTTGTTTTTTCACCGGCCACAACGGATTTCACCTCGGCAGCGATCTCTTCCGGCACAATGTCCTTGCCGCCGAGTCCCGCGAACAGGCTCCAAACTTCAAGTCCGTTTCGGCTGCCAAACAATCCCGCTTTGAGTTCCTGGCCAATAATGCCGCCCATCCCATTGGAAACCCCCCTTTCCACCACGATCACCCGCTTGGCAGTAGAAACTGTTTGCGCGATTAGTCCGGCAGGGAATGGGCGAATTATTGCCAAACGCATGACCCCGGCAGCATGACCCTGCTCGCGCAGCTGATCCACAGTGAGCCTTAGAGTGCCCGCGGCTGAACCAGCCACTACCAGGATGGTGTCCGCATCCTCAGTTTTGTAAGTTTGCAGGGGTGGGCAAGAGCGCGCAAAGGTCTTGGCATAGTCGTCGGAAGCGTTCTGCCAGACTTCCAGCGCGGCATTGGTATCATGATGCCTGATGTAGCGGAGAGAGGTATAGAGGTCTGCACCGCACACATTGCCAAAGGTCACCGGTTGGTCCGAGTTCAGCACCGGCTTGATTCTTTTGGGTATGAAGGCGTCCACTGCCTTCTGATCAGGCAGTTGCACTGCTTCTGAGGTGTGGGTCAGGTAGAAGGCGTCCATGTTAATCATCACAGGCAGGGACACCTTCTCGGCTACCTTGTAAGCCACGATGATCGAGTCCAGCACATCCTGGCAATCCGCACAGTAGTATTGAATCCAGCCGGTATCCCGCTGAGCCAATGAATCGGATTGGTCACAGTACAGGTTCCAGGGCGGGGCCAGGGAACGGTTGGCGTTGACCATGACGATAGGCAAGCGCCCGTTTGCTGCGTAGTGCAGCACTTCATGCATCAGGGCCAGGCCCTGCGACGATGTTGCCGTGAAAGTCCGGGCGCCGGCGGCAGCCGCACCAATGCAACTGGCCATGGCTGAATGCTCGGATTCCACATTGATATAACTTGCATCCAGGTCGCCCCGCCCTATCATTTCAGCCAAGGTCTCAACGATTACGGTTTGGGGGGTGATGGGATAGGCGGAAACCACCTCTACTCTAGCCAAGAGGGCGGCCGCGGCAGCGGTTTCGGTCCCGGTAAGTACCTTTTCCACGTTTATCTCTCCATTGTTATGGCCCGCCGGGGGCATTCGTAGGCGCAGATACCGCAGCCCTTGCAGTGCATTTCGTCAACTTCGAGTTTTGTCCCTTGCTTGTTTACGCTAAGTGACACATCAGGGCAAAACACCAAACAGCGCCCGCACAGATTGCAGTGGCCGCAGGACAGACAGCGCTTCGCCTCGGCCAAGGCCTGCTCATCGGATAAGGTCTGGCCTTTAGAGTCGGCGCCCACGGAGTCTGGCTCGTCAAACAGCTCATAACGGATATCTTTTGTGCTGATGGAGCTTTCCGTCTGACCGCTATTGATCAACCCCTTCAGTTCATCACTTTGTTGACTAAACCCCAGGCTGCTTAAAGCTTGCGCAGCTAATTCACGCCCGGCAGCTACCGCCATGGCAATTTGATTGGCTTTGTAAATATCCCGAAGGCAGACACCGGTAGTATCCAGCAGCAGACGCCCCGAGGATAACTGGCTTGACAACATGGTCAGGCTTTTAGCCGGCCCGCTGTCTTTGGCATGAGCGGTTTGATCATGGATGATCAAACGCCAGTCTTGCTTCAGGCTGCCTGAATCCAATGTGGAATACTCATCGCCCAACTTAAGCTCTATATTCGCCAAGCTGATGAGCCGGTTAGTTTCGCGGCCGAGTATTTCCTTGGGCAACTTGTCATTGTCCACCGAAGCGAGAAAGCCACCGGGCTGATCCAAAGGATCGCAGACCGTCACCGAAATACCCATCCGGCCCAGGAAGTAGGCCGTACTGAGCCCCAATGGTCCGGCACCGAGAACCGCCACTTGTGCTTTAAGACTTTTGGGCGCTGAGGTTGCAGGTTCCGGCGCCGTGTCCGCCAGATACCTTTCCAGCATTTGGATCTGCACGTTGCTGTCTAACCCCCGGCGAAGACATTTGGATTGGCAAGGGTGATAACACAGCCGCCCGGTTATTCCAGGTAGCGGGTTAAGCTCCATAATCCGGTTTAGAGCCCGGGCGGCGTCCCGGCGGATTAGATCATTGATGAAATCCGGTGAAGGCATGCCTAAGGGACAAGCGATCTGGCAGGGTGCAACCCGGTCATGTATCACAGGCATCAGGTAGCGCCATAGGCCGGTACGGTTATAAGTCATATCCCCAATTGTTATAGGCACCTTGGGGAGCTCAGCCATTCTTGTTATCTCCGGTTTTGCTCTCAACTCAGGCCTCCCCTCTAATGACAGCGCTGTACGCCAGCCGCGCCGCCTCAATATTGGCTTCTATTTTCACCGGAGTGTATTGCGCAATGGCGCTCAGGACGTTGTCCAACTCCAGGTCTTCATCAAGGCGGGCAAAGGCGCCTAGCACGACGGTGTTTACAATGGGTGAGGAACTTGAGCCTAATTCTTGGGTTAAAGCCAACCTGGTTGCATCCACCGTCGCTAGGCGGAATTCGCCAACCAGACTCAGTTCATTGGGAGCTTGGGGATGATTAAGCAAGAGCAATCCGCCGTCGGCTAGTCCTTGGTTAACATCGATCATCTCCAGCAAGGCCGGATCAAGCACGATAACGGTTTGGGCCATTTCGATCCGGCCCCTGCGGAGTATCGGCTGATCATCAACCCGGACGTAAGCCGATACCGGGGCACCGCGCCTTTCCATCCCAAAGGCTGGAAAAGCCTGCACCGAGAAACCCTGGCGGTAAAAGGCCTGGGCCAAGATCTTGGACGCTAAAACCGCGCCCTGACCGCCCCGGCCGTCGATTCGTATTCCTTGCATCTAAACACCTCTCTGATGCTCAAACATCCCCAGCACCGCCTTGTCAAAAACACATGGCGCTTTGTTGTGGGTCGAATGATTATCCTAATTTCGGTAGGGACAGCAACCTCGGTTGGGGCTATGACATCAGCATCCGGTTCACGGACCAAGGCGGCCTGCATACCTTTACGGGCTGCTACGAACACCTTATGCGTTCCAGTAATGCGTTCAGGGGTTAACCGTAGGACAGGGGTTGTATCGAAAGGTTTGACTTCACCAGCCTTTACTGAATTAGCCGCCGAATTCTTCTCCTTAACCATGAGCAACTCCCGTCTCTGGTTAATAAATGTTCGAAATATCAGACATAATACGGTATTTCGTACATTGGAAAAACCAACTAACAGATAGATTCCACCCAGTCAAGAATTTTTTTATGATTGACAACATTTTTTTTTAGCGTTTATGTTGCAGTCTATAATTAATGATGAGATTCTTTGTCTGTCGCCATTATTGGGTTTTATTGTCCGATATACTGGATAGTGTCGGTAAATACGTACGTTTCATTCTTTACAAGCAGACCTCGGCTGCCTAATGTGTGGTACCAGGTCAATTGAACAAATTTTGGGAGGTTGTGGTGCCGAGAAAAATTCCCTCAATCAAACGCGCTTTTGATGTCCTTGAACTTTTTCTGAAAGGAACCCGTGAACTTTCCGTTCCGGCGATCGTGGCGCAATTGAATTTTCCGCGGACAACGGCGTATGAAATCGTCAATACCCTCTTGGCGTGTGGATATCTGACGGCGGTGGAAGGGCAACCCAACCGGGTCTCTCTTGGATTCAAGCTTTTCGAGATAGGCAGCGTTTACGCGGCCAATGTCGACCTGATCTCAGCAGGGCGTCGGGCGGCGAAGGGCTTGGCGGCAAACAGTATCACTTCCGTTTCGAAACTGCTTCAAGAGCTGGATATGATTCGCCGACGTGGCTTAGGGTTCACGAAAAAATAAGTTCACAATTTTAGGCGTTGCGGGGCCCGTCTGGCAAGGCGCGAAAACGCAGGAATATCTGGATATTCCGAGCTTTCGCAACGCAGCCAGGCGGGATGCAGCGGCGTATAAAATGTGAAGTTATTTTTGAGTGAGCCCTTAGCCTACGATGACTGCGAATCGAACATCGATGTCCGTTGCGTGGCGGCCCCGGTCTATGACGGCAGGCGTGAGATGGTCGCGGCAATGAGCTTCTCAGTCCCCATTACTCGCATGAGTTTCGGCAAACAGGATGAACTGGCGGGCATCATTCGCAAAGGGGCTGAGGAATTATCAAGAAACCTGGGATATGACATATAATGCCGGCCGTTTAAGTGAAGCATTGCTGCCTGGCTGAATACATCAATATACTTGGTCTGAAAAAGCACTTTTCGAGTCGATGAGTTATGGAATGGTATCGACGTTAAAATGCAAGAATTGAACGATTGGACTTTGATCCAATCAGACAATAACCCATGGGGATTCAAATGCGGGTGAGACGTTCACGCCGCCGCGCGGCGTTTCGTTATCCACCCCAGGTAAGGAATCGAAGACCGCCGCCGAAGCCAGAAGATAGGCGTGCAAGCGCCGGACATGATCAACGGCATTAAGCCGATGCCATCGACGGGATTTCCATGGCCTACACCTGGGACCACCTCGATGCGAAAGATCGCCGCACCAAGCAGACCTTCGAAATGTTCGGCAACCGCGCCATTTATAAAAGCGGCTGGATGGCTTCAACGACGCCGCTAATCTTCGCATGGGAGCCCGAACAAAAAGGGCTGACGCCGGAGAGCTTCAACTGGGAGCTTTACATTCTCGACCAGGATTTCAGCCCGGGAAACGATCTGGCGAAGACCCATCCCGCGAAGCTGAATGCGCTGCAGAAACTGTGGTGGACGGAAGCCGGCCGCAACAACGTCCTGCCATTGAACTTCAGCCTCCAGGCGACGCTTGCTGCGACGTTCGAGAGGCCGAGCCTGGCGCGGGGACGCAGCCACTTTGTCTATCGTCAGGGTACGGTTCGAATTCCCGAGGGAACCGCAGCGGTCGTGAAAAATGCCTCCGATACAATCACCGCCCAAATAGTCATACCGTAGAATGGCGGCCAGGGCGTCATCGTTACCCCGGAAGGACGGTTTGCCGGATGGGGGTTGCTGATGCTCGACGGCAAACCGGTCTGGGTCTTCAAACGCTCGGAGCAGCCCGATGCGGGCATCCGCATTGCCGGCGCCGACGGGTTGACTCCCGGCAGGCACACCCTGAGCCTTGACTTCGCGTACGAAGGACAAAAAGAATTCGCTTCAGCCGCGTCACACCACCTGCCCGATGATTTTTTTCTTGACAAGAACCAGGGAAGCTTTTATAACTACTTTATAGCTAATATATAGTTAATTTATAGCTAGAATTATGACGCACCGACCTGCGGGCCGGTGTGAATTTTAACTGACATCATAAACAAATTCAATCGCTTACAGAGCCATCCGTTCGTCGTCGCAAATGCGATCGGTGCCGACCATGAACACCGGTTTGATGCGGGCCGAAATGAAATCACCTTGTTCCGCCAACTGCGGTGAGAATATGGTTGCCCGGAAAAGAGAAATGGACATGAAAAAGATCGACAGGAAACCGGAAAATCCCGGCCGGACCCCCAAGGCCAAGTTCAGGGTCTTCGGGGAAGAGATGATCGAAAAAGAAGTCAAACCCAGCGGAAACACCGGGCGGGTCTACCTGCCACCGGATTGGGTGGGCAAGCACGTGAAAATCATCCGCGTCGATTGATGAAAAAAATGGATGGCCTTGCAATCCATCAAATTACGGATTCAGGAAATCTAGCAGGAGAAAAAAAATGAGGTACGCCGAGACAGGGATCAATTTAGAAGTTGATCTAACCCGAGGAAACATCGAGAGGGTGCACACGGACCCAAAAGACACCGAGCTTTATCTGGGGGGTCTGGGTACCAACGCCAAAATATTATGGGACAGGGTTCCCCCTGAAGTTGAACCCTTTTCTCCCGAAAACCTGCTGATATTCAGCGCCGGTCTTTTATGCGGCACACCGGCTACCGGTTGCAACCGTACCATCGTTTCTACCATTTCTCCTCAGACCCGGTTAATGGCATTTTCAATGATGGGCGGGTTTTGGGCGCCGGAATTGAAGTATGCCGGTTATGACAAAGTGATATTGCGCGGCAAGTCCCCCGATCTGGTTTATTTGTGGATAAACAATGACAAGGTGGAAATACGTGACGCCTCTCATTTGCGGGGTAAAGGCGCTACGGAAACGGCACAACTTATTCGACAGGAGTTAAAGCAGCCCAAAGCCCAGGTGGCTGCCATCGGCCTGGCCGGAGAAAATCGGGTCTATTTCGCTTCCATTGAGCAGGGCCGGTCCAGTGCCAGCCGGCAGGGTCTAGGCGCCGTTATGGGCGACAAAGGCGTAAAGGCGATCGTTGTTCGCGGAACCAGGGACATCAATATTGCCCGTCCCGATGAATTCCTGGGGCTTTGCAACGAAGTGCTGGAATATATAAAGTTTCGAAATCAAAATCCAATTCCCGGGGTCATGACCATCTTACAAGGGCTTGGGTCGCCCCAAGAGATGGCAACCCATGATGAGAAGTGGCACACCGAGAATTTCATGTGGGGAAACTCCCGCGTGCGCAGAAGAGATTTTTGGACCGATGAGGTCAAAAAGGCGTGGACCCAGACGATGGAGAATATGCGGACACGGCTGATAAGTTGCTATAACTGTCCCATGAAATGCGCGGCGACAATTTCCCCCCCCGGACAACCAACCTACATGATGAAATGTTTCTCGAAGCTTACCTATACCATGGCGGCTATGTCAGACCTGAATTTTGGTTTAAAAATCGCCCAGCAGGCTACGGAATATGGCGTGGACGGATTCTCCACCCCGCAAGTTATGGCTTTCGCCCTTGAACTATACGAAAACGGCATTTTAAGCGATAAAGATTTTCCGGAAATGCCCTCTGATAGCGAGGGGAGATTTTACTGGTTACTTGACAGAATTGTCCGGCGGGAGGGAATCGGCGATGTTTTGGCCAATGGTACGTATTGGGCAGCCAAAGAAATTGGCAACGGCGCCGAGGCATATGCGCATAACAATATTAAGAAACATGAACAGCTGCCTCTCAAGCTGTCAATGCTGAATCCGGTTTATTTCCTGATGTATGCAACCGGCGAGAAGATCAACATTACCCAGATTGAAGGACAGTTCCCCCAGGCGCCTTACCCCAAGAGAGAACACAGAGAAGCGTTTGTAAAGGACTGGTTCCAGGTTCCTGATGAAAAGTTCAAACAATATTTTTTGGACTGGGAACCGCGCGGTGAAAACTCAAATCCATACTATCCGACTGTTCAGATGTCTTGTGATATCGTGGACTGGCAAGAGAAAATGCACTACATAGATGACGCCCTCGGAATGTGTGCCGGTTTGTCATCATTTCCCCTGAAGCCTCCCTATCATATACACAATTACCCGAAATTTATCTCATCAGGTGCCGGAATCGATATGGATGAGCATAAACTGTCGCAAGCAGCCAAACGGTACCGAACTTTAGTAAGGGCCATTAATATAAGAAGAGGCCTGCGCAGAAAAGATGACAAGCCGCCGGAGAACCATTGGAAAAAAAGATTCCCTGAACTTGAAGAGGAACTCTTAGATACGTATTACAAATTCAAAGGATGGAATAGCGAGGGTATTCCGACGAAGCAATCCTTGCATGATTTGGATTTGGATTACGTGAGTAAGGACTTCATCCAAAGAGGCATCTTGACAGATGGTGATGCTGTTCCTCCCAAACAGAACTCAGCGGAAAAAGCGCAGGAATAAAACGAAGGGAGTCGTATCATGAAGGGTGAGAAAAAAAAGAGAATAGTCAAAACAATTAGAATTGATGTTGATAAATGCAATGGCTGCCGGGCATGTGAGTTGGTCTGCTCGGCATTTCACGCGGCGCCGAAATACAGCAGCAATAATCCGGCAAGGGCCCGTATTCGCGTGATTAGTGAACCGCTTAAAGACATATATGTTCCGGTATACGCAGGTGATTATACTCCCGCCGAATGTGCCGGCCGGGACAAATACACGATCGACGGCAAGGAATACGACGAGTGCGCCTTCTGCCGAGCTTCCTGCCCTTCAAGAGAAGAGTTCAAAGAACCCGATTCCGGCCTCCCCCTAAAATGCGATATGTGTGAAGGCGAAGAAGAGCCTTTGTGTGTCAAGTGGTGCTTAAATGATGCCCTGATTTTAGAAGAAAAGGAGGAGGAAGTCGAAGAAGAGGAAGATCAGGAGGAATTGGAGACTGGATTGGAATCGTTGGCAAAAAAGCATGGATTGCAGAAGATAATGGATGCCGTTGCCCGAATGTCAAAGAAAGACTAACAAAGGATAATAAAGACAGTGGAAACTGTAGCTCCCTTAAAAGAGATCATCGATGTCATAAAAGAGTCCGGCGGCGATGGCTTCAAATATTGCTACCAATGCGGATTATGCGATACGGTCTGTCCGTGGAATCGGGTCAGAGCCTTTAGCATGCGCAAGATAATCCGGGAGGCGACCTTCGGCTTGACCGATATCGAAACTGAAGAGATGTGGCGTTGTACGACCTGCGGCAACTGCCCCCGGCAGTGCCCCCGGGGCGTGAAAATAATAGAATCCGGCGTAGCCCTGCGCAGAATTGCCACGGAATACGGAGTTTTTCCCACTGCTGTCCGTCCGGTCCGCGGCATCAGCGCAAGCCTTCTCGGCAAAGGCAACCCCTTTGGTGAAGACCGGGAAAAGAGGTCGGATTGGGCTCAGGGCCTGTCTGTGAAACCGTTCGCCGAGGGGATGGAAATCCTCTATTTCCCCGGCTGTTACCTGTCCTATGATCCCAGATTAAAAAAGGTCGCCCGCGCCACGGCCAATATCCTCAACAGGGCCGGGATAGATTTCGGAATATTGGGTCCCAAGGAAAATTGCTGCGGCGAAAGCATCCGCAAGACGGGCGATGAGGAATTATTCAAACGCCTGGCCAGGGAAAACATCAAAACCTTCATCGATAATGGGGTGAAGAAAATCCTTGTTTCTTCCCCGCATTGCTACCACACCTTCAAAAACGAATATCCTGAATTCAAGGTCAACTTTGAAGTGGTCCATATCTCCCAATATTTATTCGAGCTTATCCAGCAGGGAAAGCTTCAGCCCACCAAGGAGTACGCGAAGAAAGTGACGTATCATGACCCCTGCTACCTGGGCCGGCATAATGGTATCTATCACGAACCCCGGGGAATTTTAAAGCAGATACCCGGGTTAGAACTGTTTGAGATGCCCGATTCGCTGGAAAACAGCCTTTGCTGCGGCGGCGGAGGAGGCAGGATTTGGATGGAAACCCCAAAGGGTGAACGATTCTCCGACCTCAGAATAAAACAGGCCGTTGAAGTCGGGGCCCAGGTCCTGGCGACTTCCTGCCCCTATTGCATCACCCATTTTGAGGAAAGCCGGCTGACCCTTGAGGATAGCCAAGCCCTGGAGATTAAGGACATCACGGAGATTCTTCAGGAAGTGATTTAGAGAATCATCAAATCTGATAAAGGCGGATATAAATGGAACAAGAACAAATTGAACAGCTTAGTAAAAGTATCGCCGACGGCAATTTCGGCGATGTTATGGTTGTCGGTGGTGGAATCAGCGGTATTCAGGCCTCGCTCGATCTGGCCGATTCGGGCTATAAGGTTTATCTGGTTGAGAAATCACCGGCCATTGGCGGCCATATGGCCCAGCTTGACAAAACCTATCCCACCAATGACTGTTCCATGTGAATCCTCTCACCCAAACTGGTCGAGGTCGGCCGGCATCCAAATATAGAGGTCCTGACTTATACGGAAGTTGAAGGTGTCGCAGGGGAAGCAGGAGACTTCAAAGTCACCCTGAATAAAAAACCCAGATACGTTATAGAGGACAAATGCACGGGTTGTGCGACCTGTGTCGAATACTGTCCGGTCAAGGTCCCTGATCCATACAATCAGGATTTATCGGCGAATAAAGCCATCCATATATATTTTTCCCAGGCCGTGCCCCTGGTCACGTATATCCATGAAAACTGCCTTTACCTTAAAGAGAAGAAATGCGCTATTTGCGAAGGCGTGTGTCAAAATGAGGCCATTGATCTTCATCAAACGGAAGAGGAGGTAAAAATAAAAGTCGGGGCGATTGTCCTGTCGCCGGGCTATGAGGCATTTAATCCCAAATTGAGGGGCGACTATGGCTACGGAAAGATGCAAAACGTGGTCACCAGCCTTGACTTTGAACGGCTGTTATGCGCCACCGGACCGCACGAAGGCGAGATATTGCGGCCTTCCGACAAGAAGCATCCCCATAAAATAGCCTGGATTCAATGCGTCGGTTCCAGACAGGTTATCCCGGGCGGCAACAGCTATTGTTCGGCCGTATGCTGCACCTATACCCAGAAGCAGGTGATATTGACAAAAGATCATGACACCGCGGCCGAATGTACGATATTCCATAACGATATTCGCTCCTACAGCAAAGATTTCGAACGATTCTACCAAAGAGCCGAGAGCCTTCCCGGGGTCCGATTTATCAGAAGCTACGTATCCATCGGAAGAGAAATCCCGGAAAGCAGGAATGTTACCATCAGGTACTCTACGACCCAAGACGGTGTTAAGGAAGAGGAGTTCGATCTGGTGGTGCTATCCATTGGATTGAATCCGCCGGCCGAAGTGGAAAAACTGGCTGATATGTATGGCATCGAGCTCAATTCGCACGGGTTCTGCAAAACCAATCCTATGAATCCCATTGAGACCTCGCGCCCGGGAATATTTGTCAGCGGCGCCTTCCAGGGTCCGATGGATATCCCCGAGTCGGTTTTTTCCGCCAGCGGCGCAGGCTCCCAATGCGGCGAATTCCTGGACTACCGGCGCGGCAAGCTGTCCCGCGCGAGGATATATCCTTCGGAAAAGGATGTCTCGCAAGAGGAGCCAAGGATAGGCGTCTTTGTGTGTCATTGCGGGGCCAACATCGGCAGAGTGGTCGATGTTCCTTCTACGGTTGAATATGTTAAAAGCCTGCCCAATGTTGTCTACGCCACGGAGCAGCTATTCGCATGCGCGACGGATTCGGCCAGCGCAATAACGGAAACGATCCGGGAAAAAGGGCTCAATCGAGTGGTTGTCGCGGCCTGCTCCCCCAGGACCCTGGAGCCGTTATTCCGGGACACGCTGCGGGAGGCGGGAATTAATCAATATTACTTCGACATGGCCAATATCAGAGAACATTGCTCCTGGGTCCACTCGCGCGAAAAGGAAGATGCCACCATAAAGGCCAAGGATATAACCCGGATGTCGGTAGCTCGCGCCTGCCATCTGCAGCCGTTGCAGGAGATTGATCTGCCGGTAAATAAATCGGCGTTGGTAGTCGGCGGCGGTATCGCCGGCATGACTTGTGCGCTTTCCATCGCCAACCAGGGACATGAGGTATACCTGCTGGAAAAGGACACAGACCTGGGGGGAACAGCCAGAAGAATCCATGCCACCTTGGATGGAATGGACGTTCAGGGCTATTTGCGTGATCTTGTGCGCCGGGTATATCAGCATCCTTCAATCCATGTATTTACGGATGCCGTCATCACAGAGGCCACCGGCTACGTCGGCAATTTCGTAACCAGGGTAAAGTCTGAACGAGGGACCACAGAGATAAAACATGGCGCCGCCGTCATCGCTACCGGTGCCGATGAGTATAAGCCCACCGAATATCTTTACGGAAAAGATGACAGGGTATTGACCCAATTGGAGTTGGGCGAGCAAATCGCCCGGCGGGAAGAAAGGCTGACAACCTCCCGGAGTCTGGTGATGATCCAATGCGTGGGCTGCCGAAATGAGGACCGGGATTACTGCGCCCGGGTATGTTGCAGCAATGCTATCAAGAACGCCTTGCAACTGAAAGAGATAAACCCGCAGATGGATATCTACATTCTCTTTCGGGATATCAGGACCTATGGATTCAGCGAAGACTATTATCGCAAAGCGTCTGATAATGATGTAAAGTTCATCCGCTATGAGCCGAATGATAAACCCCGGGTGGAAGCTGTTGAGGAGGAAGGCCGGCCTGTTTTAAGGGTGACCTTGCCGGATTATATTTTGGGTCAGAAGCTGGCGATAGATGCCGACTACCTTGCGTTGGCGGCGGCCGTAGTTCCCGCCGCGGGAAACAGGGAATTATCTCAATTGTTCAAGATTTCATTGGGACCGGATGGTTTTTTCAAAGAAGCCCATGTCAAATTAAGACCGGTTGAGTTTGGTACGGACGGCGTTTATCTTTGTGGCTTGGCCCACTATCCCAAGCATATACCGGAAGCGATTAACCAGGCCTATGGAGCTGCCAGTCGCACTCTAACCCTTCTGTCACACGATACCGTCACCGTCTCCGGTTCTGTTTGCGAGGTGGCAGAGCCCAAGTGTATCGGCTGCGGGGCATGCATCTCAGCCTGTACGTACAAGGCCATAGAGTTTCGCGATACCCGCCAGGGTCAAAAGGCGGTGGTTAATCCGGTACTTTGTAAAGGAGACGGCCTCTGCAACCCAAAGTGTCCGACAGGAGCTATTTTTCTCAAGCACTTTACCGATGAAGACCTCTTGAGCCAGATTGATGCGGCGCTTGGCGTTGTGTAGAAGGCATTTTGAATCAGTTTAGCCGGTTGGCCCGTTGACCAGCTTGCCCGTCGGCCCGTTAAGCCTGAGGCCTTCTCGACGGCAACTAACGGGTTACAACTGTAACCGGCAAACCGGCCAACCGACTGACGGACCGAAAGGAGTTGAGAAGGAATGAGTACAGGACTTAATTTTAAACCAAGAATATTAGGTTTTGTATGCCATTGGTGAGCATACGGCGCTGCTGACCTGGCTGGAGTTTCCAGACTGCAATATTCAACTGAAATCAGGCTTATTCGCGTCATGTGTTCCGGTAGAGTCGACCTGGAATTTATACTCCGAGCCTTTTCAAATGGAATGGATGGGGTGTTTATCGGCGCTTGCCGCCTCAATGAATGCAACTATATTACCCATGGAAATTACCATGCCCTGAACATGGTGCTTCTCTGCAGAAAAATAATGGCGCACATAGGACTAAATCCGGAAAGATTGAGCATCGAATTTATGTCTTCCGGTGAAGGAATCCTTTTTACCGAAGCTGTTGATGATTTTTGTAAGAAGGTCAAGGAGTTAGGACCACTTGGCAAGGGCGAAGAAATAGACCGGGATAATTTAAAGTCCAAACTTGAAGAAGTTAGAAAGCTGATTCCCTACATTAAGATAGCAAAAAGGAAGAAGCTGGAGTCGCGCCTTGGAAACAAAGAAGAATATGACGGATTTTACACCAGCGACGAGATAGACGAGTTGTTTCGTGACGTCGTCTCGTACCATATTGACCCGGAGAAGTGCCAGGCCTGTATGATTTGCGCCAGGAGATGTCCCGTGGAGGCGATTACAGGCGGCAAGAACCGGATTCATGTCATTGACCAGGACAAATGCATAAAATGCGGAACCTGCTTTGAAGCCTGCCCTCCTCGCTTCGGCGCGGTGGATAAGATTTCCGGCGAGCCTGTTCCGCCTCCTATTCCTGAAGAAGAAAGGCTTATTGCCAGAAAAAGTAAAAAAGACTGAGAACAACCTCAACATTGCGTTTTGTCCAGATTAAGACGCGCAGACAGTAACTATTGGTATTTTTGCCGCTTTGCCTGTTAAAAAAACTCCTTCAAATACTATAACTTTAGATTGGATATACATGCTTGACTCTATTCAGTTTAGCGGTCCCAATGATTAATTTTTTACTGTGGTCGAGCGGCTCAGGGTCTCGAAAGCCACGTTGAGTCCTGCTAATTTGCCGCCAGCAATTGGAACTGAATAATTTATAAACTTAGCTTACAGAAACAATCAAAAGTTATCAGGAGGAAGGATGCTTTATATCGGTCATTTTTCTTTTGATGAGATCGGCACGGAGCAGGAGATCCGCCACGGCTATTTTACCACCGTGGTGGACACGGATAATATTGAACGCGCCACCGCTGAATTTAAGGAACTCATCCATTCGATGAAGAAGACGCATGACACGTTTAGAAGAATGGTCGCCGTCTACCTGGAAGATATTGTTGAGTTTCACCATATTCCGGGCAAAGCGATCGTGACGCAGATTCATACTTCAGCCGGCGAATTTCCCGAATCCATCACCTATAGCCTCCCCGGGATCTTTGCCCCTGGAATCAATATATACGGTTTGGACCCGGACGTCCGCGCCAACGAAAATGCGCAGAACACCGATGAATACAAAGAATCCAAAGTGTTCATCAAATTTTGAGAGAATATACCCTCAGTAATATTTAACACCAATGCAATAGTAGGTACCGAACTTATCGGCCAATTCGCGGCACCATCTGACCTCTCCCAGTGAGGATGTCGGCAGGTGTTCCCATCGAGCGTCGTGACTTTCATCGGCGGGCGCTTTCCCTCTGCGGATGCAAAGCGTGGTTCCAGGTTTTATTGGCTCGGCCGCTTCGAAACAAAGCCCGCCTCGGCTGTGATTAAACGTCATCGACGCACTTTCGCGCTGGAAGTTGCTGCCGAAGATTGAAAAAATAAGCGGGGCGTGCGACATTAAGCGCTTATCCCGCCTTTTATCCTCTCGTTCCTGGACTCCTTCATCCGTTGCGGCCCTCATCCCCCTCCCCCTTTCTTTTTCGGGTGTGTTTATGCGCAGAATTTATAAACCTGGATACGGCATCGCGCATAAATTTAGCCTGGTGACGCCGAATGCCCGCCAAACCAGAAAACCCGGATTTTCGAATTGTATCTTGGTAGAGGCTCTGAAATTTCGCAGATTGCCGGTGAACCAAAGGGCGCTGCAGCATCTTTTCATAAATGTCCATGTAGCGGCGAGCCGTTGCGGCAGGATTAAACCTGGCTGCACTCTGCCGCATCACGCGCCCGATATTTTGCTTTCTGACCGATGCCGGAAGATTGTAGAAATTCATGGCCTGATCGATCGCCCATGCCAGACCGTTGGAATCATGGACCTGGAATAAAAACCCATTGCCCTTATTGTGCGCGACATCCAGATGGCGAACAGTATCGTGAATTCCGCCGGTATCGTGCCCGATGGGCAGCGCACCGTAAAGGGCGCCGATCATCTGCGGCAGTCCGCAGGGTTCAAACAGAGACGGCATCATGATGAAATCTGAAGCCGCATAGGCCAGATGCGCCATTTTTTCGTTGTAATCCCATACCGCCACCCGTTCATCAAGGCCATGAAACTGAACAATGTTCTTGAAATGCGATTTGAAATCACCGTCGGCCACGAAAACAATTTCCAGGTTTTGTTTCCAGTATCTGGATACAACCTCGTAGAGAATCTCTGCCAGCAGTTGGCAGCCTTTTTGGACGTGATCCAGCCGCGACGGCCAGAACAACAGCGGCGCCCCGTCATCCTCCAACAAGCCGAGTCGTTGCTGCAGCAAACGCTTGTTCAGTTTTTTCCCGCCCTCATGGTCATCGGGCCCGAAATTGTATTCGATATGCGGATCCTGCAGCGGGTTGAAAGCGGAATCCGGCGCGTTCAAAATCCCCACGGCACATCCAGCCTGTACTTTATTGGCCAGTTCCTGCTGAACGTGCTGCGGCACAAAATCGTGCCTCCCCTGGGCCACCTCCAGCAAAAATGTCGGACTGACAGTATTGACGAAGTGGGCGGCAAATATGCCGCTGGCCAGAAAATCCACAGCGTTGGTATCCCTTATTTCTTCATAATAGGTGGGCATCCATTCGAAATACAGGTCCTGCCAGAATTCGGCCGCATCGATTCCCCGATCTTCTATGGCGCTCAGGGCGCATTTGACCGTGTAAATGTTGTGAATCGTAAACAGACAGGGGATGCCCGCCTGTCGTGCGATACCCGGAATCAGACCGGTCATCCAATCATTGCAGTGGATCAAATCGGGTTGCACCGCCGGGATAATGTTGTTGATCACTTCGCGCTGGAAGGCAATTGCAATTTTGGTGTTTTCCCAGTCGAAATGGGTATAGACGTGGTTGAGATAAAAAAAGGAGCGATCCTGCGCCAGATGGACCCTCCCCTCCGGCAGTCTGTTTTTGAATGATTGAATCCCGCGCTTAAGCAGCCGCGGCAGCCGTGTATTATACAACGCCCGATAATCCGGGATGGCGACATGTACATCTGCTCCCTGATCAAATAAAGCGCTGATCAGGGTTGCCGAAACATCCGCCAGGCCGCCGGCTTTGGCTGCCAGGAAATCGGCAATGTTTCCCATGCCGTGCGGCAGGTAGGTCACCTCCGGCGTCACAATTAAAATACGTGGATTTGATGTTTTATCGCTTGTCATCCGGTTCCTGCCCGGAGGTCATGTGTTTATTTAAAACTAGTCATTCAGCCGTAACATGATATTATACCTTTGCGGAGAAAATAGGATAAATCTAGTATGCGATATCGCAAAAAACCGTATCTGAAGGGTATGTCGTACCTATTCCTTCTGCCGATCCGGTGCCCGAACCGTTAAAACCGGGCAATCCGCATGTCTGACGACCTTTTCAGCCACTGAGCCGAACACAAACCGATGCCAGGCGGACTCGCCTTGACTCGATATGACGATGATGTCGGCCCTTTCATCCTCGGCCAACTTCACAATCTCGTGGGCCGGTCTGCCATTGATCACAAACGTACGGGCTTGGATACCGGCCGGTATCCTTTCACGCCGGATTTCTTCCAGAGATTTTTTCGCCGAATCTTGAATTTCTTTCAGGACGGAGGAAATCTGAAAGCCGGTCGGCGCAGCGCCGCACTGCATGGTCGGCAGGGGGGCTATTACATGCACCAGCAGCAACTCGGCCGAAAATTGGGCAGCCAATTCGGTGGCGATTTTCAGACCCTCATCGGCCGGGTTGCTGAAATCAGTGGGCCAAACGATCTTTTTTAAAGGCAGCATAGTTGGTTGATCTCACTTTCCTTGTTACTGCTGCTGAATCACCCAAGCGGCAATTTGATTGCGCCCCATTCAGGCTGGTTTCAATCAATCTAATCTACCCTTAGCAAAATTCAAATACCGTCAATCCTGTATTCCGGGATTGAAACGGCCCTATTTGAACAGTTGGAGCGGATGCAGTGGTGAAATATACTGTAAATATCGGTATAAAATACCGGCCTCACCCCATTTATCCGTTTAAACGCCGCTGATATTTTTTAAATGTGAGGTAGGGGAAAGGAGCTTTCATCATGTTACGCAACGTAAATGAAATCTTAAATTATGTTCTATTGGCCGAAGACGGCGAAATCGGACGCTGCAAGGATTTTCTGTACGACGATGAAAAATGGACGATTCGGTACATGGTGGCCGACACCCGCAAATGGCTGCCGGGCCGCAAAGTGCTCATTTCACCGGCATCGTTGGGGGAACCTGACTGGTGCACCAATCTTTTTCAGGTGAAGTTGAAGCGCCGCCAGATCAAGGCCAGCCCGCCGCTGGATGAAGACGCGCCTGTTTCGCGCCAATACGAAATAATTTTCAGCGAGTATTACCGCACCTCCCCTTACTGGGCCGGAGCGAGTGAGTTGCAAACCCAACCTACGCCCTCCATGCTGCGGGCGGAAGAGGAGCAATTGGCCACCGAATTTGAAGATCTCGAAGAAAAACACCTGCGGTCGATCAAAGAGGTGACCGGTTACCATATTCAGGCAACCGACAGCGGGATCGGTCATGTTGAAGATTTTATGGTCGATGACGAAAAGTGGGCCCTGCGTTATGTCGTCGTCAATACGCGCAATTGGCTGCCGGGCCGCAAGGTGCTGTTATCTCCCCAGTGGATCACGGCGGTAAATTGGGCGGAAAAAAAATTGCAGGTCGATCTTTCGACCGACAGCGTGAAAGACAGCCCGGAATACGACACGCTGGGGACGATCGACCGCAAATATGAATGCGCGCTGCATGAGCATTATGGCCGGCACGGCTACTGGGAAGAGAAGAGACGAGGAATTCAGGATAAAACCTAACGCTGCATAATTCCCTCTAATTCTCCATATCTGGATCGGCCGCTTTATCGGCGGATTAATTAAGTTCGAGTTCGGCCACAATGGGCAGATGGTCGGATACCAGCCGGGCAGCGGTTGTTCGCGGCACCTGAACATTAAGGATCCTGAAGTTATGAGAGACAAACATGTGGTCGATGCGAAGCAGGGGTCGGTGGGCAGGAAAGGTCGCTTTGGGTCTGCCGGGATTCTTCAACCCTTTTTTTTGAACATCGGATAAAAGGTTGGATAGACGCAGGTATACGGGGGAAAACGGACCGGCATTCATATCGCCGCAAAAGATGATTGCCGTCTGCGGCGGCCATGCCGCCAACCATTCATTTCCCAGCAGGGCCTGCAACTGTCTGCGGCGTTCCAGCCGATACAGGCTCAGGTGCGTGTTGAAAAATTGAACGGGGCCGGCCGGTGTTTGAAGCGTCGTTCGAAGGCATCCCCGCTTCTGCAGGTCCAGTTTCAATTTCGGAAACAATACCGGCAGCCAGTCGTAATGAACCTCCCTAAATTCGAAGCGGCTCAAGACCGCAAGTCCGTATTTTTGTTCGCCTGAGCTCACCACCGGAAAAAAGGCGGCTTCCATATTCAGCATTTCAGCCAGTAATTTGGCCTGATCCTGATGATGGGTGCGCGGAATTCCCTTATCGACCTCCTGCAGCGCAACGATGTCCGCCGCCGAATCGGCGATAACCCCGGCGATTCTTTCCGGATTCACTTCCTTATCCGTGCCGATACAGCTGTGAATGTTGTAGGTCATAGCCCGCAAAACGAACCGAACTTCTTTCCGATCAGATTGCATCATGGATCAACTCTTAGTCCTGGCACAATTCAAAATAACGTGATTTGGGATTTATTTGTTGTTTGGTGCTTGAAATTTGGCGTTTACTATTTCACATGTCCGGAAGGCTGGCCGCTTTAGTCTGGAGTCGAACTCCTCCTCGCACCGCCCATGCATGAAATTCCGGATTCTTTTTATAGCCGACGCCGACGGCGCCGTCCTGCATGTAAACGACCCAGGCATAGTGCGGCTCATAAACGCTGGTGGTGGAAGACCAGCACCCCTCCGGCACCTGGTTGAAGGGATGACCCTCGGAAAGAGCCGGCGTATGCCGCCGGATATCGATGAGGCTTTCAAGCTCGCGAATATTCGGCAATCGCCAGTCGTGGTAACCATACGCAACCCCGGCATTCATGCTGTCGACAATATCCAAGGCGTCCGTCCAGCTTAAGGGCCCCAATGACGGCGGTTCCACTGTTGCCCATCCAAGCCCGGTGCGCCGGTCATAAACCGTACCCTTATCGATTGCATAGCGGCTGTCAGCCGAGGCCGGGTCATGATTATTTGAACAGCAGCGCACCGGCCAGACCATGTAAGATCCGTGTTTCATCCCCCGCTGGATGCGTCCGCCTCCCAAGTGGATGTACCAGGCCTGATCCCTTAGCCGGCTGCAGGTCGTCGCCGTCCAATAGTAGCCGGTAAACACATTCTCAAAAGGAGCGCCGGAGGGCAGTGCCGGATTAACCCGCTGGTGGCTTACCAGACTGAACAGTTCCCGCCGCTCCGCAAGACGCCAATCCCGATAGCCGAAGATCTCCCCACGGTTTATTTTTTCTATAAAATAAGTTGCTTCGATCCAAGTTTGCGGAAATTCGCTCAGTCCCGCATCTCGGGTCCACATTAACCCGCTAAGGCGGTCAATGACCACGTCCCCGTGCGCTTCAAATCGAGGACTCGGCCATTTGACCCCGAACCGCATCCCGGCGTCCTGACCGGACCCGGCACAGTCCATCAGATTGCCGTCACCGTCGTAGCATCGGATTTGATCCGTTTTTATGACGCCTTCCATTGCTCTCCCATTTCATTTGACCTTCTTTCAAAAAGATGAATCCGATCCGGATCGAAGACGATCGCTGCGGTATCACCGGCTTTAAAGTGTTTGTCGGCGCTTAAAACAAGAAGCGTGCCGGCGTCCGTTTGCACGTGCAGCAGCAGCTCCCGGCCCAGGGGTTCAATTGCGCCGATTCTGCCGGACAGGCAGGACGGGGAGCGTTCAGCGCTGAATTGGATGTGTTCGGGTCGAATTCCCACGGTGATCTCCCGCTTGAAACGGAGATCCGGTCTTACATCCTTTTTTAGCTCTATTTGCGAATGTGTATCCCCTAATTCGACGAAGACACCCTGCCCTTCCTGCCGCAGGCGGGCGCTTATCAGATTCATGGACGGCGAACCGATGAATGTGGCGGCAAACGCCGTCCGTGGATGCGCATACATGTCTTCCGGAGTTCCCACCTGAATCAGCGAACCGTCTTTGAGCAGGGCAATGCGGTGGCCCAGCGTCATGGCTTCGGTTTGGTCGTGGGTGACGTACAATGTGGTAACGCCCAGCTGCTGCTGCAGATTTTTTAATTCCAGCCGCGTGCGGCTGCGCAGCTGGGCGTCTAAATTGGATAGGGGTTCGTCCAGCAGAAACAGCCGCGGCCGTCGCACCAGCGCCCGGGCGATGGCCACCCGCTGGCGTTGTCCGCCGGAAAGTTCGGCCGGCTTGCGATCCATCAATTCCTCGATGTCCAGCATGGCGGCGGTGCGCTTGACAGCCCGGTCGATATCCGATTTGCCGGTGCGCACCACCCGCAGCGGAAAGGCGATATTGTCGTAAACTTTCAAATGGGGATACAGCGCATAACTCTGGAAAACCATGGCCACATTGCGCTGCCGCGGCGGCTCAAACACGCCTTTACGAGGGGCGGCCACCGTTTGATCTTCAAGCCGGATCTCACCATCCGTCGGCTTTTCCAGACCGGCCACCAGATTCAGCAGGGTGCTCTTGCCGCAGCCGCTGGGGCCCAGCAGGACAAAAAATTCACCGGGATGAATCTCCAGACTGACATCGCGCACGGCGTCCACTGGGCCGCGCAGCGTCGTAAAGCGTTTGCTGAGATGCTCGATGGCAAGTGTCATTCCTTGACCGCTCCCCGGGTCAACCCCTGAATAATGCGCCGCTGGAAGACAAGCGCCAGCACCACCACCGGCACCGTTGCCATGGTGGCGGCCGCCATGATTTCCCCCCACGGGATTTGGCCGTGCAGACCCTCGAAGAGCGCAATCCCCACGGGAATGGTCCGGGCGGCATAATCGGTGGTCAGCATCAGCGCAAATAAAAACTCATTAAAGGCAAAAATAAAGGCCAGCAGCAGGGTCGCAAAAATCCCCGGGGCGGCCACCGGAAAAATAATCTTAAAGAGAATCTGTATCCGGCTGCAGCCGTCGATCAGCCCGGCACGATCGAGATCCCGCGGTATGCGGGAAAAATAGCTGACCAAAATCCATAAGGACAGCGGCAGGGTCCAGGCCACATAGGGCAATATCAGGGCCGGATAGGTGTTGATCCAGCCCAGAGCCGTCATCAGCTTATACAAATACCCCACCAGACTGACCGGCGGAAACATGGACAGGGCCAGGATCAAAAACATGAACGGCAGCTTGCCGGGCAGAGACAGGCGGGTGATGGCATAGGCGGCCAGCGCAGCGAAAAATACGCTGATCACCGCACTGGCCGCGGAAACGATGATGCTGTTGCGCATAAAGGCCGTGAAATGAAGGGACTCGGAAACCATGACGGCGCGATAGTTCGCCAGCGTGCCGACCCAGGGTGTATCCGGAGACAAAAAGTCCGCCTGGCGGCTGAAACCGGTCAGGATCATATACCCGAACGGCGCCAGGCAAAAAAGGATCGTTACCGCTGCGGCGGCAAAAGTGATGCCTTTTTTGAGAGTCTCCTCCTTCACGACATCACCCCCTGTTCAACCCGGCTCAGCCTGACCAGGCCCAGCGACAAACCCAAGGCGATGAAAAAAAGAATCACGCTGGCCGCCGAACCATACCCGAAGTCGCCGGCCGAAAAATAATCATAGCCAAACAGTGAAACCGATGTGGTGGCTCCACCCGGCCCGCCGCCGGTCAGGACGAAAATCAGATCAAACACCCGCAAGGCCTCGATTGTGCGAAAGAGCACCACGACGATCAAAACAGGTTTCAACAGCGGCAGGGTTATCTTAGAAAACCGCTGGACAAAATTGGCCCGGTCCACGCGGGCCTGGCGGTACAAATCCTGCGGAATAGCGGAGAGGCCCGCCAGCAGGATAATTGCGGCGAACGGCGTCGTTTTCCAGCCGTCGGCAATCACCAGGGCCAAAAAGGCCCCGATTTCGCTGCCCAGCCAGTTGACCGGTCCGGACGTCAGGTGCATCATGGTCAACACGTAGTTGGCAGCACCGTAGCTGTAATTGTAAATAAGCTCGAAGATCCGGCCGGACACTACCGCCGGAATCGCCCATGGAATCAGCACCGCGGCGCGCATGATCCCCCGCAGCGGCAGCTTTTCGTTCAGAACCAGCGCCATGATCAGCCCCAGAATCACTTCCAGCGGCACGGATACCAGCACAAACAGACCGGTAAACCACAGTGCCCGACCGAAGCCCGGGTCATTGAACAGCCAGATAAAGTTATCTATGCCTATAAAGCGTTTGGCCCGGAAGGTGACATCCAAAAAGAACGCGTCCGTTAGGGTGCCCAGGACCGGCACCAGGATGAAAATCACCACGAAACCGGCCAGCGGCAGCAGAAATGCCAACGCGGTCCAGGTTTCCCGGCTGAAAAAATGATGGTTGGATAAGATCCGCATTATGCTCTCAAATTCTTCGTTCGAAGAAGGTTTCAGGTGTCAGCCGTCAACCTGATAGCCACTGTCAAGGAAATTGCACCAGAAATCTGGGACCTGAAACCAATGCAAATAAAATTGCGAAAAATTTGCTCAGGACCGCCGGCGATCAAAATCACAAATTCCAAAATTCAAAATTACAAACGGGAATTCATCAGGTTTGGTCATCTCTTCATATAAATAAGCGATGCTTCTATCATCAAAACATGAAAGAATAAAAATAGTCTGATTTTCTTGGCTTAGCCGGTTTCGGTCATTGATGATTGCACTTTGGGATTTATTTGTAATTTGGTGCTTGGAAATTGGAATTTAGACCTTGCCGGCCAAGCTTTGCTATTCGTTTTCTGTTTCATAAGACATTCCTCCTCATTTAACCTCATAGCGCTGCTGCAGAGCGTCGATTTCATGCTGAGCCGCGCCCAGGGCTTTACCGGCGGATATGCGGTCCGCCAGCGCGCTGTTCAGGTAGCGCTGGGCGATGGCCGAAACCTGGGTATAGTAGGGCAGCAGCGGCCTGGGCTGCGCGTATTGAAAGATATCCTTTAATTGTCGGTAATGAGGCGCCCGCTTCAAAATGCCCGGGTCATCATAGAGATCTGCGCGGCCCGGATTCCATCCCATCTGCGACATAATTTTTTTCTGGGTGTCATAGGATGTAACAAAACGGATGAACTTCATGGCCTGGAGCTTGCGATCGGAAAACCGGGAGAGACCGATGTGCCAGCCCCCCAGGGCAGAAACCCGCCCGCCGTCGGGCGGGGCCGGCAGGGGCGCTATGCCGATCCTATTTTTAACCGGCGACCCCGGGCTCTGGTGCAGCGACCAGGCATAGGGCCAGTTGCGCTCGAACAGCGCATTGCCGGCCTGAAAATAGAGACGCACTTGCTCCTCTTTCATCTCGGTATACGTGCTCGGCGGCGAGATGCGATCCCGCCAGATCAGGTCCCGCATAAAGGTCAGCGCCGTCCGGTTGGCGGCAACATCCAGTTGCAGTTCGCCGCCCTGCTGCAGAAATCCGCCCCTGGAACCGCTGAATTCCATGAAATTGCAGACAAGACCCTCGTACTGGGCGCCCTGCCAGACGAAGCCGTAAAAGCGTGGATTGGTTTTGCGCATCGCCTGCTGAACGGTCAGCGAATAAGATAAGAGCTTCGGCCAGGTGTCCGGCGGACCGGGCAGCTGGAATCTTTCCAGCAAATCCCGCCGAAAGTAAAGGATGCCGCAGTCCACATACACGGGCAGGGCCATCAAATGCCCCTGGTGCCGGTCGACCAGACTGATCACACGCTGGAAGAAGGGCGCCGCATCCACCTTGTTGTCCAGCGGTTCCAGCCAGTCCGAAGCCACAAAGAGACCCAGCCAGGCGACGTCCATCAAGAATACATCCGGGTCGGACTGGCGGGCGTTTAAGGCGATCACCAGTCCCTGCCGGCGCTGATCCGTATCGGCGGGTTGCCGCAAAAGCTCCACCCGGATGCCGGATTGCCGTTCGAAGTCCCGCAGCAGCTCTTCCCAGAAAGACACCTCGGAGGGGGCGCCGCCGACGGCAAAAACGAGGGCCTCGTTATGAGCGGCTCCGCAGGCACAGATCAGCCAGACTGTGGCCGCTATCAAATTCAGGATCCGCCTTTTAATTCGCAGTCTTTTGCACCTTCGTCTTAATCCTGGGATCGTTTTAATATGCCTTTTTTTTATTAAGCCGCGCATTAGTTAACAGACATGACATTCTGGGTGCTATTTAAAAATGAATCGTTTTCTTGCGCCCTGCGCCTTGTGCCTTGCGCCACTATGCGATTGAATAGCGCCTTGAGATTGGCAATAACGATTGTAATGTCTACTCATTTTATCTTATTAATAGTTATGACCGGCCATAAATGCGGGTCGTCTCGCGTAAACGATTGGTAAGCTCAGAGGTGACGGGATTTTCCACAAGACGCCAAGACCAGTTGCCTTCCAGCTTGGACGGATTGTTCATGCGGGCTTCCGACCCCAGACCCAGCAAATCCTGAATCGGGATTACCGCGGTATCGGCCACGGACATCATCGCCAGGCGGATCAGCGCCCAGTGCAGCCGGTCGACCGTTACATGGCCGCCCAGATAATCCATCAGGCGGGTCTTGCTTTCCGAGCTCGCTTCGGTTTCGAACCAGCCGCGCACGGTATTATTGTCGTGGGTTCCCGTGTAGACCAGGCAATTTTTGACATGATTGTGGGGCAAAAAAGCCCCGTCGGGGAAGTCCTCTCCGAAGGCAAACAGCAGCAGACGCATACCGGGCAGTTGATAGCGCTGCATGACTTCGCGCACATCGGCCGAGATGGTGCCCAGATCCTCCGCGATAATCGGCAAACATGCAAATTTCCGCAGCAGATGATGCATGAAATCATCAACCGGCGCCGTCACCCATTTGCCGTTGACGGCGGTTTTTTCTTCAGCCGGCACTTCCCAGTAGGCCACCAGACCCCGGAAGTGATCGATGCGGACAAGGTCGCATAGCTGCAGATTGTGCTGCAACCGGATTATCCACCAGTGATACCCGGTTTCCTGAAAGGCATCCCAGCGATACAGCGGATGGCCCCACAGCTGGCCGGTTTGGCTGAAGTAATCCGGCGGAACCCCGGAGACGACATAGGGCTTGAGGTTTTCATCCAGTTTGAACAGCTCGGGGTGACACCACACGTCCACGCTGTCATAGTGGACGTAAATCGGTATATCGCCCATAATTTTGACCTCTTTCTGGCGGCAGTAGTCTTTTAGCTGCATCCACTGCCGGAAAAAAACATACTGCAAAAATTTTTCCCTTTGAACGGCAAGCGCCAGCTCCTGCCGGACGGCCAGCAGGTCGTCGCGGGATCGGCGTCGGATTTCAAGCGGCCACTCAATCCAGGGCCGGCCGGCGAAGCGCTCTTTGAGGGCGGCGAACAGGGCATACGCATCCAGCCAGAAATCCTGCCGAACGCAGAATCGCTCAAACGACGTTTTATCCCCTGTTTTTTGCTGAAACCGGTCGAAGGCAATCTCGAACAGTTTGTTTTTAAAAGCCGCCACCGTAGCGAAATCGATGCGGTTGCCGCGCAAATCCGGAGCCTCGGCCAGATCCGATTCAGCCAGCAGTCCCTCTTTTACCAGGAGCTCGGGGCTGATCAGCAGCGGATTGCCGGCCAGGGCGGATGTGCTGTGATAGGGGGAGTTTTTGTGCTTCGGGTCAGTGGGCGTCAACGGCAGAATCTGCCAGAGGCTCTGTCCGGTGTCCGCCAAAAAGTCAACAAAACGGTAAGCCGCCGGACCCAGATCACCGATTCCGAAGTCTGTCGGCAGAATGGTAGGATGCAATAAAATTCCGCTGGATCGAATGGTCATTGATTTCATCCTCCGCTAATTAATTCGCCCTGAAAGATAGTACATTCAGGCCTGCAAATTGCTCCTCGAAAACTGAAGCGAGTAGTTCATTCCGCGATAAGCATGGCAATCGGAAAATCTGCCAGCGCATCACCGAGGGCTATGCTATTTCCAGCAGTCAGCACCTCGTTGCTAAAAATATTTTTCCAGCGTACGGGCGCCCCGTCAGGCAAATCGACCACCGTATCCTGCCAAATCCCGGCTCCAAAGGGATCTTCATCTTCGCCGACCAGGGCCGTTAAAAACCGGGGCACCACCGTAATGCTCCATTTTTGCTCCCAATGCCGGGCAAAGGCAAGAACATGGTTATGGAACCGTCCGGCAGGCCGCAGTGCGATATAGCAGCCTTCCCGGAAAAGACGCGCATGTGCATTTCTGATTTTAAGCGCTGCGGCAAGCAAATACATCTTCAGACGCCCGTCGAAACGGTTGACCAGCAGCTCGCTGATCAGCGCCCGGGTATTCGTGCGGGCCCGGGCCCGAATCTCCTTTAAAAAAAACGCGCGATCGGCAAAATTGACCGGACGGCGGTTATCGGGGTCCACCAGGTTCAGGTCCGTCAATTCGGTGCCCTGATAAAAATCGGGAACACCGGGGGCCGTGATTTTAATCAGGGTCTGGGAAAGTGAATTGAAGATGCCGTAGCGGGCAATTTTTTTACAAAACGGCAAAAACACTTTCAAAAATCCGTTTTCGTCGGTCGCGTGCAGGATTTTTTCCACAAAAGATGTCAGCGCGGCTTCGTGGGGGACGTTCGGCTCCAACCACGATGTGTGTATTTTGGCTTCCCGGGCGGCCTTGACCATGTATTGGCTGATTCTTGCAATAAAACCGGATAGGTCCCGGTCGCCGATCGGAAACGCCCCGATCAGGGTCTGGTACAGGAAGTATTCTTCGTTTTTATCCGGCATCGCTTGCCCGTCGAGCCGGACTTTTACAGGGCGGTTGAGGATATGCCATTGCTCAAGGCTTGCGGCCCATTCAGCGGGGATCTCGGACAGCACATTCAGTCTGGCACGCGCATCCTCGCCCCTTTTAGAGTCATGCGTGGCGCTGCTGTTCATCGCGTGCGGCCAGCGGTTCGCTCTGTTTGCGGCAAAGGCGTGAAAATCTGCGGCCCTGCAGCCGAATCGGCGCGGATCGCAGCCGACGTCGTTCAGCGACAGCAACCGATTGTAGACATACAGCGCCGTATCTTCAACCCCCTTGGCCATCAATGGGGCAGTCAGCTGTTGAAACCGGACCACAATTTGCCGGCTAAGTTCGCGGATGCCGGCCGGGTCATCGGAATCTTGCCCACCGATTTCGTCCAGCAGCAACCGCTGCAGTAACTCAAGCTCGGGCTGCAGCTGCGGCCGGTGCAAAACCGACAACTCCACCGCCGATCGGATATATCTTCGGTCGGCTTGCCGGGGACCTTCATGATCGACATAGGTCCGGTAGACCGGAAAGCACACCAGCAATTCTGCCAGCGACTCTTTTAGGTGTTTCAGGGTGAAATCACGACCGCTCCTCGTCCGGTTGGAAATTCTTTTTACATAACCGGCCAGGTTATCCAGATCTCCCGCCATCTGGGTTTCAAGGATCCGTCGCTTGCCGGAATAAACAAGACCTTCAAATGAATTCTCCCGGCCGCTGAAGCGGGTATAAACCGCGGTGAAGTTCTCCTCATTTTCCGGCCGGACAAACAGGCCGTTGAGCATATTGGCAAACTCGTAGCCGGTGGTTCCCTGAACCGGCCAATCGTCGGGCAGGCTTTCCGCCGGGCCCAGAATTTTTTCGATCAGGATATAGACGTCTTTAAAGCGCCCGCGAAGCCGCTTTAAATACCCGGTCGGATCCCCCAGGCCGTCAATGTGATCGATGCGGATGCCGGAGACGATTGCCTCCCCGATAAGTTTGGACAACAGGGCGTGCGTGTGATCAAACACCGCTTCGTTTTCCTGGCATAGCGCAATCAGTCCGTTGATGCTGAAAAATCGCCGGTAATTGATTTCATCGCAGGCCGCCTTCCAGTAGCACAGATGATAAAACTGCTGCGCTAAGATGTTGTCGAGCAACCCAAAGTTGTCCGCATCTCCCGGTTCTCCGTTGAACCGGCGAAGCTCGCTGTCAATAAACTGCCGGACGGCGCTATTGTCGCAATAGGTGGTCCAAAGTGTCTGTTTAATGGACCGGATCTGGTCGGAGCGGCCGACGGGGTCGAGCGGCAGCGCCAGTCCTGCCAGACGGTCAAGGATATCGATCAGGCCATTAAGATCCGGCCGGCTTTTGCCGAGCGTCGCCCCGACTTTATCGATCCCATGGCCAAGAATTTCCAAATACGAATCGATCCTTAACGGCAGCTTTAAATCATAATATTCGACAACAAAGCCGGCAGATTCATAGGATAATTTAATTTCGCCATCCACCAGGCAGGCCGCATAGCGCTTTCCCAGAAACGGCGCCAGCAGTCGGCCATGCATCCCCTCATCGTGATGATCCCATTCAATGTCAAAGAATCGATAGTATTTTGAATGCGGTCCGTTCTCCAGCACATCCATCAGCATCCGGTTGTCATAATCAAAAGCCAAATGGTTGGGAACAATGTCCAGCAGCCAGCCCATGGCATGCCCCTGCAACGCTTGCGTCAAATTTTCAAAATCAGTCAGCGCGCCCAGCTGCGGATTCAACTGGTTGGGATCCACCCCGTCATAGCCGTGCGGACTGCCTGGCCGAGCCTTGAATATCGGCGACGCATACAGGTGCGAAATGCCAAGATCCGCCAGGTAGCCGACGATGGCGGCGGCATCGTTGAAGCCAAAACCCGGGCTGAGTTGCAGCCGGTATGTGGCGGTGGGGATGTTCATTAGCTACCCTTTTAGTGATGTGGCTGAGGTTTCAGTGTTCAGGTGTCAGGTGCCAGAAAAAAAGCTCATAGCTGATAGCTGATAGTTCAAAGCTCATAGTCCATTGCTCATAGTTAAAAAACACCGCAGAACGTCGAATGAGGAACCGAAATTCAACCTCCGTCTGCTCCGTTTGAAAGCTCATAACAAATAATCAATAATTAATAATTTCTACTCGCCTCCTATCTTCCCAACTTCGCAACTTCCCAGCTCTAGCCTCTATCCTCTGTCGACTGGTCTCCCTTTTCTGTAAGCGGACACCTGAAACTTGACACCCAAAACCTTATGCTCTCTCCTCTGTCATCTGTCCTACCCTGAACCTCTGAACCCTCAGGCCTTGATCAGCAGTTTTTCGTTCAATGCATCGGCACATTTTATCCACCGGCCGGCGGATGCATCGCCTCCGGCGGTTTTCTCCTGGTAGACCGGGTAGAGCCGTTGATTCAGATCGTATTGAATGTTCTGAACTTTTCGCAGATTGACGTCAAACGGCAGGACATAGACCAGCTCCACCGCTGCCAGCATCCGTTCAAGCAGATCGATGTCCTCCGGGGTCTGTCGTATTTGTTCCGCCAGACGTCCCAGCTTTTGCCGCAGCACGAATTCGAGGGTTTTGGCATCCAAGGAGATTCCGGCCAAATCGGCGGCGTCGATCAGATTTTGAATGGTCTCATGGTCCAGCTCGTCGCGGCTGAACTCGAGACGCAAATCCCCATTAATGACCAGCTCGCCGGCCGTCCTTAACACCTGGGGCGGCGGGCTGCCGGAATCTTTCAAAAACCGCATAAGCGGGACATTGTCCTCGTACAGATGCCGGTAAACCAGCAGGGCATCATCCTCGGCGGTCGCCAGAATCAGCTCCAGGATTTGGCGCTGTCTGTCCCGAAATAATGTCTTGAGGGAGTACTGCGATAATCCGAAAAATTCGTCCTGAACCCTGAGGACGGCAGGGAAATCGGCTTTTTCAAACATGGTGAAAATTTCTTCCTGCAAACGCCGGAAATCCTCTTCAGCCGGAATTTTTCCGATACCGCAGGTGAGGTTGTGATCGCCGAAGTGCATTACCCCGAAATGAAATGCATCTGTTTCAAGGGTAATATTGGAGGACATGGTCACCCGCCCCACCGCCAGCTTGGCCTTGCCGACCTCGGCAATCCGGTAATCCTGCCGGGAGGCGGAATAACAGAAAATGGAGGCTTCGGCCGGATAGTCTTCAAACAGGGAGCTGATGGCATAATGCGCGGCCACCTTCTCGAGATCGAGCCCGGCCGGTTTCACGAATTTTTCAAATATATTGCGCCCGTCGCCCATTTCGGGCAGGTTGCTGTGGGCCCGGCTCAAATGGTCCAAAAATTCCGGCTCCAGGTCGATTTCCGGTAGTTTCGCGGCAAAGCTGGATTGCCCGGCCGGCGTACTGGATGACCTGCACCGTTTCAATGCCCGACAGTTCATCAAAAAACCAGCCGCAGCTGGTGTACATCAACATCAGATGACGCTGCATTTCCAGCAGTTTGAGCACGGTGATCCTGTCTGCCGGGCTCAGCTGCTGAACCGCATGCCGGGCCAGGAACTGCTCGATGATTTTCGGGCGAGCGATTTAAAATAATGTCGATATAATCGTTGCGGGCCTGCCAGGGATCTTTCAAGATACGGATGCTTCATTTTTTCTTCATATACCGGTGCCAGGGCATCGCGCAGCCAGTCCAGCGCATTGCGCAGCGGTTCCCGCCAGGACTGGTTCCAGTCGGGATTTTGGCCCGTATGACAGCCGCAGTCGCTGCGCCAGCGTTCGATCCCATGCGCGCAGCTCCAGGAGGTATTTTCGAAGATTTCGACTTCATGGGTCGGCGGATGCCTTTCCAGATATTCGCCGTAATTGGTCAGGCGCGCAAATCCGTTGGCTTCGATGTGATCCAGCGCATAAGCCAGGGCCATGTCCCCGTGGCGATGATGGTGGCCGTAGCTTTCACCATCGGTGGCAATGTGCACCAGCTGCGCGGTCTCGCGCTCATTGTCGAAGCCGCCGATCAGACGGTTGGCAAATTCTTCCCCGTTTTTTAATAAACGTTCAAAAGCCACCGCCTGGGAAATCGGACCGTCATAGAAAAAAATAGCCAGGGAGCGCCCGTCGGGCAGCCGCTGGAGGTAGGGCCTTCTGGGATCAATGGCCCCGCGGCCGACATCCGTCCATTTTTCCTCACCGATCGGCCGCACCCGCCTGGCCTGATAGGGGCTTAGAATCGTAAAACGGATGCCATGCTCTGCCAGGACATCCAGGGTTGCCAGATCCACGGCCGCTTCCGGCAGCCACATCCCCTCCGGCTTTCTGCCGAAGCGATGCTCGAAATCGCGGATACCCCAGATAATCTGGGTGTTTTTATCCCGCTGATTGGCCAGCGGCAGGATCATATGGTTGTAGGCCTGAGCCAGAGCCGAACCGTGGCCGGAAAAACGTTCCCGGCTCTGCACGTCGGCTTGAATAATTTTTTCATATACACCGGCCGCATGTTCTTCCAGCCAGGCCAGCAGGGTCGGGCCGAAATTAAAGCTTATGTTGCTGTAGTTGTTGACGATCTGCACAATGCGTCCCTGCTCGTCCAATATACGTGAGGTTGCATTGGCCTCATAGCACTCGTGGCAATGCGCTCGTTCCAATCATGATACGGGTAAGCCGAATCCTGGAGTTCGACGGCCTCCAGCCAGGCATTTTCCCGCGGCGGCTGGTAAAAGTGGCCGTGGATGCAAATATAGCGTTCGTCTGTCATGTGATCCCTCGCTTTGGATTCAGCGTTCAGAGTTCCTAAAAGGTTTCAGGTGCCATATGAGGTTGTCAGGTGTCAGGTTTCAGGTGTCAGATAAAATAGTTCATAGCTGATAGCTCATAGCTGATAGTTAAAAACACCGCAAAACTGCTCGAATGTCGAAGTAGGAATACGAAATTCAACCTCCCTCGGCTTCAATTGGAAGCTAATAACAAATAACCAATAACTTCTACTCGTCGCCGCTTTTCTATCTGTTATCCCATTTCCCTTTTCTCTGTTTCTCCAGATCTCCGTTTCCCTGGTTCTCCGTTTCAATGTTTCTCCACTTTCATCCTTTGCACCCTCTCATCTTCCCAACTTTTCAACTTCTCAGCTTCTTTATCTTTCTTCTTATCTTCTGCCCGCTGACACCTGACACCGGAAACCTCCTCCTATGTCTTCTGTCTCCTGCTTGCCGCGCCATCGCCCGCGGGCGACGACGGGTCATCCGTCCTCCGGCCCATCTTCTCTTCCAAGAACCACGACACTCTGCGGCGTCACGGGCAGCTCGATTCTTCCATCTGATTCAATTTCTTCGGGCAGCAAACTGCCCGGACCGAGCCAGCGTTGCTCGGCGGAATCCAGAATTTTTTTCCAGCGGCCCGCCGGCAGCGGCAGCGGCACCGTCTTGCTGCTTGCTGAAGCAAAAAATCATAAATGCCTCATCGGATCCGGCCCGGCGCCGCACAAAAAGTGTCCGATGCTCATGGTCGGCAACGACATCCTGGTGCTTTTTGCTCAGCCGCGCCAGGGCGGGAATTTCCTTGCGCAGCCGGATCAGTTCACGGTAAAAGCCCAGCAGAATCCGGCTCGAGACTGGTATCCCGCAGCGATCGATCCAGTTTGGACCTTAAAAAAGTGGCCTCGTCCTGCGGATCCGGCGGTTCCTCCTCCCAGCCGAAGGCGGCAAATTCCCGCCGGCGCCCCTCGCGCACGGCGTTTACGAGTTCCGGGTCCGAGTGGTCGATGAAGTATTGAAAGGGGGCGGTCTCACCGTACTCTTCGCCCATAAAAAGCAGAGGGATAAAGGGCGACAAAAGCACCAGCCCGGCGGCCAATTTTAAGTCCTCAAAAGAAACCAGCCGGCTCAGGCGTTCTCCGAGCATACGGTTGCCGATCTGATCGTGATTCTGGGCAAAAACCACCAGCTGCTGCGCCGGAATGTTGCGGGAGGAATTGCCGTGCGCACGCTGCCGGTAGCCGGAATACTGCCCATCGTAGACAAAGCCCCGCCGCCAGGCCCGGGCCAGCTGATGCAGCCGGCCGAAGTCCTGATAATAGCCGGTCTGTTCACCGGTCAGCAGTGCATGCAGGGCATGGTGGAAATCGTCGTTCCACTGGGCGTCCAGGGCGAATCCGCCCAGCTCCCGCGGCCGGATGATGCGCGTGTCGTTCAGGGCACTTTCGGCAATACAGTAAATGCGGCGGTTTAACCGTTCGGCCGCCCGGTGCACCGTCCGGGCCAGTTCCTCCAGAAACGGGCGGGCGGAAAAATCCAATATGGCATGCACGGCATCGAGGCGCAGCGCATCGATATGACAGTCCTCAACCCAGTAAAGCGCATTTTCCATGAAAAACCGCCGCACGTCGTCACTGTAAGGTCCGTCGAAATTGACGGCTTCCCCCCAGGGGGTCTGGTAGAAGTCCGTAAAATAAGGTCCGAAGTCCCTCAGGTAATTGCCCTCCGGCCCCAAATGGTTGTAGACCACATCCAGGATCACCGCCAGACCTTTGCGGTGGCAGGCATTGACCAGCCGTTTGAGGCCTTGCGGACCGCCGTATGAGTTCTGGGCCGCAAACGGATAGGTGCCGTCATAGCCCCAGTTGCGGGTGCCGGGAAACTGGGCCACCGGCATGAGTTCGACGGCGGTGATGCCGATATCCCTGAGTTCATCCAGATGTGCAATAACGGCGTCAAAGGTTCCCGCCGGCGTAAACGTGCCGACATGCAGCTCGTAGATGATATACTGTGACAGCGGCAGGCCGTGCCAATCGGCATCCTCCCAGTCAAATTCCGCATCCACGACCTGGGAGGGGCCGTGGACGCCCTCGGGCTGAAAGCGCGAGGCCGGGTCGGGGCGTTCGACCGGCTCTTTGGCCTGAATTTTGTAAAGACGATAGACATAACGGCCGGAGGGGTCGAAGTCGGTCAACACGGCCCGGTGATACCCCTGCGGCAGTTTTTCCAGCGCGGCACTGCGCTCCTGAGGCGACAGCTGGCGGATCTCGACCCGTTCGGCCAGCGGCGCCCACACCAGGAACCGGCAGCGACCGTCACCATAATAAGTGGCACCCAGAGAGGTCCTCATTCGGCATCCTCCCGCATTTTCAAAAAGACGGCCGCCAGCGGCGGAAGCGTCAGATTCAGCGAATAGGGAAAACCGTGGCTGGGAACGGGGGCGGCTTCCAGGGCCCCCAGGTTGCCCTGCCCGCTGCCGCCGTAATCCCGGGCATCACTGTTTAATATTTCCAGCCAGATCCCGCCGCCGGGGGCGCCGAGGCGGTAATTGTGGCGCGGAACCGGCGTGAAATTGCAGGCAACGATCAGGGCGTTTTTGGGGGATCGACCCCGACGAATCAGACTGACGGTGCTTTGCAGTGTGTCGTTGCAGTCGATCCAGCGAAACCCCTTGGCGCTGAAGTCAAGCTCATGCAAGGTCGGTTCCTGCCGGTAAAGACCATTCAGGTCATGGACCCACCGCTGAATTCCGGCGTGCAGCGGGTTTGCCAACAGATGCCAATCCAGGCTGCGCTCATGACTCCATTCTCTCCATTGCCCAAATTCGGCGCCCATGAACAGCAGTTTCTTGCCCGGCTGGGCGTACATGTACCCCAGCAGGATCCTTAAGTTGGCGAACTTTTGCCATTCATCCCCCGACATTTTGGCCAGCAGCGATCCCTTGCCGTGGACGACCTCGTCGTGGGACAGCGGCAGAACGTAATTTTCCGTATAGGCATACAGCATCCGGAAGTTTAGTTTGTTGTGGTGAAAGGAGCGGTGGACAGGCTCTTTGGACATGTAATCCAGGGTGTCATGCATCCAGCCCATATCCCATTTCATATCAAACCCCAAGCCCCCGGTATAGGTGGGACGCGATACCATGGGCCAGGCCGTGGATTCTTCGGCAATCGTCAGCGCCTGGGGAAAATTGGCATGCACCTCTTCGTTGAAGCGGCGCAAAAAGGCGATGGCCTCGAGGTTCTCATGGCCGCCGTATTCATTGGGGATCCACTCGCCGTCTTTGCGGGAGTAGTCCAGATACAACATGGAGGCCACCGCATCCACCCGAAAGCCGTCGATGTGATATTTATCCAGCCAGAACAGGGCACTGCTGATCAAATAACTTTGCACCTCCTTGCGGCCGTAATTGAAGATAAAACTGTTCCAGTCCGGGTGAAAGCCTTTGCGCGGATCGGCGTGTTCAAAAAGATGGGAGCCGTCGAAAAAGCCCAGGCCGTGTTCGTCGCTCGGAAAATGAGACGGTACCCAGTCCAGAATCACACCGATGCCGTGCTGATGGAGATGATCAATCAGGAACATAAAATCCTGCGGAGTTCCGTAGCGGCTGGTGGGCGAGAAATACCCCAGGGTTTGGTACCCCCATGATCCATAAAACGGGTGCTCCATTATCGGTAGAAACTCAATGTGGGTAAAGCCCATATGGTGAACATACTCGGTAAGCTTGGGGGCCAGCTCGCGATAGGTCAGGGATCGGTTGTCTTCCTCCGGCACCCGCTGCCAGGACCCCGGATGGACCTCATAAATGGCAATCGGCGCATCAAGGGCATTGGGACGGCCGCGGTCGGCCATCCAGGCCTGATCCTGCCAGGAATAATCCAAATTCCAGGCGACCGAGGCCTTTTGCGGGGCAATTTGATTAAAAAAGGCAAAAGGATCGGCTTTGTCGGCCTGATAGTTGTTGAATCGCGAAACGATATGGTATTTGTAGAGCCCGCCTTTTTCAAGCCCCGCAATGGTTCCCTCCCAGATTCCCGAGGATTCCCTGGGCCGCAGCGGATGGCTGAGATTGTCCCAGCCGTTGAAATCGCCGATCACGCTTACCTGGCCGGCATTGGGCGCCCACACTGCAAAATAGACCCCTTTCAGACGGTCGTCATCCACCACATGGGCGCCCAATTTCTCGTATAGGCGAAAGTGGCTGCCTTCATTGAACAGGTAAATATCATCCTGCGTCAGCAGGCTGAAACCCTGCGTGTTTGCATCGCGGGCTGCTTCGCCGGCTGATGGATTCACGGATTGGTTTTCGGACATCCCCAAACCTCCTTATAGCTAGTTCTGCAATAATTGCCGGATGCCGTGGATGGGAATTTTTACCCAGTCGGGCCGGTTGTTCAGTTCATATCCCAGTTCATAAATGGCCTTTTCCAGCAGCAGGGCATCCAGCAGAATTTCGATTTCTGCTCTGGTACTCGGCAAAAAGCCGTCCCCGGCGGTCTGAGCCAGATATATTTTTACAAAACCCGCACACACCCACACATACCATAAATTTGCCCAGGATTCCAAATACGGCAGTCTTTCCGGCTGCACCATGCCCTGCTTTTCCATTGCAATCAGGGCGGAATAGGCGGCATAGTGAAAGGAGCGCAGCATTCCGGCAACATCCCGCAGAGGGGAGCGTTTGATCTGACGCTCACTGATCGGTCGGGCGGGTTCCCCTTCGAAATCGATAATGACAAAATCTTTTCCGGTAAAGAGCACCTGCCCCAGATGAAAATCACCGTGGCATCGGCTTCGCACTCCCGAAATTTTCAGATCCAGCAGTGAATGGAAGCGCTTGAGGATATCTTTATTCATCTCAAGGACTTCGCATGCCTGCTGCTGATCAGTTTCCGGCAAATCGTTCAAGTGCCGGCGCAGCAGCGGCAGTGTCCGTCCGGCAAGGGTGCGCATGGATTGGTAAAGGGAGCGTTGATATAATTTGGAGAAAGGCTCGGGTGCAAATTTTGGATCTTCCGAAGGGGACGCCAACACCCGGTGCAGCTCCGCGGTGCGCAGGGCCAGGATGCGCACCGACTCTATGTAAATTCCAATCAACTCAGACACATCCGGGGGTACGGCCGTTTCAGCCAGTTCCATAAACGAGGCGCGGGGAACCACGGGCGGCGTTTTATCTGCCTGCTTTTCGAGGACCTTTTCAAAATAATGTGCCAGTGTATTCAGGGTGTATTCCCAGGCATCTCCCTGATTGGGGGTAAACCCCTGCAAAATCCCTATCGTCTGCGGCTTCTGTCGGCCGGCACGATATTCCAAGGCACCGGCAACCGGCGGTATGTGGGCAAAGCCTTTTTCGGTCAGAAAACGTCCGATTTCAAGATCCGGGTTGGTGCCTTCCTGAAGCCGCCGGAAAAGCTTCAGGATGAAACAGCTTCCATACACCAGAGAGGTGTTGCTCTGTTCCGCACCCAGCAGCGAGGGCTCCAGCGAGGCTGGATTATTTTCACAAATCCTGCGCAGCACAGGCGTCCGGGAGCATATCAACTCCCCGGCACTCCCTTTACGCCGCTGACGGTGGTCGATGGCCCGGATCAGCGCTGTGCCGAAATCCTTCAGGGCCGTGGCTTCAAATAGGATTCCCTCGTCGCCGGTGGATTTTATCCGCAGACGGGTCAGGGCCGCCCACGGATGTTCATGCAGCGCAGCCTCTGCCTGGGCCCCGGAAGCAAAGGCCAGGGGCAGCACGTACGTTTCGCTGTTGCCGTCCATGTAATCAATTGCCGCGAAAGCAATAAAAGCCGCAAAAGCGCCGTCCTGCAAGGGTACAAACTCCTGAATGGCGGCCTTTTTGACCTGCTGAGCCTTGCCTCCGAACCAGCGTTTGCCGCGCAGGTAAGCGGGCAGCAGTTCCTCCAGCTGGTTTTTGGCTCTGCCTCTTAAAACCTGCTCCCATGAACTGCCGACTTCCAGACATGCAAGCTGGCCGGATTCGGCCGTCAGGGCACTGCCCGCCTGCGTCGCTTCGGCAGGCTGCATAAAAAACCAGTAAAAGGAATGCGGCCCCAGGGTAAGAAAATACGGATCCCCGCCGACGGCGGGAAATTCCGTCCGCCCGAAGAGCTCAACGGGAACCCTGTTTTTGAAGGCCGACAGATCCAATTCCGCGTACTGCACGAATCGGGACAGGTTGGCAACTACCAGAATGCATTCATCCTGATAGGATCGGGTAAACGCCAGTATTTTGGCATTTTCAGGGTACAGAAATTCAAGATCACCGCGACTGAAGGCCTTGAACCGTTTGCGCAGGGTAATCAGACGTCGCATCCACCACAACAGGGAGTGGCGGTTGTTTTCCTGAGCTTCGGTGTTGACGACTTCATAATGATACTCCGGGTCGGTAATTACCGGCAAATAAAGACGATGCGGGTTGCTCCTGGAGAAACCGGCGTTGCGGTCCGCACTCCACTGCATGGGGGTGCGAACGCCGTTGCGATCACCCAGAAAAATGTTGTCACCCATACCGATCTCATCGCCGTAGTAGATAATCGGCGTTCCCGGCATCGAAAACAGCAGCCCGTTCATCAGTTCGATGCGGCGGTGGTGATTTCCCAGCAGCGGATTCAATCGACGCCGGATGCCTAAATTCACCCGCATTTGAGGATCCCGGGCGTAAACCCGGTACATATAGTCGCGCTCCTCATCGGTGACCATCTCCAGCGTCAACTCATCGTGATTGCGTAAAAATACGGCCCATTGGCACGTGTCCGGAATGGCAGGCGTTTGTTCAAGGATATCGACAATCGGAAAACTGTCTTCCATGCGCAGCGCCATGAACAATCGGGGCATCAGGGGAAAATGAAAATTCATATGGCATTCGTCGCCGTTGCCGAAATAATCGACCACATCCTCCGGCCACTGGTTAGCCTCCCCCAACAGCATGCGGTTGTCAAATTTGCGATCCACATGGGCCCGCAATTTTTTTAAAAACGCATGGGTTTCGGACAGATTTTCGCAGTTGGTCTCTTCCCGCTCATACAAATACGGCACGGCATCAAGCCGCAGGCCGTCTACTCCCATCTCCAGCCAGAAGTCAAGGGCCCGCAACAACGCTTTATGGACCTGCGGGTTGTCAAAATTCAAATCAGGCTGATGGAAGTAAAATCGATGCCAGTAATACGCCCCCGCGACCGGATCCCAGGTCCAATTGGAAGACTCGAAATCTTTAAAAATTATGCGCGCTTCTTTATACTTGTCGGCCGTATCACTCCAGACGTAGAAATTGCGCCGGCTGCTGCCGGGTTTCGCCCGCCGGGCATTTTGAAACCAGGGATGCTGATCGGAAGTGTGGTTTACGACCAGCTCGGTGATCACCTTCAATCCTCGCCGATGGGCTTCGCGCAAAAAGACCTTGAAATCGTGCAGGGTTCCAAAAGAGGGGTTAATATTGGTGTAATCCGCGATATCGTAGCCGTCGTCCTTTAACGGCGACGGGTAAAAAGGCAAAAGCCAGAGGGCGGTCACGCCCAAATTTTGCAGATAATCCAGTTTTTGAGTGAGACCTTTGAAGTCCCCCACGCCGTCTTCGTCACTGTCAAAATAGGTTTTGACATGCAGCTGGTAAATGACGGCGTCTCTATACCAGAGGCTCTCGTCTTGCGTTGATGAGCTATTATCCATCGGAAGCACCGCTTTTTATAAAAAATAATCAAAGTCGCGTTCCGTGCGGACTTTGCGCCGCACGACAAATATGTGAGCGGGAACGATCTGCGGGTTCAGTTCCACAAAGTTGCTTAAGCCCTGCCACAGATAGCGTGAATCACTTAGCAAATCGTGGACTTGAAAGGTTTGCTGCGGATCCAGGTCCAGCGTCTCGGGCGAAAATTCCAGCCATCCACTGTGCGTATGATGGGAGTCGAGATTGACGACCACCAAAATAATATTTGCAAGATCGTCGGTGTGTTTGCTGTAGGCGATCAGCTGCTCATTGTTCACCGGATGAAAATGCAGATTACGATCGTTTTGCAGCGCCGGATTTTCGCGCCGGATACGGTTGATCCTTGCAATGAAAGATTTCAGACTGTCCGAACGCTCGGTATCCCAGGATTTTATCTGATATTTTTCAGAATCCAGGTACTCTTCGCCGTGCGCTTCCCGGGCGGCGGTTTGAGCAAGCTCAAAGGCCGGTCCGTAAATGCCGTAGTTGGCGCCCAGGGTTGCCGCCAGTACCAGCCGCGTCGCAAATGCCGGTCTGCCGCCCATCTGCAGATACTCCGTTAGGATATCAGGGGTATTGGGCCATAGATTGGGCCAGAAGAATTCCCGCACCGGCGCCCGAGTCAGTTCGGTAAAATACTGGGTCAGTTCCAATTTGGTGTTGCGCCAGGCGAAATAGGTATAGGATTGGGTAAATCCAAGTTTGGCGAGCCGATACATGACCCGGGGCCGCGTAAAGGCCTCGGCCAAAAATATGCACTCGGGGTAGTCTTTTCTGACCGCGGCAATCAGCCATTTCCAGAAGGCAAACGGCTTGGTGTGGGGATTGTCCATCCGGAAAATCCGAATGCCGTGTTCAATCCAGAAGTGCACGACGCCCAGAAGCTCCTGCCAGAGATCCTGCCAGTGGTCGTTTTCAAAATTAAGCGGATAGATATCCTCATACTTTTTGGGCGGATTTTCGGCGTATTGAATGGTACCGTCGGGCCGGCGGTAGAACCATTCAGGATGCTTTTGAACATAGGGGTGATCCGGGCTGCACTGAAAGGCCAGGTCCAAGGCCACTTCGATACCGAATTCCCTGGCTTTGGAAACCAAGCGCCGAAAATCTTCCAATGTGCCCAGTTGTGGATGCACTGCACGATGGCCGCCCTCGGGTGCCCCGATCGCCCAGGGGCTGCCCGGATCATCCGGCTCCGGCCGCAGGGAGTTGTTTTTGCCCTTGCGGTGGGAATGGCCGATGGGATGAATCGGCGGCAGGTAAAGGACATCGAATCCCATCTCGGCAATGTAGGGCAGGCGATTCTCGCAATCTTTGAATGTGCCGTGCCGGTCTTCCTGCCCGCTGCATGAGCGGGGAAACATCTCATACCATGAACTGAAGCGGGCTTTAGGCCTATGGACGGCTACCGGCAGATTTTTGGCATAACGAGTTGCATGACTTCGGTCCGGATACCGGCTCGCCAGACGCGCCAGGTTCCCATCCAATGCCAGTCTGATTTTTTCAGCCATCGGTTTGTCGGAAACCAGCAGTTCGGCCCAACTGCTCAGCATGGTCTTATCTTCCCCGACGGCTTGCGCGGCGGCGTTTTGGATGAGCTTGGATCCAATCAGCAGATCCGCCGCAACTTCCTGCCCGGCGGCCACTTTTTTCTTGATATCCCGCCACCAGGTCACAAAGTGGTCGACCCAGGCCTGGAAGGTGTAAAAATAGCTTCCGATTTCTTCCACACGGAAAGAACCGCGCCAACGGTCGTTGCCCAGGGCTTTCATGAAAACCCCTCGCCATGCTTTATCGGTTTCCTTGCGATACAACAGGATAGCCGCAATTACATCGTGGCCATCGGTGAAAATGTCGGCCTCCGCTTCGACGCTTTCGCCCACCGATCGCTTGATCGGAAAACGGCCGCCGTCGATTTCCGGTTGAACGCCTTCAATAATCACTCGTCCAATGCTGTCTGCCAACTCTGCCGGTAGCATTCTGAGTCCTTAATCTGTGTTTTCGAAATTTGTGGATACAAGAATTTTAGATTTAATTTATGAATATTAAAGATGATCATTTTTTAATCTAAGCATTAATCTAAATGGGTAAATACTATCCATCCTGTATTTGCGGAATTGTGAATATGTATTTTGGGGGAATGGTTTGGATGGTTTAGATCGTTTAGATCGTTGCAGAAGATAAGGTGTCAGAATACAGAAGACAGAGGGCAAAGGGCAAGGGGCAGAGGGTGGGAAGATGGGAAGGTGGGAAGGTGAGAGGGTAAGAAGGTGGGAGGGTGGGAAAGGGATAACAGATAGAAGATAGGAGGGGGGTAGAAGTTATTTGATATTAGCTCTCAATCAAAGCCGACGGAGGTTGAATTATGATTCCTCCTTCGAGATTCGACGTTCTGCGGCGTTTTTTAACTATGAGCTATGTTTACCCCGTTAAATATCAATGGATCAGCCTGCCCAGTTAAACCTTTTTTCCTGTTTAACCGGGGCGAAGCGGATTTAACCGGGGAGCTATCAGCTATGAGCTTCTTTATCTGAACCTCAGAACTAAAGCTCGATTCTATCGCTGCTGTTTCTGATGACCGCAAGCATCAGCGTCAGGTATTCTCTGAGGTGGCGGGTCAGCAGATAATTTTCCAGCACAAAGGTTCTGGCCGTCTCTCCCATTTCCTGCAGGCGATCACGGTGTTTCAGCAAATAACGGATTCTCAGAGCGGCCCCCTCGGCCGTATTCACCAGAAAACCCGTTTGGTGGTTGACTACCTGCAGCCGAATTCCGCCGGCATCCCCCCCGATAACCGGCTTGCCTTTCCACAGTGCCTCGGTGACGGTCAGCCCGAACCCTTCCTTGAGTGATTTCTGCACGACAATTGTGGATAATCGCTGGATGGCATTGATGGTGCGATGGGCATCCGGCGGCAGCATCAGCACATGAATATCCGGATCATCCTGAGCCGCGGCCGTGACTTCAGCCAGGACCTCCTCGCCTTCAGGGTCATCGGTGGCGGTTCCACCGGCCAGGATCAGCTGCAGCGGCGGACCGAAGGACTTGGCCATCCGGTAGGCCCGGATCACACCGACGGGATCTTTGAACCGGTCAAAACGGGAAATCTGAGAGATGATCGGCCGCTCGGGATCGAGGCCATAGCTATTGCCGACTCCCTGAATTTCTGCCCTATCGAGCGCAACGTTTTTTTCACTCAGCGGATCAATGCTGGGAGGAATGATGTAAAGCGAATGGGGCATGGGCTGGGCAAAGGCGGGCAGCGAATAGATGCTGGCGTCGTAATCGCTGATAAAATTTTGCAAATGCTTCCACACCGGACGAAATGGCCGGCTGGCATCGATATGACAGCGCCAGATCCATTTGCCCTTGCGGGCCCGGCAGTATTTCAACAAGGGGGCCGGCTGGGGGTCATGAATAATGACAATATCCGCCTCCTGCAAGAGAGCTTTCAATCTTTCAAAATTATCGGCATTAACAGCTTCATAGTGTTGCAGCAGTTCGCTCGAAATGCCGACACGATCGCCCTGCAGGGCGTTGTGCATCTTTTTGGTGCACTGATAAAACTGTGAATCCCCGGCAACGATCTCCCAGGTCGCATCCAATCCCAGTTCCTGCTTCAGGGGTATCAGGCGGTGAAGTATTTCGGCCACTCCGCCCCCCTCGCGCGTGGAATTTACATGCATCACTTTCATTCCTTTGAGAGGTTCGGCCAACTGGCGCAGATGATCGATGACGTTCGCCCCGACAATGGGGGCATATTGGTCAAGCAATTCAGTCATGTTTATTCCTCGGTTTTCAAATGAAAAGAAAATATTTCTGCCAGATCCTCCCGCAATTCAATCAGACTGTTAAAATAGGGATCGATGGCATGGATCTCATCCACCAAGTCATGATATCGGTCTCCCCAGCATTTGAGCCATTCGGAAAAGTCATCGCCGCCCGACGGGGTTCGACGTCGGGAATCAATGAAGTGATAAAAAAGGCTGCCCAGCGATAAATCCGGTATCAAGCCGGTAAGCGCCTCGGGCGTATCGACCCGCAGGTGTGTGTCGAAGACAACGATCTGCGATCGCATGAAAAAAAAAGGGTGTTCCGCCTCCACCCGCGATGCAGCGTCATCTTCGTCCATCCGTTCTTCGAAGACTTCGATGACTTGCTGGCGCAATTCCTCGATGGAAGCATAGCGCGCCGGATTGATAATAGACAGCTTTTCAGCCAGTCGTCGGTCGTGGAGGTCGTGGTAGGCCCATCCGGCAAAATGATTTTGATATTCCGGATCGATAAAATGAGGGCGCAGCATTCCGCCCCAGAAATGATAGTATATGACACCTTCGTCATAGGTCCGCATGAGCCGGTTGTGCATTTCTCTTATGTTTTGGGCTTTTTCGCCGGTGGCAATGGCAATCAGGGCACAATCGGTTACGCCAAAAGGATTGCACATCGTTTTCTCCTTGATTTCGTTTGCGGGGCCTTTTGCTTCAAAAATAAAAATTCCCGGATGCTGCGAACATTCGACGTCAACCGCCGGGTCTCAGATCCAAGGAATTTTATCCGGCCCTTATTGAGAACCGTCTATATTAATATGTTAAAAATAACTGCGCGGTTTGTCAACCGGTGAGGCCGTATGAATTAACCCGCGGATAGATGACGCTGATTGTAGATGAGCTATTCTGGTGGTCGGATTAATTAAGTTTAAATGGAGTGAATAATCTATTTTAAAATTCAGTTGCCTGGTTTCTCCGGTTCTGTTATATAAGTAGCTGAAATGATCTTAAAAAAATAAGCTTAGCAAAATTAAATGCGCAGCATAAAGAAATTAATCCGCCGGAGCTTCGACTAATAGGTTTCAAAAGTTTTCAAAGAACAACTCACAACCCCGAATGTGTTATTTTGCAAGGCGGATTAATCAGGAGATACCATGCATATTATTTTCGTAGCGGCTGAAAACGGTGCCCTTGACGGGGGCAAAGTCGGCGGCATCGGCGACGTCATTCGCAATCTTCCGCCGGCCCTGGCGGACCACAACTGCCGGGTAACCGTTGTCACCCCTTCCCACGGGTTTTTGCACCGGCAAAGCGGGGCCGCCAAGATACATTCACTCAGTTTTTTGTTCAGAGGCTTTCCGCATACCGCCGACATATATGAAATCCGTTCGGCAACAAAGCAGCCGGCGCTCACCCAGCTCGTCATCCATCACCCGGCTTTGGGCGCATTCGATTCATTGGCAGGCAAATTCAATGTGTATACCGATGATCCGCCGGATCGGCCCTTTTTCACGGACGCGTCGCGCTTCGCACTTTTCGGCGCGGCCGTGTCGGCAACAGTTTGCGGCAAGCTGCTGGATGAAGTTGACTGTATTCATCTGCACGACTGGCATGCGGCCTTTGTGGCTTTACTGCGGGCGTTTCATCCGGATTATGCCGAACTTAAAAAGATTCGACTGATCTATACCATCCATAACCTGGCGCTGCAGGGTGTTCGCCCCCTGCGGGGCAATGAATCGTCGCTGGAGGCCTGGTTTCCGGAGCTCAATTATGACTGGTCCGTCGTTGCCGATCCCCGCTGGCCGGATTGTTTCAATGCCATGGCGATCGGCATCCGTCTGGCCGATGCCGTTCACACGGTTTCGCCTTCCTATGCCGCCGAGATTCAAAAGCCCAGCCAAAAACCTGTATTTTATGGAGGCGAGGGGCTGGAAAGCGACCTGATTCAGGCCGGTCGCGACGGCCGGCTGACAGGTATTCTAAACGGCTGCGATTATCCGCCGGAGTCCGCCGCCAAGCGATATCAATTCCCGGAAATGCTGGATCTTTTCAGAACCACAACACTTCGCTGGACCGGGGTCTGGGATACGGTCCCCACGTCGCAGTTCATGGCGTACGCCCGTGCCCTCGAGCTTGGTCAACGCTTCCGCCCGCCCTCTATCGTGCTGACATCGGTTGGTCGAATCGTTGATCAAAAGGTTTTGCTGCTACGGGAATCAGGGTCTGACGGCATATCAGGCCTGCAAGGCATCCTTGAAGCCCTTGGCGAAAACGGCTGCTATCTGATGTTGGGCAACGGAGACCGGCAATACGAGAAGTTTCTGACCGAAATGAGCTCTCGGTTTGATAATTTTCTTTTTATCAACGGATTTTCAGAGCAATGCGCCGATGCCCTCTACGCCGGCGGGGACCTTTTTATGATGCCCAGCTCTTTTGAACCCTGCGGCCTCAGTCAAATGCTTGCCATGCGCAGCGGGCAGCCCTGCCTGGTGCACGAAGTCGGCGGTCTGAAAGACACGGTACAAGACGGTCGCAACGGATTTGCATTTAAAGGCGACAGCCTCCGAACCCAGGTTGACAACCTCGTTCAAACCGCCTCCCTGGCCGTAGCCTTAAAGAAGAAACAGCCGGCTCAATGGCGCAAAATTTGTGAAAGCGCGGCGGCCGCGCGCTTCAGATGGAATGACAGTGCCGCTCAATATATTGAAAGCCTTTACGAACCGATTAGAAACAGACAGATGGTATAGATCCTTGGAATCGTTTGGACAGGAATCTCTTAACTCAGGTTGAATCAGATCGACTGGATTGTTTCATTGGATGTGATTTCTTCGATCCCAACGATCAACGATCTTAACGATCTAACGATCCAAACCATCTAAACCATCTAAACGATCCTAACGATTTAAGCCCGTGAATTTCGGCAGGTTTTCGATCTCCCGCCGGGTAATGTCGTAGGTGATTCCGCGGTTGGTAAAGCCGATGGGGCAATAGGGTACCGCCACCAGCTTGTCGCCATAATCTAAAAAGCCGCCGTAAGACAGTATGAGCTGATCTACCTTTCCAGCGGTGCTGATAATGAGATCCTCCACTGTCGCGACTTCCTCGCCCTGCTTGTCGATAACCGCCTGCCCTAATATGACGCTTACCAGCATTCGCGCCGGATAGTGGGCCCAATTCCAGGAATTGTACCAATTCTGCATTCCGTGACCGCCTTCATCGCGATGACGCGAATAGGGACGGTCATTCTGCTGATCCTGGCCGCCACCGCCTTGAGGTCCACTGTTGGGTATGGGGACGCCTTCATCCGACCACTGCTGGCGATACCCCGGCGGCAGGCCTCTGCCGTAAGTCCCGTAGGGTCCGGGCATCATGCCGTAATAAGGATTAAGACGGTAGCCATAGTTTGTAAATAGACCTTTTTTGCGATAGTCGAATTCGGGCCGCTCCTCGAGTTGCTTTTTGGTGATGTCCAAATTAATTTTGCCGTCGGCAAATTTTAAAGACTTGTACGGGGCGGATACCAGTTTTTCGCCTACATCCAGAAAGCCGTCGACCGATATCAACGCGGTTTTGATGCTGCCGTTTCTTTTGACGACGAGATCATCAAGATCACCGAGCTCCTGTCCCTGGCCATTGAAAATCGGTTGATCGATCATGGCACTGGCCCGCAGGGCCCCGGCCGGATTTTCTGCAGCCCCGGCAGGCATCGCTAGTGCAATACAGAAAACGATGGCCGTCATTATTTGTGAAATGCCGATTCTTTGCAGTTTGTTGATCATGCTAAGCCTTCCATAAAAAATAGAATTTCCATCAGATTTGATTACACGATCGTTTATTCAGATGCACCATTCTCTGCCACGCGCTCGGCCATTTCCAGGCAATCAGGATGTGAAACGGGTCGCCGCGCCACTTATCCGGCTGACCCAAGTTAATCTTGTAGCGTTTCAGAAGTTCATCAAAAAAATTTTTAGGTTCTTTGCAGAAACAAGAAAGTCGTTGGTTCGTTGGTCCGGCGGATTAATTTTTTTTTATGCTTCGCATTTATCTTTAAGATTTTATTCTTCTCAGCATTCTATCTGGTTGCGTTCAAGGTGAGGAACTCGGAATTTCTGCAACAGATTGAATAAAAAGGGATCGCTGCTGACCTTATTACTTATCCGAAAAACTCGTCAAAATAAAATAGGGTCGATCGTGTATTTTGAGTGCCGTTATACCCTATTGCAAAACAATACCGATGCACTAGCTTCTTACTAAAGAAAGATGATCTCAAGAAAGCATGACCCACAGGAAGGACATTTTCAAATGAACTACTTCATTACGGGCGGTTTGGGTTTTGTCGGCCGCCACCTCGCGGATTTCCTTTTAAGGGAGGGCAACCGGGTGACCGCCACAGGACTGAACCCCAACCCCAAATTGATTGATCATGGCGATTTTCGCTACATCCCGGCTGATACGGCTAAACCGGGAGCCTGGCAGGACGAGCTGCGCGATCAGCAGGTAATTATCAATCTGGCCGGCAAATCCATTTTTAAACGCTGGACTGAAGACTATAAAAAGCAAATTTATGACAGCCGGATTTTAACCACTCGCAATTTGGTTGACGCCCTGCCGGAGGATCGCCAGATCATATTTTGCAGCACATCTGCTGTCGGTGTTTACGGCGACCGGGGCGACAATGTTCTCACAGAAGAATCTCCGCCGGGAGAGGATTTCCTGGCCAATGTGGGAAAAGACTGGGAGTGGGAGGCCCTGCAGGCTACAAACAAGGGCGCCCGGGTGGTGGTGCCCCGCTTTGGAATTGTGCTGGATCGGGACGGCGGCGCGATGAGGAAAATGATACCTGCTTTTCGCCTCTTTGTGGGCGGGTCGCTCGGCAGCGGCCGGCAATGGTTTCCCTGGATTCATATGCACGATCTGCTCTATGCCTACAAATTCGTGATAGCCAAGCGGAAAATCAACGGTCCGGTCAACTTCTGTGCGCCGCAGCCGATTCGCAATCGGGAGCTGGCCGCGAAATTGGGAGATGCGCTCAATCGGCCGACGTTTATTCCCGCGCCGGCGTTTTTGATCAAACTCCTGCTGGGCGAATTCGGCAGGTCCCTGCTCAACAGTCAACGTGTGGTGCCTGAAAAGCTGCAAAAATTCGGCTACAAATTCACCTATCCGGACATAAAATCCGCTGTCCACGAAATCGTCAAACGCCGGCCAAGCTCAAGCTAGGCCCATTCGAATCGAACTTATGCCAACGACGCCGAAAAGCTCTGAATACAGATTAACAAATCCACTGATTGTTGGAGCCGCAACATTTACCCTGACGTCGCATTGGCGGTCAGGTGGAAAACCCCGGCCAGACCGATAATACACAGCGTTCATTTTCAAATCTTTGATTGCGAGTACTTCTAAGTAACTATTCGGTGCATGATCGCACGGTCAATTTGAGGCCGTTGACGGCCTCCACGCATATCTCCCGGCCTTGCTCGATAGAAGACTGTCCTTCGCAAATGGTCGCCTGCCAGCGTTCTCCCTTGACCAAAACGTAGCCGTCAGGGTTCAGACGGGTCAGAGCAAAACCCTTGCGGCCGATCATTCGGAATCGGTCGGGGTACTGGTGCGGGTCGTAAAAGCGCCAGAGAACGGGGAATAAAAAAATGTCTTTGCCTAACCAGATGCCGAGCAGGGCCCACGCGAGGTAGGCTGGGATCTCCAGCCAGTGTCGCACCAGGAGAAGAATTAGAGCAAACGAAGCTATCCCGGGCAATTGCAGCAGAAAATATTTCACTGCAATCCGGAGCGGGGGGCGGCCGTGTTTTTTATCCATCGCAGCCCTATCCTATTTTGGCCAAGCGGCCGGCCTCCGCCTTCTCGCGGCGCGGAGTCTGCGAAGGCCCCGCTGAACCAGTCCGGGTAAAAGGTTCTGCCTGCGAAAAGAAATGACCTTGAAAATAGATGAATCCAAGGCCTAATGCGATGTTCAATTCGGATTCGGTTTCCACTTTTTCAGCCAGAAGTTTTGCCGGATAGCTTGCGAGCCTTTTCACATCCATTTCGATTTTATGGGGCGATTCGCAGTGAAAATCGATTTTTATGATGTCGGCCAGAAGAATTAAAGGCTCCAGTTCGCGGCGGTAAATGAAATCATCCAGGACGATTACATATCCCTTCTCCGTAGTTTTCACAGGCTTCCACCATAGACGCTCCGGCCGGACATCCTCCAGAATCTCAACCACGCCGGTATCGTGCGGCGTAGTCAGTGGGATTTTTTCCAGAAGCAGGTTGCGGGTATAATTGACAAATGCCAATTTCCCATTGGTCGCATGTTCGATACTGCCGGTTTGAAGCAGCCGGTGGAGCAGCGCCATGGTTGCCCGGTCGCCGTTCACCGCTGGACATCTATTTAGGATCGAGGAGCGGTAGAGCAATTCATACCCGATTATCTCCTCTTTACGGTTATATATTGCCTGGCGGGCAATGGAAGCAAACATAATCAGATTTCTTCTCCTAAAGATCTTAACACTTGGTCTATCTTTAATTTAATCACGCCTGCGCCGCAAAAGAATAGGTCTGGGAAAGTATAATCATTCAAAAAATCAAGTATTTTATCATGGATAACCCGATATTTTTCAGAATTTGCGCGGATTTTGACGATCTGCAGTTTGAGACCCGGTGGACTAATCGCACGCTGCACATCCAGGACGGCACCGAGGAAAAAGTTCCATGGGAACAGCGTCTGGCGGTGATATTCGGAGGCAGTGAAGATGAACTGCTCGGCAAACCCCAATCCGCCTATCCCGAAAAACATCCAATTGAATTTGCGTCAAATTTGCTACCTGCGGGTGTTCAAGGAAGGGGAAAACGGCAGACGGACGTAAAACGTGCTGCCCTCGTCAGGAGCGGATTCCACCCGAACCGCGCCGCGCATATTTTTAGCGGCTTTCCTGACGATAGCCAGTCCCATGCCGACGCCTTCATACTCGCGTTCTGTGTGCAATCGCCTGCCTTAGACCTTCCAGTTATTTCTTTGTTTTTTCCTGCAGGATGTCTGCCAGGTCTTCATATAGAAAATTAACATAATTGGAAACCGCCCGCAGGGGTGCTTTCAAATTGTGGGTCAATGCATAGGCGAACTCGGACAGCTCTTGATTGGCTTCGCGCAGCGCATCTTGCGCCCGCACGCGGTCGGTGACGTCTCGACCGACAGACTGGATTTCCAGGAGCCGGCCCTGCGTGTCGAAAATAGCCTGATCGCTCCAGCAAATCCAGTAAATGTCGCTGCCGAAGGCAACTCTGTGTTCAATCCCCCTGGGGAATTGGCCGAGAATCAGGGTGTCCAGATAGCGGTTTACCGGCTTGGCATCAGGACCGTATACCGACAGAGGTATCTTTTGCCCGATCAACTCTTCCCGGGAACGGTGATATAGTCGACAGTAGGCATCGTTTACGAAGGTAAGACTTCGAAAGGAAACAAACAGCCCCGATTCACCGGATATGCCGATACATTGGCGCAAATACAGTGACCTGTCAATGAATTAATGCGGATGTCGGGGTGGATTATATTTTATAATAAATTATGGCGACTGCTGCAAAGTTATGCATCGGGCATAAATATAATTTTATACTGTATTTTAGGAATACGGATACATGATTGACAGTATTTACTATTTGGGTTTGACGTAGGAATAAAGAAATATAGATATCTGCAAAGAATCCCAGCCGGAGGGTGAGGCGTTGATTTCATACCACGGGAGTGGCGTTGGCCTTTAGACGTCCAATGCAACGATGGAAGGGTAGCGCAATGGAATATTAGGTTTAAAAAAGATCCGCGGATTAACCTCTGACGTACGAGTTGCTTCGAAAAAAGATTTCATCCTTCTGAACCCTTTATTCCAACATCTCAATATTCCGTCGTTCCACGGCATTTTTCTTCAGCCTATCGGGTTTAATCTGACCTGGCTCAGCTTCCGGCCCGTAGGCCTACAGCCCGGAGGGAGGATCAGGTTTTTCAAATTTGAATAAATATTCTTTCAGCTTTGCCGCCGGATTTTATTCACCCAAAGCATATCCAGCTGAACAGAAAGGAGGTAGCATATGTTGAGGATGCAACAAAAAAAGGCCGTCCCGGCTGATGAAGAATTCGACCAACCGAGGTTGCAGCCGGATCAAAGGCAAGAGCAACGTATCACTTCGCACGCGCCTCTGATTTTTACCATTTTCAGCTCCAGATTTCAGCGTGAATATGGGTCAATGACCTTTAATCACAGCAAAGGCGGCATGTGCATGGAGACATCCGAACCCTTCAAACCCGGATCCGTTCTTTATATCCGTCTGGGCGACATAACGGTCGATCGATATCTACCACGTTAACCGGAAATTTCTGCGGACGTCCACTCTGGGCGAGGTAAAGTGGTGCCGTGAGCACCGGGATAAATTCGGCAACTACTACCGGATCGGCGTTAAATATTTTTGAGCCTTTGGGCGGGGATTAAAATGGCGATCCGGCTTAAAAGAGTCTATGAAAAACAGACGGCAGACATGGCGGCATGCGGGTTCTCATCGACCGGGTGTGGCCGCGCGGCGTGCGAAAGACGGAGGCCGGGATCGACCTGTGGCTTAAAGAAATTGCGCCGAGCACAAACCTCAGAAAGTGGTTCGAACACGACCCTGAGAAGTGGCCGGAATTCAAGCGACGCTATTTTCGTGAACTGGATCAAAACGAGGCGCCGGTTGAACAGCTCTCTAAAATGACTCAAAAAGGAACCATCACGCTTGTTTTCGGCGCCAGGAACGAAAAATATAACAATGCCGTGGCCCTGAAGGAGTACCTGGAACAGAGGGCCGAGGGGGGAAGGTGAGAGGGTGAGAAGATGGGAAGATAAGAAAATGAGAAGTTGGGAAGTTGAGAAAATGAAAATAAGTAATTTGTTATTGGTTAAGCGTTTTTTTATTTTTGCGGTGTTTTTTAGCTTTGAGCTCTTTTATCTGACACCTGACACCTGACACCTGAAACCTTTTATGAACCCTGAACCTTAATCCCTTTGTCTTAACCCCTTAATCTTCTGCCGGGTCAACCGATTGGCGATGCTGCTTGATTCGGCTGCGCCGCTGTTTTTCTGCGAGGCGTTTGTGCTTGGATGCGGAGGTGGGTTTTGTTTTGTGGCGGGGTTTGGGCTTTTCCGCCGCTTTTTTCACCAGCTCGATCAGCCGCCGGCGGGCGTCCCTGCGGTTTGCCTCCTGGGTGCGAAACCGCCGCGCATCGATAATGAGAATGCCGTCTCGGGTGACCCGGCTGCCGCCCAGGCGCAAAAGCCGCCGGCGAACATCCTCGGGCAGAGAAGCCGAATTGACGATATCGAATCGAAGCTGGACCGCGGTCGACACGCGGTTGACGTTCTGGCCGCCGGGGCCGGAGGCCCGAACGAATTCCTCCTGTATTTCGTTTTCATCCAGGAGAATGTTTTGATTTACCTGAATCATAGCAAATTTTGTTTGAAAGCCTTTTGGTAGAAAGCCATTGAAAAAGCGAAGAATACGATTACGTTACACTTGTATTGAAAAATACGGCTTTTGTCAAACGACGACAATAGGTTCCGAATCAGGCTCTCAAAGAGAGTAAAACGCCGAACTCACCAAAAAATTACTTTCAGGACGCTTCTAAACAAGGAGTATCAATATTAAAGGCTGACTGTGAGCGGGAAGCCAATCACAAACACTCGTCGGATCCGCCGCATTCAGGTTCAGGGTTTCGGGTTCAGGGGTTCATTATTTAGTTGACCTCATAGGGGCTGAACCCGAATTTCAATACCTAAGGCCTATCTGAATACATCGAATCACTCCAGTAAATACAGGCTTTACCTTATTGTTCGGCGACCGGCAGTTCACTATTTTCTTTGAATAAGATGTATAAGGAATTCTGAGTTGAAACTGACAAGGAAACTGAGAAATGAAAGAAAATGAAAAAGATCTAATCAAAGCGATATCGAATCTCGTCCAGTTGGACATCGATGCAGTCCATGCCTACGACCAGGCCATCAAGGAACTCGATGACCCCATCATAAAAGAGCGTCTGATGAAATTCCAGGAAGAGCACCGCAATCACATCAGCGGTCTGGCCGAACATATCGCGAACCTGGGCGGGCAGCCGCCTGAGCCATCACAGGATTTCAAAGGGTATGTCATCGAGGCCTTTGCGGCGATCCGCAGCTTTCACCGGTTTGAAAGGCGCCCTGAAAGCCATGAGGACCACCGAAGAAATCACCAACCGCTATTACGGCGAAGTGGTTTCATGGGAAGCGCCGCCGGAGGTAAAGGAAGCACTTCGGACATATTTCAGCGAGGAAAAGATCCACCTGGACTATATCATCAGCAATTTGCAGGCCATGAACTGAACAGTTTCGCAGCGGAAAACACCTTAAACTTAAGCAATTTTGGCGGGTGCCCGCCGCCTGGAGGAGGAAATGCAATGAGGATCACCAGCCCGGAATTTGAGCATGAGGGAATTATCCCCCGCAGATTCACCTGTGGCGGGGAGATATAAATCCTCCGCTCGTTATTATTGATATTTTTCGATCACATAAAGGACAAACAGCAGCACTGTAAAGAGGAACGACAAATTTAGAGCTTCCGAGAATGGAGCTTCGTGTCGCCGGGCATAAACCCGCTCTAAATCTATTCTCATCTGATCGGACCTCTCCTTATCTTGATTCTGATGACCAATTTTATTTTCTGTCATGGGAAACCTCCATTTTTATGATGTTATGAAACTTTTTCGTAAGCACCTTTATAGTCAGCATAAAGATCATATATGCGTCTTTTAAGCTGCCTAATCTTTTGAGAAGCGTCAGGATCGGACCATCGCGGTTCACTGATTGAAAAAAGCGCATTGTTCAATTCATCGCCGAAAAAGATTTGAATGGCTCCCGGCCGCTGACAGAAGAAACGCGCCGACGGTGGATCAAACGCTCGGAAGAATTGGCGGACAAAGGCCTGCGCCTGCTGGCCGTTGCCGACAAGTTGGCGGACAGTACTCTGATCGTGCCAAATAAAGGGCGGATAAATTATCCGAAATATGCCAGGGCGTTGCGGGTATCCTGGTCAACATCCGCAACAAGCTGATCCAGTTCGCTTTGGATTTTTTGCCAGGTATTTTCATCCGAATTTTCCAGTTCTTTCAACTTGGCTTTCGCCGCTTCATGTTTTTTAACCAGAGCCTTGATTTGAACATCCGACTCCGTCGTTTTTCTCAGCTTGGCTTTGGTGGTGATTTCTTCGATGGTTTCATTGAAGCTTGCCATTTGAGCTTCAATTTTAGCACGGTATTTTTCCTTTTCGTTCATCGCGTCCTCCTGAGGATTAGGAAATATTTTTTTAAGAAATGGATTTTCTTGTTCAATGCCAAAATGATCGGAAATGATTCCGATGCGCTTGTCATAGGTCAGAAACCAGCCGGCATAGCCCGGAACCATGTCAAGCGGAATAGCCAGGCTATTAGGCCTTCAACAGATTTTGAGCATCCTCCACCCTAAGATGCACGCCATTTGTCTCTACGCGGGCGATTTGATCGAACATGACGTAACGGTCGGGTCCGAACAGCTTGGCGCTGTCCACCCTGATGAAGCCGTGCATCAGCAGCCGCTCGCGCAGTTCCCGGGGCAGATTGTCGGCCCCGAACATTTTCCTTACAAAATCTACCAGGTCCGACTGAGTGGACTGCTCCGGCGGTGCCGCTGCGACGGCATGTCCGTCGCCGTTGGCTTCACTGAAATGGAGGAACTCAACCGTGCCGACCTCGTCCCCGGTGTTGTCGTAGACTTTCATCCCTTCTTTGATCTTATTGAGCATACCCATGCGATCCGGCATAACTGCCTCCTTTCATATCGTTGGGATATCACCTGATTTTACAAATTAGGCTTAGTATACGATTCCGATGTTGTAATTGAAATCCGGTCAAACATGTACATTTAGGAGATTCAGACTGTATTTGGCTTAAACATTAGCTGCCGCCTTAAAAGAGGCGGCTTAATCAGCGCCCCGTATAATTTATTTTCATGGCGGAACAATTAGATAAGGTCGAATGATCAGCGAAATACATACTTGAACCTATTGCATATTGAACCTTTGCCTGCATTTCGGCATGACCGGTTTTCTGAAATGAGGAAAAAGATACCGCCCATGAGCGCTTGTGCATCGGTTTTTCCAACGGTTATCGCCTGGCCTATGATTGCCAGCGGAAACTGGGCGAAATCGGATTGGTTGAAGGTCCCCAGGCTTTCGTTACGGAAAAACCGCCGGGCAGTAGCAGTAGTGTGAATGAGCAAAGTTACTGCCGCATATTGCAAATATTGAGCAACAGCAACAATTCAAGGAGATCAGATGCCCAAGCAGTCCGATGTAAAGGAAACCGGTTCGAGCTCTGAAAGCGGAAGAAAACACGGATTGACGCGGCGATTGGCGCTGCATACAACGCCTTTACTTCTTATGACTTTGCCGGATACTTTGAAAAACTGGCTTCCGAACACATTCAAACCGCCCTGGAACTGGAGGCGGATCGGATGCAGCATCTAACCTATAGCGAGAAGGAATTCGAGACCGAAAAAAAGGTGGTCATGGAAGCGCGGCGGCTTCGCGTCGAAGTCAATCCCCAGGCTTATCTTATCGAGCAGGTGCATGCGACGGCCTTTCAAACCCAGCCCGACCACTGGCCCATCAGCGGATGGATGCTGGACCTGCGCCGGCTTTCGGCAGAGGCCGCTGGGGGTTCCTTCCCTGGCGGGCTGCGAGTCGCTGACCGTCAGATGCTACTTCAGGTTCGAGCGCGATGTGGACCTGGAAAGGCAGGTTGCGCAGCTGAACGACGATTAGCGGCCGTTCAGGATTGAAACCTACCGCCGGATTAAGGCCGGATGCAGGTTTAGGCCGCCGCGGCGGATCGGCCGCGGCCGTCATCCGGGTCGAGCCGACTGCCTGTTTTTCAGAAGAGCGAGGACTTCTTCCTCGTTCAGATCGTACCAATTTTGATAGGCCTCGGCGACGGCAAAGTAGGGGCCGGTTGTAATGTTGGCACAGTATATTCGGTCCACTCCCGATAAGATGCGCTCAACCGAATGTTGCGGGGCCGTAGGAACCGCCACAATCGTTTCACAGGCTTTGGCCTTTTTGGCCATATCAATCGATGCCAGCATGGTAAAACCCGAGGCCAGACCGTCATCCACCAGGATGATCTTTTTCCCGGCCAGATCGGGAAAGGGACGGCCGCCGCGAAACAGTGTGTTGCGCTTTTCGAGCGCCAGATTGACCCGCTGCTTTTCGGCCTCGATCTGAGCGGCGCTCAAATGCAGCTGCGCCAAAAGAGCTTGATTAAAGAACGTCGTCCCATCCAGCGTCATCGCCCCGAAACCGGCTTCAGGGTTGCCCGGTATCTGCAATTTCCTCACGATCAGAAGATCAAGCGGCAGTCCCAATATCTCACTGACCTTTAATCCTACCGGAATCCCGCCGGATGGAATCGCCAGAACCATTCCCCCGGGGATGTGCGCGTACTCCGCCTGCAGCATCGCAGCGAGCGTCTCGCCGGCCTCAAAGCGGTCGGCGAAGATGTGCCGCTGCTCGCGTAATTCCTCAATTTGATGGATGTTTGTTTTCATATTTCCAGATACCCCGCCGACATCGACCGGCTGCAGCAGGGCGACCGGCGTCAGCACGCCGGTGCGGCCCACCTGAACGACAATATCTTCCAGAACCGTAACTTCTTCTTGGGGGGGAACTTCCAAGCCAGGGCCCATCGCGGGCGGCGGTGGCACACACCGAGGGCCTCGATCTCCTTTTTGGCGTCCGTTTGGGACAGCCTGTCGATGTCTTTAAAATCCGGTTTGATATTCATTTTCACCGCAGAGGTGCTGAGCACGCAGAGGCCTTGTATTATTTTTTCTCTCTACTCCATGTTCCTGATTATACCCTTGACGGCGGTCGTCGTCGCCAGCCGAATATAAGGGTAAGAATGAACAAAACGATGAAGATAAAAAACAATATCTTTGCGATGCCTGCAAAAGCAATTGCAATTCCCGTAAAGCCAAACAGGGCTGCAATCAGAGAAATAATAAAGAATACGAGTGCCCAATATAACATTTTAAAGTACCTCCTTAATCTTTACCGCCGGAGCTGAATTCGTTCTCAGCTTGGTCGAAAGCGCGCGCCACCGATCTATTTGAATTTGGATCGGGCCGATTTAACCGCCTCATCCATGTTGTCCCAGGCCAATTGTACACCTGCTTTCAGATCCTCCCAGGCACCCTCTCCAGCCTTGCGCAATTCGGTAATCTTTTTTTCAGCTTCCTGGCGTCGTTGCTGCAAATTTTTTATTTGTTCCTGATATTCAATGCGCGACTCGGCCTGCGCCTGATCGGCTTTGGCTTTCAGCTTATCGATTTCGGCGTTCCATTCATCCAGCTTGGCATGCAGCTTCTGAACATATTGGTCTTTTTGTGACTTTTCGGGTGACATATTTTCCTCCTTTTTTTTCGATTTGCACTGTATTGGAAAAAGAACGACAAGAACGACAAATGCAGGTTAAACATTTGGTTATTGGTTTATTCGGATCAAAAAATAATTTAATTTCCGTCGGGATAATTTTCTATGGGGTCTATCGTGTATTTGCCGGGATTTGAGAGGCTATTTTTTTATTACATTTTGAGTTTGATTTTCAGTCAACAGGATTTTTAGTCATTTCAATTTGTGCGGGAGGAGCTTCACTAGAGGTAGGCCTGATCCGCCGGAGGTGAACCCTTAGTGGCTGAACTGAAGAAAAATGTAAGGCTTGGCCGTGGACGGCAAAATTACCTTGAAAATGCTTCGAGTCTGCATTCGTCTCCGCAATCCATAAAAGCGTCGCTTCGCTCGACCTGCAGGGTGACATGTGCAATGCCGAATCGGTCATGGATTTCATTGCGGCTTGCAGAACCAGATTGACGGAATCTATCAGAAGCCGCCAGGTGCCGATCATGATGATCGCAGCAATGAGCAGACTTACGGCCGGATCGATCCATGGCCAGCGAGTCCGAAAAAGACCCGCAAGCAGCCTCGAAGAGAATAAAGGCAACATTTAAAGCAATGCCGATTCCGAACGCTCTATTGTAGTTTATGTGACGATGATCGTTCATCCTGATTACCATTAAACCGCAACGAACAAGTTGGCTATGGGGTATGGCAGGTAATTAGGTTTTATTGTATCCCCTTGAAGGGGGTTTGATCGTAGTAGGGATATCCATATTGATCTGGATAGTCATTCGGACGGTAATATCGGTAATCATCCCTTTGGTTAAACTGGTGAAGTTCTTTCACCAGGACGACAGGGTAGCGGTACTGCGTCCCACCGATCTGCTTCGTCTCCTCCCCGACGATGTCTCCGGCCAGAATGACTTTCTTTCCGCCGCCGTAGGCCTTCTGATCCAGATCCTCGGGCACTTGGGCAATGAATCGCCCGCGGCCATAGACTTCGTCTTTAGGAATTCCCCTGTTATCCAATGGGGTCTCCAGGATCGTGAGAACGGTTTGGCGGGGTTGGTTTTGCACTTGGATCACGATGCCGCCCCAAATAATCGTCGCGCCCTTGTATAAAAGCGGATCACGGGCCACCACGGAATAGGTTAAATCCGGATTGGCTTTTGCTCTCATTTCCTGCGAGATCGAGTAGGCGCAGCCGCAGATCATGATCAACAGGGTCGTCTCTAAAAGGTACGGCAATGTTCGGATTCTATTCATTGCTGCTTTCTCATGGGATGCTGGATATCCAGCAGTGCACCGAGAGTTAAATTCAAAAACAGCCAGCATCCAGAAACCAGTATCCAGGATCACTCAAAAATGCCAAGGATTTTCGTCGGAACAGCCAAAATCCAATGCAATATTTTATGCGATTATAGGATTAACCCAACCGTTTTAAAGATGATTCGATGAATGCGGGCAGATCGCCCGGATGACGGCTGGATATCAGGTTGCCGTCTTCCACGACCTCTTGGTCGATAAATTCTGCGCCGGCATTTTTGATATCTTGCACAATAGACTTCCAGCCGGTCATTTTCCGGCCGCGGATCACGTCGGCGGAAATCAACAGCTGACCGGCATGACAGATGGCAAAAACCGGCTTGCCGCTTTTCATGAAATCCCGGGCAAATTTTACGGCGTTTTCATGGGCCCGCAGCTTGTCCGGCGAATACCCGCCGGGGATCAAGAGGGCATCAAAATCGCCTGTCGACACGCTGTCGATCGATTGGTCGATTTTAACAGGCGTACCGTCTTTTTTCCCTTTGACGATCTTGCCGGCCTCCAGGCCCACATGGGTCAGGGTGTGTCCGGCTTCCTTAAAGGCTTTAGCCGGTTCGCTATATTCCGAATCCTCAAACAAATCGGTTATAATAACGGCTACATGACTCATGATAGTCTCCTTTCAAACTTAGAATGTCGCATTATTGTTCGGCATTCAATCTGGAACCTCGAGTTATTTCAAATCGGATGCAAAACAATATTCCATGCTTTCCTCAAGGCTCATAGCTTATCCGGTAGATTGCGCCGGCCCGGTCATCGGATACCAGAAGCGCACCGTCGGGCATTACCAGAACATCTACCGGCCGGCCCCAGGCGCGGTCCTGCTGCAGCCAACCTTGGGCAAATACGCTGTATTGAACGGCCTTGTATGCCTCCAGCCGAACAAGGCTAATGCGATAGCCAATCGGCACCGACCGGTTCCAGGACCCGTGCTCGGCGATAAAGATTTGCTCCCGGTATTGGGCCGGAAACATACGGCCAGTATAAAATTTCATGCCCAAGGCCGCAACATGCGGCCCCAGCTCGATAGCCGGCGGTTGAAATTCATTGCAGGATCTCTTTGCCCCATACTCAGGATCCGGTATCCTTCCGGCATGGCAGTAGGGGAAGCCGAAGTGCATTCCCCTTGCAGGCGCCCGGTTGAGCTCATCCGGCGGCACGTCATCTCCCATCCAATCCCGGCCGTTGTCCGTGAACCAGAGCACTTTCGTCGCCGGTTGCCAGTCGAATCCCACGGTATTTCGGACTCCGCGGGCGTAAATCTCCAGATCGCCGCCGTCCGGCGCCATGCGCATAATGCTTGCATACCGCGGATCATCCCGCTCGCAGACATTGCAGGGGGCGCCCACCGGGACATACAACCTGTCGTCGGGTCCGAATGCGATATACTTCCATCCGTGATGTTCATCAGTTGGGAAGGTGCTGTTTACCACCACAGGCTCCGGCGGATTTTTGAGATTGGTCTCGATGTTGTCGAACCGCAGCACACGGCTGACTTCGGCCACAAAGAGAGCGCCCTCGCGAAAGGCGACGCCGTTGGGCGAATGAAGGCCGTCTGCCACCACAATCACCTCATCGGCCACGTAGTCCTGATTGCGGTCCAAGACCGCGTAAACACATCCCTTTTCCCGGGTTCCCACAAACAGCACCCCGCCGGGGCTTAAAGTCATGGATCGCGCACCGGGAACCCGCGCATACAATGAGATCTTGAATCCGGGCGGCATAGTGATGGTATCAAGATGAATCCCTTCCTGCACACGTGCGGGAGAGCATCCCGCCGACAGCAATAGAAGAAGCGTGAGCAGCATGATTTTTAATTTACACACGGATAGGCCTCCCGGTGGCAGGGGATTCGTCGCGTTTTCTTTCAAAGACATCCTCAACTTTTCATTATGCTATATATCTTTCAACATGTGAATCGTTTCCACAATGTCTTTCCCGCGTTTGACACCGATGCCATCGACGGTTTTCAGGGCATCGACATCCGCCGAACAGATTCGGGACATATTTCCGAACGCCTGGACAACATTTTTAGAGATATTCATGGGGATTTTAGCCTTGTGTGTCAGAAGCCGATAGCCGCGGGGAACAACATTTCTTTCATCGATCTGCGCAGCCGAAGAGGCCTCGTAGCCGAGGATGTTCGCTACATTCAGATTATTCAGGTCTTTATAGTTTCTGAGCCGGTCGACAATTTCGACTGCCTCTGATTCGCCTATTTCGGCGGCGGCGTAATCCATAATGAAATATATCAGCTGCTCATCCAAATTTCCCAAAATTTCGTACAACTGCATGCTGGATAGTTTTCCTTCGACACCGATCTCGATAATATAAGGTTCTATTTCGTCCCGAATTTTTTGGACGCCCAGAAACTTTGCAATCAAAAATGCGAGTTCATCCAGGTACACGCAGTCGTTAAACTCGTCCTTATCGATTTGGTTGATTATTTTATCGAGGTTTTCACGGTGTTTTTCCAGTACGTTTAAAGCGCGGCCGATTTTGGTAACCAGATAATTAATGGTATTGATGACATGCTTATGCTCTTTGTAGTAGGCAGTGATGATATTTCTTCTCCTTGAGACTGCCACAACAAGGTTGCCGGTTTGCCTGGCAATGCGCTCGGCAGTGCGGTGTCTGATACCCGTTTCACTTGAATGGATGGTGGCATCGGGGATGAGATGGACATTGGCAAAATAAAATTTCGCAGCCTCATCGTCTAAAATAATAGCACCGTCCATTTTGGAAAGTTCATATAATCTTTCAGAAGTAAAAGGGATTTCGATCGGAAATCCAGCTTGAATGATATCTTTCGTTTTGGTTAGCGAATCGACGAGCATTACAATTGTACCGAGTTTTGCCATGACGATGTCGTCCAATGCCTTTCTCAGTTTGGTTCCCGGAGCCAGCATTCTGATTTTTGATAGAAGTTCCGAATCTATCATAGCATTCAAAGGCCTCTGCTTTATTTTCTTCCGACTGCGGCTTTTATTCTGCTTCGATAGAATCGAAAACAGAATTAGGCATAAATCGCGTATGTGATCAATATAAGGGTTTTCGTAAGATGATACAATTCCTTCTTGAAATTATTTTTGTCGATTCTACTATCTCCTCTCAACTTCTCCAGTTCCAGTATCGCACCGGGCCGACGTCAATATGCAGGAATTTGCGCTGCGAATAATATCCGACGCCGCCCATTTTTAATCTGCAGGCCGCCCAACGCACAGCCTTGGTCGGCTGCCCCGGCACGCGAATATCGGCCGCCTGGCCTTTAATGTGAAAGCTTTTTTTTGCCGCCCACTTGTTGCGTCTGCGCAAGAGGTCGTTCGTTTTTTGGCTGCGGTAACCGGAGCTAACATGAATAGGCTCGTCGCTGTTGAGTTCTATGGCAATGGCAGCCATTAAATCCAGTAGAGCAGGATCTATTGGTTTAACTTCGTCTGTGCGGATATCCCTTAAAATCTGATTGATTTTTTGCATCGCAGCAGCCACCGAAATGCCGTTGCGCCGATAAACTCCGCTAAAGCTCTCCCGGGTGTACGGATTATATAGAGAAATGCAGTTTTCCGCAGCGGCTGGATCTTCGATGGCGGCCAGGGCCGACCTCGGCGAATAGCTGATCAGTCCGGTCCATATCATCAAACGCAAAAAATGACGTCTGCTCACGCGGTTCATTTTTCCTCCAACGCTCCGGTTCCTGAAGATTCTCTATCGCCGTCTGGATCGATGCGGATTCGGGACCATCTGAAATTTGTCGTTTAAACTGAAGCGATCAGAGCGTACGGCCATCAAGTCGTTGGAATTTTTCACAGGTGCAAAGCGCTTGCGGGGGACCCGGATGGCAGCGGCGGCTTCGAAAACCGAAATTGCCGCTCCCATTGCCTTTTCCAGCTGATATACAGGTGTCGATTTCGGATCACGGGGAGCCATGGTCGTACGATTCCGGATCATCGGCAAACCCAGCACACCTTTTTTTCTGTCCATGATATTCTTCAAGGCAGGTAAATAGATCCAGATATTGTTGGTAAGGATCCTTTCTTGAATAAATTCCTCTGAACCGCCGCAAAGCAGGATGAGCCGCAGATCATCGATCGGTTCTAAGCGGCTCCTGCGCGATCACAATCCGACTCCCAGCTCCAATCTCCCTTTGCAATCCCCGAAACTTCCGTCTTTGAGGCCCATAAAGCATGAATTTTGCCACTGTCCATAATTAAAGGAAGTTCCCTCGTGACTCAATGGGGTAAATCACCTATTTGCAGTCAAAATTTCCGGTATGCGAAGCGATCTCTAGCCCCTTATCACCGATGCTTTTATTATGTATACAGCCCCCTCAATGGCAAAATACATTATAAACCCTATTTTTTCTTAAATGACCTGAATTAGAATAGTGTTAGGCAGGGAACACCCGGTTTCCAACGGTTTTCAAACCCGGCCGGAGCGCTTGCCTTGATCCTGAAAATCTTGGGTAAAGGAAACGGTGCCTTGGATCACCGCAGGAATAGAAAGGAGAAAAAATTATGCCGGAAGCAGTTCGTCTGAAAAACACCGGCCTCCGTGGGATTGCGGTCGCCGATACCAAGATCAGTTTCATCGATGGTGAGAAAGGCGTTCTCATCTATCGTGGATACCGAATTGAAGACCTGGCCGAGAATTCCTCTTTCCTCGAGGTGGCCTTTCTTCTTTTGCAGGGAAGGCTGCCCGATGAAAATGAGTATCGGGAATTCGGGCAGCAGGTACTTGAGGCCAGGGAACTTCCAGATTGCATCTATCAATGTCTTGAAAAACTGCCCCGAGAGGCCGCCCCCATGGACGTGCTTCAGGCGGTCGTGCCCCTTATGGCTGTTTCCGATCCTGAGATTCAGGACGAAAGCCGGGAGGCAAACCTGCGAAAGGCAGTCAGGCTTATTTCCCGGCTGCCGGTGTTGGTCGCTGCCTGGCATCGAATACGGCAGGGTCAAAAACCGCTTCCGTCCGACAAAGAGCTGCCCCATGCCGCCAATTTTCTGTGGCAGCTGCAGGGCAGCAAACCCGACCCGGAAACGGCAAAAGATCTGGATACTTGCCTGCTTCTCCACGCCGATCATACCTTCAACGCCTCTACTTTTGCCTGCCGGGAAGTGGTCTCGACCCGGGCCCACATCTATACCGGTGTGGCCGCCGGGCTGGGGGCCTTGTCGGGAGCCCTGCATGGAGGGGCCAATGCCCGGGTCATGAAAATGCTTCTCGAACTGGAGTCGGTTGACGACATGGCCGGGTGGGTGCGCGGCAAACTGGAAAGACATGAAAAAATAATGGGTTTGGGGCATGCAGTTTACAAGACGGTCGATCCGCGGTTAAAATTCGTAAGGGAGATGAGCCGCCGGCTGGGTGAAAAAACCGGCCGGAAAAAATGGTATGACCTCTCCCTAAAATTGGAAGAAGTCGCTCGGACGGAGTTCAAGAAGCTGGGCAAGACCGGCGTTGAGCCGAACGTGGATTTTTCCACCGGGCCCTATTATCATATGCTGGGCATACCGCGGGACATTATGACGCCGCTCTTCGCCATTGCCCGCATTGCGGGCTGGAGTGCGCACATCATCGAGGAAAAGTTCGGCGATGCGCAGGAAAAGCCTGCTTTGTACAGGCCCAGGGCGGAGTATGTGGGGCAGTACTGCGGGCTGATGGGATGCAGCTACGAACCGATGCAAAAAAGAGGATGAACGGATCGGGCATTAAATCTGCTGCGTACCCGACCGCGCTTCATAACGGCTTGGTAATTCACAACAACGTTCACCTGCGCGGTATCACCGGAGAAGCCCTCGTACGTTATAATTGTCGGTAAAATACAGGATTCACTCTATTGTATTCTTGAGGCCGACGATGTTATCAGAAGGTGAGTCATTGCGTCCTGCGGGGAACCCCTGTTTTCCGGCAGGAGAACCTAAATGGGCTGTCAGTGACGGTTTTTATTCAAACCGCCTGAAAGGAGGCGCTCAATGGATGTTCTTCACAACATTCTGCTGCAGCGGCTGATCAACAAGGGGCTTTCCAGGGATATGCTGCCCGGTTTTATCCGCAATCTGACCCGCACGCTTTATTCCAATCCCGACATCACGCTTCGTGAATTGAACCGCAAGCTGGACTGGCTGGGCTGGAATCAGATCGAAATCGATATGCACACCCTGGATCTGATTCTCGCCGAGGGGGTGCTGCAGAATCTTGGCACAACGCCTCAAACCGGACGACTGGGGGCTGGGAGTCATTGATAGCTGCTGCGCTTGGCAATATTCTCACACACGCCGGCCATCTCCAGAAACCAAGCCGGGAGACAAGATGCCGGAACTGCCGGATGTGGAAACCTTCAAGCAATACCTGGAGAAAACCCAATGGAAGACCCGCTAAATTTATTTTCAATTACGATACTTCTGATGCTGGCCTTCCTGGCGGCCTTGAGAATTCAAGCCTTTTTGGTGAAAAGAGTTCTCAACCAGGTCATCGAGAGATTCAGAACAAATCATTCCCTATGCTCCCAGGGGGCCAAAACCGTCGCTGAATTGGAATTGCAGCCCCCGAGCTTTCTTGAAAGAATGTACAAACCGCGCGATTATAAGCCGTATGCCCTCAAAATGCTGATTCGGACCGAGGCCGTGCACCTCTCCGACGACGGTAAAATGTGCCTGCTTGAGAGAAAGCTCAAGCATTCCCGGTAGAATTCCCGCCTTTAATCCTCATATTGATGCATGTTCTACTGGTTGGCCGTCTGGCCTGTCGATTTCGCAGGCTCCGCTTTGGACTGTTGGCCTTCATTCTTGACGGCGTTGCTCATTTTTTCCAGCGCCTTTGCGGTTTCATTGCGAATCTTGTCTATCTGATCGGCGCTTTCCGCCTTCATCTTTTCCATTTTGGCCTGGAAGTCCTGGATTCGAGCGTTCAGATCTTTTTCTCTTTCGGAGGTAGCATATCCGAAAATCGAGATCAAAAGAGCAATGACAGATATGATCAGTGCCAAGGTGGCTCGAAATCCGCCTTTCACAATTTTTGCAGGTTCTGCCATGATGATTTCACTCCTTTTCTATACAAGTGTGCGAATAAATAACAACCTATTGGCTCAACATGGCAAAGTAAATAGGTTCAACCCTGTATTTCGCATTATCCAATACTGTACATGATAACAGTCTGAAGAATACCGGATATACCCCATTTTAAGCGATATGTTTCAGGCATATTCTCTGTAAAAAAGCTAGAAGGAGGCCAACATGAAAGTTCGTGAAATTATGACTCGTAGAACCGACTTTATCACTGAAGATCAGACAATCGAGCAAGCGGCCGCTAAAATGAAAGAATCAGACGTCGGTGATATGCCGGTAGTCGTGGGCGGTGAAGCCGTCGGCATGCTGACGGATCGAGACATCACGGTTCGCGTTGTGGCAGAAGGTCTTAACCCTCAAACGACCTATGTAACCGATGCGATGACCGACGAAGTTTTCGCCTGCAAGGAAGACGATGATATTGAAACCGCGGCCCGTTTGATGGGCGACCGGCGGGTGCGACGCTTGCTGGTAATGGCGGACGGGAGAAAATTATCCGGCATTGTATCCCTTGGTGATCTGGCCAAATCCGTTGATAAAAATCTGGTCGGCGAAGTTCTGAAAAAAATTTCACTGCCGGCTTAGGGCATAGAGGCACCGGTAAAGCCGGCTTTCCTAATGACGGAGATTGTCAAAGTAAAACATAAATCCAACATTAGCTATTTTTTACTAATCAGGACAAACGTGCTTTAAATTCTCCGTACGTCGCACCAGGGCGGGACGTCACTCCACAGCATGGGTGCACGGTAAAGCCAAGTTTCTTTAACCTGGCCCATAAAGTCAGGTTTTCAACATTATGCAATATATGCTGCCAGCCCCACCAGCAGTATAAGAGCCGAAAAGTATGCTATGAAGCGTTTGATGCCGATGCCGCCGCTGTGATCCATTCCTTGATCTTGCACATCGTCTTGAAGCTGCCGGTGTTTTTTCCTGAAGAAAACCATAACAAGCACGACCGCAACCGCAGCCAGGTTCATCCAGAAGGTATAATCCATTTTAAATTGAGTGACTTCAGCAATTCCTTTACGGCTCTCGGGAATAATCTCCGCAAAGCCAAAAGTTGCATTTAGGATCAGAGCGGTCAGAACGATGCTGACGAACATGGTCCCTGCGATATAAAGCGCCATCTTCCATCCATAATACGTTGCATTCACCTGAACCAGGGGCGGCACCATCAGATCCGAATAGATGAAACCCATGATGCCTGCAAACAGAATGCCGTTGGCATTGAGAACGGTGGCCAAAGGAATGTTTCCCATCGAGCCGATAAAGGTGAATGCTGCCACAAAGGGTGCGACAGCCGCATTCTCCAGCGCAATGACCCAGGCGGGAAGGGTGTGCTTGAGCTGCGCCAGAAAAATCATCGACCAGAACGAGGCCGGAACCAGCACCGCCACAAATCCGGCGACGGTAAAGCCAAACAAAATTTCCTCCCAAACCATGGCCCAGTCGGCGCCGAATTTTTCACCGACCAGAAACCAGCCCTCCCTGGATTTAAGCCGCCGGCGCCAATCGAAAGATTCTTCCCGCCCGGTCTCTTCGGCAACTTTTGCCAGCGCCCGGGATGCCCACCTTTGAGGATAGGTCAGTTTCATGAGAATGCTGCTGATGATGATGAGTACGACCCCCCCGATCAATTCAGCCGCGAGAAACTGCCATCCTAAAAAAATCAGGATGAGAACCCCCAGCTCGATGACCAGATTGGTTGAAGCGAACATGAAGGCGACGGCCACGATGAAATGCGCGCCTTTTTGGACCAGGGCCCGAGCCGCGGCCAATGCAGCAAACGAACACGACGACGAAGCGGCCCCGAAAATCGTTGCCAGTGATATGCTTTGCACATTGGGCTCGCCCATATACCGCGTCAGCTGTTTTTTGGGAACAAAGGCCTGGATCAGGGCGCTGATAAAATATCCAAAAACAAACGCCCAGCCGGATTTCCAGAAAAAGCCTACCGCAGTTTTAGCCGCTTCCCCGTAAAGTTGCCAGAATGAAGTATTTTCCAAACTAGCTGGCTCCGTGTATTATTTGGTTGAGCGCCGGCCTTAGCGGCGGTACCCACGCCGCGGATCTTTGGGGGCGGCTCCTTGACCGGCGGTTCGCCGGGCTCGTTAGGCGGCTCCTCCATTGGCGGGCGGTTCGGCGGCGGCGGGGGGTCGGGGGACTCTCCAGGTTCTTTGACCGGGGGTTTTTGGGGATCATTCGGCGGTTCCTTGACCGGTGGTTGATCCTGTGACTGCGGCTTATTTGCCTGCGCTGCCCGCCGTTCTTTCTCCTCGGAATCCCGGGGCTGTTTCGCAATCGATAAAACTCGGTTGCAATCGGATACCTTGAAGTTGTGTCGACGGCCGTTTTTGTCAATAACCCGCACCATTTTCTGAACCCCAACGGAGATCGCCACATTCATGTGGTCAAACCCTTTTTCTTCCCGATAGCTGATGGCCCGCTCCGTAAACAGGGAGGCGTAACACCTGCGGCAGACGTCCAGCAGCTCGTCGCCGCCGGTGACATTTAAAAAAGTCTCCTGCTGTCCGGCAAAGCTGGCGTCGGGCAGGTCCTCAGCCGTGGCACTGCTGCGGACGGCGACATCGACATCTTTCTCGTCAAAACGACCGGCGAGGCCGGCGAAAGCATCCCGGATAGCCTGAGCGGTCATTTCCGGGAATTTGGCCCGCCCGAAGAGGCGGCGGACAGGTTTAAAAGGTATCCCCGTTTCGATTGACATGTACTTAAGACAGTCACACAGGAGGATGGCAAAACACCTGGGGTCGGAAGGCAGATGACGGCAAAATGGTTCAGCAAAGAATCCCGGCCATGACAAAGCAAGCAAGCTAAAGGGCACGCAACCGCTGCTCTTCAGGCTGAGTCTGTTCCTTCTGAAAAATTTGCATAATCTCCAGTAGATCGAACGGCTTGAACAAGGCCAAATCTACCCTGCTGGCTTCAATCTGCTCTATTATGCTCGATTTATCATGACCTGTCATGAGTATTACCATTGTATCCGGAGATATGTCTTTGATCTGATGGGCGAGGGTGATGCCGTCCATACCGGGCATGTCATAGTCGGTCAAGACAATCTCGAATTGTCCCTTCAGGAAAAGATTCATTCCCTTGTCCCCGTTCTCCGCACAGATCACATCATAGCCTGATCGGGTAAGCAGTTGGGCCAGGACATCCAATAAAGTTTCATCATCGTCAATGACTAAAATATTTTTCATGGAATCGACTTTCAATTCTCAATAAACATATCTTTTATGGCTATTGCATCAGCATTGGGTCGGTTAATGAAATTCATAAATCTCGATGTTAGCTCTCGCCAAGCTCTTTTTCGATCACCACGCGGAAGAGAAGAAATGTATTCGATCAGATTGAGCTAAGAGATTTTCTGCCAATTTTTCATCCCGCTGCGAATCGCTCCGACATCTTCCCGGTGAAAACCAGCGGAACCATCCTTGATTTTGCTTTATGCAGCCGACTGTGCAGGATATTCAAACCAAAGGGGTACACATTCTTGAGCGAATCCGTATCTACCAGGATTTTTGGGGAGTTGAACAGCGCACCGCCATTCAGCATGTTTACCAGCTCGCAGGCCGAACTGCCGTCGAAGTCTCCATTCAGCTTCAAGCAGACATGATCTCCGGCTTTGGCTACCGAAATATTAAAATTGCAGGCCATCGCACCTCCTTTTCCGGCCCTTGTCAAAGCACGATAACCGGCGCGCTTCAAGGGAGTTCAATCAAAAAGAATGATTCTTTTTTTAGCAAGGTAAACCCTTGACTCCCGGCAGTAAATAAGGTGAATCCTGTATTTTTATGATACCGGCAATTCCTAACATGGTTGTTTCCTGATTTTAGTTGGAATCGTTTAGAACGTTGGGCTCATTACGACAGTCCCAACCATCAACCATCTAAACGATCTAAACGTTCTAAACCATTACACCCATTTCACCGCGGGAATCAAAGGCCAAAAACCCGCTCCTTTTTTTCGGCCACGGTCTTACATTCGATACAATAGCGGGCAACTGGACGGACTTTTAATCTTTTTACGCCGATCGGGCTGCCGCACGCCTCACAGAACCCGTATACGCCGTCTTCGATATCCCGCAAGGATTGCTTGATTTTCCTGATAAGCAAATCCTCTCTGTTGTGAATTCGAAGCGCAAAATTGCGTTCGTATTCGAGGGTTGCCTGATCCAGCGGGTCCGCTGAACGCTCGTCGTATTGCCTGAAATAGCTGACAGTGTTGCCGGCCTGCTGCTTCAGCGACTCCAGCCATTGCCGGAGTCGTCTTTTAAAGTAATTTGAATCCCTTTGGTTCATTTATCATCTCCCTTTTTCGCAATTCGGGTCGTCCGATCATGTCTTTAGCGTGATTCAAGGGTTCATTATTCAGCGGTTCGCTGTTAGGTCCAGGTGAAGTTTCACGTGCGAAGTCGGGCAACAGCAGCCGGCATGCAGCCCGAGGGAGACCCGCACTTCGCTGCGGAGACCTGCCCGGATTGATTGCATTTTTATCTTCGCGGTTTGCTCACAGTATGTTGGAACGCAGGCTCCAGGCGCTCTGAGGATAAAAGCGCTGCAGCATGATCCAGTCTTCCTTGAGTTCGTCGACTTTATGAGAGTTCAAATAGCGGCTGACGCCCCTGTAATACAGAGCTTCCGGGGCGAATTGGCTGCGGGGATTCTGTTCAAACACCGCCTTGAAAAGCGGTGCGGCTTCCGTGTATTTTTTGCCCCGCAGAAAATAGTGTCCCTGCGCAACGCCCAGCATGGCCGCAAATTCGGACGGCGGCAGCCAACCCTCAACCCAGTATACCCGCTTTTGACGGCCATCGATCACATTCAAATTGGGGGTCCAGAGAGCCTGAAATTCATCCGCCAGTTTAGCAACCTTTTCGATGTTGACTTGGACGGGAACAAAATTTTCGTTGAGCAGGGCTGCGACCTGTCTGTCCGGGTACGTCACGGCACCCAATTTGGCGCAGCCATTTCACCCGTCTTTGAAAAAGTCGAGAAACAGCGGCTTCTTTTCCTCGCGGGCACGTCCGTAGCCTTCCTCATAATCGTTTAGCCAATTTATTTTAGTTTCCTGCATTTTAGTTACCTCCCTTAGAAGTCATATTAGCAGACCCTGCCGTCGATCCGATATCGACCTTCATTCCTGAAATCGCCGTCTGGACCTTCCCGCGCCCGGCAAGCAACGCGCTAAATAAATGGAAGCGACAATCAGATTTTCTTTGCGACGGCTGCCCCGGGCCTTTAGACGCAACTGCTTCCGTCTGCTGATTCACGGATTGGGGTCGCTTAGCACCACCGCAGCGTTTTCAGGATCTGATGAAATATAGACGCCGTGGAAGGCCCGGTAAATACTGTGCATCATGTAATTGCTTTAAAAATTCACCGTACCTGCCAAATACTCGGACCGGGGCCTCGGTCGAATATTCCGGATAGCCGCCCATCCGCCTGCGCCACCAGGCCCCTCCCGGCAACGGATAATACCAGGCCAGCGGTCTTACGCCGCCTAATCCGCGTTTTTCATACGGCTCAACCTGATTGATAGGAATATAGGAATATCTCTCCAATTGTCCGGTAAAGGGTATTTTCGCTTCTCCGCGCGCCCAGGTTTTCATTCTCCCCTGTGCTGCGGCCGGCTTATCAGGGTTTGGCGATGCCAAAATACAGTCTTCACCCCATACAATATTTTCGACACCCATTTTATTTTAGGCCAATCAGGGCAGTTCCATTTCATGCCAAACATGACCGTGTTCAATGACAAATCAGGAACGAGCCTCAGGCTCATATCGTCTGGGGCTCGCTGAGGTGAAATTTACCGTGTCGACTATAAACGGACAACGTTTTATACGCTACCTGTCATCCAAGAAGAGCGTGGATGATCGTGCGTTGAATGAACATGTCCGGGAGACGCTGGCCGCAGCTTTGCCCAAAAGCAGACACGCAAACCGATTGAGCGTTTTGGAATTGGGTGCCGGAATCGGGACGATGATCGAACGGTTGGTTGATTGGAAACTTTTAATCTTCGCAGACTACACGGCAGTTGACTCGGATGCAGTCAGTGTCGGTGAATCCCGCCGGCAACTGGGGCGCTGGGCTGCCGCCGGAGGCTTCGGCTTCAGTCCCCGTTCGGAAAACACCACCCTTATTCGAACTCAAGAAGGCGAAATATGGATCAAATTTATGCAGGCCGATGTGTATCACTTTTTGTCAGGTGAAAATTGCGGGCGGCAGTGGGATTTGGGCATTGCCCATGCATTTATGGATTTGATCGATATCGACGTAGTGCTGCGTCAATTCATCAATTTCATACGACCGGGCGGTTTATTGTACCTGACGCTGAACTATGACGGTGAAACCATTTTCCTGCCGGAATTAGAACCCTGCCTTTGATAGGCTGATCCTGCAATTGTACAACCAAAGCATGGATGAGCGCATTACCGACGGCCGCAAAACCGGCGGCTGTCACACCGGCCGCAATCTATTCGACCGCCTCCGGGCTGCGGATGCCGCCGTCCTGGCGGCCGGCGGCTCTGATTGGATCGTTTTGCCCGAGTCGGGAGGATATCCCGCCGATGAACCCTATTTCCTGCATTTTATCCTCGATACGATCCACACTGAACTTAAAGGCCACCCGGCCCTGGATCAAAATGCATTCGAATCATGGATTCAAACGCGTCATGCTCAGGTGGAAAACGCCGAATTGATTTTTATTGCCAAGAATCTGGATCTATTGGTACAGGTATCGGAACTCCTCTAAACGCTGATTCGTCGTTGACAACAATCAGCCGGATTGAGAAAACGACATAGCTTGCGTAAAGAATCCCGGCCCAGCTTCCTGCCCGCAGGCCTACAGCCCGGAGGGAGCGCCAGGTTTTCAATGTTGGAATAAACAGACCCAATCCAATGGCTGACTCTCAGAATCGACCATCAACAGCTCACCGCAAATCTCGTTTGGCCGCCATCGATGCCATGCGCGGCATCGTCATGGTGCTCATGACAATTGACCATGCCTCGCATGCGTTCAATGCAGGCCGGTATGCCACCGACTCGTTTATCTGGTATCAGGCAGACGCGAAGATCCCGCCGGCCCAATTCCTTACTCGCTGGGTGACGCATCTGTGCGCGCCTACTTTTTTGTTTCTGGCCGGTTTCGGGCTGGCATTGAGCGTGGCCGGACGGCATTCCCGCGGCGAGCCGGGGCGCTCCATTGACAGAGATATCTTTATCCGGGGGATTTTCATTATGCTGCTGGATCCCCTTTGGATGAGCATTGGCTTCGGGAGCGGTTTCATCCTCCAGGTGCTGTATGCTATCGGCGGCAGCTTCTGTTTGATGGTACCACTCCGCCGACTCGGCCTGTTCAAGCTGCTTATTATCAGCTTGGCAATATTTCTGCTTGGCGAAAAATTTGCCGAGCTGGCAATCTGGGCCGGAGGCGGACAGCAGCCGGGGCCTGCCGGAGCATTGCTGATTACCGGTCTGCGCAAGGTAGCCGGCATATTTGTTTTATACCCGCTGATTCCCTGGCTGGCTTACATGATACTGGGCTGGGTCTGCGGGAAGTACATGCTGACCCGCAGCGACTTTAATCCGGTTTGGTTCTTTTCGATAGCCGGAGTGGTATCTTTAACCGCTTTTTTTTTGGTTCGCGGTTTCAATCGCTACGGCAACATGCTGCTGTACCGCTACGGCAACTCGATTCTTCAATGGCTGCATGTAAGCAAATATCCGCCAAGCCTCTCTTTTGCAGCTCTTGAACTGGGTCTCATGTTTCTGATTTTAGCTTTTCTGTTTGCCTGGTACCGCAACCGAAAGCCTTCGGCTTATAATCCATTGCAGGTATTCGGCCGCACGCCGTTATTCTTTTACCTCATTCATGTGCATCTTCTGGCAGCCGGCGCCTGGCTTTTCAATATGCATCAAACCGGGGGGCTGGCGGAGGCTTTTATCGCCGCTGCTGCGGTTTTACTGGTGCTTTATCCGCTCTGCCGCTGGTATGGTCTTGTCAAAAAATCCCATCCGGGCAGTCTCCTGCGCTTTTTATAACCTTCAATACTGTCGAAGGGTGGAGGAAATACCGGATTGACCCCATTTATTCAGCAAATGGAATGTATAAGTAATGTAATGAAAATTGATCCGCCGCAGGCAAATCAAAGACATTCAATTTTAAATATTCAATGATCACTATGAGCGGCGGCCCGGATCCGGCCGGGAGTTCTCATTGAAGGAGGTTTAAATGCTAAGCAAAAAAGACATCAGGGCGCTCAGGGAAAATTTGCTGGATCGCCGCAGGGACATCTTTGAGTTTCGGCGCACGGTCAATACCTCCTGGGAGGCCCTGCACGAGCCGGAAAAAGAGCTCGAAGAAACCGCCAGCAAGGAAACCCTGTCCCGCGAATTGGCGCAGCTGGATGAACGGGGTCAGGCTGAGCTTCGCGCAATCGACCATGCCCTGACTAAAATGGATGAAGGCAGATACGGCCAATGCGAAGCCTGCCGCAGGCCCATTTCCGTCAAGCGTCTGCAGGTGGTACCCTGGGCCAGATACTGTGTTCCGTGTGCCGGCATGAGGGAATCTTTTGCCCAAGGAGGAATTGAGTCGCCTGCGGTCTCGCTGGACAAAGAAGCGCTGACCGACGATGATATGCAGGAAACCATTCATGATGCGCTGCAGGAGGACGGTCGGGTGGATATGGAGGAACTCGACATCACCTGCGAGGACGGTGTCGTATACCTGAGCGGCGTGCTTCCCAGCAATGCGGAGCATGAAATATTGCTCGAAATCATCAACGACAAACTGGACTTCGACGAAACCGTTGACGATATAAAAATCGACCGCCAGCCTTGGGAACGCCGGGAACGGACTCCCGCGCCCATATCGGAAAAGCTTGAAAAAGATATCATGATGGACGGTGAGGATGAGCAGGTGGATGCCTACACCTCCCTGTCGGACAACGTACCGATGACGCCGCCGGATGAACTGACACCCGAGGACACCCGGGAATGACCTGCCGGTCGGCCAAAATGGACTGACAGGCCAACTTTGACTAAAGGGAGGAAAATGAATTGAGCTCCAAGAAAAAATCAACCGGTGAAAAATCCGATAAGCCCAAGACCATTGAAGGGAAAACCGGCGTGACCATCCCGGAAGATACAATTTGCCAAAAAGCTCCGGAGTGGGCGGAGCATGCTCGTTTGCAGGACGAAGATGCTCCCTGCGACGACGGTCGTACGGGCAATCTGGAGCGACCAGCCAAGAGACCTTAACGGCCTTTCCGGCCGCGGAAGGGTGGGCATTGCCCGCTATGAAATAAAATATCGAGCGAGGCCCACCCTGCAGGGCGCGGTTTGTCTCAGGCTGAGTTCGACAATTTGGCGTTATAAGGCTCCGGGTTGAGCGTCATTTTGATGTGCGTACCGTTTCCGAAAGAAGAATCGATCGTAAGGGAGCCACCGACAATCTCGGCGCGCTCTATCATGCCCGCCAGACCGAACCCGCTGAGGGGATCCTCGCAGCTGAGTGTATTCTGGACATCAAAGCCGCGGCCGTTGTCGGCAACTTCAAGCACAATGCGATCAGCTTCGCTATCCAGGCGGATGTTAACTTCGGTGGCCTCACTATGTTTGGCGGCATTATGCAGGGATTCCTGCAGCACGCGATATATGACGATTTTGAGCGTATCCGGGATATCTTCTTCCCGGACCTCAATTTGCGAATTCAATTTAATACCGCTGAACTGTTCTAAGAATTGTCTCGTAAGCCAGCTGATGGTGGACAAAAGACCCAGGTCATCGAGTATGGTGGGCCGCAATTGGGCCGCAATCTGTTTGGTCTCCTTGATGACGGTCTGCAGGTTGGAAACCGTTTCGTCGAGGGAAGCGGCCGCTTTTTTCGGCTTTTGGACAATCTGCTCGACAATCTCCTCCAGCCTGAATTTAATGGCCGCCAGGCTGGCGCCGATACGGTCGTGCAGTTCCTTGGCGGTGGTCCGGCGGTCGTTTTCCAAGGCTTCGATGCTCTTGCGCGACAACTCCTGAAGATGCTTGTGGGATTTTGCCAGCTCCCTTTCCATCTGCTTGCGCAAGGTAATGTCCTTGGCAATGGTCGCCACGGATATGATATTTCCGGACTCATCCAACAGGGGAAAAGCGGTCAGCAGCACCGAAAAAATCAGTCCCTTCTGGTCCTGCCGAATAGCCTCCCAGCTTCGCACCTCCTCACCGCGGCGACAGCGTTCGCGCAGGCTCTCCGCCTTTTGATACCCGGAGGGAGGGATCAGGCTGCGCATGGATTTGCCGATCAACTCTTGACGCTTCCATCCGAATTTTCTTTCCGCCTCCCGGTTCATATCGATGATGGTGCCGGAAAGGTTCTCGATGATGATCGGATCAGCCGCGTCCATGAATACCCGCGACCACTGCCGAAGTTTATTCTCCAAGTCTTTGCGGACCCGCATTTCGTTTTCCAGGGCTGCCACGGTTGCTTTCAGCTGGGCCGTGCGTTCCCGGACATCGATGCCGACACCGATCCGGGTATCGTCGGACAGGCGAATATTGGCCCACGAGCTTTCGACGGTGCCGCCGTCCCTGGCAGTCACCTTAAAGGTCTGCCAGCCGGTTTCCAGGGATTCCATGAACTGCCGCGCTGCCTCGCGCTCGGAGGGGTCGGCATAAAATTTTTGCATCGCATCGCCGCCCTTCAGGTCATGTTCCGACCAGCCCAGAGTGCGCCGGAATTCGTTGTTGAAGCTGAAGCGCCGCAAGTCCGGATCGTAAATGCTGATCATTATCGGAATCGTGTCAATGATCTTTTGCAGCAGCTCGCGCTCGTGTTGCAGTTTTGTATTGCTCGTCTTGCGGTCGGTGATGTCCAGGAAGGCGCCGATAACCCGGAGCACGTGACCTTGCCCGTCGCGCTCGAAGACAGCCTCTTTTGACAAACACCACATCCAGCGTCCGTCGGCGCGTTTGAAACGGTATTCGATCTCCAAGGTTTCATCATCGCCGGCCCGGCCGATACGCTCCCTGTGGGCGGCCGTCCGTTCTTGATCTTCCGGGTGAACCAATGCGAATAATCCCGCGCCCTTCAAAGCCTGAAGATTCTCAAGGGTGTAACCCGTCAGGCGGGTGTACTGGGGATTGATGAAGGTGCTGAGGCCGGTCGCCAGGTTGTAGATATATATGCCGTTTAGGGACGACGCCAGGATCTTGTGCTTGAAAGAGCCGACCCCGACCCCGGAGACAGCCTCCGCCGCCGAATGCGCAACCGGACGTCGAGCTGCCGGGGTGTCCACATCCTGAACTGTAATTCCATCCTTCCGTTTGATTCTTGGTGAAGCGGACGATTTTGAGGGGCTGCCGATATGTTTTTTCATATTTTTAAATTACCTGATCGCTCTGGAGTCGCGCTCTGGTATTCTGATTCGTCCGAGTTTGGATAAAACAAGTTTGGCCGATTTCAGATAGCATTGTAAAAGAGGGATCTTTATAGATTTCAGGGTTCAGCTCCGCTCTTGTTCACCGCCGCAATCGCCTACTGAGCTGCTAATTAATCCTTAACAGCGACTGAAACAATAAAGGATAGAATGTATCCTTGACGGTTTCAGGCAGTATTTCAGTCGTGCGGATCAGAAGGCAAACCGCGGGGCCGGAATATCGAAGCCTGATTCAACGCTGTCGTTGCTCCATTGCAGCAAAATCATGAATCGTAAATGTCACCTGCCGGCCGGGCTCAAGGCTTGGTCTATAGTCTAAGGGCGAGAAATACTTGCGCCGGCGGTCAAAAATACCGTTCAGACCCCATTTCATTCAGGCACGGGCGGGGATATATAATGTTATGTAAACAGAGCCTTTAAAATTTACTATGGATTTGACGCAACCGGTGAGGCAAAAATGAAAGAGGTATTAAAACTCAGAAACGATATGGCTGAGCTGGACAAACTTCACAGGTTCATTGAAAAACTGGGACGGAAATTACGCCTTTCGAAAAAGTATATTGTTGAAACGAATCTTGTATTGGAAGAGGTCGTTTCCAATATTATCGCCTATGCCTATAGGGACTGTCAAGATCATTTTATCAAAATCAGCGCCATACCGCAGGTTAACGGAGCATTGGTGCTGCGGGTCGAAGACAGCGGCCGGCCATTTAATCCCCTCAACGTCGCGGAACCGGAGCTGACCTATGATGATCTTGAAAACTGCAACATCGGCGGCCTCGGCATTCATTTGGTCAGAAAGTTGATGGATGACGTCAGCTATGACTACCGTGAATGCAAAAATGTATTGGAAATGAAAAAATCAATCTAACAGGTCAGGTGAAACGCTCCGGCGACGTGCTTGCCTTCCGCATACAGCCGGTTGAAGATCTCAATTGCGTGGGCGGTGTCAGCCGTTACGACGCCGATGTCTTTATGTTCAAGGTCGGACCGGACATCATCCGGCACGCGCATATTGCCGGCATACCCCGTTCCGATAACAAATATTTCCGGTTTGGCAGCTAAAATATCAAAGATGTCTTCAATCTGCAGCCGATGGCCTTGGCTTCGCCACCAGCGCCCCTTCACCCGTCCGTCAATAATTTTTAGATCGTTGAAATACTGGGTGCCGTCTATTTTTAGATAGCTGCCTTCCTGATATTGCTCGATCATGGATGCTCCTTGTGTTTTAAAATTCCTCCCGCCCAAATTTGGGTCAATTTAAGGAAGGATTGGGATTACTGCCTAACTATGATCTAAACTAAAAATCGAAATTTATTCCGTCAAGTCCGATCGCAGCTAACCATTGTGGAAATAAGTTAAATACTGTCCAGTTATCCCGCAACTACATTGTATACCCCATTGTAATTGAGAAGGTTTGAATATTAGGTGGCTGAAATTATTAAACAGACCGTCATGATTAATTCTGAAGTCGATCGCCCCAAATCAACAAAATGAAGAGAGTCATTTACTTTCCCAATAATTTCGGTTATAGCTTAGAGTAAATAAAACTGAATGTAGAATTCGCTGCAGATTGATACTGATTGGGTTTCTGATTTCTTCTTTTGTTTTCACTGCCGGCCGCGACGTGGCTTCCAGGAAAAACGCCGCCATTGAAGCCGGAAGGTCGTCTTATAAACAGAAGGTGGACATTCCGGCATTTTTTTTCTGACGTAATCTTGAAGGGAGCGGTTCAATGATCGAAGGTAAAACAAAAATCGTCATTGTGGAAGATCACAAGCTGTTCCGGGAAGGTTTAAAATCACTGCTTTCAGACAAGGCCGACCTGGAGGTGATCGGAGAAGCCGGGGATGGTCTTGAAGCGATCCGAACTGTCAAGAAATGCCGGCCGGATCTTTTGCTGCTGGACCTTTCCATGCCCAAAATGAACGGTATCTCCGTAATGAAGGAAATCAAAAATCAATTTCCGGAAATAAAAATTATGGCGCTGACCATCCATGAATCCGACCAATACGTGCTGGAGGCATTTGAGGCCGGTGCCGACGGCTATTGTCTGAAAGATGCCGGACGCAGTGAGTTGATGGTGGCCGTCGAGAGCGTGCTGCAGGGAAAACGGTATATCAGCCCGTCGATTTCGGAAAACGTGCTGGAAGGCTACATGACCGGCCGCAAAAAGCTGAAATCCAAAACAGCATGGGACACCATCACCCAGCGGGAAAAAGAGGTTCTAAAGATGCTGGGAGAAGGTTTTCAAAATAAAGGAATTTCCGACATGCTGCATATCAGCGTAAAAACGGTCGAAAAGCACCGGGCCAACATTATGAACAAGCTGGATCTGCACAATGCAGCTGCCTTGACGGCGTATGCCATCGAGCATGGTCTGGTGGCGAAAAAAGACTGAACACCTCAAAGTACCTGTGACATGTGCGATTCAGCTGCACGGCAACGTCAGGTGAATGGATGTGCCCGCTCCCGGCTTTGATGCGATTTTAAGCCTCCCGCCGCAAATTTCAGCTCGATTCTGCATATTGGCCAGACCGTACCCGCTCATGAGGTGCGGGTGGGAACTGATTTTCTCAAAATCCAAACCACATCCGTTGCCGTTGTCCTGAATGCTCAATCTTAATGCGTTTCCAAATTTCACTAAACCTACCTGCACCCGATCGGCTTCACTGTGTTTGGCCACATTGTGCATGGCCTCCTGCAGAATCCGGTAAACAACAACTTTCAATTGCTCGGGAATGTCATTTTCTTCAATTTCGAATCGCCGCTCCACGCGAATTTGCGGGTGATATTTTTCGAATCTACGGCAAAACCAGCCAATTGTCGACACCAGTCCCAGATCATCGAGCGTCGATGGCCGCAAATAGGCTGAAATGCGGCGGGTTTCATGAATGGTATCGTCGATGGTGGCGATTATTTTTTCTAAAGATATGGTGCCGTCCAGGGGTCTGCCCTTCATCCTGTGCAGTCTTTCTTCCAGACATATTTTAATGGCCGCCAGGTCACCGGAGATACTGTCGTGAATCTCCCGGGCCACCAGTTTGCGTTCGTTTTCCTGGGCTTCCAATATCTCGCGCGACAGCAGCCGCAGCCGCATCTGGGATTGCAGCAACTCGGTCGTGCGGGTCGCCACGCGTTTCTCAAGCTCGTCATGGGCTTTTTTCAGTTCCACCTGGGCCCTGCGCCCGGTCTTGCGCTCGTTTTTACGCTGTTTGATGTTCGCCAGTTTTAGGGGCAACAGTTTCAGATAACCCTGCCCCTGATCCTTGATGATGTAATCGTACATACCGGCCTGCAAGGCTTCGACCGCAAGATTTTCCGAACCGGCCCCGGTCAGCATTACAAACGGCGGCAGATTATTCATATGCCGCAGCCGACGGTAAAATTCCATGCCGGTCATCCCCGGCAAATCATAATCCACGACAACCAGATCATATACCACCTTGCCTGCCGTGAGTTTATGCAGCGCATTTTCGGCCTTTTCACACACCGATATTCTAAAGGCCTTTTCCGACTTGCGCAGTGCTCTTGCAAATGCGGCCCGGTCGTGTTCATTGTCTTCGATCAAAAGAATGTTGATCGGTGAAGATGCGGAACTATGGGTAATATCGGCCATGGCTGATTCTTCGAATAATCTTTTAGGAAAATTCTATGCTCCTTCCGGGACAACGCTTGGAAGAAGCGGCCACTTTGGGGCAGCGCCATTATCGCAAAATCATTTGAATAGATTTCAATAAATCCAAGCAGTCGTCAACATCGTCGACAACCTGCCCGCGCAGGCCTTGCATGGCAGGCGGGATTTTCGATACCGCGCTGCTGCAAGCTCAATTGTAAATATTAATCGGCTCGGCACTAGAGGAAATAAGGGAAATCCCGTATTTGCCACGAGGTATAAATGTATTTTGGCTGAATCGGAATCAGAAAGTTAAATTATAGAATTTAAAAAGGTTAATGGGGAGAGGTCTTCGATCGGCTAAAAAGTGACTATTTACGCATTTCGCAGACAGACTTGAACAAGGTTGCCGGGTGTCATCCGGACTTGCGGAGTGCGGCATTGTTTTCAGGTGAAGGGGATGGCATCGAACCGCCGATCGAATCAGGACCGCACGGCAAAGAGATGTGTACCGTCGTGCCCTTCCCCTTTTCCGAAGAAATCTTAAACTTCCCGTCGCAAAGTTGGGTGCGATCCACCATGCCTGACAAACCGAATCCGCTGACCGCCGATGACTCGGAAGATTTTATTTCTGCGGGATCGAATCCACAGCCGTTATCCGCAACGGTAAGCTCTATGCGATTATTCCGGGCCGCTAACAGCAGGCGAACTCTGGTAGCGCCACTGTGTTTGGCCACATTGTTCATCGCTTCCTGCAGCACACGGTAGATCACCACTTTCAACATTTCAGGAATTTGGTCTTCCGTTATATCCAGCTGCTGCTCAATTCTTAAATTCGGATGCAGTTGCTCAAATTCACGGCCGAGCCAGTCTATGGTTGCCAATAATCCCAGATCATCCAGCAGGGATGGACGCAGATGCGCCGAAATCCTGCGGGATTCTACAATGATTTCCTCGATGTGGGAAAGAATTTTCTCCAGCGAAATTACATTTGCGGCCGGCTTTCGTCCCATGGAGGCGAGTTTTTCTTCCAGCGCCAGCTTGATGGCTGCCAGGCTGCCGCTGATACTGTCGTGGATTTCCTGGGAGATCAGTTTGCGCTCGTTTTCCTGCGAATCCAGGATCTTTTGCGATAATTTACGCAGCTGATTTTGGGATTGGCGCAGCGCAGCCTCGGTTTGACGACGTTCTTCAATTTCAATTTCCAGCGCTTGAACCGTCAGGGCCAAGTCGGCGGTTCGTTCGCGAACTTTAGACTCCAGCTCAGCGTGGGCTCTTTTCAAAGCCGCTTCAGCGGCCTGACGCGCCAGGTCATTTGTGTGCCGGCGCACTGCCCCGGTCAAAACCACCGGCAGCAGATTTAGATACCCCAAGCCGGTGTCCTTGACCACATAATCATGAATCCCCGCCTGGAGTGATTTCACGGCAAGTCTCTCCGAGCCTGCCCCGGTCAGCATCACAAACGGCGGCAAATTCTGCTGCCGACGCACCATCTTAAAAAAATCCAGCCCATTCATGCCGGGCAAATCATAATCCAGCACCACTATGTCAAAGGCGTTGTCGGCACGCTTCAGCAGGTGCTCGGCTTCTTCAGCCCGTTCACAGACCGTAAGATCGCAACCGACGCATTCCTTTTCTATAACCCGCTGAAAGGCAATGCGGTCGTGCTCGTTGTCTTCGATCAGAAGAATATGCAGCGGCTTAGCTTTATCCGGCATCTGATTGTGTCCTCCGGAACCCTGGCCAATTGCCAGAATGCGTTAATCGCCCGGATCGCCTTATTGTCAGCAACGATTAAAAGGACCATTTTCTTATGGCCCATTGCACCGTTCCTTTGAATCAGGCGATCTGATTATATGAAAAGCTCGTGTACATATTCGAATTGGTGACTCTCTTGCCTGTCTTTATCTGCGGCACTTTCCGGATTGCCTTTTCGCCCTATTCGGACGCCGTCATTTTCCCGGCCGGCATCCTGTTCTTCTTTATCTAATTAATTTTTGGAAAAAAAACAACTTAAAACAATATGGGTTCAATCATGTATTCCATCTTCCAAAAGACTGTAGACATCCTTTTGCAAGATTTTGCAGGCCGCTGAAAGGCAAACAGCCGGTGATCAGGATGATGCCTTTAAAAAATCCCTTTACATCCAATGAAGGAAGGACACCGATAAAGATCCGGATCCAGAGGCCCCGCCGAAGGCGGGGTTTGACTACACCCCGGAGGGGTGGTGTTGGCCGTTCGAGAACCCATGGAATAATGGAATACTGGGGATCAAAAGCGGATGCTGGACTGATTTTATTTTCTGGTCTTTGCCAGCTACATAAAAAAGATCTAATTCCGCCAAACCCAGTATTCCAACATTCCAATATTCCATCACTCCACGGCTTACGTAACGGCCAAGCCAATTTCCTATGACCTGGCCCGGCTTCCGGCCCGTAGGGCCTACAGCCCGGAGGGAGAACCAGGTTCTCAATGTTGGAATAAAATACATTCTGGACCTTACTGAACGGCAGCATCATTGACCTTTCCTTTCACTTGTTAATTGGAGGAGTGGGAAATACGCAGATCAATAACGTGGAAAACCCGTTTCACAATGCGGGTGTTACGCGGACGAAATACTGCCAATACCGTATTCCTTTTAGAGGATAAATTGCATAAAAATTTAAAAAACTTGCTATCAACCAACGACAGATAAAAAACATGAACAACAAAATGCAACAGCCATTTGGAAAGCCATCCTTTAACTGGCGGCATATTATCTGGTTTTTAGTGGTGTGGATGTTTCTGATTTTTCTTTTCCGTGGGTTCGAGCCGGCTCAATCCACCAAATCAATTTCGTATACGGATTTTAAAAAGAAAGTCGGCAGCGGCATGGTGACTGAAATCACAATCAAGGGCAATCAGATCAGCGGCAAATTCAAACAGGAGAAAAGCGATCAGGAACAGAAGCAGCCTCAAAAAGGCAATTCGTTCCTGCAACTCTTTCAGGGAAACGAGTCACAGCCCAACTACTTTCAAACCACCAAACCGGCCCTGCAGGACCCCGAACTACTGCCGCTGCTCGAAAAAAATGATGTGAACATCCGGGCTGAAACCCAGCGGCGCTCCTGGTTCGGGACCCTGGTCATCACCCTGCTGCCCTGGCTGCTGATTTTCGGGTTGTTTTTCTATGCCAGCAAAAAAATGCAGGAACGCATGATGGGCGGCGGTGGCGGCGGAATCTTCGGTTTTGCCAAATCCAAGGCCAGATTGTTCGATAAAAAGAGCAGCAAGGTTCGCTACAACGATGTGGCCGGTCTGGACAACGCCAAAAAAGAACTGCAGGAAATTGTGGCCTACCTGCGGGACCCGTCCAGATTCCAAAAGCTGGGCGGTGAACTGCCTAGGGGAATTCTTTTGGTGGGACCGCCGGGGGTCGGCAAGACTCTGATGGCCCAGGCCACCGCCGGTGAGGCCGAGGTACCCTTCTACAGCATCAGCGGGTCCGAATTCATCGAGATGTTTGTCGGGGTGGGTGCTTCCCGGGTGCGGGACATGTTCAAGAAGGCTAAAAAAGACGCTCCAACCATCATTTTCATCGATGAAATCGACTCCATCGGCCGGGTGCGCGGCACGGGCCTGGGCGGCGGACACGATGAGCGTGAACAAACCCTGAACCAGATCCTGGCTGAAATGGACGGTTTCTCGCCCCATGAATCCGTAGTGGTCATGGCGGCCACCAACCGTCCGGATGTGCTCGACCCCGCCCTGGTGCGTCCGGGCCGTTTCGATCGGCGCATCACCCTGGATATGCCCCAGAAGGAAGCCCGCCGCAAGATCCTGCAGACCCATACCCGCAAAGTCCCCCTGGCCAATGACGTGGACCTGGAGACTCTGGCCGAAAGAACCGTCGGCTTATCCGGCGCGGATCTGAAAAATCTGGTCAATGAAGCCGCACTGCTGGCCGCCCGCAAGGAAAAGGAGAAGGTTGCCGATGAGGACTTCGACCAGGCCCGCGATAAAATTCTGATGGGAATTGAACGCGACGATGTGATCAACGACGAGGAGAAGAAAGTAATCGCTTACCATGAATCGGGACATGCCCTGCTGGCTGAACTGCTGCCGGGGGCCGATCCGCTTCAAAAAGTGTCCATTATCCCGCGTGGCCGGACGCTGGGAGCCACGGAGCAAATCCCCGAAGAGGATCGACACAATCTCAAACGCAGCTACCTGCTCAACAGGATTGCCATTATGCTGGGCGGCCGGACAGCTGAAAAAATAGTATTCGACGATGTTTCCACCGGCGCCGGCGACGATCTCAAAAAAGCCACCCAGCTGGCCCGCCGCATGGTCTGCCAGTGGGGAATGAGCGAAAAGTTGGGGCTGGTGACCTTTCAGCAAGGCGAACCGCACCCGTTTCTGGGGCGGGAGCTGACCCAACCCAAGAACTTCAGCGAACACACGGCTCAGCTGATTGATGAGGAAATTCAGAAGATTGTCAACGAAATGGAGCAAAAAGCCGGAAAAACCCTTTCGGACAACCGGCAACAACTGGAAGCCCTGGCGAACGAACTGCTGAAGCAGGAGACCCTGACGCGGGAGGAGGTGGACAAAATCCTGGCGGGCGCCGAAGAGACGGAGAATTAACAACGAAGGTGGGAGCAGGGTGGAAGTTGTTTGTTATTGGCTATTAGAAAATAATGTCAGAAGTCAGATAACAGAAGACAGAGGACGGAAGACAGATTAAAAATGCTGGAAAGATGAAAAACTGGGAAGCGACAGGGGCTATGCTCCAAACCCAGAACCCTGGGCTCTGAACTCAAAGGGCAAATCACAACCATCATTTAACCGCAAGGAGGTAAACCATGACAAAAATTGGCGAGCAGTTTCAGACGGCCGACTGGAAATCCGAAAAACACGTTCCGGTGATCGATTGCCCGGATGAAGTGGCGGCAGACGAAATATTCAACGTTACCGTCACTTTAGGAAAAGAGGTGGCGCATCCCAACACCACCGGTCATCACATCCGCTGGATCCAGCTTTATTTCAAACCTGAGGGTGACAAATTCACCTACCAGGTGGGCAATTTTGAATTCACCGCCCACGGTGAATCGGCGGAGGGTGCCGACAAGGGACCGGTGTACACCAATCATTCCGCGGTCGGCAGTATGAAAACCAGCAAACCCGGCACGCTGCTGGCTACCGCGCTTTGCAACGTCCACGGTTTGTGGGAGAGCTCCAAGGCCATCAAGGTTAAGTAAATCCGATTTATGAGCAAGGCGGACAGGTTTTTTGTCCGCCTTCCTTACCTTCCGATAAGTTTCAACGATCCTAATATTGTTCATAGTTCCGATAACATATAACCGTCCACTGTCCTCTTGATCTTACCTTCGATTTTAACCTCGAATTTCACTCGGCCGGCTTGTCGGCTACTTGAACCGTGGCGGAAAGACCGGTATCCGGGTTCTCTTCACAAGGATTTGCGAGCGCGTGGGGAAAATTTTTAGAATAATACAGGACAATACACCGCCATGCGCTCTAAAATACTGAATTGACCCCATTGCAATAATTTAATGCGAGTTGTAACTTATTTAGAACTTCAGGACCGGGGGTATTCTCTCCAAAGACTCCGTGTCTGTAATCAAATAAGGAGTTTTCCTATTTTTTGATACCGGAGAAAGCTTGGGGTTCACGAAAAAATTGATTCACAGTTTTTGGCGTTGAGGCGCCCGGCCTGCAAGGCGCGAAAACGCAGGAATCCGCCGCGGCGGATTCCGAGCTTTCGCAACGCAGCCGGTCGGGATGCAGCGGCGTATAAAATGTGAAATTATTTTTGAGTGAGCCCTTAGAGCGCATTTTTATGGAATCGTTAATCATAGTGTCCAACAGATTGCCGGTGACCATCGGCCGGACGATAGAGAAGTCTTCAGGCGGTCTTGTCTATGCCATGGAAGGTCTCGGCGACAGCTACGATCTTAAATGGGTCGGCTGGGCCGGCGGGGTTGTGAGCGATCCTGCTCAACAAGCAAAAATTGCCGCCGAGCTCGCCGAAAGGTTCAACTATATTCCGCTATTTTTAAGCAGACAGGACGCCGATGATTACTACACCGGTTTCTCCAACTCGAGTCTGTGGCCGTTGCTGCATTATGTTTCGCCGTATGCCCGCTATGAGGAGCGCTGGTGGCAAACCTATCAAAAAATCAACCGGCTGTTTGCCGACACCGTCCTGGGTTTGGCTAAGGAAGGGGATACCATCTGGGTTCATGACTACCACCTGTTTCTGCTGCCCTCATATCTCAGGCAAATACGTACGGATCTGAAGATCGGATTTTTTTTGCATACACCGTTTCCTTCCTACGAATTATTCCGCTGTCACCCAAACCGCGAAGAGCTGCTCGAGGGCGTGCTGGGTGCGAATTTGATCGGCTTTCAGACCTTCGGTTATCTCAGACACTTTCGCAGCACTATCCTCAGATTGCTGGGCCTGGAATCGGAGATTGATCATGTCGTCCAGGAAAGGCACAAAACCGGCATCGGTGTTTATCCGATCGGGATCAATTCGGCGAAATTTTTGCGGGAATTACAATCCGATGAATATATGAAATGCTATAAGGAATATAAAGAAAATTATCAGGGCAAAAAAATTGTATTGAGTGTTGAACGTCTCGACTATTCCAAGGGGATACCGCGCCGGCTGGATGCCATCGAGCGCTACCTTAGCGAGGCGGACGATCGGGAGGAAATCGTTTTTATTTTTATCAACATACCGTCCAGGACCAGCGTGCCCGAATATCAAAAATTGCTGGAAGAATTGCAGGTCAAAGTCGGCTCCATCAACGGCAAATACGCGACGATCAGCAATGTCCCCGTCCACTTCATTCACAAATCGGTCGGTTTCAGTGAGTTGTGCGCCCTTTATTCTTTGGCGGATGTGGCCATGGTCACCCCCCTGATCGACGGCATGAACCTGGTGGCAAAAGAATATCTGGCCTGCCAGCAGGCCGACGGCGGGGTGCTCATCCTCAGCGAGTTTGCCGGAGCCGCTCAGGAACTGCCGAATTCACTTATTGTCAACCCTTATAATATCAATGAAGTGGCGCAGTCCCTTAAAAAGGCGCTGCGCCTGACCGAAGCCGAAAAACAGAAAATGGTTCAGCCCATGAAAGAGCGAGTGATAAAATATGATGCCGGATACTGGGCCGATTCATTTTTTCGAGATCTCACCGCCAAGTCAGATTTGGACCGGCTGCCGGCCGATACGATGGAAATTTCGATTGAAGCGGTGGATTCTCTGCTGCGGGCAAAGAACAGGGCATTTTTTCTGGACTATGACGGCACAATTTCCGAAATAAAGAAAAAGCCCGAGGATGCGGTTCCCGACAATGAAATCGAAGAATTATTTGCTCGCCTGGAAACCAAGAAAAATCTGGATGTCTACCTTATCAGCGGCCGAAAAAAAGAAGACATGGATCAGTGGTTCTCCCGGTATGGGTTCAATCTTATCGCCGAGCATGGGTATTACTACAGACATCACAATGCCGGGGAGTGGGTCGTTTTTGACACCCAGGCGGATCTTTCGTGGAAAAATCAAATCATCGATGTATTCCAACTTTATACGGGCATGACGCCCGGCAGCTTCATTGAAGAGAAAACGTCTTCGGTCGTATGGCATTACCGGAATTCAGATCCGGAATTCGGAAACTGGAAGGCGAACCAGCTTGTGGCCGAGCTGTATGAAATGCTGTCAAATATGCCGGTTGAAATTCATCACGGTCGAAAAATCGTCGAGGTCGGTTCCATGCAACTCAACAAGGGAATTGTGCTGCGCCATTTTGTGCAGCTCAACCAGTACGATTCCATCCTCTGTGCCGGCGATGATGAAACCGATGAAAGTATGTTTCGTCATAGCGACGATGCTGAAATGTTCAGTATAAAAGTTGGCAATGTCGCCGATACGATGGCAAAATTCAGCATATCCGGCCCCAAAGCCTTCCGAGCATTTTTATCGGATATGCTGGACATCATGTGACGGGCAGGTTCATCGGTCTGATCCTGAGTCTGGTCCATTTCAGACGTAAACCGATGTCGGGGCAGCTTTATGCATTCATGCCTTCCGGCCGGCGCATTATAGCGCGGCCGAAAAGCACAGATGACGATATTACTTATCGAGTTGAACGTAAACCGGCACGGCCCTCGTGATTGTGTCGAATACCGGCATATGTTATATGAATCGAGGTGCAACGGGATTTCGCGAGTAGCGAGTTTTCGTGACTTGAAATAGCGAGATTTCGGTACCGGACGCTATTGTGGACGCTTTATTCCCAGGGCCTTCATGCGCGATTGAAATGTCGACGGCGGTATTCCCACCAGTCGGGCCGCCCCATTTTCGCCGGCGACTCGCCAATGGGGCTGTTCCAAAGCCAGCTCCAGATTCTCACGCTCCAGTTGCTGAAGCTGCCGGACGGTTTTAACAGTTTTAACTTTATGGTCTGAAGGATTCGGAAGTTCGATATCAGCAGGTTTGGTAGGCGCCGGTAAGGCATGGTCGAGGTTGACACGGCCCTGTCTGGCAGTGATCACGCTGCGTTCAATGACATTTTGCAGCTCCCGTACGTTGCCGGGCCATTCATATGCTTTCAGCCGTTCGATGCAGTCGCTACCGAGCGGGTCGATTGTGCGGCCCATGCGGGTTGAGAATTTCGTGACAAAGTGTTCGGCCAACAAACGGACATCATTCCCCCGCTGCTTCAGCGGCGGTATGTTGATGGGAAACACGTTGAGCCGGTAGTATAAATCGGTGCGAAATTTGCCTTCCTGAACCGCCGTCGACAGGTCGCGGTTCGTGGCGGCAATCACCCGCGCATCGGTTCGGCGGGTCCGTGAACTTCCCACCGGGTCGAACTCGCCCTCCTGCAATACCCTGAGAAGCTTGGCCTGCAGTTCCGTATTCAACTCACCCACTTCGTCCAGAAAGATGGTTCCGCCGTCGGCCAGCGCAAAGCGACCTTCGCGGCGTTGGGTGGCGCCTGTAAAGGCCCCCTTTTCATGGCCGAAAAACTCGCTCTCCATTAACGCTACCGGGATGGCCGCGCAGTTTACGGTGATCAGCGGTCGATCCTTGCGCCGGCTGGCAGCGTGTATGGCACGTGCGATCAATTCTTTTCCGGTTCCTGTCTCTCCGCAAATTAGGACGGTCGAATCCGTAGGCGCCACCTCGGCCACGAGTTGCAGTGTTCTTCGAAAGGGCTCACTTTCCCCGATGACTTTACCCAAGTCGTACAGTTGTTGAATTTCATCTTTTAAGTATTCGGCTTCATCGCGCAAAGATTCGATCATCTTTTGTGCTTGGTACCGTTCGTTGACATCCCTTAAGATAAGAACGTAGCCGGGGTTATCGCCGATCTCGATTTGTGATATGGTGGCTTCAGTCGGAATCTTTTTCTAATATTGACATTTATATAATGCACGTACATAATAAGGCTAAAACTTATTATGGGCGTTATTATGATATCCAAGTCGAAGGGAGATTTGAAGTGTCTAACATAACCCTAAGTGTCGATGACGACACTATAAAAAAAGTCCGCAAAATCGCTATAGACAAAAACACCACTCTTACTGCAATGGTTAGGGATTATTTAACGTCGGTGGCTGCCCGGGATACTCAAGAGAAAAATGAAGCGATCAAGAAACTCCGCAAGTCGTTCAAAAAATTCAGCAGAGACATTGGGCAGCGCAAATGGTCGCGGGAGGATTTGCATGAGCGATAGATTTTTCTTGGATACAAACATATTAGTTTACGCGTTCGACACCCATGATCCTCAGAAGCAAGGCAAGGCTCAGAAACTGCTGACCGTCGGCATTGAACAGGAGAACCTGGTATTGTCGGTACAGGTGCTGGGCGAGTTTTTCAATGCAGCAACCCGGCATATCCCTCAACCGCTGACCCCTGACGAAGTTGGCGAAATCATCAATACGCTCAGTGTGCTGCCTATTCAGGAGGTGGATCTGGCTATGGTGAACCGGGCTGTTGACACCCACAAAAAATATCAGATTTCGTACTGGGATTCTCTAATCGTTTCAGCGGCGGAGCGTGCAGGATGCACGGAGATAATTACCGAAGATCTGAGCGATGGTCGGAGTTACCACGATATTCGCGTGCGCAACCCCTTCAAAAACACTGATTAGAATTTGCAGCGTTCAGGGCTATGCAGAACTCGCCGAGTTAGTTCCCCTGTTGATCGCAGTCTATTGCCAGAGAACATTCTCCCTCCTGCTCGGTCAGCACGGTAAATTCATCGCGACCGGGAACCACATTTTTTTCAAAATACATGACATCCGCCTCGGTAAAACAGGCGTGGCGTACATAGTTCACAATCTGTCGTTCGCCTTTGATAAGCCTTAACCCTTCAGCGCTTTTAACGACCAGGACCGGTACGCTGTCGATGCCCAGGGCAGCCAGAACGAGACGGTTCGTTGCCGGTGAGAAATTCGGATTCGGTGCAAATTCGATATTTTTGATCGAAGCCACCTTGTCGATCGGGTTTAAATACAGATCGCAGCTGTTGCAGTTGCTCAGGGTTTCAAGCACGTTCTCACAATAGGGGCAGTTGGCTGAAAATATCAGGTAGATTTCCTTGCTGGGTGCCGAGCAGGATTTTAGCCCGTAAGCTGCTGATTTCAAAGGTTCTGCTTGGGACAGCACGGCGGTCGGCACAAAGGTTAATATCGAAAATGAAAAAACCGCCGCTGCCAAAACGGCAACACCGGCAACCATTTGCCGTTTGCCGTAAAGGAGGTTTAAGGCCAGAACAAACCCAAAGATCAACAGGCAATAGCCGCAAAAAGTTCGCGCCACAAATACCTGATATGCTAAAAGGGCCGATTCGAACACCAAGCCGCTGATAAGCAATACTCCGAGCAGATCCATCCGGGATTTGGCTTTGCCTTTTGATACATGCAATATCCAAAAGACGGCCTGAAAAAAGATTAACCCCATCAGATTCAGGTACAATGGTCGAATGGTCGTCAGGGTCTCGACGATTTTACAGCCCGAATTCGGACAGATGATTGAACCATAAATCAAGCCGAAAACGGCTTGAAGCGCGGTGACGATACTGGCAATTAAGGCTAATGGTCGCATAGTTAAACGTCTCGAAATTTATATAACTTGCCGAAACTTGATGCCATTGAAAAAAGAGGTCAATAAATGTTGTCATCTTCTAAAATCACTGCTAAGGAACTGCTTTCCAATGCAGGTCCACCTGAACCACCTGTGTCTGGATCCATCCGCGTATTGATCGGAAAAAAAACCGGTGTACGCATTGATATAATGAAATTCCCGGAGAACCGGTTTGGCACATCAAGCATACCATACTTCTGTTACGGAAGACAGTGCGCTGCCTCGCAAAGGCATTCTGCTGCTTGTTTCTCTGAGCGTGTTCTGGGGAATGGCCTGGCCGGCGATCAAAATTTGCGTCAATGAGATCCCCCCCTGGACATTCCGCACGTACTGCCTGGTATTGAGCGGGATCGGCCTTCTGATTCTGGCCAAAGCAAACGGCTTTAAACTGAAACTGCCCTTGCAGGAGCTAAAACCCCTGTGTCTGGTGGCGCTCTTTAACGTTACCGGGTGGCATTTGCTTTCAGCGCATGGCGTTATGCGGATGAATGCCAGCCGGGCCGTGATCATAGCGTTTACCATGCCGCTGTGGGCCACGGTGCTCAGCAAAATCATTTTAAAGGAGCGCATAACCCCGGCGCGCGTCATTGCGCTGGGTATCGGACTCGGCGGGCTTGCGCTTTTAATTTGGCCTGAGTTGGCGGCAGTCGGCGCGGCTCCCGTGGGAGCCATGTTAATGGTGGGTGCCGCAATGTCATGGGCAACCGGCACTGTTCTTATCAAGCGCACCGGGTGGCATACGCCCACCACCGTCCTCGCGGGCTGGCAGCTCTTGCTGGGAAGCATCCCGGTCGTCATCGGTGCGCTGTTAATGGAGCCGGTCAGTGCTTCTTTTCAGATTTCCACAAGCGCTATAACCGCCCTGGCCTACATTATTGCGTTCCCCATGATTTACTGCCATTGGGCGTATTTCAGTCTGGTTCGCATCTTCCCGGCCAGCATCGCCGCCATCAGCACCCTGGCCATTCCGGTCGTCGGGGTTTTCAGCAGTGCCGTAATCCTGCACGAACCGGTCGGATTAAATGAAACCGCAGCCCTGGTTCTGGTAATCAGCGCCCTGGCAATAGCTTTGCTCGTTGAGAGAAACCGATAGCAAATCAGTCTTTCCCTATTGCATCCAGCGCCAGCTTGGCTGCACCGGCCAGGGTGGTTTCACCCAGCTGCACGAAACGAAAGTCTTTCAACATGCTCTGCTTGTACCCGGTGTAGGCATCGCTGGCGCCGCCGCCCACATGATATATTTCGGTTGACAGCTGAACACGCTTTTTCCATTCGGAAATACTTTCGATCTGAAATGAAATGATTCCGTGAACCAGCGCCAGCAGGAGATCATCGCGGTTGGTGTTCAGCGTCAGGCGGGTGAAGGCTGCGCTTTTGCGCCTGATCCGGTGCCGGTCGCCGGTTAAATAAGGATAGAACCTGGCTTCAGGCACTTTATCAGGCGCTAAGACTTCTTTGAGATAATCCCCATAAAACGTCTCTTTGGTCATTTCTTTACAAAAATTCACACGGAACCATTCCAGGGAAGCTCCGCCGGCGCCGACCGTCCGCATTGCCAGCCAGCGGCCGGGATAGGCATGGGTTCTAAGCAGATGGTTTTCGGAGACGATGGGCTTTGCCAAACACAGCACCAGGATTTCGACGGTACCGGAAGTGTTCATGATGTCGCCGGCTTCGGTTACACCGGCACCCACCGTGGCGCAGGTGGTGTCGTTGGCGCCGATGTTGACCGGAATATTTCCGGGCAATCCAAGAACCTGCGCCGCATGATCTGCAAGTTCCCCGGCAATAGCAGTGGACAGCAACACATCAGGCAGTTTACGCCTGTCGATACCGAGCGGCCCATACAGCCTCTCATCCCAATCGCCATAACCGACGGTGTCGTACAAGCCGGTGAAAGAGGCATTGGACGGATCAATGACAAAGCGATTCGTCAGCCGTTTCATAAAAAATGTGACGGCGTGCCCGAAACAGACACCTTTTTTTGAGTATATTTCCGGCTCGCGGTCCCTGATCCAAAGCAGGCTGGTTACGGAAATGCCTCCCGGCACCGGCAAATTTCCCGCAATGTTTAAAAACTGCTCTTCGCCGACCCTTTGCAAAGCCCATTGCGCCTGTTCATAACTCCGACGATCCAGGTGGAGAATAATCGGTCGCAGAGGGTTGCCGGCGGCATTCATCGGCAGCAGGGAGGGACAAAGGGTCGAGAGGGTGATCACCTGCACCCTGTCTTTGTGGGTTAATTTGCGGCAGGCTTGAACCAGGGCCTCCCACAGGATTTCGGCATCGATTTCAACCTTATCGCGGGAGATGACCCGGGGTGTATAATGAACCTGTTGCCTGGCCAGGACCGATAACTTTGAATCCATGATACAGGCTCTTAACGATTGGGTCCCGACGTCTATGGCTAAAATGCAATCCACTGAGAAAAATGCCTAAAATGTCTAAAGTGCCTAAGATGCCTAAAATTAAGTATTCCAATCTAACAAGCAGGTGTCAGCCCGCCCTGCCGCGACCATAAGGAATTTTTAACTGTTCGCTGCCTCCAGGCCTTTGACCTTTGACCTTTGATCTTTTATCTTTTACCTTTTACCTTATTTTCGCCTTTCACCTTGTGCCGTATGCCGTGTGCCGTGTGCCTTTAACCTTTAGCCTTTAGCCTTTGACCTTTCTTTCACCTTGCGCCGTGCGCCTTTCAGCGTGCATCGTGCGCCTTTCGCCATGCGCCGTGCGCCATTATTTTTTCATCACGCCGGCCGCTTCAACGGCCTTGCGGATGGACTTCCGGCCTTCTTCGGTTATCGGCAGCAGCGGCAGGCGCGGAGCGCCGCCGTGATATCCGGCAATCTCCATTGCATATTTAACCCCGGCAACCCCGAAACTGCCGGAAACCGATTTATTCAAATTTATCAGCAGGTAGTGCAGTCGTCGGGCTTTGTCCAGATCCAAATTTTTACAGGCCTCGTGCAGTTCACAGCAAGGCGCCGGAAATGCATCGGCCAGGGAAACAACGCCGCCTTTGGCTCCGAGCAGCATGGATTCAAACAGAGTGCTGATGGTCCCGGAGAGAATTTGAAAGTCATCGCCGGCGACGCTGAGGTAGGTGCTCATGTTGCCCTTGGAGGTGTCTTTCATGCCCGCCATATTCGGGTGGCGGGATATTTTTTCAATAACCCCGGCCGACAGCGTCATGCCGGTGAACCCCGGTGCATTGTAAGCCACGACCGGAATGGCAAGCGCGTCCGCCACATCAGTGTAATAGCCGATCATCGCATCGTCGGTGAGCCGTTTCTTGAAGTAAGACGGGGTTACAATGGAAACAAAATCGACTCCCATCGCCGCGGCTTTCCGGCTGAAGTCGATCGTCTCTTTGGTGGACTCATACCCGGTACCAGCCATCACAATCTGGTGCTCGGCCTTTTCCTGCAGCACCACCTCCAGCACTTTTAATTTTTCGCTTTCGGTCAGGCATTTGCTCTCGCCGTTGCTGCCAAGCGCAAAAAATCCGTCCAGCCGGGTCTGACTGTACTTTTTGACGTTGTCTCTCAGCCGATCGTACGCAACCTCTTCATTGACAAAGGGGGTGGTGATCGGTGCCGCGATACCTGCTAATTTTTTTGCCATTTCAAATTCTCCATAAAATTGGTTTTGAGGCTGTAAAGCTGGAAGTCTGGCGGGCTACCAGGCTAAAAAAACAGATCTGATCCATAAGGCCTCCCCGCTTCCCGGCTTTTCAGCCATAAATCCCTTGCAATGACTATCTATGTGTTCCCGTTCGATTTGGGATTAACGCCTCATTCCCGTCTCAACAAGCCCGGTTGCTTCCACCTGCCGGATTCAAGTACCTGGGGATTGGCTACATTCTGCGGTTCACGCCCGGCAAAAACATCGAGCACACACCTGGCCGCTTCGGTCGCCATCCGCGTAACACATTCCCGGGTGAGTGCGGCGGAATGGGGTGTCAGTATGACATTTTCCAGCTTTAAAAGAGGATTGTCGGCCGGCACCGGCTCTTCACTGAAGACATCCAGTCCGGCGCCGGCAATCTTATTATTCTGCAATGCTTTCACCAGGGCGGCTTCATTGACAATGCCGCCGCGGGAAGCATTAATCAAGATGACGTCCGGTTTCATCTGAGATATCTCAGTTTCATCCACCAGGTGGCGGGTTTGCTCCGTTAATGGAACATGAATGGAAATGACATCTGATTCCGAGACCAACTCCTTGAGCCCGGTGAAGTCTACCCAGCTTCGATATGCGATCTTTTTTTCCTCCGGCAGGTATGGGTCGTAGGCAATGACCCGCATGCCGAAAATCCGCCGGCAGATTTTTCCAATTTCACTGCCGATCCGGCCGAATCCCAGCAATCCGATCGTCTTGCCGCTGATATCCCTGGGCAGGTTCTGATAGCGGATGCCGAAATTGCCGCTGCGCACCGCCTGATCCATTACAGCCAGTTTTTTTGACAATGCCAGCATCATGGAGAGTACATGCTCGACGACGCTCACGGTGTTAACGCCTAAATTCGATGTGACGATAATTCCTTTTTCGGTGGCCGCCGTTACATCCACATTGTCAAGACCGCCGCCGGTGCGCGCGATGACCAGCAGCTTATCTGCTGCTGCCAGCAGCTCCCGCGTAATGGTGATGCCGGTCCTCAATATCAAACCTTGGGCATCTTTGATAAGCGATATAACCGTCTCCGGCTTCGGGTCGGCAGCCACCACAACGGTGCAGTTCGCCCGCTCAAACAGGGAAATCGCCTCGGGTTCAATCGGTTGCGGCAGCAAAATCTTCATAACGCCCCCGGATGGACTTAATTTTGAATTGTCTGTCCCAGAAAATTTATGACCGTTTCCGCAATCTGTTCGCCCTGCAGTCCGAGCTGGGACAGCAGCGCTTCGTAAGGTCCCGTGTCCGCATAGCGATCATTCACGCCGATCATCTTCATAGGGGTCGGAAGTTCGGCTGCCAGCAGCTCGGCAATACTGCCGCCCAATCCCCCCGTCAGATAGCCTTCCTCGACCGTAACAATCTTCCCGGTCTCCCGGGCGGCCTTCAAAACCAGTTCTTTGTCAAGCGGTTTAATGGTATGCATGTTGATCAGGCGCGGGTGAATGCCTTTATCTTGAAGGACTTTGGCTGCGACTACGGCTTTGGATAACAAGGTTCCGGCGGCGATGATCGTGACGTCGTCGCCGTCTTCCATAACAACTCCCTTGCCGATCTGGAACGGATAGTTTTCGTCCATCAGAACCGGCATCTTGGGGCTGCCGACCTTGATATAGACCGGTCCTAGATGGGCGGCCGCCGCATGGACGGCCTTGACAATATCGACCGGATCCCCGGGATTGATGACCGTCACACCGGGTATGGTCCGGATGATGGCGATATCGTCCAGCGACTGATGGGTGGCCCCCAGGTCGGAATAAGTCAATCCGGCACTGCGGCCCACCACCTTGACGTTTTGCCGCATGTAGCCGACGTCATTGCGAAACATTTCAAACGGCCGGGCCGTCACAAAGGGGGCGATGGCGGCAAAAAACGGGATCTTACCCGTGGTGGCCAGCCCGGACGCAAATCCCATGATCCCCTGTTCCATGATGCCGAACTCAAAATGGCGCTCGGGAAATTTCTCTTTGAAGGGCGTCATGCCGGAGCCGCTCGAGCTGTCGGCCGAAAGGGCCACAATGTTGGGATTGCTTTGGGCTGCCTCAACCAGTGCTTCGCCGAAAGTTTTTCTCGGATCTCTTAATTCATCCATTATTCTATCCCCTCCTCGATCTGCTGCAGGGCCTGCTCTGCTATGGTCAGTTCCTCATCTGTGGCCTTCCAGTAGTGGAAGTTTACCTTGTCTTCGGCAAAGGGCAGTCCCTTGGCTTTAACCGTATCGGCGATGATCATCGAGGGCTTGCCCTTTTCAAAGGGGATATCCGTTGCGTTTTTATGGATCTGCTGCAGGTCATTGCCGTCGATGACCCGCACGCTCCAGCCGAATGCTTCCCATCTTTTGTCAAGCGGCTCATAGCTCATGACATCTACCGTCCGACCGCAGATCTGCAGTCCATTGCGGTCGACAAAAGCGAGCAGATTATCCAGTTTGTGGTGGCTGATGGCAGCGGCCGCCTCCCAGTTGGATCCTTCGGCCAGCTCCCCGTCCCCCATCACCACATATACTTTGGCGGCAAGGTTGTCCATTCTCAGCCCCAGGGCCATGCCGCCGGCAATTGAAAGGCCGTGTCCCAAAGCGCCGGTATTGGTTTCGACACCGGGCAGTTTGTGCATATCCGGGTGTCCTCCCAGCCGGGTGCCCATGGCGCCGTAAGTGTCAAGCAGCGATTTATCAAAAAACCCTTTTTCAGCCAGGGTCGCATAAAGAGCAAGGCATTTGTGGCCGGCTGAAAGGACAAACCGGTCGCGCTCGCGCCACTTGGGATTTTGGGAATCGACCTGCATGATTTTAAAGTAAAGGACCGTCATGATGTCGGTGCAGGAAAGCGCCCCGCCGACATGCCCCGCACGGCCGGCTTTGATCATCCGCAAGACGTTTTTGCGAATTTGAACAGCAGTCCTCTTGAGCCTTATTTCTTCTTCATGATTTAGTTTTTGCACGTTCATTCACCATTGTATGGAGGTTATTTATAAAATTTTAACAAGGCAACCGTAACCGCATCAACATATTCGGGTATTTCAGGCGGTGTTCGACCGGATACGTGCCGGTCGTCGACGACGGCCGCCCATTGATCGCTGTACTCACCTCCCATAATATTCACCGAATCGCGCGAGGCCTGCCATCCGGTCACTTTCTTGCCCGCTATCAGGCCGGCCGCTGAAACGGGGATTGATCCGTGGCAGATATAGGTCAAAACCTTTCCGGCCGCAGCCGCCTTTTTCAGGAATTCCAGCGGCGTTCCGGTCTCAACCATATTGTAGGGACAAAAGGCGCCCGGAATCTGCAGGGCGTCAAAATCATCCATCCTCACATCGGCCAGCTTCTTGATGGTGTAACAGCTCTCGGGGATCTCCTGCAACGGAATCGACATACCGAAGTTACCCTGCACAACATCCAGGCCGACCAGCGGCGGGCGCGAACGCACAACCGGTGTAAATGTTGCCAGAATAACCTTGGCGCCGCGGTAGAGATACTCCATGACCGGCACGCAAAGCTCGATGTCCTCGAAGTCTTCGCCGGCAATCACCAACATTTTCTTGCCGGCCAGGATACCCTGGCGCGGATCCTCGAAAGTCGGGTCAAATGCTCGACACAGTGCCCGCACAAAGGCCGGCGTGTCCACCGTGTCTCTGGCGGTGATAAGATTGCCGTCGACAACAACCGGTGCATCCTCAAATTTGGCGATCTTCTTCAGCATATAATCGACCAGTCGGTTGCCGGTGCAAGCTTTTCCCGCCATGATGCCGCTTCTGATCATCGGCATGATGCCGGCGCCGATGCCCCCGATGACGGCCCCCTTCCGCTCGGCGGCGGTTAGGAAATCTTTAACTTCAGCCTCCGTCACGATGACATCTCCGGAGTGGCCGCCCAGGATGACAACCGCATCGTAATCTTTGACATCGGCCGCCTTCAGGTTTTTGCAGGTATGCTTGGAAGGTCCCATCACGGGAATCGGATCAAGGCTCAGGCCCCACATTCCCACGACCCCCTTGGTTTTTATGTTCGGCCGCGTAAACTTATAGGTGACCCAGTCGACACACAAAAACTCGAGGTCTCCGCCGAATTCCCCGATATAGGAGGCCAGGTAATAGGCCTGAAAATCACTGAATTCACTGCCCACGATGCAACCGACTTTCTTGCCGGCCAGCGGACCCCGCGGTTTGGTCTGGCCGCCGTATTCACCCTGCCAGAATATAACGTTGCCTTCCTGAACGATGTCGATACCGGTTTGTCTGGCCGCTTCCAGGGCGGCACCCGCTGATTTATTTAACGTTGTTTCTACCATTTGGTTTCTCCTTTCTACCTTTATCCCAAACACCCAAAGGAAATGTTTTCACAAATCTGGTGCCTTATACCACGATGGCGATAATTTTCAATACTTAAAGCCACACCGCCTTGTGGCAAAATCAAATTTGAATCTTGCTACAACTCATACACCGGCTCCATCAGAGCCCACCACTCGTCGTCACCGGCTTCCGGAATTTTTTCCTGAAAGGTCTGCATCAGTTCGTCCCACTGTTTGCACCTTATATGTTCTTCCAGGTATTTGGCAAAATCCCGCTCCGGTTCGAAATCATCGACGGTTTCCACATACATGAAAAGTTTGCGGCTGATCAAAAATATTTTCATCGAAGTAATTCCGATACGCTTCAAGGCGGCTTCCACTTCAGGCCAGACATTTTGATGGTAGGATTTATATTTTTCGATGGCCTGCGGGTCATTTTTTAAATTAAGTGCCATGCCGAAAAACTGCATCGATGCCTCCCTTTCAATTATAGTTTTTCACCGCCAAGATTCACGGACAGCCCAGGCAGGAATCCACCCGCGTCTTGAAAATATCGCTATTTAATCCCCCATCTAAATCTAAGAAGTTCGCCAAAAGCAAAAAGATGCTTACAAATAGATTGATAGATGAGTCGCCGGATGGCCTGCAGAAATTACACACAACGGAGAAGAGCCGGTTTTTTTTAACTTTGATCCCTGAATTTACCCAGACAGGCACACTACGGCCGCAGCCGCAAACGGTCTTGAAGTGCGGTGATCGCGGCCATGCCGGCATGAGGGGTGATTGCGAGCCGATACGTCCGCTGGTCGTCATGTTCGAGAATGTGAAGCTCGCCGCGCGCCTTCCAATCCGAGCGCGAACCGCCATGAACCGTCGCCGGTTCGATGGCGACAACATAGTTGCCCTCCTGTAGATTCTGCCATTGGAAAAGGGCCGGCATCGCGCGGCCGTCGTAGGCGATTTCCAGCGCCAATCCGGTCTCGCCGGCGGCTATCTGAAATCCCTCATTAATCAGGGCCGCCCGGGCGGTCCCGTCGTCTTCGCACGCCACCCGGTGCTCGTAGACCTGCTGGAAAAATCGTGATTGCGGGTCGGTCTGTTCGAGCGGGCCGATGCCCGTGGCCTGCGGATCGTGAACGGTAAAAGGGGTCGCTTGAATCGGTGCAGCGAGACGCGTGCCTTTGTCGACCAACGGCCAGCCCAGATTGATATGGTATAACAGGGCGTGGGGCGTCGGGTAAAAACCCAAGTTGCGGACCCGGTCCTGAAAGACAACTGAGTCGCTGCCGACTTCGACCTCGATCCGCCTTTCGAGAACCAGGTTCTCGCCGTACATCGCCGCCTGGCGGATCTCGCCGTCGGCGTAGAGATAGCAGCGGTCGCCGTCCCAGCGTTCACCGTAGCCCGCAAGGCGCGCCGGCTGATAGCTGATGCGCCCGTGAAGCGGGTGAAAAATCCTCGTCCGGTCCGGATAACAGTAATGCTCCGCGGTGTCCTCGGTTGCGCCCATAATGTGGTCAAGCCCGCAGCTGTTCACCATACCCGAAAACGACCGCAGCCAGCCGAGGCCGTCTTCGGCATCCACTTCGTGCAACCAGGGGCTCCTGAAACCGGTCGGCGAACGCCAGCCGATGGGTACACCGCGGAAAATCATCCCGCCCAGATCCATGGCCCGATCGACCATGATATCAAAGCTAAGACCCGATCCGGTGCGGAAAGCGCAAAACCCGGACCGCCCGCTCCCGGCCGTCGCTGTAGGCAAGAAGTTCAACGCCGAAAAGCTGTGAAAAATCCCCGACTCGGCGTGCCAGTTCACGGCGCGAGAACGTTCGGCCGAATACCGTCGGCATGGTTTGCTCCTTAATAATTTATCCGGCCGGGGTCCGTTGTTTGGGTCTCAAACGATGACATTTACCCGCATGCTGCCCCAGTGAGCCGGAATTGAAAATTGAAGATTGCAAATTGAATATTTGCGGATGTCGCTTCTCTCTGTCCATTTAAAATGGAAAAAATTCCTTAAATATTCAATATTCAATCGCCCACCGCTATTGAAAATCTCCCTATCCGTTTTTTTGCCGTTTAATGCACAAAAATGCTCATTAGAGACCATAAAAGGCCGTGGCGTTGGCACCGAAAATCCTGGTGTAGGTTTCACCCCGGGGATCACCGAGAATACTTTCCAAAGTCCCTTTGACTTTTCCGTAATCGGCTGCCAGAAGGCAGACCGGCCAGTCGGAGCCGAACATCACGCGATCTTCGCCGAAGCACGCGAGGACATGTTCGACATACGGTTTGAGGTGTTCGGGTTTCCAGTTTGTCCAATCGGCCTCGGTGACCATACCCGAAAGTTTACAATAGACGTTCGGCCGTTTGGCCAGGTCCCCGAGGCGCGCTGCCCAGGGTTCCATCTCGCCGGCGGCGATCAGCGGTTTGGCGATATGGTCGACGACGAAACGCATCTCCGGGTTGGCATCGACCGCGGGCAGACAGGCCGGCAGTTCCCGTTGCTTCGGCAACAGGTCGTAGGCCAAACCGGCTGCACCGACCGCCTTGATGCCGCGAATGACGTCCTTACGGGCCACCCAAGCGGGATCTTCTTCGTCGTGCACCTGATGGCGAATGCCGACCAGCCATTTACCGTTGTCGCCGGCTTTGAGTTCGGCCAGAATGTCGCCGACAGCAGGATCGGTCAGATCCACCCAGCCGACGACGCCGGCGACGAAATCGGTGTTGGCGGCAATAGACAGAAATTCCTGCGTTTCTTCGACGCTCGGAATCGTCTGGACGATGACCGTACGGTCAACATGGTTTTGTGCGAGCAGCGGACGCAAGTCCTCCGGGCCGATGGGTTTGCGGATGGATGCCAGCTCATCGCCGCCCATCCAGTAATAATCCCTGCGGGTCGGATCCCAGAAATGATGATGCGCATCTACAACAGGTGTCTTTGTCATCTGATAGTCTCCTCACTGTTGGGCACCGGCACCTCTTCCGCCAGCAGACCCTCGGCCTTCAGCTCACGCCACAAATCGTTGGGAATCGACTGTCGGAAGAGGCGTTCGTTTTCCTGAAACTGTGCGGCTGAGCGCACACCCGTCAACACACAGGCAACGGCCGGATGGGCAAGCGGGAATTGCAGCGCCGCGGCCTTGAGCGGCACCCCGTGGCGTTCACAAACCCTGCCGATCCGAAGGGCCTGGTCGATCAGTTCCTGCGGTGCTGCGACGTAGTTGAAAGTTTTCCCCGGTTTGGGGGTGGCCAGCAAGCCGCTGTTGAATACGCCGCCCGCAATGACCGAAACGCCCCGCTCCAGGCATTTGGGCAGGAATTCGGGCAAAGCCGTCTGATCCAGCAGTGAATAGCGCCCGGCCAGCAGGAAACAATCGAAATCGCCGTGGTCCATGAAGCGGGACAGCATCTCCCACTGATTCATGCCGGCGCTGACCGCTTTGATGGTGCCTTCACTGCGCAGCCGATCGAGCGCTTTGTAGGCCCCGTTGACGGCCCAATCGAAATGGTCGTCGGGATCGTGGATATGGAGAATGTCGATCCGGTCTAAACCGAGTCGCTCCAAACTGTCTTCGTGCGACCGCATGACGCCGTCGTAGCCGTAATCCAGAACGCAGCACATTTCCGGATTGGCCAGATAGAACGACTTGTCTCCGTCGAAGACCTCGGTACCGGTCCGCCGTCCCGGGCGGATCAGACGTCCGACCTTCGTCGAGACCACGAATTCATCGCGATTTTTGTTCGCCAGCATCCGGCCGACCCGGTTTTCGGCCAGGCCGTAGCCATAAAAAGGTGCCGTGTCGAAATAGCGCACGCCGGCGTCAAACGCGGCTTTTAATGCTCCCTGGGCATCCGCTTCGGACACCTCCCTCAGCAAATTGCCGATGGGTGCGGAACCAAAGCCAAGACGCGTTACTTTTAGGTCCGTTTGACCGATCCGGACCCGATCTGTCGTATTAGGCATGATTTTTATCCTTTAAACGTTATTTGATCCATATTGCGGCAAAATATATTTTAATGTAAATATGAAGCGGCTCGCAGAAAAATGCCTAAAGTTGAGATATTCTGTCGATTTTAAAAAACGGAGCGCAGCAACATCCAAAATATTCAATTTCTATTCTTCAATTTTCAATTCCTCAGGCTCCTTGCGGCGCCAAACGGCCGTCTTCTAAATTTAGGCCACATTCGGACTTATGAATGCAATTCATAATCCGGCTGCTCATTGCTTCGTATTGGCGGCTGTTGGGCAGGTCGCTGACAATTCGCATGTCCTTCATGACCACCACCCGGTCGGCCAGCAAAACCATCTCGGGCAAATCGCTGGAGATCAACAGGACCGCGACCCCCTGCTCGGCCAGATTCCAGATCAGGCGGTGAAGATATCCCTTGGTACGGATGTCGATACCGACGGTCGGCTCGTCAATAATCAGGATCTCGACCTGGGCTGCCAGCCATTTGGCGACACTGACTTTTTGCTGGTTGCCGCCGGAGAGGTTGCCGACGCTCTGATCCAATGACGGCGTGATAACATTTAATTTTTCGGCAAAGGATTTAATCGCGCTGCGTTCCATCGCGTCGGTGAACAGTGACAGCACCTTGCCAAGACGATGCCAAATGGTGATACCAATATTCTTGGCAACGGAATGGGGCAGGATCAGGCCCTCTTCTTTGCGGTTTTCAGACACGTAACCGATACGCCAGTGTTGGAGGGCATCCTGCACGCTCTTGATGCGGGCCGGCTTGCCGTCAATCCGGATTTCACCGCCGGTTATTCGTTCGGCGCCCATGATCGCCTTGGCCAGCTCGGTCCGCCCGGCGCCGACCAACCCGTAAAGACCGAGCACCTCACCTTCTTTAACCTGCAGGTTGATGCGATGGTGGCCCTGTGCCGTTGAAACGTCTATGAGTTCCAGTTTGGTCGAACCGAGTTTTTCTTTGCGCTGGCCGATGTCGCTGACATCTTCATCGCGACCAATCATGTGAGCAACAATCTTCTGCTTATCGAGTTCTTTAATCAAAACGCCTTCACAGGCATTTCGGCCGTCACGCAGGATGGTCACCTTGTCGCACAGTTCGAAAACTTCTTCCAGCTTATGGCTGACGAAGAGGATGGCCACGCCCTCATCTTTCAACCGACGCAGCAGGTTGAATAAAATAGCGATCTCGGTTCCGGTAATCGAAGCGGTCGGTTCGTCCAGCAACAGGATGCGACTTTGCATTGAAAGGGCCCGGGCGATTTCAACCAGTTGCATCTGGGCGACAGATAGTCTGCGCACCGGGATGTCAGGATCAATGTGGAGGTCGAGAACACCCAGCCAATGTTTAGCCTGTTGCCGCATATAGTTGCGGTCGATGAGGCCGAATTTTGTCGGCAGCCGATCCAGCATGATATTTTCAGCAATTGAATAATAGGGAATTAGATTCCGTTCCTGGTGAACGGTACCGATACCGGCGGCCAGCGCCTGCTGCGGCGAGGCGAAATTGACCCGCTTGCCGGCAATTTGAACTTCGCCCTCTTCAGGCCGGTAGACCCCGGTAATGATCTTGATCAGGGTGCTTTTGCCCGCACCATTTTCGCCGAGCAGGGCATGTATCTCACCCGGCTGAAGGTCGAGCGAGACGGAATCGAGCGCTTTTACGCCGGGGAAATTTTTGGTTGCGTTTTTTACTTGTAAAGCGGAGGTTGTCATACCGTTTCTCCTACCACGATGGCGGCCTCTTTCTTTTCACTTTGGACAGTTCGCCACCGGTTGAAAACCACTGCTGCCAGGATGAGAAGTCCGAGGAAAAAATCCATATAATAGGGGTTGGTGCGTGCTATGAACAGCCCATTTTCCAGCAGCAGAATCATAACGACGGCGATCATTGTTCCGACAACGGAAACATGACCTCCCGCAAGTACGGCACCACCGATAACCGGAGCGGCAAAGGATGGCAGCAGCCACACCGCGCCGATAGTTGGTTCGGCTGTGCCAAGGCGGGCTACGGAAACGACGCCGGCAAGGGCGGCAAGGGCGCCGGAAACCGTGTGCGCAACCAAGGTGGTCTTGCGCACAGATATGCCGGAAAGTTCAGCGGCGGCCGGATTACCGCCGACTGCCAGAATATAGCGGCCCCAGGGGTGGCGAAAGAGAAATAATGCGACCAACGCCGCGGTGACCAGCGGTATGAACACGATATTCGGTATGGGACCGAGATAACTATCATACCATGCGATCAGTTGTGCAGGCATGTGGTAAAAGGGGATCGATTCGGTGATGCCGTAATTGAGGCCGGTATAAATCGACATCGTGGCCAGCGTAATGATAAATCCGTTGATTCCGGTATAAGCGATTAAGGCACCATTGATGAAGCCGCCTGCAACGCCGATCAGCAAACCAATGAGCGCGGCCGCCGGGACCGGAACACCATAGACTTCCATCATGCCGCCGAATAGAATCGCTACCAACCCTCCAATGGCCCCAACAGCCAGGTTCATCTGGCCGAGCCCGATAACGATCATCTGGGCCATGGCGACGATGCTGGTCACCGACAGAATCCGCAGCATCACAAACAGATTCGTGCGGGTAAGGAAAGCCGGCGCAATCAGCGACAGGATGATTATGAATAAAACCGTGACACCGAGAATCGGCATCCAATCGGCCTTTGCCAACAGGCTGGAATAGTTAAATTTCTTCATCATGTTAAACCTATGCGTTGCGCATAATAGCTCCTCCACCGGTCAAGACCGACAGCGATTAAAAGCGTTATACCCAAGTAAAATTGGACCCAGAAACTGCCGACTTTAAGCAGGACGAGGCCATTTTGCAGGATCGTTACCAGGATCGCACCCAGCAGGGTGCCGATGACCGATACATACCCGCCGATAAGGAGTGTGCCGCCTAACAGCGGCGCCAGGAACGAGGGTAATAACCAGTCCGCACCGACCGAGGGCAGTGCGGCGGCAAGGCGCGCCGTGACCATGACCCCGGCAATACTTGCGAGCAAACCCGATAATGTATGGGCCACGACGATGGCTCGCTTTACCGATGCACCGGACATTTCGGCCGCCAATGGGTTCGCACCACTGGCCAGAATCTGCCGTCCAATCACGGAGTACTTGAAGAGGATGAGCAACGCCGCGGCAACGAAACCGGTTACGAAAAGCATAGAAGAGTAAGGACCCAGGAAGCGTTGCTTGCCAAGGACGTTGAATGCTGCGGGAAGATTGCGGAAGGCTTCGGCTTTGGTGAGAATCAGCATCAATCCAAAAAAAAGGCTGGCGGTGGCCAGGGTGATGACAAAACTGTGGATGCCCGTTTTTACAACCAGCATTCCGTTCAGCCATCCCATGAGAGCGCCGGTCGCAAGGCCGCCCGCGATGGAAACGGGAATCGGAAGGCCCAATCCCTCGAGCAAATAACCGGTGGCCATAATTGCACTTACACCAATTGAACCAACCGCAAGGTTAAAATGGCCACAGGCCAGAACGACCATCATGGCAAAGCCGATTACCGTGTCGATAGCCAGATTGCGGGTCAGGGCGAATAGGTTGAAGGGCGATAGAAAACCCGGTGCCAGGCTTGCGATAATCGTTGAGAGCAATAAAATGATGATCGCAAGGCCGGCCACATTGGCGGCACGAATGATGAATGCGGCGAAGTGGAATTTGGATACCTGGGGTTTCGAGGTAGTAGTTGTTTCTGACATAGGATGCACCATCAGATGTGAAAATTGAAGATTGAAAATTGAGGTTCGTGGATGTCGGTGGTTTCGTCAATTTAATATTCTATTAGGCCGCTCGAGCAGATTCTATCTTAAAAAAGGCTGGCAGCGAAGCCTAGAGGTTCCAGGTGTCAGTGTTCAGGTTTCAGGATTTAGCGATTCACCTTCCTGACATCCGCAAATTTTCAACTCATAGTGCATCTTCAATTTTCAATTCCGGCTCGTCCGGTTGGGTTATTCACAGGTCAGATATTTGGCTTCGAACGAACCGATGATATCTTTGGCAATTTTCTTCAATTCGTCCTTGTACGTATCGATGTTATCGGCGTTGATGAGCAGCGTACCGGAATCGATGAAGGTTTTGTTTTGGGCCGTTTCCTGGAACGGCGCATTGGCTTTGATCTTGCAGCCTTCGTGGAGCCGTTTCAGGACGAAGGAAGCAATATAGCCCTGGCCATAGGGGTTCTGAGCCATGGTGCCCTGCAGGTAGCCGTCCTTGATCGCCTGGAGGACGATGGGGTCATCGTCGATGCCGATCATCTTGATCCGTTTGTCCCCGATATTGCGCAGCGATCGCGCCGCAACGACGGAAGAAACATAACCGGTCGAGATAATCCCGTCAATTTCGGCAGCCTTGGCGGCCAGCAGGCCATTGATCTTCTGATCGCCGGTTTCCTGGCTGTCGGTATCGGGCAGATGCATAAACAATTTAACGTCTGGTCCAGCCTCTGCAATGGCCTTGTCAATAGCGGCGATACGTAAAACGGTATTCGGGTCGACCAAGCGGGAGCAGACGTGCAGGATGCTGCCCTTGCCGCCCATTTCCTTGATAGCCTGTCCGTGGCGGTCAAGGCGGCCATTTCGTTGCTCAAGACGCGAGGGATTCCAGGGAACGTCGTAGTGGTGAAGGTAGCGAGCACTCTCTTGGAGGTTGAGTCCTTCGGACGCCGCGTCTGTAGAGATCAGGATTCTCACCGGATCTTCAGGGTCGTTGAACGCTGCGATCGTGTCATCACGCCTGGATCGCCCGCCGGTTCCGGAACGTTCGCCAAATAGGGTGCGAATGACCCCGTCCTCGGGGAACTTCTTTCTTAGCCGGAGTTCGAGGTAATCCAGTGTCGTCTTGTATTCCGTGAAGATGACGAGCCTCTCATCGTCGCGGAACTTGCCCCTTTCTAGGAGTTTCTTATCGATGAGCTTCAAAAGGGCGTCGAAGCGTACATCGGTGTTCGGGAGGAGCGGTTCGTCACTATCAGGTGTCGTACCCAGACCAAGCCCTTCGAGAGCAGCATCGAGTGCTGCCATTTCATCTTGGAGTTGATTCGCGAGAGGCTTGAGCCAAGCGCCAACTGTTTCGGCGGCATGTCCCGTTCGGCTTTCCGCCTCACGATCATCAGCTGTTTCCTCACGGACAGCTCGCTCTGCCGATCTCACTTCCTGAACTGCAGCTTCTTCTTCGGCAGCGATGCCTCGTTTGTAGCGATGCCAGGAGTTTGCGAAGGCGGATGGGCAAGAAAGCAGTCGCTTGCCGAGGACCTCGACCGCGAAAGTGCCTGCGATCTCTTCGCTGCGACTTTTTAAGGATCGTACGATGGATTTGACCTTCTTCTTGAAGGCATCGAAGGCGACAGCGAGTTCAGCTTCAGCGGGGCTGAGAGTGATGGGGACTGCCTCGAGGAATCTGTCTGCGAAGCGTGGTGGGTCAGTTAGTGCGTTGATCTCGCTCTTGAGCCGACGGATGACGACCTGCTTAATGCGTTCCTTCTCGTCGTTAGTAAGCGCGTCCGATTTCCGTGTGAAGCGCACCGGGTCGAGGCTCTCGAGTAATCCAGTGAAGCTCCGAGTGTGACCATTGTGGGGGGTAGCTGTCAGAAAGAGGCGGTGCTCGAACATCGGGGACAGCCACTGGAGGAGTCGCGCCACATCACTGTCGTCACCGAAGCTGGAGGGGCTCAGGTTGTGGGCCTCATCGACGATGAGAAGGTCCCAGGGGAGGTGTGGCGAGCCCGCCGTCTCCGTGGGTGTCGTCGCGGAGCGGAATTGCTCGAAGATATCGGCCTGCTTCAGGTAGTCGTAGGAGGTGATGACACGGTGAAATGTCCGCCACGGGTTGGCATCCAGTCCAAGCCGTTTCTGGAGATCGTGAGTCGCACTTCGATCCACGATGTCAAAGTGGAGCGAGAACTTGTCATGCATCTCCTGTTTCCACTGTGTGCGTAGCGAGGCTGGGCAGACGATCAGAACGCGCCGCACGCGTCGGCGGAGGAGTAATTCCGTGAGAATGAGGCCTGCCTCGATCGTCTTTCCTAACCCGACGTCGTCGGCGAGCAGGAGAGCTACGCGGGGCATACGCATTGCTTTCCAGAGGGGAACCAGCTGGAAATCTTCAACCTGGATCGCACCGTGGACGGGCGAGGAGAGAGGAAGGCGATCCAGCGGACCGCTGCCATCGGGGTCGATGTACGGGCTCATCGCGGACCATCTTGTAGCCCGGACGAGGGCATCGAAGTGCGTTGGATCCATTGGGGCCTGGCGGCTGACTTCGGGGAGGGCCGAAGGTTGCAGCAGACGCGCTTCTGGTTCGCGTTCCCAGATTAGCTGGTCTTCCAGGGAGCCATCCGGGTCGAGATACTCGATGGAGATGAGGTGGACCCGGCCTTCCGCACCGCCGTCGAAGGCGTCCACCGAGGTGACGAGTCCGCGACGATTGCGAACTGTGGCGAGCATGCCGATTTGGGGGATGGAAGGAGATTCGGTGGCTGTTGTAGGGGGCATGGAGGCTCCAGCGAGTTCTTGCTATGTCTAAATCAGTGGTTGTTCGGCAACCTATTTGGAGGTAAGACTTTAGCACGATCACGGGAATGGCCAACAGAAAATCTGAGCCCAAACAATTCCGGCTCCATGGCTCATATCGAAGCTCCTGCCACAAATCGACTTAGCGAAGATGCTATCAGCAATAGAGGGCAGTTTTGGACGAAAATCTGCCCACAATTCTGTGTCGAACATGCTCTAGTTCGCTGTTTGTTCATTCCGGCAAAGCTGTTCAAATTCATGCATTTGTACCTCGGACAGGCGGAAACGGAAACTTCGATTCACTACGGAAAAGCAGTCGGAGAGACCCGCAAATGGAGAGCCGAGGGAATGGCCACAGTTCCGACCTAGCAACTTGAGAGGAACCGCACCAGCGCTTAAGGGCTGGAAATTGGACAATGCGAATGAGCTTGTTTATGCTCCGGACCTAAGGATTGGCGATCCGTCAGGAAGAGGCATAGCGATGAGTGACGAAACCAAAAGACCCGCTAAATCAGTGGCGCCGCTCGCACACGTGACGGTCGGCATTGTAAGCCCAGGTGAAATCCAGATTCGCGACATCACCGACCCCAGAGTGCTTCAGCAGGGGCGCGTCTTCGCGGAAGCGCTGCGGCAGACGGAGGCACTTGCAACAGCGGGAACGAGAGAGGCCGCTCAAGCTGCCAAGGCGGTTAGGAAGGGTACGGCCCTGCCGTCGGGACTTCGTGCCCGTACGAGTTCACGGCTGGTGACTCAAAAGCGTACTCTGGAAAGTATGCTAGGGGGTGCAAATCCAACAGGGAAAGCTGCAGAGATCGTCGTGGTCTCTGACTACCGGGAACTGCAGGCTGGCCGGGATGCGAAAATCGTGAATTCTCCGAAACCGGATCCGCGCCGCCCGGGCCTGGAGCAGGCCCTGCAGGCCACCGCCAAGAACGCGGCCGCCGCGGCGCGCAGTCATCCGGCACAGCCCCCGCATCCGGCACAGCCCACGCATCCGGCACAGCCGACCCATCCGGCCGAGCCAGCCCACCCGGCGAATCCGGTCGAGGAGAACGGGACGCAGGCCGGGCAGCCGGCCCCCTAGTCCGCCGGTCCACTCTCGAGTCGCGCAGCTCCGCCCCGTCGCTGCCCGGTAGCCGACGAACCCGCCGCGTGCGCCGGGCCATGCGCATCCCGCAGCAGACCATGCCGCTGCGTGGGACGCTGGCTGCCGATCCCCGGACATCAGAGGACGGGGTAGAGGCGAACCTCTACCCCGTCCCTGCCAGGGGGGCTGGATGATTGGCCGATGGACTGGCGGTTGCGCCGGCCCATCGGCTCTGCCGGATCTAGCGCCGCCGTCGGACCGCCCGCACGTTGGCGAATGCCAGCACGCCGAGCGAGCCGATGAAGAAGAAGACCAGGAACTCGATCGGGATCGAGACGGGCTGCCCGTCGGGTCCCGAAGACCAGGGCGGTGTCGGGCACCGATCGGCGCCGGCGTCGCGGTGCCGCCCAGCTCGCTCTCGGACGTGACGATGATCGAGTCCTGACCATCGTCGGGTGCCGTCTCGTCGGAGTCGATGGTGGCCACGTTGACGATGGGCTCGGCCTCCGGGGCATCCGGATCCACGGTCGTCACGAAGCGTGACGCTGCCGCTCGCGCTGAGCGTCCCCAGCTCCCAGGTGATGGTCCGGTGGCGTCGTCGTAGGCGCCGCCGTCCGAGGCGCGACAGAAGATCAGGAAGTCGGGCAGCGGGTCGGTGATCACCGCGTTGGTGACCGGTCCGTTGCTCAGGGTGTAGTCCAGCGTCCAGGTCACCTGCTCCGGGTCGACCGAGATGACGTTGCCCTCCGCATCGAAGACGAAGTGCACCTCGTCGGTGGCCGCCGCCTTGTCGATCACCAGCTCCGGCACGCGGGCGTGACGGTCGAGTCATCGGCGCACTCGTCCGCCACGTCCTCCGCAGTCGGGGCACTGGCTGTTCGGGCTGATCGACCGACCGCCACGTTGACCAGCTCGTCGCCCTGCGCGACGTCCGCGCTGACCGCGGCCTGGTAGGTCAGCTCGTAGCTGCCGTCGGCCAGGTCGCCCAGGTTCCAGGTCAGCATCCGTGTACCGCGCGTCGTACGTGCCGCCGTCGCTGATCGCGGTCGGCGCATCGAGCCCCATCGCGGCAGCACGTCGCTGACGAAGACACTCGTTGGCCGGTCCGTCACTGACGGTGACAGTCAGGGTGTAGGACACCACCGTTCCCGGCAGGACCGGATCGGGCTGGTCGTTGACCTTCTCGATCGCGACGGTCGGGCACTTGCACCGTGATCGAGGCCGATGCCTGGACCTCGTCGGCGTTGCTGGCGATCGCGAACGCCGTGTTGTCCAGGCTCGCCGCAGTCGGCGCGGTCGGTCTGCCCGGAGACGACGATCTGCTTGCCATCCGCCTTGTCGAGGTCGGCGCCAGGTCGCCGAAGCTGCACGAGGCCGACTGGTTGCCCTCGGAGTCGATGGCTGCTGGTGCAGGCATCGTCGCCGTCGGGGTTGAGGAGCTGGCACGCCCCAGTTGACGCCGGCGGGAAGCTCGTCCGACCAGTGCATCCAGCGCCGTGCCGGGTCCGGCGTTCCAGACCACGATCGTGTAGCTGGCCAGCTCACCGGCGTCGATGGTGCCGTTGTCGGCGAGCTTGCTGATGTTCAGGCCCGGGCACTCGACGGTCGACGTCGTCGCTCGGGTTGAGCTCCGGATGGTTGTCCGCGGTGACGCCGCCGTGTTCGGGTAGGTGGCGCAGTCGGCCTTGGCCGTATCGCTGACCACGTGGACGCTGGCCGAGTCACCGGCGGCCAGGTCGCCGAAGTCGCACTCCAGGACTCCGAGCCAACCGACCGGTGATCCGCTGATGTCGCAGTCCGCCGTTCGCGGGATCGATCCACCAGTCGAGGCCGCTGCCTGCGGGCAGCGGGTCGTTCAGCCCGACGTCGTAGGCGGTGCCGGTCCCGCGTCATCGGTGTTCGATGACGGACATCGTGAAGCCGATCTGCCTGGCCGGCCGACACGACGTCCGCATCGGCCACCTTGGTAGGCAGACAGGTCCGGGCACTCGACCACGATGGTGTGGTCGTCCGAGTTGTTGCCCAGGTCCTCGTCGGCCTCGTTGGAGGCCGATGCCGAGGCCAGGTTTAGCAGCTCGCCGCAGTCGGCGGGCTCCGTCGGTCTCCACCCGGATGGTGAAGCTCGTCACCCGCGGCGAAGCTCGTCCGTAGCGCAGGTCAGCGCCACCCCGTTCAGGTCGCAGAAGGCCGGGGCCGGCCAGGCTCCAGCCGTTGGCGACGTCGGGCAGCGTGTCGCTGAAGGTCGAAGTCCTAGGCGTCACCGCTGCCGTCATTGCTGACGGTGATCTCGTAGTAGATCGCGTCGGTGGCGTTGACCGTGCCCGACCGGTCTTGTCGACCGCGATGTCGGGGCACTTGACGGTGACCGAGTCCTGGGCCTCCAGCGAGCCATGGTTGCTGGCGCTCAGGGTGGCCACGTTGAGGTAGTCACCACAGCTCGAGCCGTCGGTGTCGCTGACGACGTGGACCGAGACGCCCTGGCCGGGCAGCAGGTCGCCGAAGGAGCACGCCAGCGTCTCGCCGGTGGACGGGCTGCCCGTGATCGCGCAGTCACCTAGCGCCGGCGTGAAGCCGCCGGACCCGCTCACGTCGTCGATCGACCAGTCGATCCCGTCGCCCTGCGGCAGCGGGTCGTTCAGCGCGACATCCTTGGCCGTGCCGGTCCCGGGTCACCGCTGTTGGCGACGTCGACCACGAAGCCGATCTGGTCGCCCGCGTTGACGACGGCGTCATCGGCCGTCTTGCTCACCGACAGGTCGGGCGCCAGCTCGGAGTTCGTGAAGTTCACGCTCCCCGAGCAGTCGGGCAGCTCGATGTCGGTCTGCTGGTCGGGCTGCGCCGCCCAGTTCGCCTCGGCTGCTCGGACACGGTGTAGGTTCCGGGCTCCAGGCCGGTGAGGGTGGCCGACCCGGAGGTCGAGCCGCCATAGGTGAAGGTGATCGAGGCCGTGTCGCTGTAGCCGTGCGGGCCCGTGACGTCGAAGTCGAACGTCACCGACTCGCCGCTGCGCAGCGCGCCGGCGGGGATCGTCTTGTTGATGGTCAGGCTGACCGATGCGGAGCTGGTGATCGGCACCGACAGGCTGTCGCCGTCGAGGACCCCGTCGCCGTCACCGGTGATCGTCGCGGTGTCGGAGAGCGACCCGCGGTGATCGCCGGCTCGTCCAGCGAGACGGTCTTGGTGAAGGTCACCGAGCCGCTGCTGCCAACCGGGCCGTAACTCCATTCGACCGGACCGGTGGTCTGCGTTCCGGCGGTGTAGCCGCTGAACGAGCCCACCGACGGGGCAGCCACCGAGAAGCTCAGGTGGTCACCGCTGATCGATTCGGTGTCGCTGATCGTGACCATGCTGTTGGCAGGGTCGCCGGCCGCCGCAACGGTGGTGGCGGAGGCCGATGCCGACGTCTGGCCGGGAACGGCAATGCCGGTGATCTTGTCGGTGTAGGTGGCGCTCGCCACGTCGTTGAAGGTCGTGGCACTGCCGTTGTAGACGGTCGTGTGGGTCAGCACCAGCACCTCGTCAGAGAACGCCGGGACATCGATCGACCCGGAGCTCGCCGTGTCGATCAGGGTGCTCTGGGTGGCGCCCTCGTAGATGCGATCGGTCACGTCGACCGT